>CAZUXT010000013.1:0-44724 GCA_964624145.1 uncultured Eubacteriales bacterium | reverse complement strand
AGCCGGCAGGGGCCTCCATAATACCCAAGCAGATCCAGGGCGAATTTTGCCGCGGAGATACCATGCTGTCTTGTAACGGATTGATTGAGAGGGACTAGGTCCAGCTGGAGTTTTTTTGCTTTCTCCCATTTTTTGTTTGTATATAGTTCATATAATTGAGTGCAGAGACGAGGAACCACGCTGGCAAGCCTCAATATCCCCCCGCTGGCTCCCATGACGAGTCCGGGGAAAATCAAGCTTCCGGCTCCGAGAAGGAATGATTTTTCCGGGCTGAGATAAGGGGAAATTTCCTCAAAAAAGGTGAGATTCCCGGAACTGTCCTTTATACCGAGGATATGGGGATGTTTTAAAAGAGCTATGATAAGTTCTTTGTCCACACTGATTCCCGTATTTTGAGGAATATTGTATATGATTATGGGAATGCGGGATTTTTCTGCAAGGGACAGATAATATTTTTTCAGTGCCGTGTGAGTCATGTCGGATTTGTAATAATGAGGCGTACAGACAAGTGCGGCATCAGCCCCTGCATCCGCGGCCCTGTTTGTGAGGTCAACCGTGTTCTTCACAGATTCACGCGCTGTTCCGGCTATGATTTTTTTGTTTTTTGATGATGATTTTTTGGCTTCCCGGATAAGGGTTATGCATTCGTCGTCAGATAAATAGGCGCTTTCTCCGGTTGAACCGGCAATGACATAGCCTGAAAGGCCGGTCGCATTGTATTTATCGATATTTTCTCTTAATTTCTCAGGATAAATGCACTCATCCTTAAAAGGAGTTGTCAGCGCAGCAATGATGCCTTTGTACGGTTCCTTCATAATCCTATCCTTCCGTTAGTCAGTCTCGTTTTCTATTTCCTTTAATTCTTTATCGTCTTTACCAAAATAATGTCCTATCTCATGCCTTACGACCTCTCTGACTTTTTGCTTGATTTCCTTTTCAGTGGAACACACTCTTTCTATAGGTTTTTGGTATATGGAAATGACATCCGGGGGCACATTTCCATAATAAGCTCCTCTCTTATCTATAGGAACTCCATGATACAGGCCCAGCAGAAGTCCTCCCCGGTTGATACCAAGCCGGCTGTAGACACCTTGAGGAGGATTGTCTTCCACGATAATGGTTATATTTTTAAGGTATTTTTTAAACTCTTTATGTATTTCAGAAAGGGCTTCTTCGACCAGGTTTTCGAATTTTCTTTTATCCATTTATTGCCTCAAAAGCTTCACCGGAGGTTATCTTTCGATCCCGTCACGCGCAGTGATTTTTTTCGTGTAGTAGTGTTTGATTTCTTTCATTTCAGTCACCAGGTCAGCCCTTTTTATAAGAGATTCCGGCGCGTATCTTCCTGTTAAAATCACTTCAATATTTTCTGGTTTTTTATCCAGGAATTCATGGACTTTTTTTTCTTTAATAAGATTGAAATAAAGAGCAACGTTAATTTCATCCAGGATAATGATGTCATACCTTCCTGACAGCATGGCCTTTAAGCACGTTGTTAATCCCTCATTGGCTTTTTCAATATCCCGTGGATCCGGGTCTTCGTTGACATGGATAAATCCGCTTCTGCCAAACTGTTTGATATCCACCAGGGGTTTTAGCTTTTTGATGGCTGTGAGTTCTCCATATTTTTGCCCTTTAATGAACTGGCCTATAAAGGTCTTGTATCCGTGGCCGGCTGCCCTTAAGGCCAGCCCGAACGCTGCGGTCGTTTTTCCTTTCCCATTGCCGGTGTATATCTGGATATAGCCCTTGAATTTTTTCATTTTCAAAACCCTTTCATTCGATTTTTTATAATAGGTGAATACAGCTCCATAGTCAATAATCCCGGTTATTCATAAAAGCTGCTTGCGCCTCGCATCATACGGGGACGTCCCATAAGGTACCACCCTATAGAATCCCGCTTATGTACGCGGCTTACTACCAGAATGCGATCTTCCCTTGTCCTGCCTCGTTGGAACCCACTCATATAGGGACTTACGTCTGCAGGATTGCGGTGGTGTATTAAATGGAAATAGTTCAGAGGGAGACAATCTGGAATATTTTTTAATATCCAACGGATTCAGTAATATAGGGTGGTACCTTATGGAGCGTCCCCCATAACTGGGCTCCGAGTATGTGTGACCCACGGACGGGGGGAGTTACGCAGGAGCCGAGAAAAACGAAGAAGAATGGCGTAAAAAATCTGAAGGGAGCTGAGGCCACATCTGAATTTCGCTTCATTTTAATATTTCACATTACACTGTTTTTATAATATAATCGACCACATGCTGGATATTAAATTCGTTCAGGAAAACGCCCATTTGGTTGAGGAAAAAATATCAAATCGCGGTGTGGCCCTTGACCTTTCTGGGTTTCTCAAACTGGCTGAAGAAAAAAAGAAATATTTGGTTAAAATTGAGAAACTCCGTTATGAATTGAACAAAAATTCAAAATTAATAGGGAAGATGAAAAGTGAAGGCAGAGATGCCTCTTCATTGATGGAAGAGATGAAGCATGTGACGGAAGAAATAAAGAAAAATGAGGATGAGTTCAAAGATAGAGATGAAAAGATAAAGGATATCATGTTGGGTATTCCAAATATTCCTCACCCGTCTGTCCCTGTTGGTAAGGATCCCTCTTTCAATAAGGAATTGAGAAAATCAGGATCAAAGCCTGCATTCGATTTTGATCCCAAACCGCATTGGGAGATAGGGGAAAGATTGGGGATCCTTGATTTTAAAAGAGCTGCGAAACTGGCAGGATCCAGGTTTGCTGTTTACAAAGGATTGGGCGCAAGATTGGAAAGAGCTTTGATAAATTTTATGCTTGATATCCATTTAAGAGAAAATGAATTTGAGGAAGTGATTCCGCCTTTTATTTCAAATAAAGAGAGTCTTCTGGGAACAGGCAATCTTCCCAAGTTTGAAGAAGATCTGTTTAAACTGAAAGGATATGATTGGTATTTGATACCCACTGCTGAAGTGCCGCTGACAAATATGTTTCGTGATGAGATTATGGAAGCAGAGTCACTCCCTAAAAGATATGTCGCCTACACCCCCTGCTTTAGAAGTGAAGCAGGTTCTTATGGAAAAGATGTTCGGGGACTCATAAGGCAGCATCAGTTTAATAAGATCGAGTTGATGAGTTTTTCACTGCCGGAGGATTCTTACCAGGAGCTGGAAAAAATTACTTTGAATGCGGAGAAAGTGCTCAAAGAACTGAACCTTCATTATCGAGTTGTCAGTCTGTGTACAGGAGACCTGGGTTTTGCCGGAGCCAAGACATATGACCTGGAGCTCTGGATGCCCCACAGAAAAGACTATGTAGAAATCTCATCCTGCACGAATTGTGAGGATTTTCAGGCGAGGCGGGCTAATATCCGGTTTCGAAGGAATAAAAAGTCCAGCTCTGAGTATGTACACACACTTAATGGTTCCGGAGTGGCTGTGGGCAGGACTGTCAGCTCTCTTCTTGAATCTTATCAGCGGGAAGATGGAAGCGTGAGGATTCCGGAAGCCCTCCACTCATATATGGGTGGAGTTACAGAGATTACCTGATATTTTGCGAATCTGAAGTAAAAATGTTAGACTATTGTCTTTTTGTGGAGGGATGGCCGAGTGGCTGAAGGCGGCGGTCTTGAAAACCGCTTCACGAGAAATCGTGACGGGGGTTCGAATCCCTCTCCCTCCGTTTAAATCTGGCTTCTTACCAGAAAATACCTCTTGCGCACAAATTCCGTTTCGGAATGAGTTAGCGTCATTTCAGATATTTGAAAAAGTGGTCCGAGACTTTATCAAGCTCTTTCCAGTTGCTGAATTCAGTTTCAGTCCAGTCGCTGTTTTTATAAAATATTTTCATCCATTTTATCCTGTCCGCAAGATCCACTTTAAAGAGAATTGTTTGATAAGAACTGCTTGATAACAATTTTGGCGTCAGTTCATAGAAATGCGTATCTTCATGAAACATTATGTCATAATTCTTTTTTATATCATCCTTGGTCTGACCGATCACAGGATGAAAAAGTTTTTGCACACGGTTCTGTGAATAAAGGTTGTCAAAATTATGGACTTCTGTTTCTCCTAAGTCATGGTCGATGATATGGACTGTATCTCCGTCGCAGTAAATATCGTAATTTTCATCTCCCTGGATCTCGATCCGGAAGAAATGCGGGTATTTGTAATAAAATCTTCCTTTGAGTGAGATTTCATCCTTTAAAAATTCGATTTGTTTGGTTTGTTTTATATCACAAGAAATCAAATTCTCTTTTTTTAGGCGGTTTTCCCATTTTGTAAGAAGTGTGTCTATGTCCTGGCTCTTTAAAATGGAAGGGAAAAAGATGAAAAAAGTAGTGAAGATAGCGACAAAGGGAATGATATGTCTGTTTTTCATAGTTTTTTCCCTTTAAGAAAAGGCGGGAGTAAAACCATGGTGAAAAACCAGCATGATAAGACTCCAAATCCCACGATCGCTCCTGTATTGGATAGCAGGGGAGAACTCGAAAGGGTTAGTGTCAAAAAACAGATAGCCGTGGAAAGGCTTGTGAGAGTAAGAACAGGGGAGATGTCGGAGAGAATACGGGTGATTGGTTTTTCAGGATTGTTTGTTTTTCGGTAAATCAGATGCACCGAATCATCAATACCAATGCCGATGATGATAGCTACCACTCCAATGAGAGCCGGGGAGAATTCTATAGATGTGAGCCGCACAAAAGCTAAGGTCAGGGGTATGGTACCAAAAAGAGGCAGTAGAGATAATAAAAGTATCTTGAATTTCCTGAAAAAGAGAAGCAGTATGAGTGAGATGGTGACTCCTGCCCAGAGGCTGATAGAGACAAAGTCCTTTTTGATTATTTTGTTTACAGCCTGATGAACCTGATAGGTTCCTGTGAGTTCTTTTTCTATGTTTTTTTGTGCAGGGATTTTTTTTAAATCTTCAGAAACACTGAGAAGCATTTCTGAATTAATCATTTCATTTTTATGCCATACATAGGTTTGCAAATAGAAATCTTTTTCTTCTCTTTTTAGAAATTGATTTAGGAAAACACTGTTCACATTCGAATTCAATGTGTTTTCATTAAAAATTTCTTCCAGAAGTTCATAGTATTTTTCGTGTTGGGGAAGAATATGGAATCCATTCACATTCAATTGTTCAAAAAAAACAGATTTTTTCTCTTTTATTTTTTTAAAGAGAGCCCTTACTTGTGTCAAATTTTTCTGGACCTCTTCATAGGGGATATAGAATAAAGTGGGTGAATAGAATCCTGCGATCTTTTCGTTTTTAACGAATTCATTAAGTGTTTTATCTAAATATTTTTGATAGAGCATTCCTTGAGGGAGTTGCTCTGTTTTAACAGTGATTTGAGTGCTTAATAAGAAAGAAGAACCGAATTTTTCCGATACTTTTTT
The DNA here is from genome assembly GCA_964624145.1 of uncultured Eubacteriales bacterium. Classification (GTDB taxonomy): domain Bacteria; phylum Acidobacteriota; class Aminicenantia; order Aminicenantales; family Aminicenantaceae; genus WJMT01. The sequence continues at coordinate 39,340 of CAZUXT010000013.1, read as the reverse complement.
AGCATTATTCAATGAATTCGTGTTTTGGGGGAGCAGTTTGGATAAAGACATATCAAATTGAATGTTCGTTGCTATGATAATCGAGGCGATGATCAAGGCTGCTGTCGCGATTCGGCTGATAAGTACTTTTTTCATGGATTGGTTATAAAAAAAGCTGGGGATTCTCCTTAATTGAGTTAATTTAGTCTGGTATATTTGTTTTGGTTGAAGCATTCTGACAACAGATGGAAAAAGGAATAGGGTGACTACCAGAGTCAAAAGGAGACTTATAAATGTAAGAATCCCAAACTGTCTTAAAGCTGAGTAGCGGGAAAGGCTTAGAATAAAAAATCCGCAGCCCGTAGTTAAAATTCCAATGATCAAAGGAGAACCGCAATCATTCAGAGTCTTTTTTACAGCTGTTTCCAAGGAACTGTATTTTTTGCGGTATTGAAAAAATCGGCTTGACAGATGAAAAGTGATGTCCACTCCAAGGCCTAAAACAATGGCAGCAAATCCTATGGAGATCATTTTCAAGGGATTAAAGAACAGCCGGGCTGCTAAAAGGGAAATATAAACTGAGAAAAATATAGGAAGGAAACACATCAGAGTGACTTTTATGTTTCTAAAAACCAGGACCAGCAAAACAAAGATGAGAAGGGAAGAAATGAGGTTGATGAAAATTATTTCGTGGTTAAATGATGAATATGTTTGAGCGGTCAACCCGTATTTTCCGGCGAATTCGCAGGTAATGCCCTGGCTTCCCTCCAGGGATGACTTTATTTTGTCTATTTTTGATAGTATGGACTCAGTAAGCATGAGGCAGTATTTTGTATCCTCTCCTGATCCTTTTGGTTGAGCAAAGATCAAGCGAGATGTCTGGTCTTCAGAATCAAAATAAACACTGTTGTGGGAAATTTTAAAATTCGCCATATAATCTTTAAGCCAAGGCTCTAAGAGTTCACGAATATGGAATAAATCCACGGCAATCAGCTCTCTGTAAACCGGATTATCAGCGATGACAATCTTTTTTCGTGTCCGGACGATTTCTTTTTGTATGCCTTCGTCTGTGAATTTTTGTGAAAACAGGGTTAAATACTTGTCCGGGTCTTGAAACACGACAGCTCTGATCATCTGGGTCAGTCTTTCTGAATCAGATAGTTCGAAAAGACCTGATTGAACATATGCGATCTCTTCCATTGACCTCAATTCCCTGACTAAGGCATCTGTAAATTTGTTTCTGATATCCTCATCAACCTGAGAATGCTGTTGGAACAAAACCAGGGGAGTACTCTCGCCGAATCTTTTGAAGTTATCATTAAAATATTTAAACTCTTTTCCATGCAGGCCTTTTGAATCAAGAAGCATAGGTTCGATTTCCAGATCCTTAAGAAAAAAAGGCCCTGCAATTAACAGAGCTAATGAAGTGAAGAGAATGATTCTATGATTTTTATAAGAGAGGTGAGATATATTATTCGAGATTTTTTTTAGTGTTTCCAGCATTTCAAGGAAGCCTCATCAACAAAGTCAGGTTTCATAACTGAAATTTATAAGACCTGTGATCAACAATCTCATTTGTATTTTTGCTTCAGTTACAGGGATGACTTTCGAAAATTTTTCCCATTCCTTATCTATCATTTCCTGCGCCTCTTTTTTGCATGAAGAGAGAGTTCCGGATTCCCTGATAATTTGGCTTGCGGTTTTGATTTCATCGGGCTTGGTTCTCATTTTTTTGGAGCATATAATAGACAGCAGCCGGTCCGTTTCTTTTTTCTCTAAGCTCTGGATGGCCTTATGTATGACGTATGTTAATTTTCCGGAGGAAATGTCTTCACCGGTTTGTTTTGTCCATTCAGGAGACGTGTTGAAATTGTGGATATCGTCGACTATCTGGAAGGCTGTTCCTAAAGTCAAAGCCATGGATTTAAAAGCCCTGTAAATCTTTTCATCTGCATTGGCTATGACGCAGGCTGCTTCGCTTCCTCCTTCTACAGCCGCTCCTGTTTTGTAGGCATACATCTGTAAGATTTTATCTCCTAGAGAGTCTCTGGACCAGGATTGTAAGTTTTTTTGGGTCAAATTTCTTGACCAGAAAATATCCATTGCCTGTCCGAAGTGGGCTTTGATCATTATTTTATGCATTACCTCATAGAGTTTTCTTTTTTGTTCCTCATTGAGATGCGGATGTTTTTCGATCAGGAGATAGGGGAGAAAGTATAGTGTGCAGCCTGCATTAATGGAAAGATCCTGGCCATATCTCAAATGTATGCATTCCTCGCCTCTTCTCATGGAAGAGTTGTCTTCAATATCGTCAATGATAAGGGCGCCTGCGTGGTTTATCTCCATGGCACAGCAGATCAACTGTTCGTATGGTTCGGGATCCACCCCCATTGATTCAAGGGAGAGGAGCCCGAACAAGGGTCGCCAGCGTTTTCCCTTTCTTGAGGTCAGGTCCCAAAACGGCTTGGACAGCATTTCTGTTAAAGCATCCGGGTCATGTTTCCACCTGGGTTTTCCAACAAACCGCTCTTCTTTCTTTTGGTCGAACTTTTTAGGGAGAAATGATTCTATACTTTTTTCTATTTTATCGGAAAAAACCTGAAGATATTTTTTGAAATCGAAGAGATAACCATAACCGTGCAGCTCCAGTCTGGCACGGCCTGATATCTCTTTGTTTTCTTTAATTCCCTTGACCCGGCCGGCTCCTTCCCAGATAGACCGGATGACACCAAAAAAAGGGATTTCCTGTTCCTTTGAAAAAGGGGAAAAATCGAGCTCTGTTTCTATTTCCGGTATACTGATATGCCAGCTGACAGGAAAAAGGGCATGGGTTCTGGAGCTTTTCCAGAATCCTGTGGGTTTCATGTCTGCTTTTTTAAGGACTCTGGGAGTTGAATCCGGCGGCAGATAAAAAGCTCCTCTATCGAGTATTTCGTTTTTTTCCATATCTTTGTGTGTGGTGATTATGATGTCAGAGCCGTCTTCTAAATTAAGGCCTATCCAGTCCCATCCCAAATATTTTTTTTTGTCAGTTTTTGAGAGGATCCAGTTGTTGAAATCACCCCATTGATGATCCATCCAGGCCCTGCCGGTGATAGGCGTTGAATGGGCTTTTCCTGAAAGTTTCACCTTCGTGTAGGTGTTATAGTACGTTGATTCCATATTTGGGATTTTATAGTCATTGAGATGTATGACTTTTTTTTGTGGAGCCAGTTCCATTTGAATCAGCTTTTTTAGAGCGGGATCTTCAAATGAAAGCAGAAATGTCTGGTCTCTTTGTTTAAGGGAGAAGTCAGCCCACTCAATGTTTAATGAGTCATCCTTGAGATAAACAGGGTCTGGACTTATTTTTATGGGGGAGGGAGGCCCGTAAGTTTTGATTTCATCCATATAAGCTTTAAAAAGAACAGGGTCAAGATTCCCTGATTCATCTTGAAGCAGCAGGAAGTTTTTCTCTTCCTTAAGTTTTTCCAGGACATCTTTGCTTATCTGGCTGGTTGAATGATAGGAATTGTCTTTCGAATCAGTAATAGACTTAAGAAGATAGAAAACATGTGTTTCTTCTTTGTGGGGCTCTTTTTCTATCTTTTGGCGGAAAAAAGACAGCATGAAGTGTTTCCTATCAATGTGCCGGCTTTCATAAAATCCTTGAAAAAACCACCACTCAAGAGGAGTCTCAAGGTGCGGGGATTCGTTTGCAAGTTTCACACAATATCCTATGAATGCTTTTTAGGTTAATATACCAGCAAATGCCTGAAATGCAAGTGATTATTTTGGGAAGCATTTGTGAAAAAAGCAGATATTCATCCCAGGATTTTTACAGCGGCGGAGAGGACCGAGACTTTAAATTCTCTGATCCCTGAAGTGACTTTTCCGTCATATTGGACACTTATAGGCTCATCAGAGGAAACGAGGAAGCTTTTACTGTGAAAAAATTGTATTTCCTTTCTATTGGCATGTTTTCCCCTCAATACCAGATAGGCCAGTTTTGTTGTTTGAAGCAGGCATGTGCTGTTTAAAATGCTGCAGTTTAATTTTCCGTCAAAAGGAGATGCATCTGGACAGACTCTCAGTCCCCCTGCATAACAGGGAACATTGGAAAATACAATGATAGAAAATGTGACTTCGGTTTCAAGATTTTCACCAGACAGTCTTATTTTTAAGGGGATTTTATTTTGTTTGAAAGAATCCTTCCCCCCTATAAATCCGGCAATTATCTGGAATCCTTTTCCCAGCTTTGCCTGGAAGGGATGGCGTTTCCAGTATTCGGATATGAATTGATTTATGGTGACTCCTAACCCAAGGCTTAAATTTCCCACGAAATATATTTTTTCAGATTTTCCTTTTATATCAAGGAGACAGATGTCCATCATATGTGTCTTGCCCTTTTTTAAAGAGGCAAGAATGGATTCAGAGGAACAGCTGTCTAATGATTTGGCTATGTCATTTGCTGAGCCTGTAGGGATCATGCAAAGAGCCGGATTATATGGAGTTTTATAGATTTCAGAAGCAACGATCTGAAAGGATGTGTCTCCTCCCACGACCATAATGACCTGGAATGATTTGGCTTTTTCTCTGGCAAGTTGTATGAGATGGTTTTCCGATTCAGAATCAAACCAGTTAAATGATATGGAATTCTTTTCTAATCTTTCCTTTATGTAATGCTTTTTTCTTAAAGACAGGCCTCTCCCGGAAGAAGGATTAAAAAGAATAGCGACTTTATCCATTTTGGTTCGTGATTATAACACAGTTTAATACCTGAAGAAAAAAATGTGAAAGGCAGAGATTTTTAATCTATATAACCTAGGTCTTTTAACTTTTTAATGATGATTTCCCTGTCCTTGGGCTCCAGCTTCCGGTTTACAGGTATATCGGATAAGGGATGGTCTTTTTTCCCCCATTTGATCTTATTCCATATTCTTTCATGAAGATAGTAGAAAAAAATCTTTGCGACGACCTCGACGACTCCGACTCCTATGGAAAGAAATATTTCTTTTGTGAAAAAGTAAACTATAAGCATGGTTGTAAGGGTCGCAACAACACGCCAGGAGATCGATTTAAACACACTTCGCGAGTGATCTATGACATCGATTCTGTGGTCCGATTTTGGCATATTTTACTCCTGGCATCCATTATACAAATAAATAATAGAATTGCAACGAAATTCATATGTGACTTGGGTTCCTTTAAGAATTATTCTTTAAATTATGAACAAAAAAATGGTAGAATAGTCTGGCTTTTAAGGAACGAGCGGAGAGGTGCTGGAGTGGTCGATCAGGGTCGCCTGCTAAGCGACTGTACCGACGAATATCGGTACCGTGGGTTCGAATCCCACCCTCTCCGCCACTCTTTTCATTAAAATCATCAGAAGAGCGATCAGAATTATTAAGGGTTTCGAGTATTTCCAAGGGAATCAGATTAGAAAAACCTGGAGCGGACACTTTTGACCGCCTGAATCATATGGCTTAAAGAAGGCCTGACTTCTTCCCACTTTCTGGTCTTTAAACCGCAGTCAGGATTTATCCACAGCTGTTCAACCGGAAGAACACTCATTATTTTTTCGATCTGCTTTATAAACTCATCCACACTCGGCACCCGAGGAGAATGGATATCATAAACTCCGGGCCCGATTTGATTGGAATAGCCGGTTTCCGTAAAAACCTTCAGCAGTTCATTGCCGCTTCGCGTGTTTTCAATGGTAATGACATCTGCATCCATGGCCTCAATGGTTTTAATGATATCATTAAATTCACTGTAGCACATGTGGGTATGGATCTGGGTTTCCTTTTTTGCTTTGGAAACGGCCAGTTTAAAGTTGTCAACGGCCCATTTTTCATATTCAGGTATATTGCAGGGCCGCAGAGGATATCCCTCTTTAAAGGCCGGTTCATCGACTTGAATGACTTTGATGTCCGCTGACTGAAGGTCGTGGATTTCGTCTCTGAGAGCAACAGCTATCTGCTTCGAGACTTCTGACCGGTCCTTGTCGTCTCTAACAAACGACCAGTTAAGGATGGTTACCGGCCCTGTAAGCATGCCTTTCATGGGATTTCTGGTTTGGCTTTGCGCATAGGCGATCCATTTTACTGTCATGGGTTCCGGCCTGCTTATATCTCCATAAATAACCGGTGGTTTCACGCACCGGCTTCCGTAACTTTGCACCCAACCATTGTTTGTAAAATGGAATCCCTCAAGCATTTCCCCGAAATACTCGACCATGTCACTGCGTTCAGGTTCGCCGTGGACCAGGACGTCAATGTCGATTTTCTCCTGAAAGGCCACACATTCGTCTATATATTTTTTAATTCCTTCTTCATATTCAATCCCTGAAATAACTTTTTTTCTGTAATCTTTTCTGAGCTGCCTTATCTCCTTTGTTTGGGGAAAACTTCCAATAGTCGTTGTCGGAAGACAGGGGAGTTTGAGTCTTTTTTTCTGCACTTCGATCCGTTCGGAAAAAGCGCCCTCTCGTTCAAGCTTCTGTATATCATTGATTCTATTGAGAACCTTCTCGTTTTTTATAATAGGAGATGTTTTTCTTTCTTTTACCAGGATACGGTTCTTTTCCAAAGACTCATGATCCAGGCGGGACAGCTCAGATGAACGGAACATTCTGTTGACAAGTACGATCTCATCCAGCTTTTCATAAGCGAAACTCATCCATTTTTTGATTTTATTTTCCGGTTCAGTGCCAGTAGTGTATGGAATGTGCAGCAGAGAACAGCTTGATGATATTATTATCTGTTTTTTGTCCATTTCTTGACTAAGAGAAGTGAGCTTATCCAGAGTATTTTCAAAATCATTGATCCAGATATTCCTTCCGTCCACAACTCCTGCAATGAGCTTTTTATCTTTTATGGATTTTAAAGCTTCCATATTCTTTGTGCCGTGGACAAAATCAAGGCCTATGCCCCATACAGGAGTGTCGCTCAGTACTGATGTGGCTTCATTAGAGTGCTCAAAGTAAGTCGTTACAATGAGTTTTACATTGTCCCTCACATCTGCTAGTTGATCATAGCTCTTCCTGAGAAGCCTGAGCTGTTTTTCATCAGGCCCTTTAACAAAGACGGGTTCCTCCATCTGGACATAAACGACTTTGTTAAGATTCGAAAGTGTCGCCATCAGTTCTTTATAAACAGGAATGACTTTATCGAAGTAAGAATAGGGGTCATTGCCGTCTTGAGCTTTGGATAGACCGAGAAATGTCATAGGTCCTATAATGTTTATTTTCGGGTTGATTCCCAGTTCTCTGGCTTCGTTGTACTCTGATATAATTTTTGATGCGTCAAGCCTGAACCGGATGGTGCGGTTGAGCTCCGGAACGAGATAATGGTAATTTGTATTGAACCATTTTGTCATTTCCATGGCAGCAGCCGAATCACTGCCTCTTGCCATCGCAAAATATCTATCTGTTTTGTCGCTGATATCTCTAAATCTTTCGGGTATGGAATTAAGCATTACAGCTGTATCCAGCATAATGTCATAAAAGCTGAAGTCATTACAGCTAATAAGATCGATTCCTTTTTGCTTCTGTACGAGCCATTGTTTTTTCCTCAGATCGGATGATATTTTTTGCAGCTCTTCAACAGGAGTTTTTCCTGCCCAGTAGTTTTCCAGTGCTTTTTTTAGTTCTCTTTTCTTCCCGATTCTGGGAAATCCGGTGATTGTGGTTTGTTGGTTCATTTGTGCAATTTTAAACTAGTTGGACATTTATTTAAAGTCTAAATCCTTTTTTTCTTAATCTTGGAAAAAATATATGGGCCGCGCACAGATGTATTGGTTGTGGTGTTTTCCTGAAAAGGCTCTTGTCTCAGTGAGGGGCATCGGGTATAATGATTTTCAGGCTTTTTTGGAATTTTCGGGCGGTCATGGATTCTTGTTTTAAGGGCGGTTTCCATTTTTGATTTTATATTGAGAGGCTGAGACATGAAGATCAGGACAATCACAACCGGTTTCAATCTGGAGGTACCCCTTTCCGAAAAGCAAATTAAAGAAATCGCTGGTTTTACCAATAGAGTCAGAGATGAATTCATTAAAAACGGGTTTGATGTTCAAACAGTCCGGTTGGCCACCCAGCCATGGGAGGAATACTTCACTTCTCCCGATCAAATGGAGAAGTTAGTCACAAATATTGAGAAGCTCTCGCGTTCCAACGGGATCGATTATTTTAATATCGGGACAACGTACAACCCGGAAAACATTCCTCTTATATATGATCTCATTAAGTCGACTTCCACTGCATTTTGCACGGTTATGGTCTCGGATGAGAAAAAAGTGGATTATGAGGCCGCCAAAAAAACAGCAGAACTCATAAGGAAGCTTGCCTTTATAGATAAAGACGGATTTGCCAACTTGAGATTTGCTGCGCTGTTCAATACAAAGCCCGGAAGCCCTTTTTATCCGGCGGCTTATCATAAAGGGCCTGTTTCTTTTGGAATCGGGACTGAAAACAGTGACCTGGTTAACCGTGCTTTTTCCGAAGCCGGAGACATAAAGAAGGCTGAAAGGATTCTGAAAAAGGTGCTTGAAGAGGAGTTTTCAAAGGTAGAAGAGATAGCTGAAAGAATAAGCAGGAGAGAAAACATTCAGTACAATGGCATAGATGTTTCTATTGCCAGTTCCATTGAAAAAAATGAAAGCACGGCCTATGCTTTTGAGAAACTGGGATTGGGCCGGTTCGGAGAAGTGGGGACATTAGCTGCGGCTAAATGCGTGACTGATTGTCTAAGCAGACTTAATATAAAAAGATGCGGGTATTCAGGGCTTATGCTGCCTGTACTGGAGGATTTTGGCTTGGCAGAGAGAAACAAGGAAGGAGCCTTTGATATCACTCATGTCTTGCTTTATTCTTCTGTTTGCGGGACAGGTCTGGATACGATCCCTCTCCCGGGAGATGTATCAGTCAGGAAATTATATGCTCTTTTGCTTGATATCGCCTCTCTGGCTATCAAACTGAATAAGCCTTTGTCAGCAAGGTTGATGCCGATTCCAAAGAAAAAAGCAGGTGATATGACCTCATTTTCATTTGATTATTTCGCAAATACTGAAATAATGGAGATATAAAGAGTCAAGGGGGATCAGATGGTAAGAGAAAATGAATACAAAATCTTGAATGAATATATGGAGTTATCACTGTTTGCTGATAAGGAACTTGGCCTGGCCGCTGCAAATAAGATAGACGAAGCCATGGATCAAGTCATGGAGAAAATCGGGGAGATGCTTTTTCCGGTCCATTGGTCGTTGATTCTTAATGATGCCAGAAGGGAGGTGCTCTTCTTCAAAAAATCCAGAGGCAAAGGCGCGGAAAATTTAGAAGGGAAGGATATTCCAAAGCAGAAAGGACTGGCAAACTGGATTTTTGAAAAAGGAAAACCTCTGGTTGTCAAGGATGCCAGCAAGGAGCCAAAGTTTCATAATTACATTGACAAGCTGATTGGATTTAAAGCACAGACTGTATTGGGGGTGCCTGTCAAAGTGAATGATAATGTTATCGGAGTCATTGAATTGATCAATAAGACCGATAAACAGATATATACTGAGAATGACTTAAAGATAATGCAGACAATAACTGAATATGCTGTATTGGCTGTTGAGAAGATATATTATTTAGGTGCCATAGAAAATATGGCAAGGATCGAACCTTTGACCGGGTTGTTGAATCCCAAGCACTTTATCAGGGTCATAGAGAGAGAAGGTGAAAGGTGTAAGCGTTACGGGCGTCCTTTGACCGTAATGATTATCGTCATTGAGAATCTGAAAGCCATCAATAAGGAGCATGGGGCTGAAATCGGAGATAAGGTGCTTAAAAAAATAGCCGATGTATTGAAAACAAATATAAGAAAGATTGACAGTGTGTCCAGGTATAACGGGAATAAATTCATGGTTCTTATGCCCAATACCAAAAAACATGAAGCTGAAAATGTCAGGCAGAGGGTCAAAAAAGTGACCGGGGAAAAAATGAAAATAAAGAAGAAGAAAGAAATCAGTTATTCCATAAATATTGACTTGAAATCGGTTGGTCCTGAAAATGCTTCGGAGATGATGAATATGCTGTCAAAAAGCTTTAATATAACTGAGAAAAAAGAGGGTCACATCCGTTCCAGTTGAGGGATTCCCATCAAATCCAGAGCTTTTTTTATGATTTTATATAGGTAAGAGATGGTGAGGATCCTTGCATTTCTCAGAGGCTCCATTTCTTCCTGGATAATAGAGTATTTATGGTAGTAAGCATTGAATTTCTGGCAAAGGTTGAACGTGAATTTAGCCAGGTGCAGGAATTCAAGAGTATCAATGGAGTGAAGCACTTCTTCATCCAGTTTAGATGCATAGAGAACAAGTTCCCAGAAGTCGTCGAGTTCTTCATCGGTCATGCTGTCAAGAGATAATTTTTGAGCGGATATTTTGGATATCATTTCTTCTTTATTTATGTTTTTCGTGGTTTTAAGCTTGCTGAATATACTGTTTATCCGGACCAAAGTGTACTGAAGGTAAGGACCTGTTTCCCCCTCAAAACTAAGCACGTCTTCAAAATCAAATACAATGAGAGAATTTCTTGCGAATTTCAGCATGAAATATCTCAGCGCTCCGCAGGCAATGCTTTTTGCTGTCTCAAATTTCTTTTTATCAGACCATTCCGGATTTCGTTTATCAACTTCATTGAAGGCTTTTTGGTTGAGCCTGTCTATGAGGTCATCTGCTTTGATTCCAAGTCCTTTTCTTCCGGAGACTTCAAGAAAATCTTTATTTTTTTCATCTTCCGTAACCTTATATCCCAGTTCTTTCAGACTGTTGGGGGAAAGGGCCACCATTTCATATGAAAAATGGATGGATTTTTTGGCCTGCCTTAAAAATTTTAAGGATTTCAGCCCCTGGACCACGACTTTTTGAGGATAAGACTGGCGGATGTCTATGACGTTATATACACGGCTTGCGCTTCCGAAATCAACTGTATGAGAAGTTTTCACAGAAGAGGTGATCCATACGGTTTTATTGTTTTGCTTGATAAGGGGTATGAATGAAAAATCTTTTTGAAGAAGGCCGAACTTCCAGAGCTGGTACGCGATGTCTTTCCCCACATAGGTAACTGTTCCGTTTGAGCGGACTAATATTTTTTCCTGATCCGTTTTCCCCTCTAGCTTCATGACCCAGCATCCCTTATGTTTTCCCTTTTCTACAAAATAAGTGGCTTTTTTTGCCTTCAGAAGATTGAAAGCGCTTTCCCAGAATTTAAGTTTAATGATGTCACTTTCACAGACCTGAAGGTCATAGGTGATCCCAAGTCTTTGCATGGTATGAAGGTGGTCTTTGAGTATCCGTCTTGAAATGTAGAGGGCGATATCACTTTCAGGATGTTTTCCATCCTCTATGTTTTTTAATATTTCTGATCTTCTCTCTTCAGCCTCAGGATTATTTTGAAGAAACCGGGTTGTTTTTGTGTACAGGTCCCAGCAGTAGTAGTCGAATTTTCCCTCTGTTTTTTCTATTTCTTCCAGGTTCTTTTTTTCGAATTCCAAAAAACCAAACACGACGTCAGCGACCTGGACTCCCGTGTCATCGATATAGTTCTGGATTTCGACTTTTTCTCCCTTGTATTTCTGGCAGCGTGCCAGTGTGTCCCCGAGACATGAATTTCTCAGATGACCGATATGGGCAGCTTTATTGGGATTTATGGATGTGTGTTCGACAATGATTTTTGATTCGCTCGCAGAGAGAGACGACTCATCCGCAGTCTTGAGCCTGTTTAAAAAATAGGCTTTCCGGTTTATAAAGAGATTGATATAACCTCCTCCTGCCACATCGACTTTTTTGATGATATCCAGGGAAGAAAGGAGGGGAGATGTTTCTTCCGCAATTATTCGGGGATTCTTTTTCAGTTTCTTTGCCAGCCTGAACGGAAACGAAAGCGCAAGGTCGCCCATTTTGATGTCCGGAGTGTAGGCTAATTCCACTTCCTCCATTTGAATGGGGTATTTTTGTTTAAGCACCTTGTAGATGTTTTTCTTTAACTCGGTTTTCAAGGTAATCATTGTTTTTTCGCAACATTATATCATATATCCGGATTATTCATAAAATAGGGTTGCATAACCCTCTGTTATATGGTAGTAAATTATTTCACCCGGATCATTTAAAAGTTGAGGTCAAGCCACAGGATAGAGAGAGGATCCGGATTTAACAAAGAAAGAGGATAAAGATGAAGAAAACAAGGCTTTATAAGAATCATAAGGATATGGGAGCAAAAATGGTCGAGTTTTTCGGTTGGGAAATGCCTGTGGAGTATTCAGGCATTAGAGAGGAACACCTTGCCGTAAGAAAACAGGCCGGTCTGTTCGATGTGAGCCATATGGGAGAGATTCTCGTTTCCGGGCCTCAAGCCCTTGATTATGTTCAATTTTTGACTCCGAACGATGCCTCCCGACTGGACACTCAAAAAGCACAGTATTCAGCTCTGACCACTCCGAAAGGGACTTTTGTTGATGATATGCTGGTCTATAAACTTGAGGACACGCAGTATCTGCTGGTTGTTAACGCAGCAAATACGGATAAAGACTTTGAGTGGGTCCTGAGCTACAAAAGCGGCTTTAATGTGGAAGTGCGAAATGTGAGCGATCAGTACACCCAGCTCGCTTTACAAGGGCCAAAGGCCATAGATATTCTGAAGTCCCTTACAGACATTGGACTGGAGGATATGAAACCGTTTCAAGTCAGATGGGGTCAAGTGTGCGGAGAGGAATCCATTGTTTCCCGCACCGGATATACGGGAGAGGACGGATTTGAGATATACACTCTTTCGCCGAGACCAGAAAAAATATGGGAATCGATATTTGAGAAGGGAGAAAAATTCGGGGTAAAGCCTATTGGGTTGGGTGCAAGAGATACTCTTCGCCTGGAAGCGTGTCTTATGCTCTATGGCAATGACATAGATGATACCACGACTGCTCTTGAGGCGGGGCTGGGATGGCTGGTTAAATTTAAAAAAGGAGATTTTATGGGAAGGGAAAGCCTTTTCCGTCAGAAAGAGGAAGGAGTGAAGAGAAGAATCGCAGGATTCGAGATGCTGGGAAGAGGTATTGCCAGGCATGACTATCCAGTTTTCATCGGAGAAGAAGAGGTTTCAAAAGTAACATCAGGTACTTTTTCTCCCTCTTTCAAAAAAAGCATTGGTTTGACCTATCTTCCTGTCCAGTATTTGGAACCAGGGACTCATATTGCTATTGGAATCAGGGATAAGAAAGTGGAAGCCAAAGTAGTCGATATGCCCTTTTATTCCAGAAAAAATGGATAGCCTGGCAAAGGGCAAAAAAAATTGGTTTTACGTTAAACTTCGGACAATTTAAGTTATAATAAGTAAAAGTAATTATGAAGATACCTTAAGAAAAGGAGGTTAGAATGTATCCGGAAAGATTTCGTTACACAAAAGACCATGAATGGGTTAAGGTTGAAGGAGACATAGCTACTGTTGGTATTACAGATTTTGCCCAGAGCCAGCTGGGCGATGTCGTGTTTGTTGAGCTTCCTGATGTCGGAGAGGAAATGAAGTCTCATCAAACCTTGGGAGTAGTGGAGTCCGTAAAAGCTGTCTCTGATATTTATTCTCCCATATCCGGGGAAGTAACAGAGGTGAATGAAGGATTGAACGATGATCCTGAGATTTTGAACCAGGATCCTCATTCAAAAGGCTGGATCATAAAACTCAAAGTAAAGGATAAATCAGACTTGGATGAACTTATGTCTGCTTCCGAATATGAAAAATATTTGGAAGGGCTCAAAGATGAGGAATAAATTCTAAAGAAAGAACAAAAAAATGAGTTATATTGCTTTAAGTGAGAAGGACAAAAGAGAGATGCTCAAAGCCATTGGAGTGGCTTCTCCAAAGAAGCTCTTTGACTGCATTCCGGATGATATAAAACTGGGCCGGGATTTAAAGATTCCGCCAGCAAAGTCAGAGCCTGAATTATTGGAATATTTTAATGAATGTGCCCGGAAAAACAAAAACAATGAATACATATCCTTTCAGGGAGCCGGAGCTTACCGGCATTTTATTCCTGCTACTGTGGACTATTTGAGCAGCAGGGGAGAGTTTGTAAGCCCTTATACTCCTTATCAGGCGGAAGTCAGCCAGGGTACTCTGCAGTTGATATTTGAATTCCAGACGTTGATATGTCAATTGACGGGAATGGACATTGCCAATGCCTCCCTTTATGACGGAGCTTCAGGTGCGGCTGAAGCCGTATTGATGGCCATTCGTATTAACCGAAAGTCAAAGGTACTGGTTCCAAAAACGGTCCATCCTCATTACAGGCAGGTCATCAAGACGTATACCAGGAACCTTGGTATATCTGTCAGTGAGATTGGTTATGATGAGACAGGAAGGATTGATACGGCTGAACTTGAAAAAAACATGGATAACGATACTTCCGCAGTGGTGTGTCAGTCTCCAAATTTTTTCGGTGTCATTGAAGATTTAGATAAGATTTCAGCTTATGCCCATGAAAACAAAGCTCTGTCCATAGCGGTATCTGCAGAGGCCAGCTCTCTGGGCTTGCTTAAGGCCCCGGGTGAGATGGGAGCGGATATTGCTACAGGAGAAGCCCAGTCCTTTGGGATTCCTTTGAGTTTCGGGGGTCCTTATCTGGGATTTATGGCCTGCAACAAGGAATTTATAAGGCAGTTTCCAGGCCGGATTTCAGGAGAGACAAAAGATATCGATGGAAACCGGGGATTTGTGCTGACTTTATCTACCAGAGAACAGCATATAAGAAGGGAAAGAGCCACTTCTAATATTTGTACGAATCAAGCGCTGTGTGCGCTCAGGGCAACCATATTCCTGGAACTGCTTGGAGAGCAGGGATTAAGGGAATGGGCCCGGCAGAATATACAGAAAGCCAACTATGCTTATGACCTTTTTACAGACATCCCAGGAGTCAAAGCTTCCTTTTCCGGAGAGATATACAATGAATTCGTCATCAAGACAGAGAAGAAGTGGAGAGAAGTCGAAAACGAATTCATACGAAAAAATATCATTCCGGGGATTTCTCTTGAGAAGTTTTATCCTGAGCTTGAAAACTGCGGCCTTGTGTGCGTGACCGAAGCGAGCCAAAAAAAGGATATAGACAGATTTGCGGAAATTTTAACAGACATTTTAGCGGCCTGATAAAAAGAGAAGAAAGGAATTTAAGATGATCCGTGAACGGTTGATATTTGAAATGAGCGGTAAAGGCAAGAAAGGATTCAGCTTTCCCAAGCTGGATGTTCCTGAAAAAAAGAGCTTCAATGACAAGATCCCAATAAGGAACAGCATAAAGAATTTTCCTCAAGTATCTGAAGTGGAAGTGGTCAGGCACTTCACCCGACTTTCCCAGACAAACTATTGTATCGATAAGGGGATATATCCATTGGGTTCCTGTACCATGAAGTACAATCCTAAGATCAATGAAAGGATTGCTCAGATAGAAAATTTCATGACAGCTCATCCCTATTCAGTTCCCGAGATGTCCCAGGGGAATCTGAAGGTTCTTAAGACTCTGGAAGAGGTGTTGACAGAGGTGACGGGAATGGATGCCTTTACTTTCCAGCCGGCAGCCGGAGCTCAAGGGGAACTTGTGGGGATGATGTTGATCAGAGCCTGCCTGGAGGAGAGGGGAGATCCAAGGAAGTTTGTTCTTATTCCGGATTCAGCCCACGGCACCAATCCGTCAAGTGCGCATGTATGCGGTTACAAAGTCAAGGAAATAAAGTCTAATGATTCAGGGACCATAGACCTGGATGACTTGTCCAAGAACATGGATAAAGATGTGGCAGCCATAATGATTACAAATCCGAACACACTGGGCATTTTTGAGAACCAGATAAAGCAAGCTTCTGAGATAGTTCATTCCAAGGGAGGGCTTGTGTATATGGATGGAGCGAACATGAATGCTCTGATGGGTATCTGTCGGCCCGGCGATATGGGTGTGGATGTGATTCATTTGAATCTGCATAAGACTTTTTCCACACCTCACGGAGGCGGGGGCCCGGGAGCCGGACCTGTAGGGGTTAAAAAGATATTAGAGCCTTTCCTTCCTGTACCCAGGGTCATGAAAAAGGACGATCAGTATCTTATTGATGAGGATTATCCAAAAAGTATCGGCCGGGTTCACAGTTTCTATGGGAATTTTCTGGTAGCTGTAAAGGCACTGGCTTATATATTATCTCTGGGACCGGAAGGATTGAGAGAGGTATCAGAAACCGCGGTATTAAATTCCAATTATATACGGAAAAGCCTGGAAGAAGAATATCACTTAAAATACAAAACACCGACTCTGCATGAATGTGTTTTTTCAGATAAAAACCAGATACAATACAGCGTATCGAATATTGATATAGCCAAACGGCTCATCGATCTGGGAGTCCACCCTCCGACCATGTCTTTTCCATTGATTGTGCACGGGGCCTTGATGACGGAACCCACAGAAACGGAGAGCAAGGCTGACCTGGATACCTTTATTGAGGCCATGAAACAGATCGCTAAGGAGGCCAGAAAAGATCCCGGTATATTGAAATCAGCTCCTCATGATTCATATGTCCGCCGTCTGGATGAGACGGCTGCGGCAAGATATCCAAAGCTGAGATGGGAGCCCTGAGATAAAGAGACCGATGAGCATTCAAAATCTGATCATGAAGCTTCAGGAATTTTGGGCTGCTCAAGGCTGTTATCTGGCACAGCCTTATGATGTGGAAGTGGGAGCAGGGACCATGACTCCGGATACATTTTTCAGAGTCATTGATAAAAAATCCTGGAATGTGGCTTATGTCCAGCCATCCAGAAGACCCACGGACGGAAGGTTCGGGGAGAATCCTCACAGAGTCCAGAAACATTTCCAGTATCAGGTTATCATGAAGCCGTCTCCCTCAGATATTCAGGAGAGATATTTGGAAAGTCTGAAATTTCTGGGCATCAAACTAGAGGAACATGACATTAGATTTGACGAGGACAATTGGGAGTCACCCACCATAGGAGCATGGGGAGTTGGATGGCAGGTGCTGCTGGATGGGCTTGAAATCACTCAATTCACCTACTTCCAGCAGGCAGGCGGTCAGGAAGTGTTCCCGGTTCCTGTGGAGATAACATATGGGCTTGAGCGGATGGAAATGTTTCTGGAGGGGGTCGACAATATTTATGACTTGAAGTGGTCCGAAGATGTGACATACAGGGACCTGAGACTCCTGGAGGAGAAAGAGTTTTCAGAGTACAATTTCAACCAGGCCGATATTAATTCTTTGCATGCGTCCTTTTCGATGAACGTTCGGGAAGCAAGAAAATTGATAAGAAAAGGCCTCCTTTTTCCCGCTTATGATATGTGTTTGAAATGTTCGCATATATTCAATCTTCTTGATTCCCGCGGCGCCATCAGTGTGACAGAAAGAGTCAAGATTATTTCCCAGATAAGGGCCCTGGTTATTCAAATCACTCAAAAATATACGGCCGGAAAGGAGTCCTAGTTCGTATGGAACTTTTATTGGAGATCAATACAGAAGAGATGCCCGCGCTTCATGTAAAGACGGCTTTGGATCAGCTCAAACAAGGACTCCAAAGGAAGCTCGTGGATGTTCATTTGGTTGATAAGAAGAACGAACCCGGAGACATTCAGACCTTCGGGACATGCAGGAGGCTGGTTTTGTATGCCGAGATCGTATCAAAACAGCACCCAAAAGAGGAAGTCGTCATAGGGCCTCCCAAAAAAGCCGCCTTTGATAAGAACAGCCATCCTACCTCTGCAGCTAAAGGATTTGCAAAGTCACACAATGTTGAAGTCAGTGACCTGGAGATCATAAAGAACAAAAAGGGAGAATATGTCAGCATTACAAAATCAATCCAGGGAAAAGAGGCTGCCGGGCTTCTGAAAGATATTCTTCCGGAGCTGATTAAAGAGCTTTCTTTTCCCAAAATGATGAGATGGGGGCAGAGCTCTTTTCGTTTTTCCAGGCCGATTAAAAATATTCTTTGTTTGGGCGGCGGGAATGCTATCCCATTCAAAATCGGAAATATCTTAGCATCTCATTATACATACGGGCATAAGCTGTTTTTTCCGGAAAAAATCAAGGTCAGCTCATTCAAGGATTATTTATCCAAACTCAAACAAAAAAAGGTCATCATAGATGCTGAGTCCAGAAAAAAAAGTATCGAAAAACAGATCAAAGAGAAGCTCGCTCCTCTGGATGCAAAAGTGTATCCTGATAAAGAACTTCTGGACAAAGTCACTTATGACGTGGAATATCCTTATGCCTTCATGGGAGAGTTTCCTAAGGACTATCTGAAATTACCCATAGAGATCCTCAGCACAGCCATGAAAGTGGGGCAGAACCTTTTTTCAGTAGTGGATAAAAACAACAAACAACTTCCTGTATTCCTTGGTGTTTCTGACGGAAGCCCTGATGAAAAGCTGCTTGTAAAGAAGGGCAACGAAAGAGTGCTCAAGGCAAGACTGGAAGACGCCCGTTTTTTCTGGGTACATGACTTGGAAACTTCACTGGAAGAAAAGAAATCCCTTCTCAGCAGGATTATTTATCAGGAAAGATTGGGAAATTATAAAGAAAAGACTTCAAGAATTAAAGAGCTCGCTCAATTTCTTTCAAATCAAACGGGCATTAAGGAAAACAAATATCTCCTGCAGTCTGCTGAGTTGTGCAAAGTGGATTTGATCACGGAAATGGTCAGAGAGTTTCCGTCCCTTCAAGGAAGAACCGGAGGCCTTTATGCAAAAGAGCAGGGCTACCCGGAGCAGGTCTGGAAAGCGGTTTATGAACACTACCAGCCAGTCAGCCAGGACGATCCTTCACCTTCCAGTATGAACGGAGCTATCCTCTCCATTGCAGATAAGATTGATTCCATAGTAGGGGCATTCGGGATCGGGATAGAAGTTTCAGGGTCCAAAGATCCTTTTGGATTGAGAAGGAATGCGCAGGGCATTTGCAGGACTGTTCTTGACAAGAAAATAAGCTTTTCCTTATCCCGTTTGATCCATCAGACAATCTCTGGATACAAAAATCTTTTAGATAAATCCAGCCAGGTTATCATCAAAGACTGTGAAGCCTTTTTTAAGGACCGCCTCATCCATCTTTATGAGAAACAGGGGTACCGGTATGATCTGGTTAAAGCAGCTCTTGGAGCAGGATTCGATAATATATATTATTCTTATCTCAGACTGAAAGCTCTGGATGAGATCAAGGACAGTTCTGAGTTCAATTCATTGATCATTGTTGTTAAGAGAGTGAACAATATACTCAGAGGACAGCCAAAGAGGAGCATGAATCCGGACCTTTTTATAGAAAAAGAGGAAATAAAACTGTACACGGATTATTCCACGCTCAAAGAGAAAATAATGCCTTTGATTTCAACAGGAGATTTCAGTAAAGCCCAGAATTATATACTTGAGATCAGATCAACCATAGACAGCTTTTTCGATCATGTCCTGGTGATGGCTGATGACCCGAAGCTAAGAAAAAACAGGCTTGCGCTTCTTCGGGCTGTAAGCCGGCTGTTTTCAAGGGTTGCGGACTATTCCCAAGTGGTCGTGGATATGGATAATTTATAAAAGATGCCGATACATTATTCATTATTATTCTTAATTTTCATAATTCTTGTTGTTTATTTTTTAGACCTAACAATTGAGTTGAATCAGAGAGAGCATATTTTATCTTATTATCAGCATCTTTTACCTTACAGGCGAGCCGATGTCACCGTATCTGCGTCGTTACAGGACATTTGCAGTGAAGGACCACGGCTTCATGCCCTGTGCCTCGCATCTACGGCAATTTCGACTCGTAAATTATCCATATCGAGATATGGATAATTTATAAAAGATGCCGATCACCATATCAGGATAGGGATAATGTATAAAAGATTGACTTTTAGAGAAGATATGTTATAAATTTAGGGAGATTAAAAAGAAAATGATTGACGGGAGTTCAAGAAGGAGTTTTTTATGGAAAAAAAGGGAATAGAAAGAAGAGCCTGCATTCGATTTGAAATACCAGGCGCTACGGTTAACTATAAAGTCTTCCGTTTTTCTCCAAAATTAAAAAGAACGTATGGCGAGGAGTTCTGCCCTGTGCTTGATATCAGCCGGGGAGGACTCCGGTTTCTATGCCAGAATAAGCTTGATATAAATGCAAAAATAAAAATGAAAGTTTCCGTTCCAGGTGAGAGAATTCCTTTGGAGATTCTGGGTCAAGTCAGATGGTCTGCTGCCAATCCGGGAAAAAGCTATAAATATCAGTCCGGAGTTCAGTTCAATCCATACGGGGAAAAAAAGAAGCAGAACTATCCTGGGAGCCTGGTAAAAATAATTGCTTTGGAGCAGAAGTTCGCTGATGAAGGAGAAGGTTCTGAAGGCAATGGAAATAGCGGGGATTTTGAAGTAGACGGATAAATACACACAAAGTAAAAGCTGAAAAGTCAGCAGCTGAGCTTAAATGTTATTATAATTTGGAAGAAAACCTATTTATAAAGCCCCACTTTTATTGGAAAACATCAATCATTCGGGATAAGGCTGCTTTTCCTCTATAATCAGGAAGAAGTATAGGAGCTCTTCTATCAGTTTTTATTCCCGCATCCTTGAGCTGCTTTATGTATTTTTTGGTGTGTTCCAGAGTTAGCTTTAGAGTGGGATTGTTGTTTTTAACATATTCTGCCGTAGATATCCCTGCTCTTCTTCCAAACACCATGGTGTCAAGAGTTGAATTTCCCATGAGTCTGTTTTTGCCGTGCACGCCTCCGGAGACTTCACCTGCTACCCAGAGACCATGGAGACTTGTTTTGCCCCATGGATCTGTCTCGACTCCTCCGTTTTGGTAATGGAGAGTAGGAAAGACAAGAACAGGGTCTTTTCTCATGTCGATATCAAACCTGTTGTACATTCTTCTCATTCCAGGGAAAGCCTTATCTATGTATCCATCTCCGTTTTTAATTTCGATAAGGGGAGTGTCCAGCCAAATACCCCTTAGTCCTGTAGGAGTGGTGATTCCTTTCTCTTTAACATAACATTCTTTAATGAATGAAGAAGCCTCAACATCTCGCGGTTCAAGAGGAAACACAAAGGCTTCTCCGTCTTTATTAACAGGCTGAGCTCCTGAACTCCTGAGCTTTTCTGTGAGAAGATAGCCAATGATTTGTATAGGATAGGCAGCACCGGTCGGATGATACTGAACTGTATCTATGTCTCTCAGTTTAGCGCCGGCATGGTAAGCCAAAACCACTCCATCACAAGTGGCCCCATAGTGATTGGTTGTGGGAAAACCTCTGATATGAAGTCTTCCAAAACCGCCTGTGGCCAAAATGGTGGCTTTGGCTTTGACTATTTTATATTCTCCTGTTTCAATATTCCAGAGAACGGCTCCTGTGACTCTACCTTTGCCATCTGTGAGTAGCTCAACCGCAGGATAATGTTCGATGCAGGGGATTTCTCTATTTCGAAATTCGTCTCTTATGACTCTAAACTCCTCAAGCCCAGTGTAGTCTCTGCAGGAATGAAGTCTTCTTACGGAAGTTCCTCCTCCCCATTTCTCAACAAAATCTCCGTTTTCTTCGCGGTCAATGATAGCTCCCAGTTTTAAAAGCCACTGCATGATAAAAGGGGCATCATTGACCAAGGCATTGAGAACATCTGGCTTGTTAGCATAATGCCCTCCGCCCATGGTGTCTAAATAATGGCGGAGCAGAGAATCATTAGGTCTATCCGCGGCTTGAGTTCCTCCCTCAGCCATGATTGAATTGGCATCACCGTGTCTTAACTTATTGGCGAGAAGGATGTCTTTGGTCTTAATGCCGCTTTCATTAGCCCAGATCGCAGCTGTGGTGCCTGCAAGCCCTCCACCGATTATAAGGATTTCAGTGTTGAAATCGGCGTTGGAAAGATCAACATCTTTTTCTTCGATAAGAGGGTAAGCTTCGAGCAAATCCAATACCTCGATAGGGCCGATGTCTCCTTTATTGGGCCCAATGGATAATTTTCTTTTTCCACCTGGAGCAAAGTCCGGATGAAGTTGGAGCACTTCCTTTTGTTCTTCCGGAGTGAATGCTGGGGGAGTGTAGTCTTTTCTCTTCATCCTGGTTTGTTCGACCTTTTTTATAGACTTACGCATATATTCCGGGTACCCCCCGATAAGTTTCATTTCAGCCATTTTTTTCTCCTTATTGCTAGTCTGATTCCCTTTCTCTTTCAGCATATAGCTTTACGAGTTCTTTTTTGCTAGCTTTCATAATTTTTTCCATCTCTTTATTGAATTCGCCCTTGTCTATTTCTTTGACTCTTTTTTTGAGATAGCCGGGCTCTGGAAATTCATATCGCCCGTACATTCTTCTTGCCAACTGGGCGATGTGATATTGGACTAACTCTGAAGGACATCTTGCTGCACAGAGTCCGCACTGGATGCAGTCAAAAGATTCTTCAGCCGCTTTTTTAAAGTCTCCTTTTAGGGCGGCCTGAACATAATCCATGACTTCCAGATCTTGAGGACATGCCTTAGTACAGGTATTACAGGAGACACAACGGGCAATTTCTGGATAGTGTTTAAGAATAGCATTGACATCATAGCTTTCTTTTGCAATGTCATAGATAGCTTTTTCTGCAGGGACAAAAGGTATTTGGACCAGATACATCCCATCCTCAACTCTTGTTTGACAGGCCATACCTGCCTGCAGTTTATAGTCACCTTTGTTTCTATATACTGTAGAGCAAGCTCCACAAAAACCTTGTCTGCATCCCACCCCTCTTACAAATTTGTATCCGGCAAATTCCATGGCCGTTAGGATGGTGAGATCAGCCGGGACTTCATAGGCTCTCCCCATTACATAAATGGTCACCCAATGCTCAATATCTTTAGCATCAACACCTGTGGTTACGGACTTAGCTGAGTCAGCGATTCTGTCCATTATATTCATTTTCTTATTCATATAATCCTCCATTTTGTTGGGTTAATCTCCTTCCAAAATTGTGTCAACCATAGAATAAATCTGGTCATCAGTAAAGTTCTTTTGTTGAGCTGCGCCGGATGGACAGGCAGCAATGCACGAACCACAGCCTTCGCAGAGAACTTCGTTGACAGAAACAATGCCTTTTTCTTCATCAAAAACCCTGGCATCATAGGGACAGATCGGGATACAGAGTTTACATCCGCTGCACAGTTCTTCGTCCACAGCCGCCACAATGGGTTCCTGGTGAAGCACATCTCCGGAAAACATGGCTTGAACTTTGCTGGCTGCACCGCTTGCTTGAGCCACAGCTTCGGGAATATCTTTGGGGGCTTGTCCGGCGCCAGCTACAAAAAGCCCTCCGGTGACACTTTCTACAGGCCTTAATTTTGGATGAGCCTCAGCAAGGAAACCATCTTTATCTAAAGCAATTTTTAATTGTTTGGCCAGTTCATCTGTTTGATGAGAAGGTTCCATGGCCATAGCCAGAACCACCATATCTGCATTGATCTCGATATCTTTTCCGGATAAAGTATCCACTCCCCAAACAGTGACTTTTCCGTTGTTTTGAAAAACCTTGGATACTTTTCCTCTTAAGTACACAACTCCTTCTTCCTCAACAGCTCTCTGGACAAATTCTTCGTAATTTTTGCCTCCTGATCTTATGTCTATGTAGAAAACATAGGCTTGGCCGTCAGGGACATGTTCTTTATACAGCATGGCATGCTTGGCTGTGTACATACAGCAAATTTTTGAGCAGTAAGGTTTATGAAGCTCAGGATCCCTGGAACCACAGCATTGGATAAACACCACTTCTTTAGGCACTTTATGGTCAGAGGGCCTTAATATTTCTCCAGCAGTCGGTCCTGAAGCAGACAGCAGTCTTTCAAACTGAAGTCCGTCCAACACATCAGGGTATTTTCCCCGGCCGTATTCAGCCATCTTCTTTTTGCTGTATAAATCATATCCGGTTGCCACCACAATGGCGCCGACTTCTTCTTCCACGATTTCGGGTTTCATGTCAAAGTCAATGGCATTGGGCTCACACACATCAGCGCATTTGCCGCAGGCAATGGGAACCAATCCAGGGCAGTTATCAATATCCAGAGTGTATGTGGCTGGTATGGCCTGAGGGAATGGAATATAGATGGCTTTTCTTCCGGTCAATCCTTCATCGAATTCATTGGGAACCACAACCGGACATACTTTGGTGCATTCATCGCATAAAGTGCAGGCGGCCGGATCAACATAAGTGGGTTTTTTTAGTATCTTCACTTTAAAATTACCCACATATCCAGTAACTTCTTGAATCTCACTATAGGTCATGAGTTTGATTTTGGGGTGATTTGCCACGTCCACCATTTTTGGGGTCATGATGCATTGAGAGCAGTCAAGAGTAGGAAAGGTTTCGGATAATTGGATCATATGTCCGCCGATGGAAGGGGATCTTTCCACCAGGATCACTTCATGCCCTCCGTCTGCGATATCAAGGGCAGCCTGAATGCCTGAGATGCCTCCGCCGATGACCAGAGCTCGTTTAGTGACGGGGACAGATATGGGCTCTAGAGATTCATTTCTCAAGACTTTTTGTACAATACTTTTAACGATTTTTTTGGCTTTGGATGTGGCTTTTTCTTTGTCTTTATGAACCCAGCTGCACTGCTCTCTTATGTTTGCGATTTCACATTGGTAAGGATTAAGGCCTGCCGATTGGGTTACCTTTCTGAATGTCTTTTCATGCAGACTTGGAGAGCAGCAGGCTACCACAACACTGTCCAACTTATGTTTTTTTATGGCGTTTCCAATCAATTTCTGTCCAGGATCCGAACACATATACACATAGTCTTCGGAATGAACCACACCTTCGTACTTAGATAGTTCTTTGGCGACATTTTTAACGTCTACTGTACCTGCTATGTTTATGCCGCAATGGCATACAAAAACTCCTGTCCGTTTTTTCATTGCATTACCTTATTATTAATATTCATTATTAATATTTATTCTAAAGATATCGTCTCTGTAAAAAACGCATGTTGATGAGAGACTTCATCATTTTTGTCATGGCTACTTTTTTTGAGATTCTTCCTTAAGGACTTTTTGACCGTAGTCATAACCTTTATCAAAGGCTCTTTTATTGAGATCAAGAAATCTGTCCGGCACAAGGCCCGGGAGCGCTTTTTTCATGACATCCGGTGTTGTGATTTTGGTGATAGCGGTAAAAAAACCCATCATGACCAGGTTGCCGATGATGCGGTTTCCCAGTTCTTCAGCAAATCTGGTGGCAGGAATAGAATAATGAGTTATGTTTTTTCTTTTTATTTTTGGAGAAACCAAGTCTGTGTCAGTGATGAGCAGACCATTATCTCTGAGGTCAGATTGATACTTTTCATAGGCTTCCTGAGACATGGAAACCAATATTTCAGGTTTTGTGATGTAAGGATAGAGGACTCTCTCATCAGAAACAATGAGCTGAGAACTGCAGGCACCCCCTCGGGCTTCTGGTCCAAAGCTCTGATTCATGGTGGCAAATTTACCCCCATAAATTGAAAGAGCTTTCCCTCCTATTAGAGCGCATCTTATGATTCCTTGGCCTCCGTAACCAGAAAATCTTATCTCAGTCATTTTTCTTCTCCATAAGGTGTGTATTTGTCACCCAGCACTTTAGAAAGATGCTGATTCATTGCATCCAGAAAAGTGGGCTTTTCTTTATCTATAAATTTTCCGACTATAAGCTTTCCCTGATAGGTAATATTAAGGTCTTTGGTATCCGCATTGTGCTGGATTTCAGAATTATCATAATAATATTTCAGTAAATTCAGACCATCCCCAAGACGGTTTCTACGTGCATAAAGAGTGGTGCAGGGGGTGATGACTTCAATGAAAGAAAAACCTCTTCGATGCAAAGCTTCTTGAATGGATTTGGTAACTCTTCTTAAGTGAAGAGCTGTCCATCGGGCAATATAGGTACCTCCGGCGGCGGCCACAAGATGGGGAAGGTTAAACGGGTATTCAAAATTACCAAACGGAGCTGTGGAGGCATTGGCATCAAGAGGAGTAGTGGCAGCTACCTGGCCGCCTGTCATGGCATAATTAAAATTGTTAACCAAAATGACCAGCATATCCATGTTTCGTCTGGCTGCATGGATGAGATGATTTCCCCCGATTCCGGCAATGTCGCCGTCTCCGCTGAATACCACTAATTTCGTTTTTGGGTTAGCGAGTTTAAGTCCAGTGGCAAAGGGGATGGCTCTTCCATGAGTGGTGTGGAAAGAATCTAATTTTATGTATCCGGCTGCTCTCCCTGTGCATCCGATTCCTGATACCACCACTAAATTATCTAAATCAGTCTCTTCTTTCCTTAAAGCTTCGGCAAAGGAAGTGACCACTGTTCCGATGCCACAGCCTGGGCACCAGATGTGGGGCATCCTGTCCATCCGCAGTATTTTTTCGACGGGATTTTGTAGGGGCTGCTTTTCTGTCATTTTACGGCCTCCTTGATGGCTTTAAAGATGTCATCTGGATTATGGACCCATCCTCCTAAGTGAGGAACATTCACTACTTTGCACTTGTTTCTGGAGCATCGGTCTACTTCTAAAAAGACCTGTCCGGCATTGATTTCGGGAACGATTATGGCTTTCACTTTTTTGGCAATTTCCTCTATTTTCTTTTCTGGGAAAGGCCATACGGTTACCAAACGAAGAGTTCCGGTTTTGATCCCTGCTTTTCTGGCCTCTTGGACAGCTTTTGTTGCAACTCTATATGTTATGCCATAGGAAAGAACCACCACTTCAGCACCATCAATTTGTTCCTCTTCCAGTTCTATGATTTTGTCCGCATTTTTAGTGATTTTGTCTATGAGATGCTGCACATTTTTTTGCTGACATTCCGCATTAAGCAGGGGATATCCTCTCTCATCATGAGTCAATCCTGTGGTATGGAACCGGTATCCTTGACCGGTTTTGACCATGAAGGGGACTCCGTCAGAATCACATTTGTAGGGCAGGTATTTGTCTTTGGGACCTTCGTACCATTTTCTTTCCACAATATCTATTTCCTCTGCCGGAGGGATAACCACCTTTTCATGCATATGACCGACACATTCGTCTGTCATGACAAAAACCGGAACTCTGTATAATTCTGATAAATTAAATGCTTTAATGGTCATGTCAAAACATTCCTGGGGTGAATCAGGGGATAGAGCAATGATTTCATAATCTCCGTGAGATCCCCATCTAGCCTGCATCATATCCTGCTGACTGGTTAGTGTTGGAAGGCCTGTAGAGGGTCCTCCTCTTTGAACATTGGCTATGACTAGAGGAGTTTCCATCATGCAGGCTAATCCAATGTTTTCCTGCATCAGGGAAAACCCAGGCCCGGAAGTCACAGTCATTGCTTTAAGCCCTCCCCAGGAAGCCCCGATTAAAGATGCGATTGAGCCCAGCTCATCTTCCATTTGAATAAAGACTCCTCCGACTACAGGAATTCTTTCAGAAAATCTTTCAGCTGTTTCTGTGGATGGTGTGATGGGATAACCGCCGAAAAAGCGGCATCCTGCGGCAAGAGCTCCCTCAGCTAAAGCGTAGTCTCCATCCATAAAGTGGGACCCGGTTAACACACCTTTAGGATCTGCTTTCGACTTTTTCACCTTCATCCTCCTCTTTCTTTATGGTCACAAAGATGGCAAATTCAGGACATATTGTCTCACAAAGCTGGCAGTAACAGCAGTTATCTCCGTTTTTAATATAAGGCGGATGATATCCTTTCTCATTAAATTCATCCGATAATTCAAGCACATCTCGTGGACAATACTCCACACAAAATCCACATCCTTTGCATCTTTCTTTTTCAATGTGGATTTCACCCCTTACTGGTTTTAAATCGCCAAAATAACTCATTTGTACCTCAGATTAATCCTTTTTCCTTTAAAATGGGTTTGGGATCTATGTAATGAAGATCCAACCTCAAACTTTTATTGGGACAGCCGAGAGCTATGGCTGAAAGTTGTGTGAAGTAGAGAATGGGTATGTTTTTGAATTCTGGATAAATTTGACGGGTCTTTTTCTGACGCTGATCAAGGTTGAACACGCAAAGAGGACAGCTCGCTATAACCACATCAGCTCCTTGAGATTGAGCCGAAGAGAGAATCTGATAAGTTCGTTCTGCCACCAGTTCCTGATTATCTACAGTTTGGTAAGCGCCGCAGCATTCTGTTTTATATGGAAATTCAACCGGCTGAGCCCCCAGTGTAGACATGAGGTTATCCATGGAATCCGGATTTTCCATGTCATCAAAGCCAATATTTTGGGGTCGGACCAACATGCAGCCATAATAACTGGCTACTTTTAAGCCTTTGAGAGGCTTTTTGACTTTTTGGGCTATGTTCTCGAGCTTAATGTCATTCTGAAAAATTTCCAGAAGATGGAGCACGTCAACATCTCCCTCATATTTGATTTCTTCCCTGTACATAAAATCATTGATTTTTTGCAGGTCTTCAGCATTGTCTCTGACTCGTTGGTTGGCTCTCTTTAGGGTGTTGTAACACATAGCGCAGAGAGTCATGACTTTGTCGCTTTTTTGTTCTTTGACTCGAATGAGATTTCGGATAGGCGCCACATGATGGATAAGATCATCAGTAGTCAGAGAGAAGACGGTACCGCAGCAGTTCCACCGAGGCAGCTCTTCAACCTCGACGTCAAGCTGTTCTAAGGAACATAAAGCTGAATCTTCAAAATTTTTAGCATGATTCTTAAGTGTACATCCTGGATAATAAGAGAGTTTCATATTTATGGTTCCTTTTACAAATAATTTTTCGTTTAAATATCATATGTATTTATGAGGTAGATTTCCTGAAACTGCCAACTAAAGCAATGGGAGGAAGTTCAGATTTTTGCTCCTCAGAGAGCTTGTTTATATTCACATGATCTTTACGCTGGCGAAGTAAAACCTGTCTCAGGGCTTCCATGATTTCAGCAATATTGATTCCTTTGGGGCACCGGACATTACAGGTTAAACAGGAGGCACAAATCCATATGGTTTTGGAATTGATCAACTCATCCGTGAAACCCAATTGGGCATAACGGATGACTTGATTTGGGGGAAGATCCATCTGAGAGATGGCGGGGCAGCCAGCAGAACATTTGCCGCATTGGTAGCAAGCCAGCAGGTTTTGGCCGCTTAATTCTTCCACTTTAGCAACAATGGAATTTTTGATTGTTTGGCGGGATATAATTGCTCTCATCTAGTTTTCCTTCCATTATGAAAAACAAACTTAATTTATGAAGGTTATTTTATCAAAATAAGACTCTACAGTGAAGCATAATTGAAAGATTGTGTCAAGAATTTATCAAAAAAACATTATGACTTAAATCCAGGCTTCATTTTTCCCCAAATAAGCAGCAGAAGACAGAGTGAACAGGCCAGAAATAAGTACTGAAGAACGAGGGAAAAACCCACTAAAGGAATGAGAATAGAAGAGACGGCAATAGCCCCTAGAAAAGAGCCTATCAAGTCAAATCCGTAGCCCAGTCCGAAGTGAAAACCTTTTTTCAGATAGAGATGGTTTGAAATGATAAACATCTCTCCGCCTACGGAACCAAGAAAAACGAGAAATACGGGGAAGAACAGGGGAGGAGGGGCTTGTTTCAAGAGGAGAGATAATATGAGTAAGAGGATCAGGGATTGGAATTGAACAATAATCAAATGCTTTAGATCAATGTTCTTTATTTTTGTGCCCAGATAGGCTCCTAATGCCATTCCAGCCATAAAAGAAGCAAAGAGAAGGGATATGGTATGATAGATATATCCATAAAGAGTCTGGAAAGCGATGATGACTATGATTTCTACGGCGATAGACGTTAGCCCTATAAGGGTCAGGGGGGTCAGGTAAAAAGAGGATTCTTTCTTTTTAATCCCTATGG
This sequence comes from uncultured Eubacteriales bacterium, assembly GCA_964624145.1. Taxonomy (GTDB): domain Bacteria; phylum Acidobacteriota; class Aminicenantia; order Aminicenantales; family Aminicenantaceae; genus WJMT01. The sequence continues at coordinate 9,496 of CAZUXT010000013.1, read as the reverse complement.
TGATTAAGATAACAGCAAACAATATTAGAGGGAAATCCAGAATCCAGAAATGACCTTTTTCGGAGAGGAAGGAAAGGAGTCGGGTCTCTATCCCTTTAAAATGGGTGCTTCTGAGCACTGAATTGTAAAAATAACTGATGGGGAAAAGGTCTTTGTTCGCCTGTTTTTTCTCAGAGGCAATCTTTTCTTTGAGAGATTGCACCCGCAGAGGAGACAACCGGGCTTGAAGCAGGTAGGGGGAGACATATTTGTTATCAAGCTGGAGATTTATTATTTGGCGGCTGAGTTTATCCGGATCAAGATCATTGAGGTGTGAGGAGGCAAGAAAGATATTTGAAGCCCCTGGAACGATCTTCACTTCATTGAATACAGAATGGAGGGTGAAATAAAGGCAGCTTAAAAAATCTTGAAGCTGGGGACTGATATAGTTTTCAGCTGAGGGAACCTGGAATGAAAACACGCCTTCAGGATGGAGTTTGCTTTTTATGATCTGAAAGAATTCCTGGGTATAGAATCGGTTAAGCTGCGCTGTTTCGGGGGGAGGAAGGTTTAAAATGATGACATGGTATGTTTTTTTTGTTTTTGATACAAACACTCTTCCGTCTTCATAATAGACATTGATTCGGGGGTGATTGCGGATATATTTTTCAAATTCAGGGAGAAAGCGGGCAGATATCCGGATGACTTCAGGGTCCAATTCCACGTAATCAACGCTGGTTTTAGGATATTTGAGGATCTGGCTGAGGCTTCCTGCCAGACCGCCACCTATAAGAAGGACATTTTCTGATTCTGGCTTCTGGAGAAGCGCAAAATGCACGGCTTCTTCGGCTGATGCGAGGTCAGGAGAGGAGCCTACTTTTGAGTGGTTGTTATAGAGAGTGACCTGTTCCCGGGTTTTGACAATCTGGATTTTCCCGTAAGGAGAATCTTTACTTGCAGCAAGAGAGAAAGGCTTCCAATAGAGCTTCTGTATGGGTAGATCAAGGATCCAGAAGGAAGACATGCCTATGATAGCGAGAATGAGAAGAAAGACTTGCTTTTTATTGGAAAGCGCAAGATAAATCACGGCAGCACAGATAACTCCTATCAAACTGGCGGCTTTCCAGTTTGATAGATGAGGAATGAGGAAGAAGTAGACCACGATTCCTCCTGCAGCAGATCCTATGGATTCCGTGAGATACACTGTGGAAATTTTCCCGCTCAGGAATTGAGTGTTGAAGACAAAAAGAACTCCTAAAGGAAAACATATCATCAGGGAAGCCAGCAGTGCAGACGCGATCATAGGGGAAATCCCCATGATTTCACCCGGGCCTGTTCTGAATAGAAATCGAATCAATCTGAGGCCGACAAAACACAAGGGAAAAACAAGCAATACTGTGTAATAAAAGCCAGAGAATCTGGTCCGTGTGAATTTGAAAATGGGGCCTGAAAGGCTTCCTATTCCCGTCCAGAAAAGCCACGCTCCCAGCATAATGCCAAATGTGATTTCATTGCCTGCGAATTGAACGGAAAATTCCCGCAGAATGAGGACTTGGAAGGAAAGGGCCATGAATCCGAGGATAAAAGAGGGAAGTAAAAGATATATTTTGCGAAGAAAAATTGAATTTTTCATGCCTTGATTCCTGTTCATCCGGAGATGAATGAATCCTTCGGTTTAGGTCCAGAAACCAGGGATTTCATGACCGCAGAACACGCACCGCCCGTTTTTAATGTTTATTTTTCCTATAAGATAGCCTGTCCGGTTTACAATAATTTCACCGCAGTGAGGACAGTAAGTATTTTCCGCTTCATGAGCCGGGATGTTGCCAATATACACATAATTCAAACCATCCTCCAGAGCCGTGTTTCTGAGTTTTTCCAGAGTCGATATTGGAGTGGGAGGGAGATTTTTCATTAAATAATAAGGATAAAAACGGGAAAAATGCAGAGGGATATCAGGACCTATTTCATTTTTTATCCAGCGGCACATCTTGTGTATTTCCGAAACCGTGTCATTTAAAGTGGGGATGACAAGATAGACGATTTCCAGCCACACGTGACTTTTAGAGGCAATCACAATGGCATCCAGTACAGGTTGGAGCTTGCCTCTGACATATTTGGTATAAAAGTCTTGGTTAAAAGCTTTAAGGTCTATCTTGACCCCGTCCACCACTTCCAGAAGATCCTTGAAAGGTTCAGGATTGACATGAGCTCCGGTTATCACAACGTTTTTGATTCCTCTTCTTCTGGCTTCCAGGGAAGTGTCATACATGTATTCAAAGAATACCACGGGCTCGGAATAAGTGTACGCAATGCTGGGACAGTTGTTTTTTTCCGCTGTTGTGACCACTGATTCAGGAGGGAGGTCGATGTGGGTGATTTGTTCGGGTCTCACTTGAGAGATCTCCCAGTTCTGACAGAATTTGCAGTTCACATTACATCCTGCAGTGGCTATGGAAAGGGCTGTGGTTTTTGGTAAAAAATGGAAAAGAGGCTTTTTTTCAATGGGATCCACATGAACGGCGCAGGCTTTTCCATAAACCAGTGTGTAATATATTCCTCCTCTATTTTCTCTTACTCCGCAGTAGCCTCTCTCTTTATCCCCCAGTTTGCAAAACCGCGGGCAGAGATGGCATTCTATCTCTCTGTCAGGGAGCTTTTTGTAGTATCTGGCTTCAACATTTGATAGGTTTGATTCATTGGAAAAAGAAAAAAGATCGGATGCAAAAGGGAGCAGGCATTTTTTTGGAGTCAGGCCTGCGGCAGCTGAGAATTTCAGAAAATTTCGCCTTTTCATCAGATTTCCTCTTTTATTATATTGATATTCGCCGGATCCGCAGAGCCCAGACCCAACTCCTCTGCGGTTTTAATGTAAAGAGGCTCTCTGTTCTCTTCCTTTAGAGAGGGGAGACCGTGTTTTTTTCTCAGTTCTTCAATAACCTGCCAGCCGATATAGTCAGCAGCCACAGGATCTGTGCTTATAATCAAGCCTCCGTAATTTTCTGCCCAGAGGGAATGATAGGCTGGCCCTTTATGGAACTGTACTGTCAAGGCATCAATGACAGTGAGTTTGTGTTTTTCGCGGATCGCAGTTGTGTCAAACAGGTCAGCTACAAAAGGATTGCAGTTAGAATCGTGATATTTATTAGGATTGTGAATGGAACCAAAATAGTTCTTCATGCCAGCGGTTATGCCGGCTAATCCGTGGTCTTTAAGAATGGCCAGGCTGATTGATTGTGAGATAATGCCAGATTGTATGGAGGAGAACCGGCTGCCTATGCTCCGGTGAACGGTGAGGCTATTATCGTATCCTATGGTATTTGAATCCGTTCCAAAAATCTTTATTCCTCTCAGGTTCATATTCAAACTGTAGTCAGCATCCCTGAGTTCACGGTTTGTTCTGTCCCATATGAGAATGTCTTTTTCCTGAAAGCCTCCCTCAATAAGGTAATCCGCAAGGGAAAGGGACACTTTTGGCCGGGTGGAAAGGCTTCTTCCGCCAATGGTGTTTATTTTTATCCCTGTTTTTTTTTCTGTAGTCAAAAGTGCTTTTATGCTGTTTTTGCTGTCTTTAAATCCAGTCAGCAGATGGAATCCTCTCTTATATAAATTATTGATTTTTTCGGAGTTTACCTCCTCGTTTGAGTTGTATATGTTTTTGGTTCGAATAACAATGACTTTGGACATTCTCTTTCTTTAAAACTACAACGAATGTGGCTTTATGTCAATTGACTCAAAAGACTGTTTATGCTTATATTAAAGATAAATAACTGCTATGGAGAGGACACATGGATTTAAAGAGAAACCATCCTGTTTGTTTGTTAATGAATTTCCTTTTGATAGCTTTTCTATGTATAAGCCCGGTCTATAGTGAGGAGGAAAGTTCTGTAAAAAGTCTGCTTCCTGAACTGGAATCCTGGACTCTTGTGGATTCTCCGCAAATTTATCACACGGAGAACCTTTTTGAGTATATAAACGGGGCTGCGGAAAGTTATATCTCATATGGATTCAAAGAACTCATTGTCGCTGAATATAAGATCAAAGATAAGGACTGTGATGTGGTTTTAGAGATTTATGATATGGGAGATGACAAAAATGGTTTTGGAATTTACAGTTCAGAAAGATATCCTGATAGCCATTTTATTTCCATTGGAACGCAGGGATATTTAGAACAAGGAACACTGATTTTCCTGACAGGAAGATACTATGCCAAGCTCATGTCATTCGAATGCGGTGATGAGACAGGTGATTATTTAAAGAATTTTTCGGAAAAGATATCAGAAAAGGTTCCGGGAGAACATCGATTCCCTTCAGAGATAGAGCTCTTTCCGGAACAGGGATTGGTCAAAAATTCGGAACGATTTATTTTGAGTAATTTTTTAGGATATGACTTCCTTCATTCTGGATTTACCGCTGATTATCATTTGGGCGAGAATGAGTTCAGTTGCTTTCTTATAGTTGGGAAGGATGAGGCGGAAGCCAAACAGATGTTAGAGAAATATGTGAAGTCCAAAGAAGGCCAGGATATAAAAGAGACTCCCTATGGATTTCATATAAAAGACCGTTATTATGAAAACATTCTTTTAGCCCGGAAAGGAAAATATATTTTTGGCGTATTGGAAATCGATGATTCTTTCAAGGAAACAGGACAAAAATACTTATCTGGGATGATAGAGAATGTGAAAGATTAATCATAGCCTGTCTGATTCTTTTTTTGATTTGACCGCAAGATGGGGACTATTTTAATTCTATGGGGATAATGACTGAGGTATTCCGGCCTTTGCCTTTTGCTTTAAGGAGAGCATCGTCGCTGGTTTTGATTAATTTTTCACAGGATATGGATGGAAGGTTTTCTGAACAGGTGCCTCCTATGCTGACGGTTATTTTTAAAGGGCCTGCCTCTGTATTGATCTTTTTATTGCATACAGATGTTCTCAGTCTTTCAGCTACGCCTTTCATCTGTTTGTGTCCGCATCTTGGAAAAACAGCAATGAATTCATCTCCTCCAAAGCGCCCTATTTTGTCATATCTCCGCATTGAATTTTTAAGTCTTTCTGCTACTGTTTTCAGGACCTGGTCACCGACAAGATGTCCGTAAGAGTCGTTAACTTTTTTAAAAAAATCGATGTCTACCATGATCAAACCCGTTATTTCCCCGTACCTTCCTTCTCGTTCTGTCTCTTCGCTTAAAAATTCAATGATTTTGTTTCGGCTCCACAGCTGGGTCAAACTGTCAGTTGTTGCGCGCTGGCGTTCTCTATCCTGAGTAAGGATGATTCTTTCCGCATTTTTTAGCCTGACCCTCAGTTCCATAAAATCAAAAGGCTTGGTGATATAATCATCAGCTCCTGCTGACAAGCCTTTTATGATTTCTTCCTGGCTGTCTTTTCCGGTCAATAATATTATGTAGACATATATTTCTTTTTCTACCTTTGACAGGCGGCGTATTTTTTTACAGAGTTCGATCCCATCCATACCCGGCATTTCCCAGTCAAGGATCGCAATGCGGAAAGACTTGCTTTCATTACTATATACAGTATGGATATTGGCTTGAAAGGCTTCCCAAGCCTGTTTGCCGTTATTTGTGACCGTAGAATTATATCCCCATTTGTTTAAATAGCCTTCAAGGGCTTTGCTTGATATGATATCGTCTTCAGCGATGAGAATTTTCATTTTTTTATCATTTTAGTTTTTGTAGGAACACAATGTCAATAATCTTTTAGGGTGATATCTGGGCACACTGGCATCATCCGGTCTGGCTAGATGATTCAAGGAGAGGAAAAGATAGGCTGGATTAAGAAGCCAAATTTTACTATAATGTCTATGTTTATCGGGGTCATTAATGGAAGACAATAAAGTCGCCACCGTATCACTGGTTATCATTGTTGTTTTCATAATCGGTGTTGTTCTGAGGCTTGCAAAGCCTGTTCTTTTTCCTTTTTTCCTTGCCATTTTCCTGTCATTTATACTTTATCCGGCACTGGATTTTCTTACTAAAATTAAGATACCGAGAATTATCTCCATCATTTTTATTCTTCTTTTTACCTTTTTTATTATCTATTTATTAGGTTCTCTTTTTTATTCAACAGGAAAAACGTTTGCAGCGGAATTTCCCAAATATGGGGAAAAGATGAACAGTATAATGGCATCGATTTTCACAAAGCTCAATCTCCCTCAGTTAAAAATCGGTACCATTGACTGGCTGGGGGAGTTCGACCTGAACAGGATAGGAAGGATACTCAGCTCTTCTATGGGACCGTTTTTCTCTTTTATGTCAAACCTGTTTCTGGTGCTGATATTCCTGGTTTTCATTTTAGCCGGAAGAGGAAGGGTCAAACTTAAAATTCAGAAATATCTTGATAAAAAAAGAGCAGAAAAAGCCAATATTATCATCAATAATATTGATAAACAGGTGCAGAAGTATCTTGTCATAAAAACAATCGTGAGTTTTTTCACAGGAGTGTTTGCGTTCATCGCGCTTCTTTTTTTTGGAGTGGATTTTGCTATAATCTTCGGATTTTTGACATTTCTTCTCAATTATATCCCGAACATAGGTTCTTTTATTGCTACGGCTTTTCCTGTTGCCATCGCTGTATTCCAGTTCGAAACACTATGGCCTGCTTTTTGGATATTGGTTATCCTCACAGCTATCCAGCTCATAATGGCTAATATTCTTGAACCAAGACTCATGGGGCATGGATTAGGGCTCAGCCCTCTGGTTGTTCTTTTCGTTCTTTTCTTCTGGGGCTGGCTGTGGGGATTGCCTGGGATGATCCTGGCCGTTCCGATCACAGCCATTATCAAAATCGTGTTCCACAATATCCCCGGTATGCAGTTTGTGGCTGCTTTCATGAGCAAGGATTAAAAGCAACTCCGGGGACATCCCATAAGGTACCACCCTATAAAATCCCGCATTTATGTAGGTGTCTTACTGCCGGAATGTAATCTTCCCTTGTCCTGCCTCGTGGGAACCCACTCATATAGGGACTTACGTCTGCAGGATTGCGGTGGTGTATTAAATGGAAATAGTTCAGAGGGAGACAATCTGGAATATTTTTTAATATCCAACGGATTCAGTAATATAGGGTGGTACCTTATGGAGCGTCCCCTATAAATTGTTTGAATTTATGCTTTAATTTTGGTAAGAAGTGTGGTGATGGGAAATCTAATATGACAAAGAAAGATCTAATGGACAGGTTAAAACGTAAAGGGAAAAAAACTATAGCAGCAGGATTGATCGGCTCAATGCTCTGGCTTTATACTGCTGGCAATAATCTGTTTGGTAAATCAAACAATGAAAAAGAAGCAGCAGAGCAAGAAGAAGCGTATAATCCATCTAAACCTGAAAATCCTGACAAAACAAATGATTCTTCTGTTAACATGGAAGGTTATGGTCTTAATAATCTTGAAAAACAGATTTCTGAGTTATATGGCTATAATGGCAAGGGCAAGCTGGTAAAATACACTTATAACATGGAGAAAGACACGTTCACCCCAATTTATGAGAATGACCTGAAAAAAGGAGAAGAAGCCAAGACACTAGAGGACAAGGTTAATGATGCTGATGATACTAAAGTTGAGAAGAAGAAAGGCAAGAACACATGGCTGTATGTCATAGGCGCGCTTGTTGGCGGTTATATTCTTGCTGACGGCCTGTCAGACGGCGAATGGTTTGATTTCAACTTTAAAAAGAAGAATGGAGATGATGATGGGAATCATGTTATTGTTAATCCTGATTTGACTGTTAAATGCTATAAATTAGAAAGAGATGGAAGCTTGGAAATAGTGCCTGATGCTAATATTTTAATCGGCTCTAATCATTATAATGCTTCAAACGGGGAGTATACTGTTACAGACATAGGAACCGGAAGCTTTGAAGTTAATTTTACAGATCCTTCTGTATGGGATAAAATACTTTTTGTAAGAGAGGGAACTGGAAGCAGCAAGCCTAATATAGAGAAGAGGGATTTCAGGGATTTCAGCTCTCCTGTAACTGTTAATTCAGACAGGACAGTGTATTTGATTAAGTTAGACAAAGAGATACCTGTTAATGAAGCAAAGAAATATGTTGATAAAGGTATTGGCATGTATAAGTTTGATATTTCTGCTGGAGGAACTCTTCCAGTTGTTATTAATAATGTCTGGGGCGGAGACATATCAGAAGCAAAAAGGGTGATAGAAAAGAACTGCACAAACATAACCAATGCAGCTCATGGGAGATTAACACTAAACCCTCAGACAACAGATGCCTCAGGAACAAGAATGGATATTGACCTGAAAGATATTGCTTCTATTGAATCGAGCCATGGTGAAACTTTAAATGGCAATAAAATAACTCGTGCTAGCTTGTATTTGCCTGGAAGAGCTGAGAATGTCAAGTTTTACACAACCTTTTCAGAAATGATGGGCGGGCTTACCCACCATGGGGAGTATTACATATTTTGAATTATTGAACGGAGAAGGCTTGACAGATTTAGGAAAGGATGTTCTGTTGTTATATGCGAATGCAGATGCAGGAACATACTGGTATGCTTCTGAAACTTCAGCACAAAGAGCTGCAGCCAGTAACACTATTAGAAATCCGGGTGCGATGCGTACTGAAAACAGGAATGCAAGCCTGAGCAAGAGTGTCCAGATTGGAAAAAAAGCTAATCTAAGGGCAAGCATGTCTGGCAAAGGGAGTGATGTGAATCTGGGATTTGGAGCAGATTATGCTCTTGATAATGGGAGTATTTCAGGATATTTTGATTTGACAAACAAGATTCTAAGGGCAGGCTATAACCAGAGGCTTCTGGATGGCGCTCTTGATTTTAAGTTAAGGTACATGGGGAGCAGTTTTAACAAACAAATAGCATTTGAGACAGGAATAAAGCCAACAAGAAACACAAACATTAATTTGCTTGTGAATAACCTGTTATGCCCTGAGAATAACATATTCCTGAATGCAGGCTATGATGGAAAAATATTTGATGCTAGTGTTGCTGTTAACAAGGACAATGTAATGGTCCGGGCTGATGTTAATTTTAATAATATTGGTGCTTTTATTAGCCAGGCTTACAGGGCATTTGACAATAGCAAGGCAACTAATCTTGGATTAAGTTACAGGATTGGAAACATGCAATTCATAGCTAATGCTAACATGCTTAATAAGGACTTGACAGGGCTGGACTTGGGCCTGGCAGGCCAGAAAATAGCTGACAATCTTAATCTTAGCTATAGCATAGCAGGCGGAATAGATTATCAAAAAAAGCCAGAAATAAAGGTAAGCCTTAATCTCCAGTTCTAATTCTTTTTTAATATACACTTATTGAAACAAACCAGTTAAAATAGTCTCCATAAACAAAGATATTTGAGCAGCTAGATGATCCTTTCTTTTTGACGTTTCACATTAAGAGCTTTCCATTTAAGAAGCGGATGGGATTGTATGCGTTGCTGAAGAGATTTGTCGGCAGTTAAGAGTGTTGTTAAGAGGCGTGATAAATTACGCACGGATCGGCGCATAGTTTTACGCACCTGG
>CAZUXT010000012.1:54783-75709 GCA_964624145.1 uncultured Eubacteriales bacterium | reverse complement strand
AAAAGTTGCAGCCTTTATTAAACTACAGCAAGAACAACAATCAATCCGATCAAAGCAAAAATGATTACGATTATAATCAGAATATCCTGACTAGTTAAATCTCCCGCGCCGGCATCAGAGGCAGTAACTGCGTCATCCATATCCAGGTCTTGTACTGTTGCAGTTGCGGTAGCAGCCTGTACTGCGAAAAGTACAAGCAGAATCCCAATCAATACTGTGGAATATTTTTTCATATCTTGCTTCCCTCCTCTTTCTTTTTATGGGAATCTATGTAATTGTTTCTCACAACTAAGTAGTGCTGTCTTATAAACTCTGCTTCTGGAGCTAGTCTCATAGCTTGACTCAGTATATCCAAAGATTCCTCAAGTTTGCCTATTTTATAATATGCCAAGCCTAAAACGTCAAGCGCAAATGCATTTTTTTTATCCATAGAAACTGCTTTTTCCGCATATTCCAGTGCTTTTTGTTTGTTATCCAATCGAATGTGGGTCATTGCTATGCTGTAAACCGGATAGGGATCAGATGGATTTTCATTGCAAGCCGATTCCCATATTGATAACGATTTCTCATATTCTTTTCTCCGGTAATAAGAGGTGGCCATGTTTATGAAAGTGAGATATTTAGATTCGAGATTTAGAGAATCGAACTCAATTTCTTCAGGAACCACAGCCAGCGACCAGTTTCTTCTGTTTACATCGTCATCCCAGTGCCAGAGTTCGTTGAACATGTCATAATCAGCTGCAAATCTTTCCCCCACTAAGGGATCATGAAAAATTATTTGCTGGCTGTCCTCATCAAAGCCGATGACAACTCGATAATGACCTTTGTTGATTTGTTTGACTGGTTTGTGGAGAACAATAAGAGGTATATCTTTTTTTATAATTTCTTTCAGTTTCTGAATATCTCCAGTGAAAGAATAGCTCATCATCCCGATTGTCCTTGGATAAAAGACCATTTCGGAATTGTATGCGATTTCCTTTTCGAAACCGTGCATTCCTTTTGCTATTTTCCCCTGATTTTGTTTCTCATCTTTCCAATAGCTCAACACCATTGCCATGGCGGCGGGTCCGCAGTAATTTTTCTTTTTCCATTTCTGGAATGGCACTTTTTTTATAATATGACCTATTTCAGGTTCGTTTTTTTCATATTTTGAGATTTGTTCAGCAGATAGACTTGAAAAAAGAAAAGACAGTGTAATGGATATAAGAAGAAATTTGCTTGGATATTCCATTGATTGATTATTTTTTACCTGATATAGGAAACCTTGTCAAGTTCCAGAGCATATAAATAGAATAAATGAAAAAGCAGTGAAATCTTCGAGGCACCTATTTAGCGATTATGTCGCCGAATTTAAGAGTCCCAATAAGCAAGGTGGAGTCAAATCTTAATAATTTGCCCTTTTCATCAAAAAGAGGGTTATTGGGTGGGGCTTCAAAAAGGCCTGGTGAGGCAATCTGTGCGCTCAGCATGAACTCAGTGCCTTCCGGGAAATCTTCAGGGGCTATCTCAAGCCTGAATTGTCCTTTATCATCCTTGTTAATGGTATAAGAAGGGGTCAAGACCTTGCCGTCCCTTATGAGCATTCCACCCTCTATGTCACCATGACTCACCATTGTCACATATCCCTTGATAATTCGGCGCAGGGCGGCTCCCTCTGGCTCGGCATATTCGATTTTCTCTTTTTCGTCTTTACTGCCCCTTACGACTAAGAGTGACACAGAAGCATTTGAAAAGGCTGAGCCGTCTTCCTTTAGTAGCCTTCCTGTAACAATCACTGTTTTCTTCTCAGTATCATCTTTGGGCTTTTCCTCTTCTAATATCTCAATGACCTTCCAAAATTCAGAATCAGTAGGAGCGATCTCTAATTTTTGTCCACCTTGCAGTTTTGACCACAGCTCTTTATTACACAATGCATTGACTTCGCTTCCGTCATCCAGTTTGACTAAGAGGGTGCCTCTATAATCGATATTCTCGAGTTCCACTATTTTAGCTTCATCTAAAACAGATGCGGCACTCACTCCAACTAATGTGCCTGTTTCGGTTTTTCCGCAGCTGCTCATAAGAAAAGTAACAATCATGAGAAAAACTGCGATTTGTGTTTCCATTCTTAAGGACTTGCTTTTGCTTAAATTCATTATTTGCTCCTTTATGTATGGGCTCTGTGAATCTCCCTTTATGACTTTTTATCCCAGCAGTCCATAATTTCATTTTGTTGTGGTCATGTCAATGGGAATTATTCTCAGGAGTTCCCCCAAAAATTTAAGGATCGAAAAGTTTAAGCTGAGAAGTTTGGGTATTTATCATATTTTTGAAGCTCTCTATTCCTTTCTGATGGCGAAAGAGGAGGTTTTGAATACCATCAGCTAGGGCATAGAACCGAAAATCAGGAATTCCGAATAATCGTTTGGCTGCAGTGAGAACATGCCGGGCTAACACTCTTAGTTTTATCTTTAATCCCAGATAAACCATAGCAAAATAGGTCACAGCCAACACCAAAGCCATCATATTCTGAAGCCTTCTGTAGGTAAGGAGTCGAATATCCTCCAGGTTGTAACTTTGTTTAATGAATCGGAGAGTTTCTTCAATCCTCCACCGGGTTATGTATGATTCAATGATTCTCCAAATAGATTTTCGACTCCTTTTGACTCTCTGACTGGTTAAAAGCATCATGGGTTCCTGCCCAAAACCCCGCACCACTACCAGATAAAGACGTTCCTCTCTGCCTGGGAGCTTGACTGGACGCAGGCCAAATTCCAGAAAATAAATCTTTTCCCGCTTTCCTTCTTCTCTAACCACCCTTTCCATGTAAGGCAGAGGACATGCTAAAGCCAGATTATATACCGAATCTTTCCTTCCCCTGTAAGTCAGATGACGTTTCCCTTTGGATCGAGTGATAAATCCCAGCTCTTCATCCAAAAAACAATCCATAATTTGCCTGCTGTCTCCACCCCGATCTAATACCCAGGTACCTTTTTTATCAGTTTGCTTTGAGACCATGGATATAGCTTTGATGATCTCTTGATTTTCACTGCGAAAATCAGGAGCTTTCTGGGAAAAAAGACGACTGTAGAGAGGAGTGAGAACCATCTCACCTGCCTCAGCTCCCACTACGTTACATGTCCAGTACCCGTTGGCCACCTCTCCTTCACTGCCATCCCAAACTCGGGCCATGTATTCCATCTTCCGGGCATATCTCTTTGCTATATCAGAGAGGTCCATAATCAGAAGGGTATCCTCTTTTACCTGGGAACAAGACATCCGGAATAAAGAATGGGTGATCTCTCTCCAAAGTCCTGCCCTCCCTAGCTGACGAGACAATCGGGAGTGGGTCTTTCGTAAAGGAATCTTCTCCTCAAGCGCTCGGGCAATCTCTGTAAGCCGTACAGATTGGCGCACCTGGATGCCGTAGAGACTCTCAGCTATAAAACGACAGATCACTTTGGGCATCCCTGCAGAAAGTTCCCCCGAAAATTTTATAATTTTCTCTCGCAATTTTGAAGCGATTCTGGCATAATGCATTTGGGGCCTCCTCAAGAATTTAAATCTATGGACAGCTTTTAAGCTGAGCCATCCGAGGCCCCATTTTAATCAAAAAGTAAAAAAAGTTCCCCCATTTTTTCCATTTCCACTTGTGATAATGCGTAATTATCAGAAATATAATGAGTTAGGCCTTTTTAAAGTTAATTTTTGGGGGAACTCCTGGAATTATTCTCTTAGGATTCGGATATAGACACAAAGTGTTAGGTAGTGATAGAGGCATTAAAACTTTAAGATAGAGTGTTTTGCAACGAAAAAAAATATAATCTGTTATATAATAACAAATGAATAAAAAATCGGAGAAAATTTCATGAGACAGAAAAAGTTATTTATATTTTTGTTCTGTTTGCTGGTTGTTCAGATCACTTTCGCCCAGCAGCCGGGGGAAATAAGCTATAAAGATGTTTCGGTTTTGCCTGAAGGAATAATGGGCGAACGCATACAGTCACTGATAAAGGCTGTTAACAGCAGCGATCCCGAGGTCATAAGCCGTTTTGTCAATGAAAACTTCACCAAACGATTTATAGACATAGCCCCTATGGAAGAGCATGTGGATATTTTCATGGGGATCTTTGACCAGAGCGGCGGAGTCGACTTCCACAGCATACGCAGCTACACTCCTGAACGGAAAGACCAGACCGTGGTCATTGTCAAAGACCTTCTCTTCAGCTCCTGGCGTGCTTTTGTCATCTATTTTGATGAAAGTCCGAAAATCCTTATTGCTGGTCTTCAGTTCAGCGATGCCCGTGTTCCTTCCAATGTCACGGAAGAACCTCTCTCCGAAAAGGAGCTGGTCCCCGCTGTTCAAAAAATCGTCCAGCAGATGAAGGACAAAAAGATTTTTTCCGGAGCTGTTCTTTTGGCTAAAGGCAGGGATGTTCTTTTCACGGCCGCAGGCGGAGAGGCCAGCAAACGCTTCCATGTGCCCAATAACATCAATACTAAATTCAATCTCGGTTCAATGAATAAAATGTTCACTTCCCTCTGCATTATGAAACTGGTGGAAGAAGGAAAACTTTCTCTGGATGACAGTCTGAACACATTTCTGGATGAGTCCTGGCTGCCGGAAGAAGTTTCCTCAAAAATCACCATCCATCATTTGTTGTCTCATACCTCGGGGCTTGGGAGCTATTTTAATGAGGAATACGACCGGAGCTCCAGGAATTTATTTAGGGCCATGGATGACTATAAGCCTTTGATTAAGGATGACCGTCCTGCTTTTGAACCCGGAGAGCGCTTCCAGTACAGCAATACCGGCATGTTCCTTCTGGGAGTGGTTATTGAAAAGGTGTCCGGACAGGATTATTTTTCTTATGTCCGCGAAAATATTTATGAACCGACAGGCATGAAGAACACCGATTGTTATGAGATGGATTACCCTGTTGAAAACCTGGCTATCGGCTACAGCCCTGACAGGAAGAGTCCTTATGGATGGCAGAACAATCTCTATAAACATGTCATCAAAGGCGGACCGGCCGGAGGGGGATTTTCCACTGTTGGTGACCTGCACAGGTTCGGATTGGCTCTTCTTGAAGGGAAGCTGGTTTCCAGAGAATCGCTGGAGAAGATGTGGATAGATTATACAGGGCAAGGCTATGGTTACGGATTCACACTTCGTGAAACAGCCAAAGGTAAGGTCATCGGGCATGGTGGTGGATTTTCAGGCATCAACTCAAATCTCGATGTTTTTGTGGATTCTGGTTATATTGTGGCTGTTATGTCCAATATCGACCAAGGAGCCAGCCCTGTGGCAAGAAAAATACGGGAGCTCATATCGAATATAAAATAACCGGAGAGGATTTTTGACCTCATTTGATTTTATTTATAACATTACCAGGGATAGAATGAAATAAAGATGTTATTACCCACCTCTGATCATAATAAAAAGGAGGTATAGTGATGGGATTAGTGAGGTTTCAAAAAATAATGACTTACCTTCTCATGATTGTTTCCATAATTATTTTGACCGGGGTTCGTGCTGAAGGAACGACTGTAAATAAAGTTGAAAAGATTGCCGAGAAGTGTCAGGAAGGAGTGCCATCCGCCTGTCAAAAACTTTCAAGAATCGCGCTATCAGAAAAAGAAGATGGACCTGTCCGCAAGATTGCCGTGGCCCATTTAACAGATGAGAGGACATTGAAAGCAGTTCTTCAGGGGAAGGATTCCTATGCATGGTATTTACGGGAGGCTGCTCTATTAAATCCGAATTTGAAGGATCAGTCATTCCTTCTCGAACAGGTTAAAAATATTACCCAGGATGCTCCTCATTCTGTGATTTTGTACAGCGCTATTAAGAATGAAAATATTCCACAAAGCGCTTTGGAATATATAGCATTGTACTCTGATGCCGGTGATATATGTCTTGCAGCAGTTGAAAAACTCACGGATCAAAATATGCTTGCCAATGTGGCTATTAATTCTGTGGAAGAAGATAACCGGGGAGTGATATTCCGTTGGGATGTAGCTGAGGCTGCGTTTAACAAACTCGCGGACAAATCTCAGTTGCTTCGAGTGGCAAGGAGTGCAGCTCCAAAAAGTATTCGTTGTCAAGCAATAAGGATGATCACTGATCCGGTTGCACTGGTTAATTTCGCTAAAAATAGCCTTATTGAGTCTATACGTGAAAGTGCCGTGGGAAATCCCCATTTTACTGACCAGGCACTATTGAAAGATTTCGCTTTAAATGACGAATCCTCTGATGTCCGCCAAGCTGCCGTGTGGAACATAACTGACAAAAAAATACTTACTGAAATAGTTAATAATAATGCAAATGAACTTGATATAAGATGGATTGCCGTCAACAAGATTCATGACCGCGCCCTTTTGGAGGATATCCAGGAAAACACTTGGAGTTCTGAAGTTGAGGAATACGCAAAAGCAATGCTGAAGATGGAATTCCCGATCAATACTGCCAGGTGTTTGTGTGATGAAAGTTTCGCTCAAGAGGAAGAAAAACCATTGAATATAAAAGCGGATTCACCTGTTTTTGTTTTCTGGCCTCGAGGCTATGGTTATAAGTTTACTCCGTTTTTAGTGGGTTCCGGAGAATCTGTTAAAACGATTTTCTGCATGAAAGAGGTAGAAAGTAACCATTGGGTTTTAAGGTTGTTGAAATGGCCGAGTGGAGAACTTTTATTTTCTGAAAGAATTTCTGGGGGATTAGTAAAAGGTGATCGTATTAAAGAGATTACAATAGACAGGAGAACCGGAAAAGAAATAAAAACAAGACATTATTATAACTATTCAAGCAAAGATCCGGATGTAGATGATATAAAAAGATGGATCATGGATCACATCAAACATTAAAATTTAAAATTGTTCTCCAGATTATTCATGCTTCAGACTGTCTACCGGGTTAGCGCGGGCCGCTTTCAGGGTTTGTGCGCTGACAGTAACCAGTGCCACAGTCAGGCCTATGATTCCGGAGAGAATGAAAATTTCTATAGTGATGTTTGTTCTATAGGCGAATTTTTGTATCCACTGCCGCATCACAAAATAGGAGATGGGCCAGGCAATGAGATTGGCAGCCAGGATCCATTTGAGGAATTCCCTGTTGAGCAGGGTGATGATGCTCAAGGTGTTCGAGCCCAGGACCTTTCGGATGCCGATTTCCTTGGTCCTCTGTTCCGCCATAAACGAGGCCAGGCCGAACAGACCAAGACAGGCGATAAATACGGACAGCGCTGTAAAGGACTGAAAAATATTTCCCAGTCTTGTCTCAGATTGATACAGATTATTGAAGTCCTCATCCAGGAATGTATATTCGAACGGGTAACCCGTGTTCATTTGGTTCCAGTCTTTTTCCAGAGATTTGATAGTCCCTGATATGTCATCTGTTAGAATCTTTAAATAGATGCGTCTGAGCCACGGCCGGAACATTTTAAAGGCCAGGGGTTCGATCTTGTGATGAAGGGATTGAAAATGGGCATCCTTCATGACTCCGATGATTTGTCCGTCAATGTCCCAGAATCCGAATCTTTTCCCGACAACGGGTTTCTCTAATCCCATCCTTCTTACGGCTTCCTCATTGACAATATAAGCGGTTTCCATATCTGTGGGATATTCCTTTGAAAAGCTCCGGCCTTCAACAAGGGGAATGTCAAAGGTCTCAAAATAATCATAATCCACAAAATCTGCTTTTATTTCCATTTGCACATCAGGATCCTTTCCTTCCCATTCCGGTGTCCCGGGGCTACTCTGGATGTTTGTGGGAAGGGCCATGGAAGCGGTGACATGGAGCACATCGGGATTCTGCAGGAATCGGTCGCGGATAGTGTCTAATTTCTCTCGGAGTTCGCCGTGGATGCTCAGATAGATCACATGTTCCCGGTCAAATCCCAGATCCAAATTTTTCATAAAGGACAGCTGGCGGGAGATGACAATTGTCCCGATGATAAGAAACATAGAAAGAGTAAATTGAAAAACGACCAGGAATTTTCTCAAAAAAGAATTTGTTCCTGTGGAACGTAGAGTGCTGCCCTTGAGGATGCGGGCTGGATGGAAAGAGGATAAAAACAGCGCCGGATAGCTCCCTGAGGCCAGGCCCGTTATCAGGGCCAGAACTAAAAATCCAAGCAAGAAAACAGGATTATCCCTCCAGGGAGATGAAAGATATTTGCCTGATATGTTATTAAACAGGGGCAGAAGCAGCTCCAAAAGCAGCAGGGCGGCGATAAGGGCAAAGAGTGCCATCAGGACCGATTCGCTAAAGAACTGCCGTATGAGTTGAGATCGTCCCGCACCGACCACTTTCCTCAGGCCGACCTCTTTGGCCCGATTGGCTGAGCGGGCCGTGGAAAGGTTCATGAAATTGACTACTGCGATGAGCAGGACAAAAAGGGCTAGGGCTGTAAAGATCCAAACATATTTGATGTCGCCACGGTTATTGATATCATGCCCCAAATCAGAGAATAGGTGGATATCGGTCAGGGGCTGTAACACCAGCTCGTCCGGGTCTTCCTGTGCATACTTTTTCAGATAGCCCTTAAGTTTCTGATTGAGATCTTGGATGGAGGAGCTTTGATTCAGCATCACATACGTGGAAAAGGAATTGAATTCCCAGTTGTCTCTTGCCTCTTCCCCAATTGATTCCTTGATTAGGATATTAAAGGGGGAAAGAAGGTCAAACATCATGGTGGAATTCGATGGGACTTCCTCAATGATCCCTGTGACAACCACATCGTAAGTGTTGTTGACCGTCAGTGTTTTACCCAGCGGATCTTCCTGGCCGAAATACTTACGGGCTGCCGTTTCGGTAAGGACCACAGAGTAGGGATCGGTAAACACGGTTTCCGGGTTTCCTCTTAGAACCGAAAAAGAAAACATGGTAAAAAAGTCCGGGTCCGCATACCTGTAATTTGGCTCATTGAAACTTTTGTCCCCGTAGGTCACCAGTTGTTTTCGCCAGTAGCCGAACCGTGTGGACTTGACGATTTCCGGAAGATCCGCTTTAAGGGCGGACGCCATGGGGGGTGGTGTCAGGGCGCTGGTGGAATTTGGCTGCACGGCTGATTCGTCGCGGTAAATCCTGTAGATCTGGCCGGCATTCAAATGGAAACGATCAAAACTCCACTCATCGGCCACCCACAGCACGATCAGCATACAGATGGTAAGTCCAATAGCCAGGCCGGAGATATTTATGAGGGAAAAGGCTTTTTGACGGCGTATCAAACGCAGGGTTGTTTTTATATAGTTCCAGACGAGAGCGGGCATGAAACGGCCGGGACGAAGCGGTCGACGGCGGTTGAGCTTGACCAGCCGGTTTTTATTATATTCAGAGGCAATCATGTCAATGGCCCCTACCTGGACAACTGCTTTGTGGAATGCGGCTTCCTCATCCAGTCCGTCTCTTCTATAAGCTTCATAAGCCTCCCGCAGATGAAGCTCGACATCAGCGATCAGTCCGTCCTCGAATACGGAATGCTTGAGAAGGTTTTTTTCCCATTTTTTTATGGCTTTTTCCAGATCGAACATAATGCCTCCTATCATACCTTATACGTGAAGTTACTTTCGCAATTTATGTATGCATTTTTTATGCCAATTGGGAAACATGGATGAGTTCCCAAGAGTCTGTTTGAGTGATTGATGGACTTGTTCGTTTTCGATACACTTGTTGTTCGCTTATGAACAGGTTTTTCCTCTTTTTATGGATGTGAAGGGGGTTTGTCCGTAAAAAGTTGTTCGAACAGGTATTCTTTCCATTCCAGATATGGAGCATCCCACATGTTTGTTTTGAGGTCATCCACAGCCACCCAGATTTTCATCTCATTGGCCGAGAAAATGACAGAATACTCTGTGCTTCCGTGAGAAACGATTTGGAGAAGTCTTTTGGCTTCAGGTATTCCCAGAGCTTTTTTCTGGCGGGTCCAGGCTTCCATTCCATTCATTCCTGCTTCATAGCGCCAGAGAGAAGAAAAAGAGACTCTTCTGCCAAAGGAAAGCTGCGGTTGATCAGGATCAAAGCCGTAGACCTTATGATGATTGGAAGCCATGATAGTGTGAGGATGGATTGGCCGGACTTCTTCAGGACAGCGCATTTTTCCGCCAAAACGGTCTCCTTCATAAACAAATGCGGGATTTTCTTGTCCCTGAAAAGGCATGGACCACAGGATAATTGAACCCGGAGCTGTGATCCCTCCCCCATCACACTGGAAGCGATTCATCTCTTTCAAAATTCCGGAGGGAGTTATAGTTGGGATTTCCCGTTCCAGGATGTCTCTTTGAATCCAGGAGCATGGAGTGATATTTCCTTTGACCGGTCCGGGGCCGGTTCCTCCCGCATTTTCCATGCTGTAGAGTCCGTCTTCATTTATTCCGGATATGGTGCCTATGAATCCCGGCCACATGAACGAAATCCAGCGCTTATGCCCGGTTTCTGATGGGTCCACCACTGCAAAGATCAGGAAATGGCTGACCGTGACTTTGCGCACATCACACTCCCCGTCCATGTTACGGGCTGCCACCAATCCTCCTTGAAGCGCGGTTTCTTGAGTGAAATCTCCCCAGAATGCAAATTGGGTGCAGGAGGAGGGAGAAGAAACCGGGAAAGCCGCTCTTCGTTCGATATAGGCGTTTATGGCCAAAAGGTCTGTTTGGTTGAAATCGCGGCCCAGAGATTCGACGCCCAGGTCGATCCCGGAGTCTTTCATTCCTTTTATGAGGGCTTGGGACTCTTTTTCGAAATCCGGAGGGATCCGCAGGTGTGTCTCAAGGAAAGGAACATAGACATCTGTGTAGTTTTTGGCTGACTGCCAGACGTCCTCGATGACATAAAATTCAAAAAAATCAATGATCTGTCTCCCCAGAAGATAGCCGTGGGCATAACCGCGTTCTTCGCCTGTACCCTGGAGCTGAAGAACGGGAAGCCCTTTGATCCATCTCAATGCTCCGTGTTCTCTTTGGATGTCTTTTTCAGGAAAAGGAGTGGGAGTGCGGAGGAGGCAATCCACGTTTGTTTGGTTTTCTTTGCTTAGGTCAACTGGAGAAAACCGGGCTCCCGGCTGGGAGGCATACCATCCCAGAGGTTCGACAGGTTTGAAATCAATCTCACTGTCTTTGTCCAGATCCATATAGGCTATGACACTGTAATGACCGGGTGGAAGCTGGGAAAACTCATAAGCAGAAGGCTCGCTCAGAGTGATTTCTTTAAGGGGCTTTTTAGCTCCGTATATATCCATCTTGCTGAGGGGGCGGGCCTCTCCTTGTGCGGGGCCATCCAGTTTGTACAAACGGATGTGAACCGGGCCTTTTTGGTTGCCTTTATACTTGATTCTTCCGGAAAGAGTTCTATGTGATTCAGATGTGACCGCACAGGAAAGAAAAAGAATAATGACAAGAATGGTAATGAGTTGTTTTTTCATTGTTAGGTGCATCTCCAAACCTCCTTATTTATTTTGGGGCATTCAACAGCCGTAGAATCTCTTTAAACTCCGCATCGCCCTTAAGGTGATCCACTTGCTGGGCTTTCCTTTTGTTTCAATGCTTGCCGCCATTTTTCCGTTAAAGGAGTTCTGCATAATCCATCTGCCGTCCTCCGGCTGTCTTTTGAGGACAAGGTCCACGGCTTCCTGCATTCTGTCATCTTTACAGCCGAGGGAGGTTATAATATCAAGAAGGTCTAAGGCATCTGTCTG
The DNA here is from genome assembly GCA_964624145.1 of uncultured Eubacteriales bacterium. Classification (GTDB taxonomy): domain Bacteria; phylum Acidobacteriota; class Aminicenantia; order Aminicenantales; family Aminicenantaceae; genus WJMT01. Next base: position 64,040 of record CAZUXT010000012.1, on the reverse strand, counting down.
GTACATCAGGGGAAAGCCGAATTTCAGCCAGCCCGGTTTTGACACCTTTGAGAGGTCATGACTTCTTTTGTGGATATGATGGATGAGGAAGTATTCGACACCTTCCTCAATGATCCTTTTCATATCCGGTGTTCTTTTTTCCTCTGGTACTTCGGCAAGGGCTTTGAGTATCTTGGCTGCTGACATATGACAGGTGTGCTTGCCGTAGCATACTTCATATCTATTGTAGGGCCATTGGTCAGGCGGTGCGGCGCCGTCATCAAAACGCATGTACCTTGTGATGTAATCAAGTGCCTGCTGTGTGCGGGGGTCATTGAGCAGCCCGAATCTTATCATGGAATAGACCATGTTCCCTGTAAGGCAGGGAATCACCATGGAATGGCGTCCTCCGTTCTGCTCGGAGCCGATATGAGAAAAGCCACCGCTTTTACGGTCCTGGGACCAGGTGAATATGAAATCGGCTGCTTTTTTTATCGAATCGGACTCCCCGTTTGTCCCGAGCTCTGCAAGCACAAGAAATGACCATACAGTTCCTTTGTATTTGGAACGCACATAGAAATCCTCGGGATTTCCCCAGTGTCCGCTCTTCTCCTGCTTGGATAATATCTTTGTGACTGGTTCTGAGGTTATGATGCGGTCTTTTTCTTTTCTGACCTCAGGGTCATCTTCCTTTTTATCCAGAAGGGTGGTTAATGTGAAGTATTTTACAGAGGGATTTTCATCCTCAAGCAGCCAGTCCGTGTTGTCTGCTCTCATGTGCGATTTCCAGGACATTTTTAAGCCTTTGAAATTAAAGTTATTTTGAACGCTTGCTTTTGCAGGCACCCCCACCGCTTCCGCTGAAAAAGATCATCACACCCAGGATAAATCCGAAGTTATACCAGTTACCGCTGTTATGGACTTCATATACATTGACTTTGTCAGTAAAGAGCGAAATGATAAAGGTGAAAAGGGAAATAAATCCGTGCCACAATCCGGCCCAGAAACCAGCCACCTTTCCCTTTTGGTTCTGGGAATCTTCCATGGTGTTGGGCCCGGCTGCACATGAGGTCATAAACAAAAGGAATGCTATTGTTATGACAAAAAAGGCCACTCTTTGACGGCTGAGTATGCCCTTGTCGGGACTCGGTTTTTTTAACATATAAACCTCCTTTTGTAGTTTAAAAATTATCTTTTTCGAATTGCTATTCCCAAAGAAAATCTGAAGTTTATATTACATACAAAAGGCAAGTTCAGTCAACGGAAAATGCTTTTTCTCTTTAAAAATCACCTGAAAAGAGATTTTCCTTTTACCTTCAGGAAGTGTATTTTTGGCCCTAAAAAATCATTGTTTTCAGGGTAGGAAATTGTGGAAAAGTATTGTTATCATATTGAATATAAAGAAGATGGCCGGGCCCGTCCCCATAAATTACCATAAATTATTCCCATAAATTATTCCATAAATTATTCATATCTTAAGGCCTCTACTGGATTGGCTAAGGCTGCTTTAATGGCATGATAGCTCACGGTGCCCATAGAAACAAACAATATAAGAATAGCTGAGAGGAGAAAAATCCCTAAACCGATTTTGGTTCGGTATGTAAAATTTTGAAGCCAGCGGGTTGCCGCATAAAAAGCGAGCGGCCAGCCAATAACATTCGCTAACAGCACAAGACGTACCAGATCTTTTGATAACAGATAAACGATTTTAGGGACATCGGCTCCCAGTACTTTTCTGATACCTATTTCCTTCCTTTTTTGATCTACAAGAAAGGCAGATAATCCGAAAACCCCCATACAGGCGATAAAGATGGCTATCAAACCAAAGAGGGCTAATATTTTCTCCATTTTTTGTTCATCCATATAAGCCATGTTGAAAATATCATCAAAAAATCGGTACTCAAAAGGATAATTCGGAGAGAATTTTTTCATTGTCTCTCGGATGTATTCAATGGTCTCCGGAATATTCCCTCCTTGGATTTTCATGGATATCCGGACACCCTGGTTGGGATTGAGATAGAAATACACGGGTTTGATCTCCTCATGAAGGGAAAGAAGGTGGAAATCCTTCATAACACCCACGATTTTGCCTTTGGGGTCAGGACTTCCCCAGTGGCTGAATCCCATACCTAGCTGGAAATGCTCACCCATGGCCTTCATGGCTGTTTCGTTAATAAGGAAAGCGCCGCTTTCATCAGAAGGAAATTCCCGGGAAAAGCTTCTTCCTTTGACTATTTCAATCCCGTAGAGATCCGTATAATTATACCCGATCTCTCCTGCATTGATCCGAATATCTATTTCCTTGGGCATTCCCGGCCATCCCGCGAAGGTTGAGGATTTCACATCATTAGGTAAAAATTGGGAAGGGGCTGCATACAGAATTCTCGAGTTCATTTTTAACTGTTCAAGGACCGGCCCTACATTTTCATAGATTTCATCTCCATGCACTGTTACTACCACGATCTGATCTTTTTCAAATCCCATCTCTTTATCTTTTATGTAGTCGAGCTGATTTCTCACAACCAGGGTGGCTATAATAAGGATAATCGACACTGAAAACTGTACAACTACGAGAACATTTCGGAGTCCTGTTTTATGAGTCCCTCTCCCCTTGATTCCTCTCAATGCGGTTATGGGTTTGAAGGAAGACAGTAAGAATGCGGGGTAGCTTCCGGCAAACAATCCCACGGATAAAACCAGGAATACGATTGACGGAAGGATTTGAGTGAGGCTTTCCCAGCTCAGAGACAGTTGTCGTTCCGCCAGAGAATTAAAGAAAGGAAGAAAAATAAAAGCCAAAAAAAGCGAAAGTGCAAAAGAGAAAAGAGACATCATGGTGGATTCACCCAGGAATTGACGGGCAATCTGACTTCTGTGCGCACCAACCACTTTTCGGGTTCCTACCTCTTTGAGCCGGACACTCGACCGGGCTGTTGTTAAGTTCATGTAATTGATGCAGGCGATAATGAGAATAAGGACAGCTATGGATCCGAACAGGATCAATGTTGAAATATGTGTGTTGCGGCTTATTTCTGCGGAGAGATGGGAATGGAGATGGATGCTTTGTAGAGGCTGAAGAAAAAGTTTTTCAGTCGGAATTCCATACTTTTTTGCAAAGGCATCAAATTTTGCCTCAATATTGGGCGGATCGGTACCGTGTCGTAAGAGAACATAAGTGTAAAAACCGTTCCACCACCAATTTTCCATATTCGTGTTGGAGAGTTTAGCCCATGTTTCATAAGGCATAAAAATATCTGTCATTAAATGAGAATTTGAGGGCATATTTTTGATTACGCCTGTTATCTTAAAATCTGTTTTTTGGTCATACTGCATGACCTCTCCCAGAGGGTCTCTATTACTAAAATACTTTTTGGCGATCTTTTCGGAAATGACTATGGAATAAGGGTCATTTAATGCAGTACCTGCATCTCCCTTAACGAAAGAAACCGTAAAGATTTTAAAAAAGCTTGGATCAACAGCATAATAAGATTCCAGGAAATGCTTCTCATCATTGGAGAAAAGCGTTCCGGATCTTCCACAAACCCGGACAGATGCTTCTACCTCAGGGAACTCCTGCAGAAGAGCCGGTGATAAAGGAGGCGGCGTCATGGCGCTTTTTCGCGGAGGTGGATATGCATGAGATTCTTTGGCTATACGGAAAATCCGATTTGCTTTTTCATGGTGCCTGTCAAAGCTGTTCTCATACCGAACCCAGAGCATAATGATGATCACACAGGCCATTCCCACAGCCAGACCAAAGATATTAATGAATGCGAATACTTTATGCCTTCCAATGGTCCTTAATGTAACTTTCATATAGTTTCGAAACATAACAACCCCCCATTTAATAGCATCGCACACGAATGGCGGAAGAGACTTTAAAATCTGTGTGAAATACCAGAGATTTGCATGTCTATGCCCTTTTGAGTTTGCAATCAGGTCATATTCCTCCTCAAAGTCACCGAGGACCGTATCTCCTAAGTATCTTGGCAGAATAGAGCGAAGTAACCGTTCAAGGAGATGAGGAGGTTTTTTTCCCTTGGTCATGAAAAACCCAGTTTATTCCAGTGAAAATTCAGGTTCTTCTGCCCACATATTCTTTTGGAGCTCTCTTACCTCAGCCAGTGATTTTAGGCCGGCCGGAGTGATTTCATAAATTCGCTTGCTTCTTCCGCCTCTTTTTTGAGTGGGAGTGCTGAGATGTGATCTAACCAGTCCTTTTTTTTCAAGTCGATGAAGAGGAACATAAACAGCACCAAATGACCATTTTTTGCCTGATATTTCAGACACTTTCTTTTTTATTGGAACAGAATATGCCTTTTCTTTTAAATTCATGACTGCAAATAAAATTATTTCTTCGGGACGTGATAGAAACTTCATTTTTTCTCCTAAAAATGATATCCCTTACAATATAATACATATATCTGAATAATGTCAAGAATAATTTATATTATATTGTAAGGAATATTAGATTCTACTTTGATCTAATCAATTTATATTCTGACCAGAAATACTTTTTCTATTTAAAAATCTCCTGAAGATTCCAAGATGAATCGCTTCATTATAGGGAATCCCTCTTTAAAGGCTGATAAATAAAGTCTTCCCTTGGAATCTATGGCCGATGGAAATCCTTTAACATCCAGAGAGTGTATTAGCTTTTGGTTTTTATAGATTTGCATCTGGCTTTTGCTTTCTTCTTCTCCGATTACAGGAATCCCGCGGATGGTGACATACATTATATCTTCATGCATAAGAACTGAGACAGTAGGGAAAAAGACGCTCATATAACTTTTCCCCCCTTCTCCTTTCCCTCCTTGGATTGTCATTGGTCTGAAAAAATCACTTTTTTCCTTTATATTCCCTGATAATTGACCGTCTTCATAGATACGGATTTCATATTTGTGGGGATTCGGGATGAATACAGTTCCGTCGCCCGAAGAACTGAATTTCATAGGAAATTTAGTAAACGGGGCATCTTTGTACTTGGACATTCTTGAAGGAAGAGAAAAGGGCTCTGCAAAGGAGAAAAGCCTGTCTCCTTTGCGGTTGTAAATATGAATACCCAGGTCATTGTTGAATCCCAGAACGGCGATTTGTCCATCCTTGTAGTGTTTGATATCAAAGGCCTGAAAATCCAGCTTAAAATAATTTTGACAGGATCCCTTATCATCAAAATTCAAGACTTTACCCCCGGCACTGTCATAGATGGAAATCAATCCATCGGGATGAACAGCAAATCCAAGGAGCATGGAAACCTCTTCAGGCCCCTGCCCCTTTTTTATGGGGATGCTTCTTAGAAATCCGCCTTGGGGATTGAAAACTTGAATTCTAAACTCTTTTCCGTCAAGGATATAGATATTTTCTTCTGCGTCCAATTGGATGTCACTGACACTGCCGAACATCATGTTTTCGTCTCCATAGTCAACTCCGATGGCTAAATTCTCAATAAGAGAGACGGATTTTTCATCGGATACAACCACTGCTGAGAAAAGAAAAATCATACCCAAGAGGATTGTTGAGAATTTTAAATTTTTTTTATTTTTCATGGTTCCTTTCTCCAAGGTATTTAAAAGAATTTCCTATAAGATATAAACCTAAGGGCTTTGAAAAGGTTTCATTTTAATATATCTTGGAAGGGTGATTTTGAAGGAATCAAAAAATAATTGCAGAAATTTCTTTTTTTGAACTCATTCTTCGGAATCTTTGATTATGATAAAGGGAAGGTAAGCCTTTTTCTCTTGGTATGGATCCATAAGGAGCTTTTGGAATTCAGGATCTTTAAAAAGAAGAGCCCAAAAAATTCCTTGAGCTCTTTTTATGGCAGTATCCATATCATTTGAGAGGTTCAGTTCCTTTACTATCTGGATTGGTTTGTCAGTGATAGGTTTGAGGGAGTCGTTTTTCAGGGCATTCATGACTGTGTCAAAAGTGAAAGCCTCGAGTACAGCGTTTCGAGCGCCATAGTCAATAAATCCTTCACCGGCCACACAAATTTTATACATGATCTGGCCTTTATCACTGAATTTTAATGGAAGTATGTTTCTTACAGCTGCGGCTTTGAATTCAGAAAGAGTGATTTCTTGTTTGGATGATGCCTCTATGCCTGTTATTTCTTGACCTTTCCATCTGAGATAAGAAGCGAACATGGATATGACCGGAGCCAGCTTTTCTTTATTTTCATTCATAAAAAGTTTGTATCGGGCGATGATCTCATCGGGTTCTTTTATGCTTTGGTCTCTGGTTTTAAGATATGTAACCATGAGATCTTTAACCATATAATCTATAAGAAGGAAATTTTCCGAAAGAAAAGAGTCGCAAAGTCGGGAAAGTGTGTCAGTGGATTCGGTTTTTTCAATGATTTTCATGCTGAAGCCGCTTCCTCCCTGATAGACCGTATGGTTCAAAGAAAAACGGCTTAAAATCTCTTTCTCTACATCTTGTTTTTGGACCGGATAGACAGGAAGAATGGGAAAGATGATGAATGACCAGAGAAGCAGAATTAATATCTTTTTTTTCATTGTTGTTCTCCTTTTATAGTGAATTTTGGAGGATTTTGTTGGTTTTCATCTTTTAAGATATATATCCCATAGTACAAACAAGAACGAGATGAAGTCAATGGGAATTCTGTACTATTCTTCCCTCTTTTTGTACATAAACGGACAGAGGATGTTCGGTTACGAACATTTAAGAAGGAAGGTCTATGGAGGTTCCTCATGAATGCCTATATTGGCATGAATTTTGCTGAAATAACGGATAAAAGGAAAATATCATGCTTAAAAACTATATTAAGGTCGCTTTTCGTAATATCAAAAAGTATAAAGCTTACTCTTTCATCAACCTAGCAGGGCTTGCTGTTGGTATGTCCGCATGCATTTTAATACTTCTCTGGGTTCAGAACGAGCTGAGTTTTAACCGGTTCCATGAAAAGGCAGATCAGATCTTTCGTGCTGTTGAGCATGAAAGAATGTCAGATGGAAGAGCCCTCTCTTATCCCCTGTTTCCCACGGGATTTGGTCCTGCTTTAAAAAAAGACTATCCGCAGGTTTTGGAAACGGCTCGTTTAAGGCGGTACAGAGGAAGAATTGTTAGGGTTGGAGATATCAGCTTCTACGAGAATGATTTTGCTTTCGCTGATCCCGAACTGTTAGAAATATTTACTTTTCCTCTCCTTAGAGGGAATAAGGACACCGTTCTATCAGATCCATCATCTCTCATTCTGACTGAGGAAATGGCCAAAAAGTACTTCGGAGAAAAGGATCCTATAGGGCAGGTTGTTAAAGTGGACGGAGCCCATGAATTTCAGGTCACGGGCGTTCTGAAAAACATTCCGCAAAACTCAGATATAAAATTTGATTTTGTCGTTCCTTTTGAAGTTCTGAAAAAATATGATTGGGAGATGAACGATTGGGGAACATTTGGGATCAATACCTATGTACTCCTCAATGAGCACACAGATTATCAAGAATTCAATACACAAATTGAGGATTTCTTAAAAAAATATAGTGAAGACACTATCATGACTGTTTCGCTCCAGCCTTTGACAAAAATACATCTTTATTCAGCAGGGATCGAAGCCTCTGGCACGGAAGGGGATATCAAATATGTCTATATTTTTTCTCTGATCGCCCTTTTAATTCTCCTTATGGCCTGTGTCAATTTCATGAATCTGTCTACAGCCCGGTCTGAGAACCGTGCCCGTGAGGTCGGAGTGAGGAAAGTAATCGGGGCCAAGCAGAGAAATCTCATTTTTCAATTCTTTGCTGAATCCGTAGTGCTTGCTTTATTGGCACTCCTTTTTGCCGTTATCCTCGCTCAGCTGGCTCTGCCTGCCTTTAATTCTCTGACTGGAAAAGAGTTGAATCTACGTATATTTTCCCCTTCATTACTTGTTCTCGGTCTTTTGGGGATCGCTGTTCTGACCGGAGTGATTGCTGGAAGCTACCCTGCTTTTGTTCTCTCCTCTTTACAGCCCGTTAAAACATTGAGAAGGAGATTTTCATCTGAAGGCAGTGGTGGGTCGTTCCGAAAAATACTGGTTTTATCTCAGTTTGTGCTGACCATCTGTTTGGTTATTGCCACCATAGTTTTTAACCGCCAGATGCATTACATACGAAATATGAATTTGGGAATCGAAAAAGACTATATTGTCTGTCTTGATATGAAAGGAGGCTTGGAGGAAAAATCTCAGGTCCTTAAAAATGAAATTTTAAGAAATGGTTCGGTCATATCGGTTACAGCGGCTTCTGACTCTCCTGCTGGCAATTTTTTGTCAATAAGCCTGGATGACTGGGAAGGGAGAGATACAGATGCCAACTATCTGTTGCATCTGCTCTCTGTTGATCATGATTATCTGACAGTTTTTAACATTGATCTTGTTGAAGGCAGGTTTTTCAGAGAAGATGAAACAAGCGGAGATGAACTTCCTATTGTGCTTAATGAAACAGCCATCAAAGCCATGGGCATGAAGGATCCTATTGGAAAAAGGGTGCGTGATGATTTCCGTATCATCGGAGTTGTAGAAGATTATCACTTTGAATCTCTTCATGAAGCCATTGCTCCTCTTGGAATAATCCATACTCCGGTCGATTATGACAGGCTTTTGGTTAAGATCCAGTCACAAAATCTTCCAAAAACACTTGCGGCAATCAAAGGAAGCTGGATGAAGGTAGCACCGGAATATCCTTTTGAGTTTCGGTTTCTGGATGAGGATATCAATGATCTCTATAAAAGTGATCGAAAAGTTAACACCCTCATAAACATCTCAACGTTTTTAGCTATTTTTATAGCATGCCTGGGGCTTTTCGGCATGGCTTCTTATACAGCGGAACAGAGAACAAAGGAAATCGGGATCCGAAAAGTCTTTGGGGCTTCTATTCCTTCTATCTTCTTTCTTCTCTCCCAACAGTTTTCCAAATGGATAATTGCATCCAATATAATTGCCTGGCCGCTCGCCTATTTTTTAATGAAAAAGTGGCTGTCAAGTTTTGCTTACCACGCTTCACCGAATCTCTTTATTTTTATTTTTGCAGCAGTGATTGTTCTGATAATAGCTATGATAACGGTTAGCTTCCAGACACTTAAAGCTGCATTGGCAAATCCCATAAACAGCTTGAGGCATGAATAAAAGGAAAAGATCAATTTAATACGCCTATAGTTTAATTACTCAAAAATCCTACGATTTTGGCCCCAAAAACATCATTTTTAAACAAGAGAATCTGTGGAAAAGTAGGGTTATCCTCTTGATTACAAAGAAGATGGCCGGGCCCGTCCCCTTATTA
>CAZUXT010000012.1:0-54683 GCA_964624145.1 uncultured Eubacteriales bacterium | reverse complement strand
AAGTAGGGTTATCCTCTTGATTACAAAGAAGATGGCCGGGCCCGTCCCCTTATTACTTATTAGTTCCTTATTAAGTTTAATATAGTGGCTGTGGCGGTTTTTGTGGGATCGCTTTCGGATACGGCATGTAATGTCACAGTGGCTGTATCCGCACTTCCTTCCTCAGCGGAAACATACACGGTTACCTGTTGGGACTGCCCGGCTTCAACAGCAACCAGGCCGTTGAGAAGTTTTGCGGTCCATCCGGTTCCCTCTACAGAGACCGAAAGCCGGTAAACATCTGAATTCAAATACATGGCTGCATCCACACGCGCTCCTGTATTTTCAAGGGTAAAGGTCATTGGCATAGAGGTTCCCTTGTATTCAACTTCCTCAGGAGCATCCAGAGCCGCTCCTCTCTCCTGTTCTCCGGAGCCTTCCAGAGACCGTACAGCCAGAGTGTAGGAGAGGATCCCCTGGTCATTTTTTTCCAGGTCAATGACATAGAAGTGCAGTCCGTTGGGAGTGTCTTCCCATTCGCAGGAGCTTCCGGAATCAAGACCGGCATGGAAGAGCGCATCGTTCAACTGACGGTAGTCAGCAATCGTGCGCATCACTTTTTCGCCGTTCGGTTTCGCATAGTCTGCCACATTGATATCTTCAGAATGGGCGTCTATGACCCAGATAAATGAGTTAAAGGCATTGGGACCGCCGTTCCATCCCCGCAGGCTGTCCTTGTTTTTCGCGATAAGCACTCCGTTGTCCGGTGTGAACGAATCATAGCCTATTCTCTGCACTACCTCAAGGGAATAGAAGTTGTAATTGGGGATTCCTGGAGAAAGAGGATTTTCAGCAGGGTCGTCTTCCGGTGTGCGGTCCCCTTCCGGTGTTCCGTCAAGGCGAACCATAATGCCTGTAAATTGTCCTGGAAGAGGCTCCACAGCTCTGGCTGTGACCTTTGCTACGGCCAGGCCGGTCTGCGCCAGTCCTTCCCGACTCAATGTCAGAAGCATGGATTCATCGATAAATCCGTTTTCCAGCCGGTTACGCACCATGAGACCTGCCGGCATGGCCGCACCATGAGTTGGAGGCACTACCCAGCGCATATGAGGGCCTCCGGGTCCGTTGAAGCATCCACGATCCATCATGTCCCAGGGTCCGGCAGATGCTCTCCGGAATGGGGTGACATAGGGATTGTTGTTCAGGTCTGGAAGCCTGAAGGCATAATGGCCCAGTTCATGGGTGATGGTGCCTGAGTTTTCTCCCTGCCGCAGCGAGGAAAGCCCCCATTGCTGGGAGCCAGCCAGCCAGCTGGTCCACTCCACATACCGGGTAGTGATCCAGCGGGGCCTATCCGGATTGGGATTTCCCCATTCGGGCGGGATGTCCTCTTTGGAATTGAACTTCATTTCCCCGAATTCCTGCCACACACCGGTCTCATCATAACTGGCGTAGATCCGCAGGATGGCATCGTAGTTTTTCCTGATGTCTTCGCCTATATCCTTGATCCATATAGCATCACAGTCCCGTTCCATGCGTCTTTTCGCAGTGCTTCCGTCCGGAGTCTGGTCTTGCTGGCCGTACTCGTTTAATCCGTAATACCAGATAGGCTCAGGCATACGGTAGGGTCCGAACGCATCCACTTTTGTGATCCCGAATTTACCCCTGGACTGCTCCATCCAGTAACCGTTAATGGTCTGACCGTGATTGACATCCCTGGGTTTTAAGAAGAAATCAGCGTAGAATTGGGGTACATCTTCTCTGGCGATAGGATCGATCTGGGGATTTCCAAAAGGATCGGATCCTTTGGGAAGAGTGATCACAAAGGGCTGGTTTGGAAAGTCAATGGCCACAAGGGCTATACTGAATCCGCGCTCCGGCGTAAGAGAAGGGTCAGCCCAGTTTTGGCCCGGGATGGGGTTGTAATCATCCCAGGTCATATCATCCTGGTCTTGAACAAGCTGCGGGTCAATGGGTGCGGGCAATTGAGCAGGTGTTTCGCCCTGCTGGCAGGCCGTCAGCATCAAAAGGAGAAAAGCTGCCAGCGTTAAACTGAAAAACAAATGATTTTTACATTTAAACATAGCCAATCCTTTTATTTAGAGAGGTATTAAAATTGGAAAATATCATTTTTTTCCGGCCTTTTCAATAGAAAATCAGGAAGCTTGGAGAGGATTAAAAGATCACACGGTTCGTTTGTAATGAATTTGTTTCCACTATTTTGTATTCATAGACGCATGATTCATTTTGAGAGTCTATAAGATAGACACGATCACCATAGATGGAGAGCTTATCGACCATGACATTGGGAAAAGAAACATTAAACAGAAGGATTCCGTTTGAATCAAACACATTAAATTCATAGCATTCAGTGAGATTTTCTCCCTCGTCAAAGGTCAAAAATGTGTTGGGCTGTTTGATATAGGTTAAAACCCAGACTCTGTTTTTATGGTCAATCCCTATTCCTTTTGTGACAAAAGTAACGGACGGCACCTCAAACTCTCTTTCCATAGAATCGCTTCTAAATGTTTCTATTTTTGTTACGTTTTTCACTTCAAAAGAGAGAGGACGGTCAGCAGAAAAAATCAATTCTCCTTTCGGAGAGTATTTATCAATTCTGTTTTGATGGCCAAAGGCAACATAAATATGGCCCGTGATGTATTTTTCAAAATAGACGATATTGGCATTCAGCATGAGAAGTGCATTCTCATATTTTTTGGCCGCGCCGAAAGAACGGATAAGGGTGCCTTTTTTATCATACATAGAGAGAAGTTTAGACTCCCCTGAATCGACCCATATCGAAGGATGGCTCGGGAGGATCACACGAGAGCCGGAGAGGACGGTCATTCCAGAGGTTCTGTATTGGTCATGGATCCAACTTCCTCCTATTATTTCAGGCTTAAAACCGCCTTCATATTCCCCTTCGATAGAGAATATGGAAAAAGAATAACCTGAGACATATAACTTATTCTCACTCAGTCTCAAACAAAAAGGAGATAAAAAATCTCCGGGCCCCCGGCCTTTTTGTCCGAAAGACGAGATATATTCGTAATCTTCATTATACCGCTTTACAGTACAGCCTCCTCTCTCCAGGATGAGGATATCTCCGTTGGGAAGCCTGGCTGCATCAGCTGGCTCATAAAGAAGGTCTTCTTCCCTTTCAGCCTCCAACTTCCCGATTTGGCCTAAAAGTATAAGACTCACTTTCGAGGAGCTGTCTGATTGAGGGCCAAAGTTGTAGATGTGTTTGACTCCGTCGATAGTCTCAATGGAATACGATGATCGGTCATGGGGTGATTTTTGGCATCCTGTTAAAAGAACAATGGCTGTTCCCGAAACGATCATAATAGAGAACAGTACTATTTTTTTGATGATTTGGGCGGTTCTCATCTGCCCTCCTTTAATGCTGCTGATCTGTCATTATGATACACAAAATGTGCTGTGAAAGTCAACTATAGTGCCGCCCCAATATAAAATATAAAGCGAAAATAAAATGAAAAGGCAGATTTTGTTTGTTATTCTATTTTACTGACCCTAAAGACCATAGCCCCACCCGAGGTGCTGAATGCCTGGGGCCGATCATTACTGCCGGGTTCAGATAAAGCTAAGGTGAGAAGAATATCTTCGATTTTATAAATGCCGAGAGATGTGCGACCCTGGTATTGGGGTGATCCGGATTTGCTTATCTTGATATCGATTTCTTTTGGGTCGGCTGATGGATCTGAAGTAAACGTACCCTCCATAGACATTTCAGGACTGGGTGCTGTTATCTTGATATTATTGCCGTTGAATTCAAAGGACCAGCCCTGGTGAGGGTCTTTCCATATCCCTTCTAACTCAGTTGTATCAGAGGCCTGGCCTAAGCACACAACGAAAATGAATAAGCCTATGATCAGGACACCAAAAAAAATGGTTTTAGATGATGGTTTGGACACTATTACCTCCTTTAAATGACTGTTTCATAAATGATACACGCAAGTTATAAGTCCAGTCAACCGGAAATCATTAAAGCGCTTACAGATATAAATCAAGACTTAACAGGATAGAAATTCGTCGTGTTTTTTCTCAAATTCAGATTTATAGATTATTTGAAGAAGATGTCCGGATTTTTCGAATATTTTCACCTCTGGTTTAGGAAATTGGGCTTTTAATTTATCGAAATACTTATAACTCGGATCATCTGTATCAGTGATAAGCAGGATTTTACCCTTCCAATCAAGAAAATCATCCGGTTTGATGTTTTCGTTCAAGTCGAAATCCACTACGAGCATCATAGATTCCAGTATATGCCGTTTCCGGACTTTCGCTAATCTCTCCTGAACCTGCATCATGAGGAAATCGATCTCGTCTTGTTGTTCCTTGGACAATGGATGATTTGGCTCTCCGAGCTTGCTTAGTTCTCTTAGCATGATTTTTTTAGCCAGTTTCTCAGGAACTACTTTCAAAAGAAGTGTGAATAATCTTACCTGACGCCTGTCTTTTTTGGAGTATCGACCTTTTGGGGGGATAGCGTTAATCAAAACCATTTTATCGATTATTTTATAATTGCGTTTAAAAAACGACTGCGCAATGAAGGCGCCAAAAGATCCCCCTCTGACCATGATGCGTTCTGCTTTTTCCCTCCGTAAAATTTCATTTACCGCATTGGATATCTCATCTAAAGAACCGAGATCTCGGATGGTCGGGGTAATGACTCTGTAGCGATCCTTCAATCTTAATATTTCATTGAAAGGAGTTTCTGCAGAGCCTAAAGCTCCATGAAACATGAGGAGTGTTTTCTCCCCTTTGCCTGCAGCGATATATTCTATCATTTTTCCATTAAATTCAAACCGTTTTATATGATGTTCCTTACGGAATTTATGGAGTTTCGCATATAAGTGCGGTGGCGCATCCTTATAATAATTTGGAGTGTTATTTTTTGTGTCCATTGAATGGTTCTCCTTTAGGGCATCGTCATTTATGATACTATTATGAGACAAGTCTATTCAATAAGAAATACTTATCATCCTAAATATCTGTCGCGCGGGGAAGAGGGAGATTTGCCGCGTCGCATAATTTTATCAACTGTGCGAGGCTCCAGGGATTGTCAAAGTCATAGAATGCGGCATAAGGCTGTCTCAGAAGATCTATGACCTCCTGTGTCTGTGAGTCAAAAGAGGGACGGATAGCCCTGCTGACTTCATCCCATGGGACTCCGGAAAGCTTGAGAGTCATAAAGCCCGAGAGCAGTCCCTTATGTACCCAGAGTGCTCCGAGACCGCGCGACAGGATGTAAGACCTGGCACGGCTGATTTTCTTTTCACCAACATCATTAAGGATGTTAAGGTATTTCTGGTGGAGCACCCATTCATTAAGGAGGCGGGCTGTTTCACCGGGCGTGAATTTTTTCCAAAAAAGAACATCCTCATCATTGGGTATGAGGCAGCCGATCACAAAGGCACCGGCGTTGTAACCAAATATATCCTTTTCCGCGCAGATACGCAGGACTTCTTTAAGGAGCTTCGCCTTCCTGTCTCCTGAGAGACAGGTAAAGGCGGCCTGGTTGAGGAAATGAGTGCCCAGGGTTGAATCGACAAGGCGCTGCACAATGAGTTTGCTTCTCACATCAAAGCAGCGGTTAACAAATTTGGCTGCCTTTTTTTCGTCCTTTCCCAGCCTGCCGAAACGGACGGCATGTCCGAGGTCCTGAAGGCTTTCGAAATCCTCTGCATCAACGTTCTCCAGGATGTTCCTGTAATCGCTGTAAGTTCTTGCCAGTTTTTCGAAACGAATTCGCTCATCAGCGGAAAATCCCATTTTTTCTCCGGCCATGAATCGGAGGAGACGTGCGGGGGCGAACCTGGCTTTACCAACATAAAGAGCCCCGAATGCACTAGAAATCGTAACCCACGACCCTTCCGGGACCTCCAATCCTTCCCTGTTGACAAGCAGGCGTTTTTCATAGTCGATGCGCGCACCGCATTCCTCCAGATTGAGCAGAGCCGGAGTTCCCAGGCTTTGAGCTGAGGAGACCACGTGGATGGCCACAGGACTTAGACTGCAAATGCCGTCAAAGCCCTGCATCTCAATGGCGTCCATGGGTGTGAACCTTTCCTTAACCAGGATAACATTGGTGTCTCCTGACTCTTCCCGTTCTTTCTGGGCATTCTCTGAGGAGAAATAGATGCGGCCCACCACCGCAGAACGCGGGAGCACGGACATACCGCGGCAGAAAGGAGTGAGCGAATGAAAAGACTTCGGATCAATGGCGTCTGATTCAATCTGCCGGACATGGTAGGGCTTTATAAGCTTACGGACCCGCTCCTCAGGTATCCGGCCGCTACGGTGCATGTCCATGACCCCTGTTATCATGCCTGCGCCGGACATCTTTGCCTGGTTTACTTGCAGGATAGTGAAGGTTCCCTTGACTCCGGTGAATTCGACAATTACAGGTGATTGGAAAATATCCTCAAGCTGGAAAATTCTGTCCCAGCAGTGATAAACAGCGGGAAATTCCCGGCGGCTCTGTTCGCGGGTCTGGAAGTGACGTTCCTCGGGCTGAAGGCGTCCTGTCATCAGATCTTCCCCGTAGACCGTCCGGCCGAATTGAAGAAAAAGACCTGTGCCGAGTCTGGGATGGCGGCTGTAAATGACGCCGGCATAAGACGCACGGTCTATGACACTGCAGACCATTCGCTGGAAAATGATAGCGGGTCGGTGCAATTCCCGGGTCATAAAGCTGCGGAGGACATCCAGATGACTTTGGTAATAGTCATAGGCCTTTTCGAGAAAAAACAGAAGCTGATTCCAGGCACTTGTGAGAAGCTCGGGTCTTCGGGCGGCGATCTCGGATTCCATCTGCTCGGCAAGCTCGGTGTTTTGCTGGACAGACAGAATGGGTTTTCCAGGAATATCAAAGGGACGAAAGGCCTCAGGATCAAGGTTTTCGAGAATGGTTTTGCGGTTGTTGAAGCGGATACGGGCTGCACCAGCCCTGCCGTATCTTTGTTGAAGGCCGGAAAGCATATCCAAAACAAATCCGACGTTGAGATAGGTGGGCATAAATCCCGGCAGGTATTCAGGCAAAGCGGAGCGCATGGCGATGAGTAAAGGATTTTCAGGATCTTCAAGCTTTCGTCCGCTCAGGATCTCGAGGTTCCGGACGATGGCCCTTACAAGAGGCTCCCGCTTTTTTGGAGGCAGCGAGGAGGCAGAAGCTGTGAGCAGGCTGAAATCCGCTGTGGCAATGCCCCGGTTGGAAAGATCGAGAAGAATCGCGCCTTTGTTGCTGATATCAACTTCGGAATAATTGCCGGATGTTGTGTACGGGACGACGTGCTCGTTTTCGACGAGCTTCTCTCCGGTGAACCGGGCCGAAATTTTATCAAAGGCCTTTTGGGTTTCTGTCTTTAACCGGCGTGAGGCGGCAAGGTTTCCATGGCGGGCTGCAAGAATAAGGCTGAGATGCTCTATGGTCCGAGGGGACTCAGCCAGATTCAGCTCACGTACGTCATAGTCCCTGACTCTTATGGTCCACTGCTTTTTGCCTTCTGTCAGGAAATCCACTTCCGGCGGAAGATAGCCGGGCAAACGCTTAGAATGCGTTCCCTTCAGCCGGTGTTCCAGGTTCGAAAGAATCAACCGGGCGCTTGTGTATTCTGACCTGATCTGGAGGATTTTTTTTACCATTATTGATTAATTATCATCTAAAGCTACGCAAGAGAATGCAAATTAATTCTTGGGGATTAGGTGCGGTATCTTTTTTTGCGCTTCAGTTACAGCGTCGTTTACGGTTCCTGAAAAAGGAATAAATGAGATATTATAGTTTTCAAGAGCCTCTCCCATTTTCTCTCCGACTTCACCTGCTATTAATATAGTGATAGCATGTTCTTTAAGGAATTGAGCACATTTAATACCCGCTTGACTTGCTTTTTGGTACGGATTTTCCATAGTATTCTTAAGGTTTCCTTCTTTGTCAAAGAACAGAAAGTAAGCGCAGCGGCCGGCCATAACGCTAACCTGAGAGTCAAGTGTTTCCCCTTCTGAAGCTACGGCAATCTTTATTTGCGCCTCTTCATTTGCATTAAGGATAAAAAATAATCCTAGAATGGAAAGGATGATAAGAACGAATCCTGCTTTTTTAATTTTCATGACCACCTCCGTTTCTTCTAAGATAGATTATTTATACCACTGTGTTCCCTTGCTGTCCATGTTGCAATGATTCATTATAAGGATTTCATTGGGAAGGGTTTATATGGAAATTTTAATTAAGCCAGCTCTCAAAAATCTTTTTTTGAAGCACATCCGGCTCATCGATTCTTTTGATAACAACACTCCCCTCCTCGCCTTCATCAGTTATTTCTATTTTCAAACCTGCATAACCGAGGTATTTTTCATAATCAATAGCCTTTGTGGTGTACACATAATCGAAATATTCTTTGAGCGAACAGCCGGCTGTTTTCTCGCACGTCGTTTGGAATTCCTCGTCCGAAAAACCTCTTTTTAGTTTTTTAAAGTACTTCCGGTAGCACTCCCTCATCACATCATCAAGGGATTTTTTGTTCTTGGTCTCATGGCGGATCTTCAAATCCAGCAGCCAACAAAGTCCGGCTCCTTTGTCATAATAAGAAATCGTTTGGTCTCCTCCGAAGAAAGGAAGCGTCCACGTATCAAAACTTGCCTGTGCCACTGACATAGTCTTGTTGGCTGGCGAAAGCTCATAACTTGTTATGATTCCGCTGAGTCTTTTAAGAACATCTTCCCTGCGCATAAAGCCCGCGCGGTTGAGGATGATGTATTCGTAGTAAACCGTGCCTCCTTCGGAAAGCCACAGCATATTCGTGCGGTTCTCTCCATCGTAATCAAAAGGCCCCAGAGCTATGGGGCGTATGGACTTCACATTGTATAAATGGAAAAATTCATGGGCGATAAAACTCAGCCAGCCGTTGTACTGCTGCGGTTCTTCGAGCTCCGGAATCTTTGTGAATACAGCCATTGAGTTCGAATGCTCAAGACCGCCCATACCCGGACCCATCATGATAAAGGTATAGTGATCATAAGGTATCTCGCCCACTATGGACACAGCAGCCCGGACCATACGTTTGAGTATAGACACAAGTTTTTCCTTATCAATGTCTCCCGGCTCATAAATGGCGATCCTGTGTTCTTTGCCATCAAATGAGAATGAAATGACCTCCTGGTTATCCACGAATATGGGGCAGTCATACAGATTGTCAAAATCTTTGGCGCGGAACGTGTTTTCCTTTCCGCTGACCGCATCCAGTCCTGTGGATATTTTGCTGAAATGCCTGGAAGGCTTGATTGTCACTGTTGCCGGAAGGTCCAGTTTGCCGTCAATATAGAGAAACAATCCGGTCGGAGATATATATCCCCTGTTCGTGTCAAGGCTGCTTTCCGCTACGCCTCTTCCGGCAGCATAGACCTGGTAACGAAGAACTATTTCTTTGGCATCGCCGGTTTCCACCTTCCAGATATTACCGCCTGTTTTTTCCCATTCAAGAGCCAGGCCGCTTTGGTCCCGGGCACTGAAATCCCTTACGTTTCTCTCAAAATCAAGCACACGGTAGTATCCCGGTGTCCATGAGGGCATTTTAAAATCAACGGTATCACCTTTAATACCCTCGCAGAGAAGACCGACCTGAAACATATGAGTATCCGGCTCTTCCATGGACACTGTAAAAGACATCCTTACTTTTTCAGCACCAAAAGCTGCTGAAATGAAAAGAATATAGATAGAGAACAGACATAAAAACAGTATTTTCAGTTTGTTTTTCATTTCTGAAGTCCTTTTATGTTTTGATGGGTAGATTATTTCTTATCCTTTGTTTTTTTATTCAGTAATTCTTCTCTGACCATGGTGTGTCCGCATTCAGGGCATTTCACATCCGTGCATTTGACACCCCTCTGGTGTGGTATTTTTGCGCCGCATTTGGCACAAACACAATAGCCTCCAGGGCCGAAAGCACCGCCTCCTTTTAGGCCGCGCCCTCCGCCACGGCCTAAGCCTCTGCCGTCTCCTATATTTTTTTTGTCTTTAAAGTATTTCATTGTTCCTTCCTTTCGGCCATAAGCCGGTTTATGATTTCACTGGCGGCTTTGCCCGGATCGCCGCAGTTAAAAAAGACAATCAATCCGATCCCTTCCTCTGGAATGAAGCTCATATGCGTAATGACCCCGGGATCACCGCCGCCATGTCCCCAGGCTTGAATATCAGGTTCACTTTTAAATTTTACTTCAGACCAGCACAGTCCTCTGCCGAGATGAGTCTTTGACAGCATGCTGTCAATGGTTTCCTTTTTTAATATCTGCACACCATTAAATGTTCCATGATTGATGTAGGCCCTTAAGAACCTGGAGAGGTCCCTCACACATGTGCGTATAAGCCCGTCTGGATAATTTGGGAAACTGTACAAGCAGTGAGGAAAATAAGCATTCTTTTCTATGGTTTGTTTGTCTTCTCCATATCTGGGGAGAAAAGAAGCAGCTGTCATATCTTCGGGGATTTTGAAATCTTTAGGCAGATACATATAAGGAACAGCGTGTTTGCTCATATCCACGTCAGACAGGTACCAGCCTGTGTGTGTCATCTCCAGAGGATCAAAGATATTCTCTTTGCAGTATTCGGCAAAATCCATGTTTGATATGACTTCGACAAGATAACCTAAAAGGCCAAATCCCACATTGGTGTAAGATCTCGGTTCTTCAGGTGGGTCAATGGTCCCGGGTTTCCAGGCATAGAAATTATCTTTGGCATCATAGTGCTTTCCCCCGGAAGTCAAATATCCCTCTATCCATTCTTTGAGAGAAATGGTCGGGTCTCCGCAGGAATAGCTTTCGTCATAGGCTTCCCCGTCCTTAATGGATGATTTATGAGTCAGGAGCTGACGGAATGTGATAGGATCATCTGGATAAGCAGGATTTCTGACCTTGAAGGGAAGATAAAGATTTATGTCATCATCCAGTTTGAACGCACCTTTTTCCCAGAGCTGCAAAACAGCCATAGCTGTTTTGGTTTTTGGCATGGTCATTATCTCCTTACTGTTTTGCTTTTGATATATACTATTCCGAATTTATTTTCAAATCTACAGTTTAATCCCGACCTTTCGCATCAGCTCCAGCGCGTTTGAACTCTGGCAGGTCCCGCTCTTTAATTTATAATCGAAGACCAATTTGTCCCCTTCAATGATGCCGTCAAAATAATGATTTTTGATTTTCATGGGATGCTCCTTCTCAATTGTTGTCAGTTTCAAGTCATGGGTGGCCAGCATCCCTTTGGAACGCTTCTCGATCAACCGGCGGATCAAGGCAAGGGAGCCTTTTTGCCTGTCCATGGCATTCGTGCCTTTCAGCATTTCATCAATAAGATAGAAAACAGGTTTTCCTTTCTCTTCTCCTTCCTGTATGGCATCACATATCATTTTCAATCTAAGCAGTTCCGCATAAAACAGGGATAGTTTCTTATCCAGGGAATCGCTCAGTTTCATGCTGGTGCACATCCTGAACGGATAGGTCACAAAACCGCTGGCACACACCGGACTGCCGGCCAGCGCCAGAATGATATTCACTCCGATTGTCTTGAGAAATGTAGTCTTCCCCGCCATATTCGGACCTGTAATGATGACAAGTTTTTGCTTTTTTTCAAACCGGATGCTGTTGAGAATTCTTTCTTGCTCCGGTATCAGAGGATGGCCCGCGGATACGGCCTCTAGCTTTAACTCAGATTCGCTGATTTCAGGGAATGACCAATCCCGGTTGTTGTAAAGAGTGTTTGCCAGGCTGGACAAAGCTTCGAACTGGCCTATGGCCTCAAACCACTGAGGGATCTGATTGCCCACAGCGTTTTTCACTCTTTCGAATCTGTATGCGCAGTGCAGATCCCAGAATAAAGTGTTGTTCAAAAAAGCATAGATCAATCCGTTCGTTCTTAATTCAAAGCAGCCCAGTATCGTTGATAATTTTCTGATATATTGAGAAGCCGGTTTGTTATCATGGGCCAATTCTTGTTTTATTTTGTTCATCCTGGAACTGGCGAAATTCTGCTTCTCTATAGAAGATATGATTTTTGCATAAGCGTTTAATATCCGGGAATATTTTGACACCAGTCTGTAAATCCGGGTTATCCGCTTCAGAAAAAACCGTATGACAGTGTTTTGAAAGAGCAGAATGAACAGTAAGATCAAAATCCATTTGAATATTTGCTGGATAAGAAGAGCAAATGGCAGGTTCAGTGCGGATATTTTAAACAGTATGAAAACCATAAAACCCAGAGTGAACAACGGAAACAGATGGATGAATACGATGAGTATGCGTTTGTGCAGGAGAGAAAAAGGTTCCTTAAGAAGGTCCTGAAAAGAACTCAGTTTTTTTTGAGAATCCTCTATAAAACTTCCCTTTACCTGAATATTTTGCCTTAAATCAAGTTTTTCTGACAGCTCTTTGACAGCTTTCTGTCTCTCCCCTATTTCTTCAGCGGGATGAGTCTCGGGGGCTCTTTTGAGCCAGTTTGACAAGGTTTGCTTGCCGGCACTGGTTGTGGTTCTGTTTATGTAATGAAAAACGCTTTTTTCACCAAAAACATCCAGGTCAGACACATAATCGTGCTGCATATCGAGAAGGTCACTGCCGCTATCAATGTCCAAAAATCTTTCTTCTAAGGCCTTTAATTCATTTTCATTTACTTTTTTGAGGGCGGCTTGGTATTTTCTTTTCTTTATGAAGTATTCGTGAGTAACGGCTGCGGCCGTAAAAAGCACAATGAAAACAGGAACGGAAAAAAGAGGGATATTGTTTGCAAAGGCGGCGACAAGCGATATCTCACCTATGACCAGTATTAATTTGGCAAGAGATAAAAATATCTCAATTCTTTTGATCGCATGAAGCTCTGATTGGGTATTCTCGATCCTTTTTGAATAAGCCTCATATGGCTTAGAGGATTGACCGCTTTTTGTTCCCATCGGTTATATATCTTTTTTCTTTTTCCAGAAAATCAAAGCACAGATCGATCCGGATGAGATTTAGTTTTGATCTATTCAAGGGGGCCTCCCGCATCTCCCACCTTCCACTCACCTTGTTCTTGAACGTAAAGGATCGTCCGTTTAATATCCCTGTCTCTCTTTTTTTCTTTGTATTTCAGTTCAATGAGATGCCAGTCCTTTGCATCAGGGAAAACAAAATCCATTTCTGTCCGTGAAGGTTTGTAGAGCTTTTTCCCCACAAATTTTTTAAGTATCTTAAAGTCTCTTCCGTAATTTTTTATATAAACAGGAAACAGATCCTGCCTGATGGCATTCTCCATGATAAAATCCTCTATGTGGTCCTTGGGTGTGTAAGATTCAGTCATTTCCACCCATTCATAGGAGGATGCGCCGGAGGAGCTTCCTTTTGATATCGATTTATACCCGAAATAACCGACCACAATGACAAAATCAATGATGAGGATGATAAGAATGATCTTAATAATTTTGTTCATCTTTCCTCCTTTTTCGTACATTTTTTCCGCCTTTCCACGTAGTTTTATCATGCTCATAAACAAAGAATGGATTTATCGTCAATCATAACCGTATAAAGCAATCCCAGTCAACCGGAAATCCAGTTGGTTATAAGGAAAATGCTCTCTTTTTTTTGAAATGTTTGTATTTTCCTTTGTGTTTTTCCCTCTATTACTTAAAATATGTTTGTAAGAATAAACGCAACGAAAGGACGATAAATGAAACAATCAAGACAGAATCATATGGCTTTTTTTCTCGTGTTTTTGGGACTGGTTTTCTCCTTCGCAATATGGATGGAATGCGGCCAGGACGATCCGGCTGAGAAGCTCCTGGGAGAGTGGGTGGTTGCTGACAAATACGGTAAAGGAGAAGGTGAAGCCGAATTCAGAGCTGACATGACATACACCCTAAAGGAAACCCATCCGGACGGTCTGACTGTGATCCACAATGGAGAGTACAGGCTCGATCCTTCCAAGGAACCCTGCGTTGTTGACTTATGCGTGGGTAAATTCAGTAACGCCGGTTCGGAGTGGGTCACCACTATTGGGATCCTGAGGTTTATCTCTGACGATGAGGCTGAGATTCACTTTGATCCGAGTGGAAAACGGCCAAACTCCTTTGACATTTCTCCCCCTGATTATATTCACAAGCTGACGCGCAAGAAATAATTTTTACCTGGTACTCTCTGTCAGTTTTTCTCTTTTTTTCTTCTTGGGCTGCGGTGGCGGAGGCATTGAGATCGGCTTGAGATCCTCTTGTTCGATGAGCGCCTTGTTCCACCATTCCGGGGTCTGTATGCGGTCGATCTTTCTTGTTTCCGGATTATAGATGCGGAAGTGGTTGTATTTGACAAGCAGGTCATCCCCCAGTTTCCACCAGGCATTGACAACGGAATTGGCGTTATTGACCGAAAAATCCGTAAGAAACTGCCTGGCCTCTTCAGGATCCTTTTGATAGAGCTTTAAGGCCGTTTCATCTATGACGGGGATGTTCTGAAAAGCGTTCCCTTCCCATTTCTCTTGAGCCCTTTTAACGTCCTCTATGGCATAGGAATAGACCACCTGGGTGTGGTAATCCACATAATCCGAGGCCCACCGGGCGGAGTCTCTGCTGAAAACGAAATGGTCTCCCACCTGGAATGATTCGGGGAGTTCGGTAATACCGCAGTAGAGCGGCATATAACAGGCCGTATCCTGGGCTCCGAAAGACAGCCATAAAAGACCGCCTATGGGATCGGGCAGCCATCCCCTGCACTGGGTAATGGTGGTGTATTCCACATTGTTCACACAGATGCAGCGCGGGCCGCTGTATCTTTGTTTGTCCACTTGAAATCCCTTGAAGTAATTGGGATTGGCAAAAGGGCCGCCCTTGATTCCCTCAGAGGGATCAAACAGGACTTCTTTGTATTTATCCCTGGTAATGGCCATGATATCCTGGACTGAGAGCTTTTTATCCGGTTTTACGGAAAAAGGAAATTCCATGCTTTCTGTGTCCGGCCCTAAATTCAGAGAGGGGGCGACAATGTTATAGAAGCGCCATAAACGGCCTCTTCTCCCATGGGAGCTGAGAGCGCTTCCTTGAGAAGGTGAATAGGCTTTCTTCCAGGAAAAAGGCGCTCCGCTTTCCGGGTCATAATAGCCGTTTTCAATGGCATAGGAGACCGCATTGGAAGAGGCTATGAAGGAGTCCTTATTGTCCAGGTCGATCTCGCCGATACGCGATTCATTGGGGGTCACGCTGACATGGTCGTCCGGGACACGCTGGGCGCACCAGACGGCTCCGGGCTTTTCGCTTTCCGGAGCCCATAGAGGTCCGACCGGCATGATCTCAAAGATCCATACCTCGTCGGGATCGGATACAGCTAGCATCTCACCGCCGTCATTGAATCCGTATCCATAGGTTGTTCCCAGGTCACCCATGATTTGAATGGCTTCTCTTGCGGTTTTGGCTCTTTCCATGGCCATGAGAGTGAGCATGGTGAGATCGAATTTAGCTGAAGGTGTCGGGTTTCTCATCTTTCGCTGGCAGCCAATAGTGGATTCTCCCAAAGCTACCTGGTTTTCATTCATGTAACCGAACATGCCGTGGATGTAAGCATAAGTGTGAGGGATCTGAGGGATTTCAAGCCCTGTATAGTCGTCCTTATATTTTTCCCATTTTAATCCCTGTTCAGGAGGCCAGGTTCTGTACTGGCTTATATGATAGATCTTGCGGACATCCCCTTCTTTATGGTCAGCTGCCGGAACAAACCGGAATGTCCAGTCGCACATGCCGCAGTCACAGGTGTGAGTGGTCATGGTCGAACCATCGGCCGAAGCCTTTTTCCCTACCAGAATGGACGTGCATCCTTCCCAGTATTCATAACCATTCAGGTTCTCCTTTTCACAATCCGTTGACTGGATGACAAAGGCGCCTACGAGTGAAAATGCGGTGATGAGCACAACAAAAAATAGAAAGGCCTTTTTAGAGCGCATCCTTTTCCTCCTTGTTTATATAAGATATAAAGCATAAAAGAATCATTGAGCCGCCCATCATATACATAAAAAAACGAATCCAGTCAACAGAAAAAGTATCTTCTGGCAAGCAAACTGGTTGCTCAGGGGCTTCTGATTTGATATAAAAGGCTGTAAATCATTTGTCTTATGATGTTTTGTAGAATGGATCGAATGAAAAAAACCGTCTTTTTATTTCTTTTACTCACAGCTTCTGTTGGATTTGCCCTGGCGCCTCAAAATTATCAACCTTCCTGGGAATCGCTTGACCAGCGCCCTGTTCCCGGGTGGTTCCTTGATGCCAAATTCGGGATATTCATTCACTGGGGCGTGTATTCTGTGCCTGCCTGGAGAAAGGTTACAAAAGGCCTGTACGCCTCTTATGCGGAATGGTACTATGCCCGCGTGATGTTTGATGAAGAGAGTGGGGGAAGGGATTTCCATATCAAGAATTTCGGAAGAGACTTCGAATACAGAGATTTCGCCTCTCTTTTCAAATCCGAACTTTTCGACCCTGACCAGTGGGCCGAGCTTTTTGCGCGCTCTGGCGCGAAATATGTGGTTCTGACTTCCAAACACCATGACGGATTCTGCCTCTGGCCCACAAAGAGCCCGTATAAAAAGGGATGGAACAGCATGGATTCAGGACCGAAAAGGGACCTTGTCGGGGATTTGACCAGAGCTGTACAGGCCAGAGGGCTTCGTATGGGATTGTATTATTCCATCATCGAATGGGAGACCAATTGGACCCACAGGACCGAAACAGGCTATTTCATACCAAAGAAGCTTGTGGACAAATACGGAATTCCCGAAGATAAATATATTGATGACCATATGATACCCCAGCTTAAAGAACTGGTGATGACCTATGAACCGGCCGTGATATTCAGCGATGCCGGCGAATGGGACAAGACCGCAGAGGAATGGAAAACCCTGGATTTTTTGGCCTGGTTGTACAACAGTGCGCCGAATAAAGAAGAAGTCGTGGTCAATGACCGGTTCGGAAAAGATATGCCGGGAAAACACGGAGATTACTTTTCGAGCGAATACGGTGATGCAGAAGGAGTGGGTGCCTTTTATCCCTGGGAGGAAAGCCGGGGTATAGGCGGTTCCTATGGATTTAACCGGGATGAAGATATCGATGACTACAAGACTTCCGAAGAGCTGGTGCACGAGCTGATCCATATTGTGAGCCGCGGAGGCAATCTGCTGCTCAATATCGGGCCTACGGCCGACGGACGGATTCCTGTCATCATGCAGCAGCGCCTCATTGATATTGGCCAATGGCTGAAAGTGAACGGAGAGGCCATCTTTGGGACAAGACACTGGGATGGAGCGGATTTGAATCAGGATCAAGAGAACCATTCCTTTTTTACAAAAAAAGGAAAGGACCTGTATTTGATATGGACTCAGTGGCCGAACCAGGAATTTAGGGTCACAGGTATTTCAGGAGAAGAAACGACAAGGGTCAGCCTTCTTGGTTACAGCAGCGCGGTGGAATGGAAAAAGACAGAAAAAGGTGTGCTCATTATTCCTCCGGATATAAATCCGTCTACAGAGCCTTGTGATTACGCCTGGACATTCAAGATTTCCTGCGTTTTCGGGAATAGGAACTAAAAACCAACAAAACTCCTTCTTAAAGGCCGGCTTGTTTGAGGATGAGTTCCACGGCAACCGGTTTTTGTGTCAGGGCTGACTGTCGGACAGCTTCCATCACACAGAAGGTCTCCACGCCTTCCTCGAGGTCCGGTGAGTAGGGTTTTTGCTCTTCTAAAGCCAGCACAAAATAATCGGTGTAGCGGGCGAACTCTCCATAGTGCATTCCATGGATTTCGCTGTTGAAAAAATAATGGCGTTGGGAATACAGCGGGTCTTCACAGATCTCCGTGCCGTCCTCTGCCGTGTGCTTGTATTTCATATCATGATACTGAGCAAGGCAAGTTCCCTTATCCCCGAAAAGCGTAAGCTCGATGGCATTGCGTGCAGAGGGAAGCTCTTTGAGCCCGTAATGGCCCATAGCCCGTCCGAGTTTGGCATTTTTGGCCCGCACATTCACAGTGTAGATATCAAAGCCTTTCAGCCCGTAGGAACGGCCCAGAGAAGAAGTGCAGCCGTAGGCATGGACCTCATGGATAGGGCCCAAATACCAGCGCAAAAGGTCTACAGGATGGCTCATGCCCAGAAATATCCAGTCTGTTTCAGTGGCAGCCCACGGGCTTTTTTCATAAAACCAGTCCATTCGATGGATATAATGAGCATACGCAAACTCCAGATCACCTATCTCTCCCCTATCGAATGCGTTTCTTTGCCTCTGAAAAGATTCAAAAAAGCGGGTGCTCTGTCCTACCATGAGCTTTTGCCCGGTCTTTTTTGCGGATTCAAGGATCCGCTTCGCATCCTGGAGGCTGTTGACCAGGGGTTTGGTGCAGATCACATCTTTATCCGCTTTAAAGGCAGCATCGATGTGTTCGCCGTGTAAGGCATCCGGTGTATAGACAGCTACGATATCCATATCCTCTCTTTGCAGCATTTCGTCATAGCTTGAAGTGTAAAACAGACCGGGGAGATCGGTTTTTACAGCCTCGACTTTGTCTTTGTTATGATCGCATCCTGCGACAGGTTTGGCAAAAAGGGAACGGTTCAATCCCTTAAGAAGGGTTTGTCCTTCGTGCAGTCCTATGACGCCTATCCCTTTCTTTTTTTCTTGAGGCCATTCTTTCTGGCGTATTTTCCCCCTTATTTCTTTATCCAAAAATTCTTTCATATTTCTTGCCGTTCAAATATGGTTCTTTTTTATGATATTATCCATAATCATACACACAAGAAACAGGCTAGGTCAACAAACAGTATTTTCCCACAGCTTCCTAATGAAACCAAATAATTATGCTTAACGACGCCAGAAAAAGGTGGCCTTGATCATGAAAGTACGGTTGATGATCTCCACATTACCTGGTCCGATGAGACGTCCGTCATTGTAAACCAGATATAGATTGCTTTCCGGGGAATAGATCCAACGCAGAAGTACATTGCTGATCAACCGTTCCCTTCCTCCGAAATTCAACCGGTCATCGTTCCACTGGGTATACGCCTTTAAATAAAGGGATGTGGAGAAGAAATAGAACGCCCGGATTCCCAGTGTGTTGGTATGGAAATGCCCCTGGGGAAGGTCCACATAATTGTGCTCATAATCAAGCTCAATACGGATCGGATGGATCCGTGTGATTGTGGAAGACAGGTCCAG
This sequence comes from uncultured Eubacteriales bacterium, assembly GCA_964624145.1. Lineage (GTDB taxonomy): Bacteria > Acidobacteriota > Aminicenantia > Aminicenantales > Aminicenantaceae > WJMT01. The sequence goes on along the minus strand of CAZUXT010000012.1, from coordinate 35,484 downwards.
GCTGGCATTTCTTCCGGTATAATAATCCCTGTAAGTGAGATTGATTCCGCCTGCAACAGAGCGCCCTTTATCCGATTCATATCCAGCGGAATAGGAATATCCTTTATAGGTTCCCATGGGGATAAGATAGCCCTCCCTGACTTCCCAGTCATAGTCTACGAACTCTTCGGACCGTTCAATATCAAATCTGATCTGGGAACTGTTCTGAAACCTGATATCAAAAGAAAATCCGGCTTCATTGTCCAGCATGACTCCGTTATGGTTTGTCCGGTAGCTCCCGTCGATACCGTATCTGAACTGCCGGATTTTGGTGCTTTTTGCTGGACGCGGATTATATCCTAAGGATACCTGGGTCAGCCGGAAATCCGTGCGCCGGTTGAATCCCATTTCCGGATTGAAACGGGAACCGATATCCTGATAGGAAGCCGAAGCTTCGTACAGGTCAGTTGAATAATTCAGGCTGAACTTGGCAGCCAGGTTCTTTTCATTCATGTTTACCATCTGGTCACCGACTTTCTGTTCCGGCCCGAAGGTGCCAGCCAGGTATCCGGAAACCGTAAAGTAATCACTCAGAGGAAGATGACTGTCTATTCCCAGAGAGCGATTATAAGAATTATGACCGATATCCTGCTTGTTGAGCACTATCATTCCGATGCTGCCTCGAGAGAACACATCCCGGCTCAGCCGGAACACACTGAAATTAGAACTGGGCACAAAGGTTTCAGAACCGTCATCTTCTTCAAATACAACCTCGTCTGTATAAATATTCATCAGTCCCAGATGGTAATGTCCTACCTTTCCCACTATTTTGGCGCCGCCTATTATCCGTGCTTCATGGCCATCCGCAAGCCCGAGACGCCTGGAGTAAAAAAGATTCATATCAGAAGAATAGCCTCCAAAACCCCATCCCCGTCCGGAAGAGCCAAAAGAAAAAACTTCAGCCCCTTCCAGAAAAAATTCCCTTTTCTCCGGATAATAAAGAGAAAATCGGGTGAGATTGACCTGTTCCTGGTCTGCTTCGACTTGAGCAAAGTCTGTGTTTAAGGTAAGGTCAAGGGCCAGGCTGGATGTCACGGCAATTTTGGCATCAAGACCTGCGTCCAGAAGGCTGTCTGTATGGAAATCAGTTACCTGATCGTTCTCAATTCCTCCGAGAAAATAAGGAAGCAATTCCAGATTGCCTCCCATTTTAAGCCCGGCCAAGCCCCTGAGCGTGCCGGCTTCGGAAATACGAAAAATTCCTGTGTGCCCCATATCCCTGGGAATCAACTGCCAGTACACATGCTCGTTTTTCCTGCGTATCATTCGGCTGAAGTTAATACCCCAGACCGGATTTTCCTCTTTGGAGAATCGAAGGGTTTTCCAGGGAATGGCAATTTCCAGAAACCATCCTTCATCTGTGATCTGGGATTTGCACTTCCAGACACCGTCCCAGGAAGGATTGTAAGACTTACCTTCATTGGCCAGCTGGGCTTCCCGTTTGGAACCGTGAGGATTGGTGATAAAGTAATATCCGCTTCTTTTGTCATGAAAAGTATCCAGAATAAGCTCAAAGTAATCGTCATCATCCACTACGGCGTCACGCCTCATCTCACGGGCAATGATCTTTTCCGGTTCAGAATCAAAACACTTGATCCCCAGATAGATGTTGTTTGAATCATACAGCACACCTACTTCTGTTTTCTCTGTGGCTGCTTGTCCCTCATAAGGTTCCCGTTGAAGAAAATCACTTAAAAAAACAGCTGTTTTCCAGACCGGATCATCCAGATGACCGTCGATTTTCACATGATCTTTGATCTGGATGGCAGTCATGACGCGTTTTTCGGATAGGTCTTTGGAACTGTGCAGATATGATAGTGATTTATCCTCTGCTTTGACCGGTTGATAACTGGGGAAAAGAGCAAGGATTGAAAGTAAAGCAAAGAGAATAAAAAGGATACGATTTGAAAACCGGGGCCGGTGTTTAAAAAGGGGGATTTTGTACTCTTGTTGTGAATTTTCTCTTTTCAATATCGCATATAATAAACATAGAAAATAAATCCCGTCAATGCGAAATCTGATATTTCATATTTATCATATCAATAAGAAGGGCAAACCCTGTCTCTTTTTTTCCCGCCCCGGGGCCTATTATGGTCACCGGCCCGAGTTCGTCGGTCATGAAAGTCAGAGCGTTGATGGCTTCATTGACACCGGCAAGGGGATCGGATAAGGGGAGCTTCTCAGGCGAGACCGAGGCAAAAACTGAGCCGTCCTTTTGAATCTCTGCCCTTCCGATCAATTTCCATCGTTGGCCCTGATTTTTTGCCTGTTTGATATCATCTATGGAAATGCCTGTGATTCCCTGCCGTTTAACATCCGGCCAGGATATGTTTTTTCCCAGAACAATGTTTGTTAAAATAACCACTTTTCCCAACGCATCAAGACCTTCTACATCCCCTGTTGGATCCGCTTCAGCATATCCGAGTTCTTGAGCTTTTTTCAATGCTTTCTCATAGCTCATCCCCTCTTCCATTCGAGTGAGGATGTAGTTGGTGGTTCCGTTAAGGATTCCCTTGAATCCGGTAATGCTATTTCCCGAAAGCGTGTATCGAGCGAGATTCAGTGCCGGGGTTCCGGCGAGAACCGTGCCTTCAAATCCATAATAAACATTATTTTCCCTTGCCATCTCTAAGAGCTCTGCGGCTTGTTTGACAGCCGGGCCTTTGTTGGTTGATAGTACGTGTTTTCCGGCGTTCAATGCGGTTTTGATATGAGTGATTGCCGGTTCCCCTGTCTTGACATCCGTATAAGTCACCTCAATGATGGTATCTGCATTTGTCTTGGTAATGGTCTCAAGACTGTTCATTCCCTTTATTCCTTCAGGATAGTCTTCAAGCGATTTATTATTTTTTGTAAGAAAGAGGATTTCTCTCATATTCAAGCCCTTTTCGTCATAGATGGACCCCTTTTTGATGTCTGAGACAGCCACTACATTGATAGAGAGGTCGTATTGTTCCTTGAGCCAGTCTTTCTTTTCAAGAATGATCTCTGTGAAACCCTGAGCCACGGTTCCATATCCGATAAAAGCTATCTTCACATTCATTAGATTTGTTCCTCCTTATGATGAAAATGACAGGATGAGCATAAAAAATGATTCCTTTTGATCCACTTATAAAGTCTTTTTGGAATCATCACTATAATACATATTTTTGTGTTGCTGCGCGAGCCGCTGTAATTCAGCGGCTCTTTGCGGATACTGGTCAATCACATTGAATCTTTCATAGGGATCGTTTATCATGTCAAACAAAGATAGTCCGATTTGATTCAACGTGTATTTACCGGGCATTCCATCCCTTCCCGAAGTGACCAATGCGGCGTATTGGTGAGGAAGGTGCAGTTTCCACCTGCCGTCTCCGCTTATGACACTTTCAAAACGGCTGTTAGTGGAAAAAGCATAGTACTGATGGGGATTGTTTGCTCCGGGTTTGCCCGCGATGAGGTCCCATACATTCCTTCCGTCGATTTCATAATCCGGAAGAGAAGCTCCGGCCAGGTAACAGAGCGTCGGAAGTATGTCAATGGAACAAAAGGCCTGGTCAGAACCGATGTTAGGTTTGATTTTTGCGGGGTATTTTATGATACAGCAGGAACGGGTTCCGCCGTCAAAGCTGGTGCCTTTTGCCTCCCGAAAATGAGTTTTTCCCGCATGATTTCCGTATCCGATCCACGGCCCGTTATCAGATGAAAAGATGACCATTGTATTGTCTTCCAGGCCGTTCTCTTTTAGCGCTTCAGTGATCTGACCTACAGACCAATCGATCTCCATCATGACATCAGCATAAAGGCCCAGGCCTGATTTGCCTTTGAATTTGTCGCTGCAGAAAAGCGGAACATGCGGCATGGAATGAGGAACATACAAAAGGAAAGGTTTGTCCTTGTGTCTGTTGATGAAATCAACAGCATGCTCGGTATACCATGTGGTGAGCATTGATTGGTTTTCCGGCAGCACAGGATCTATGGTTATTTTGTTGTTTTCCCAATACTGCAGAGGCCATTGTCCAAAGTATTCCCCGGATTGAGGATGGAATCTCCACATATCATTGGAATACATCAATCCACATGCTTCATCAAAACCCCGCTCCAGCGGACGGGTCTCAGGCTGGTCTCCCAAATGCCATTTTCCAAATACTCCCGTGATGTATCCGCGTGCTTTGAGTAACTCGCCTATTGTAGCGAATTCCGGATCAAGACCTCTGGCACGCGGTCCGAGAGCGCCGAATACTTTAGTATGACCGGGATAACACCCTGTGAGAAGAGAAGCGCGTGAAGCAGAACAGACAGCCTGAGGAACATAAAAATTATTGAAGCGGCAGCCTTGTTGAGCCAGGCGGTTGACATGAGGTGTCGGATAATCAGGATGGCCGAATGGTTTGAAATCCGCCCACCCCGAATCATCTAGAAAGATCACAACAAAATTAGGTGGTTTCGCGTTTTTTGGATTATAGGTGCAGGAAAGCCCCTGCGCTGCCATGAATAGAGCCATTGTTTTTAAAAAATCTCTTCTTGTCTGGATGGGTGGCATGGTTTTCTCCCCTGAAAGCCAAAGCATACTCCATCATACACACAAAAAACAAATCCGGTCAAATGAAAAAACGGAACCGGACTCGAACGATTGAAAAGGAATTGAAAATAAATGAGTAATGTGTTAATTTGGCCTCTGCTTGGACTGCAGACTTTCTCTAAGGAAACACGGCTCATTAAAATGAAAAAAATGTTTTTTATCCTGATGATTTGTCTCGCTTTATCTCTATCTATCAGTGCGGCAAAAAACAAAGAAAGAGAAAAGGGACAGACAGTTCTGCGCATCGGAACGCCCCAGGAAGTAAAATCCCCGAATGTATTTGGTGATTATAATCTGAGTATCTTTATCAATATCTCAAATCCTCCTCTTATGAAAATAGATTCTCAGGGTCAGCTCAGAGGGTTAACAGCCAGCAACGCTCACGCATCACATGATTTTACCGAGTGGACATTTACCATACGCGATGACCTCTATTGGAGCGACGGGACAAAGCTCAGTGCAGAGGATGTTCTTTTTTCAATCGTGTACACAGGAGACCACAACCCCAATGCCAGATGGATAAAGCAAACACTGGAGGCAGCAGAACTGGTTGAAGACAATGCGGTAATTCTCAAATTCAACAGGCCTTACACAAGACTCGATCTTGAATTCACTTCGTATAACATCTTTCCAAAGCATGTTTATGAGCTTATTCCTGATCCTATGGATCACCTCAATTCAGGAGAAAATATCGGTTTTGGTCCCTTTTTCATCCAAAATATAGATCTCAATGCCGGCATCATACGTTTCTCTAAAAATCCATACTGGAAGGGAGTCCAACCTCATATTAAGGGATTCGAAATACATATGTATAAAAATACGGACATCCTGTCTTTGGCATTAGAAAAAGGTGATGTGGACACCTATTACAAATATGCCTCTTCCTACCCTTATGCCAATATAGACAGGCTCAAAAAAACCAATAAGTTTGATTTTTCCACTAAACTCAATATTGGACTCGTGTTTATGGCCTTTAATCCCAAGCGGGGAGCTACAGCTGACCTTGATTTTCGCAAAGCCATCTCTTATGCCGTTGACTACAATGAAACACTCAGGTTAGATGCCTTAGGCTTTGGTAAAATCCCGAACCGGGGCTTTGTCCCTCCGAGCATGTCAGGTTATATAGAGACCAAAGCATTGAAGTATGATCCGGAAACAGCGCGCCAGCTTCTCTCTGATGCAGGCTATGCGGATACGGACAGAGATGGATTTCGGGAAAACAGAAAAGGCCAGAAGATTTCCCTGTCCCTGCTTGTTCGTAATGACTGGTCGAGAATAGGAGAGCTGTTAAAACAATATCTTACACAGATAGGAATTAACGCATCTCTCCGGTTTCTTGATATAAACAGCTGGGCAGCTGCCAAGGACCATTATGACTATGATATCATTATTGCGAGGGCCACTCCCTGGGGAATGTTCATGCATGCAAACTGGGGAACGGGTTACTTTGATTCGCGAAGAACCGGACGGGGCGTTCTTCACATCGTGAATGACCCGGATTTTCTGAAGCTCTGTGATACAATCCTCGCCAGCAATGACCCCCGTAAACTTGATGCGCTTGCCGGATCAGTGCAGAAGTATTATGTAGAGAAAATCCCTGCTGTAGCCCTTTACTGGAACGAAATAGCGACTCCGTTAAAAAAAGAATACTCAGGATGGAAATACAGTCCTATCTATGGTATATACAATATAGATTCCCTTATATCTATCCAAAAAACAGAGAAGAAACCTTAAATTCAGATGCCTGTTTTCTACAAAAAAACAATAAGATATGTGCTGACCTTGATCACAATCATATCGCTCAATTTTGTTATTCCCCGGCTCATGCCCGGAGACCCTGTTGTTAATCTCCTGGGTGAAGAACTTTCGTTCCATAAAGAACAAATCGAAACTCTCCGTGAAGAAATGGGGCTCACTAAACCGCTGGGGCATCAATACCTGGACTACTGGAAGGATATTCTCCGGTTTAAATTCGGATACTCCTATCATTTTCACCAAGAGGTCAGCGGATTGCTTTTGGGAAGAATGAAATGGACTCTTCTCTTAGTGGGTTTGTCCGTGGTTTTCGGAGCCTTTATCGGAGCTTTTTTCGGGTCCAGGGCCGGATGGCGGTCCGGAAAGGTACGCAACCGATTGAGCACCGCTCTCTTTCTCTTTTTCTATTCCATTCCTCCTTTTTTTCTGGCCATTCTTTTCCTCTATGCTTTTTCGTTTAAGCTGGGGCTTTTCCCTCTAAAAGGATACTACGGAACCGGAACCATTCTGGATACACTCTGGCATCTTGTCCTTCCTGTGATGGTTCTGACTCTTTTCACCAGCGCACGTAATTTTATCATCATGCGGGGTTCAGTTCTTCAGGAAAAAAACCGTCTCTATCCCCTTTTTGCCAGGACCAAAGGTCTCTCTGATAAACAAGTGTTAAACCAGCATGTATTCTGGAATGCTTCTCTTCCCTTGATAACTCTCATTGCCCTTGATTTCGGTTTTATATTCAGTGGAGCGCTCTTTATAGAGATAGTGTTTTCCATGAATGGCATGGGGACTCTTATTTATGATTCCATAAAAACTTTGGATTATCCTGTTTTACAGGGGGCGTTTTTAGTGATAGCCCTCATGGTCATATCTGCAAATATCATTGCGGATATTATGTATTCAGTTGTCGATCCCCGTGTGAGGCATCAAAGATGAAACGAGGATCCCGCCGGTTTAAAGAGTTTCTGAGGTTTGACCGGGATTCACGCGGTCTCCCCATCAGCAAAGCCGGAGTGGCTGTTTTTTTGCTTTTCCTCTTTATTGCTGTGTTTGCCGGGCTTCTGGCGCCCTATGGTCCCAGTGACCGCTTTGCACCTTATGAAATCCCGTCCGGGTCTCATCTTTTGGGAACAAATGATATGGGCTATGATATACTGACAGAACTTATTTTTGGCAGCAGAGTGTCTCTCCTAGTAGGGATCCTTACATCCTGTCTGGCAACCGGATTAGGGCTTGTTATCGGACTGGTCTCCGGATATTTCAGGGGGATCACGGATGATGTGCTGATGGCCGTCACGGATATTTTCCTCATGATTCCCCGAATACCTCTCGTGATCATTCTTGCTGTTTTTCTCCACTCAAGTTACTGGCTCATCATTCTTGTCCTGGGACTCCTCTGGTGGACCACAACAGTAAGGGTTGTGCGTTCAAAAGTGCTGCAGATAAGGGAGATGGGTTTTGTCGTGAGCGCGGAAACCCTCGGTTTTTCAAAGATCCATATCCTTTTCTCGGAAATTCTTCCCAATACCGTGTTTGTGATCATACCCAAGTTCATGCTTACCGTGGCATCAGCAATGATTGCCGAAGCTTCCCTGTCATTCCTCGGGCTGGGTGATCCTTCCAGAAAAAGCTGGGGCATGATGATCCGGTATGCCTTTGAACGCGGTGGCTTTATCCGTGACATGTGGTGGTGGTATATTCCCCCTGGTCTTTGTATAACGGTCTGTGTGCTCTCTATTGTGCTTATGAGCTTCTCCATGGAGAACAATGTGTCTCGCTTTTCAGATTTGTTCAGCGGTATAATCCCCTCTTTTCCCGGGATGAGGAGGGAATAAAAGATGTCTTGTCTGCATATAAAAAATCTTTCAGTCCAATTTAAGACCGAAAAACATACTGTTTTTGCAGTGGATAGAGTTAGCTTCGATCATATCGGTGGAGAGACCCTTGCTCTAATGGGAGAAACAGGCTGCGGGAAATCGGTTATTGCTAACTCTATAGTGCGCCTTTTGCCTGAAAATGCTTTAATAAAAGGCGAGATCTTCTTTAAAGGGAAAGACCTTCTCAAAGCAAGTGAGAATGAACTCAATAGAATCCGTGGAAAGGAAATAGCCCTTGTTCTTCAAAATCCCGGTCTTGCCTTGAATCCGATCAAAAAAATGGGAAAGCAGATCGCCGAGCCTTTGGTCATCCATAACAAAATATCATGGAAACAAGCTGTATCTCAGGCCGAAAAGGTGCTGAGGCAGTTTCAATTTACCGAATCAAAAGAAAAAATGCGGGCTTATCCCTTTCAATTTTCGGGCGGGATGAATCAGCGTGTCATCATAGCTAGTTCCATTATTTTGAATCCCAGGATTATCATTGCAGATGAACCAACAAAAGGGCTTGATGTCGAGGCAAGCAAAGAAGTGATGCTGGAACTCGCTGATATTAAAGAGAGGAAAGGCTCTTCTCTCTTGCTTATCACCCATGACTTTGACCTCTCACGCGAGATAGCGGATCGGATTGCCATTATGTATGCAGGTGAGATTGTGGAGATCGCGTCAAACAAAGATTATTTTAAAAAACCGTTACATCCCTATGCAAAGGCTCTTATGCAAAGCCTGCCGGAGAACGGTTTCAAACCAATCCCCGGCCCTCCGGTTGCCATGACCGATCCGCCAACCGGATGCAAATTTCATCCCCGTTGTCCCTTTAAGATGGAACAATGTGTCAGCAAAAGACCGCCTGAAAAAAGCATTAACGAAAGGAAAGTGAGATGCTTCCTCTACGCCTGATGGAAGTGCAGGAAGTATCCAAAGCGTTCAAGTACGGCCTGGCAAAACGAAAAGATAGGCCTGTTTTTGAAAACATATCTCTATCCATACCCAGTGGAGGCACAGTGGGCATTACGGGAAAATCCGGAATCGGAAAAACAAGTCTTGGGAAGATCATAGCTGGAATAATCCCTCCCAGTAAAGGGCGGGTGCTCTATAAAGGCAGGGATATCTTTAAACTGCCAAAAGGAGAATGGAGCACATTCCGCACCAAAGTGCAGATGATGTTTCAAGACCCGGAAGGGGCCCTGAATCCCATGAAAAACATTTACAGGCAGTTCAATGCTGTGTGCAGACTTATGGGAGCAACGCATAAAGACCAAGCCTTTAAGCGGATACAGGACGTGTTGGATCAGACAGGTCTCTCAGATGAAATACTCAGCCGTTTCCCGCAACAGCTTTCCGGAGGGCAGAATCAGAGGGTCGCCCTGGGAAGAATCCTTCTCTTAAAGCCGGAAATAATCATTCTGGATGAACCGACATCGGCCTTAGATATTTCAGTACAGGCTCAAATTCTTCATCTTTTAAAAAAAATACAAAAAGAAAACCGAATCAGTTATATCTACATTTCCCATAACAAAAAGCTGATCGAATTTATGTCAGATACCATCTTCTCAATGAATAAAGGTGAAGAGGATTCTTATTAACCTGTTAAAATAGTTGACGAAAATCGTTTGAAGCATTACAATTTTTATCTTTAATGAGAGCATTCATAAAATTCATAAAATACGTACTGCCGGAACACACCCCTTCTGCAGTCAGCCTCATCAAGAACATGTCTGTGTTTCTGCTGCTTTTCTGTTTTTTAGTTGATCCTATTGCCAGAAACTTAACATGGCTGCATTACAGAAAAGCAGTTGTTAAAAAAGAAGTCCAAAGACAAATTGACGATGGAATGGACAAAAGCAAGCTGGTAGTACTTCAATTCTCAAAAGAAGAAACAAAGACAGAACTGCGCTGGGAGCACGCCAGTGAATTTGAATACAACCACAAAATGTATGATATCGTGGAAATAAAGACTGTGGGTGATACGGTTTACTACCGGTGCTGGTATGACCATGAAGAGACCATATTGAACAGACAGTTAGAAAAACTTGCCGATCAAGTACTGGGAAACGATCCCGCATTTAGAATAGGGGTGGCGCTTCTGGGATCCTTTACAGAATCCATGTACTGTCTGTTTTCTTTTGATCATGACGTACCAGTTCCCGAATTATTAAAGACACAATATGGCCTCTTTTTATATTTATTTTCTCAAATTACCCTACAGCCCCCCACACCTCCGCCTCAATCAGGTCTGAGGAACCATTCTATTTTTATGTAAACCGGATACTTAGAGTCATAGAGGGATTCGGATTTACTGTCTCTATTCCAGTTGGTCCTTATTTCTGACAGGATTGAAAAGGAGTATACGAATAAAATGAAGAAAATATATATCATACTGTTGTTGTTCGGGCTCTCATATGGTGCCTATTCCCAGACAATAACGATTAAAGATCAGAAAACCCTGGAGCCTATTGAACTGGTTTCACTGACTAGTGAAAGCCCTAAAGCACACATTCAAACAAATGAAGAGGGTCAGGCTGATATCTCTACATTAAGGGGCGCGGAAAAGATAATCATTCAGAGAATCGGCTATAAAACCATAGAGAAAAGCTTTGCTGAGCTTGAATCGCTATCCTTTGAATTGTACTTACAGCCTAAGCCGTTTGACCTTCATGAAATAGTTGTTTCTGCCACACGATGGCGCCAGACATCCAGTGATGTTCCGTCAGCCATCACTTCCATCACACCCATCGAAGTGGAGCTGCAGAACCCGCAGACAGCCGCGGATTTGTTGGGTCTATCAGGTAAAGTATTCATACAGAAAAGCCAGCAGGGCGGCGGCAGTCCCATGATAAGGGGATTTGCCACGAACCGGTTGCTTTACAGCATAGATGGTGTTCGAATGAACACAGCCATATTCCGCGGAGGAAATATTCAAAATGTCATATCTCTGGATCCGTATGCAACCAATGAAACTGAAGTGTTTTTTGGACCCGGATCAGTGATTTACGGAAGTGATGCTATAGGCGGAGTGATGAATTTTCAGACACTTACGCCACATTTTTCGCTCTCAGATAAGAAGCCGTTGATATCCGGAAAAGCAGAAGCCCGTCACTCATCGGCAAACAATGAGATGACAGGACATTTTGACGTAAATGTAGGATGGGAAAAATGGGCATTTGTGACGAGTATCAGTTCGTTTGATTACAGCGACCTGCGCCAGGGCAGCAACGGCCCGGATGATTACCTGAAGTCTTATTATGTTCAGCGTCAGGACGGAGTTGATAGAGTCGTCACACAGGATGACCCGCTGCTGCAGGTCCCTTCAGCCTATTCTCAGAAAAATATGATGCAAAAAGTCCGTTTTATGCCCAGTGAAAAATGGGAATTCCAGTATGGATTTCATTTTTCCGCAACTTCCTCCTACGGACGTTATGACCGGCACAATCGCATCAGGAATGACCTGCCTCGTTATGCGGAATGGTACTATGGTCCGCAGAAGTGGATGATGAATAACCTGAACATCATACACAACGGCATGAACGCTGTGTACGATCAGATGACCATACGGCTGGCCCAGCAGTTCTTTGAAGAAAGCCGTATTGACCGCTCTTTGAACAAGACGGAAAGAAACAAAAGAATCGAAGAAGTGGAAGCCTATTCTGTGAATTTTGATTTTATAAGATCAACAGGCAGCAAAAACACACTCTATTATGGAGCGGAATATGTCATAGACGATGTGAAGTCAACAGGTATTAATGAAGATATTGTAGGAGGCACAAGCGTCCCCGGTCCTTCGCGTTACCCTCAGGCTTCATGGCAGTCCATAGCCGCATACATCAATGACCAGCATAAATTCTCAGACAGCTTTCTGTTGCAGGCTGGACTGCGTTACAATCAGTATGTTCTGGACGCAGAATTTGATACGACCTTTTACCATTTTCCGTTTACAGAGGCCCATATTAACAACGGTGCGCTGACCGGAACCATCGGGGGTATATACCATCCTTCTGATTCCTGGATCATCAGCGCAAACCTATCCACGGCATTCCGTTCTCCAAACGTTGATGATGTGGGAAAAGTATTTGATTCCGAGCCGGGCTCTGTGGTGGTACCCAATCCTGATTTGAAAGCAGAATATGCCTACAATGCAGATCTAAGTGTTACCAAAGTGTTCGGAGATGTACTGAGGGCAGACCTGACGGGTTTCTACACATCACTTCAAAACGCCATGGTCAGGCGTGACTACACTCTTAACGGCCAGGACTATATCATGTATGATGGTGTTCTCAGCCGTGTGCAGGCTATTCAAAATGCGGCTGTTGCAACTGTATACGGAATTCAAGCAGGAATCGAAGTGAAACTTCCAGGCGGTTTCAGTTTTTCTTCTGATCTCAACTACCAGAAAGGCGAAGAAGAGCTGGATGACGGCACTGTCAGTCCTTCCCGGCATGCAGTCCCGTTGTTCGGGATCTCCCGTTTAACCTATGATGCCCATAAGCTCGAGATGCAGCTCTATGCTGTTTATCAGGGAGAACGCAAGCATGAAGATATGCCGGAAGAAGAAAAGGGGAAAACGGAGATATACGCGCTTGATGAAAATGGTAACTCTTATGCTCCTTCTTGGGCTACATTGAATTTCAAAACCCTGTATCATATTAATGATTTCCTGAGCGTAAGCGCTGGTATTGAAAACATTACTGACAAGCGGTACCGCCTTTATAGTTCGGGAATATCCGGGGCGGGACGAAATTTTGTTCTCTCGTTCAGGACGAATTTTTAGTTTTCATTATAGAACTGCCTGCTGTTTGCCTCCGGCAGATGGCAGGCTTTTTTTTATTTAATATGTTTCTCGAACCATTTGACCATACGGTTCAACACATCGATCCGGTGATTTTCTTCTCTGATCCCGTGTCCTTCCCGAGGATAAACGACAAAATCCGTTTCAACACCATAGCGTTTTAATCCTCTATGGAACTGATAACACTGAGCAATCGGGTCAGTGGAGTCGTTTTCTCCGCATAGGATCAATGTCGGTGTTGTGACATTTTTAACATAGGTTACAGGCGACCGCTCAATAAAAAGGTCAAGGTTTTCATAAGGGGTTCCCATAAACCATGTATCATAAGCATTAATGGAATTCGACTCAGCTCCGTACTCAAGAGCCAGGTCGGTCATTGGAGCTCCGGATACGGATGCTTTGAAGCGGTCAGTCTGGGTAACAGCCCAGGCTGCCATATAACCGCCGTAAGACCATCCTCCTATTCCCAGGCGCTCCGGGTCAGCTATCCCCTGCTGTACCAAATAGTCGACGCCGGCCATGACATCCTGGTAATCAGCACCGCCCCAGTCCTTCCGGTTCATGACCATGAATTCATATCCATAGCCTACGGATCCCCTTATATTCGGACAAAACACAGCAAAACCTCTGTCTGCCAAAAGCTGCCCCCATGAATTGAACCGGTCTGACCACACGCCTGTGGGCCCGCCGTGGATCAAGACCACCAGAGGCACTCTTGTTCCCTCCCTGTATACGGCCGGTTTCAAAAGAGCGGCCTCAATTTCCACACCGTCAAAACTTTTATACGTGAAGATTTCGGAATTTATAAGGTCGACATCGTCCCATTTTTCATTAAAGTGTGATACTTTTTCAATCGGTCCTTCTCCTGAAGAAATCCAGAGTTCAGGGGCTTGTACAGCTTTTTCTCCAGCAAAGACAAGAATTTCCTGAAAAGCAGCAAACGAGCCGGGCTGGACCTTGAATTTTCTCTGTTTTTCAATCTTTCCATCCTGAGAAATGGTGTAAAACGTTCTTGTGAAACCGGTTGTGGCCAGAGCTTGAATACGGCCGTTTTTCTGCCAAATATAAGAATTAATTGGCCTGTCAATGGTGGAAGCCGTTATATTCCGGGCTTCCCCACCGGATAATGACAGAAGAAAAAGGTCATGAGCCGTTGGACCGTCGTATCGTGAACCGGTGAAGGATAGTACTGTTCCCCTGGGTGATACCTTTATACTGCCAAAAGGACCTTCGGGTCGGAAAATTTCTTTCATATCACCGTTTTGAGCATTGACCGAATAAATCTTGTCCGTAAACAGTTCAGGCTGGGGATGATCCGTAGCTGAAATGATTATCTGTTTTCCGTCAGGCGTCCATACAAAGCTTGAAATACGCCACTTTTCATCTGTGAGCTTCCTGATTTTACGGATTTCGATGTCCATAATGCTGAGATAGGGATTTCTAGTATCCTTATCAATGACACGGGTGTCATTTTTTTCTTTTTTCATTTTTTCTTCTTCTTGAGTATCCGGCCGTGTGGATAAGAACGCAATGTGCCTGCCGTCAGGAGACCATTCAAATGAACGGATACCGGTTTTGCATTCGGTCAGGGCGCGCGCTTCACCTCCGTCAGAAGGAATCAGGTAAACCTGCATTTTCTCACGGCGCGCAGATAAAAAGGCCATTGTTTTTCCGTCAGGAGACCATCGGGGATGGCTGTCTGCCTTTTCAGAGGTTGTGAAGGGACGAAGCTCTTTTGTCGCTTTTTTCAAAGTCCATATGTTTCTCTTATATTTATCTCCTTCTACAGGATGGGACAGCACAAAGGCAATGGTATTTCCGTCCGGAGAAATTTGGAGGTCTGAAAAACTGTACCTTTGGAGCGTCAGCTCGGTTGTCAGCGGTTTCTTTTGATAAGAATGAGAAAGTTCAACAGGGATTTTAGACCAATTTAAGTGAGGCAGCAATAAAAGCAGCAGTCCTGTTAATAAAGCAGGATAATACCGGAAAAAGAAGAATCTCTTCCTTTTTTGAGTCTTGTCAGTCATTGTTCGCTCCTCTCATTTTTGACAGCATGAGCATCATACACATTATTAAGAAACCCAGTCAATAGGAAAAGCGCATTAGACCGAAGCAAGCCGTTGATTAAAAAACGGTTCTGGTTCCAAAAAAATGAATAATTTGAAGGTCAGGTATAGATTACTTTTAATTCGCTGATTCTCCGAGGAATATCAACACGGTTCACACATTTGGCCTGGCATGTCCCGCACAGGACGCAGGAATCCAGTCCTTTTCCCATTGCAATTTCATCGAGTGTATCCCTTGATTGGTAGAAATTCGCGTAGCATGCGGCGTACATGTGAGTGCGTATGAGCGCGGGGATATCCACTCCCCGGGGACAGGTGGACACACAGGAGCCGCACTGCTGGCATACTGATCTCATGCCGATTTTGATATTCCTGTCCTGAAGAAACTTCTTTTCCTCTTCCGTGTAGTCCAAATCAAAGGCAACGCTGAAGTCCTCCTCGAGTTCTTTAAAATTCTGGAAGCCAGGGACAGCCGTGGAAACGAACTCATGCCGCAGGACCCATTTCAGCAAAGCCGTCTGCATGATCTGGCCTTCATAAAGCGTGTAGCTCTCTGAAGGTTCATAATCGCTTCGATACCAGGGCTGGCTGCACTGGGTCTTCATGGCAATGATGCCGATTCCCTTAGCTGCTGCTTTTTCCATGGAATCTATCAGTTCTCTGTTCTCATGCATGGAATAATTAAAAGCGGTTAAAACCACATCGTAAAACCCATCCCGGGAAGCCTCATTAAGGCACTCTATCATATTTCTGTGAACGGAAAATCCGACTGAGAGTGCTTTTTTCTGGCTTTTTGCTGTTTCCATGGCACTTCTGAATCCGTCATTCTGCAGGTATTCGGCACTTTGAGCATCGTGCAGATAGATCATATCCACATAATCTGTTTGCAGTCGCTTCAGGCTCTGTTCAAGATGGTCCAGAAAATAGGCTTTGCTCTGCTCGTTCCTCATCTGCTTCAGTACTGAGAGGGAGATCCGCGGGACTTTTGTGGCAATGATGGTCTCATTGCGCATACCGAGCTCTCTGACCACCTTTCCGATCATTTCTTCATTTCTGCCCCGGCCATAGGAAGCAGCTGTATCAAAATGGCGAATTCCCTTTTCAAAAGCTCTGCGGACCAATGCCGGGTCGCTGGAGTTCATCACTCCCATGGAGACAACCGGAACCCTTATTCCTGTTTTTCCCAGAGTCCTGGTAAGCACTTTATCTTTTGAAATGCCTTTTGATTCATTATTCTCCATCTTGACTCTGGGCTTATCCGGAAAGCTAAAGGAACCAAGTAATGCCATGCCTGAAAAAGTTTTCGTTAAAAAAACTCTCCGGCTCAAGTATTTTTTTTCTTTTTTCATCAGGGTCTCCTTTTTTTTCTTTTTTCAATCATCGTTATCCAGCACCAGGCGGAATCCGATATAAATGAGAGAGTATTGCGCTAGTTCGTGGCTGCGGCTTGCGGAACGCAGACCATTGCCGCTGCCAAGCCAGCCCCCGCCGCGGAAAACACGGTGTGAGCCCTCTCCCGAATACAGCGGATTGCCACTGTCATTCGTTGTGTAGAGTTCAGTATGGTCATAGATATCCGCTTTATACACATCCTCACACCATTCCCACACATTTCCGTGCATATCATACAAGCCCCATGCATTTGGCTGGAAGCTTCCGACTGGGCAAGTGCCTTCCCGGTATAATCCTTTTTGAGCATCTCCGTAAGGAAAACCACCATTAAAATTGGCTTGATCCGAGCCGATACCTTCTCCAAAGTGAAACGGAGTGGTGGTTCCCGCACGGCAGGCATACTCCCATTCGGCCTCTGTGGGAAGCCTGAATCTCAAGCCTGTCTTTTCATTCAATCTCTTGATGAAGTCCTTAGCCCGATTCCATGAGATCCATTCGATGGGATAATCATCTTCCCCTTCAAACCATGAATCACTTTGCCCCATAACAGCTTTCCACTCCCCTTGAGTCACTTCATATTTTCCCATCCAGAATCCTCTGGAAATGGCGACCTGATGCTGGGGGCCTTCATCGCTCTGTCTTAATGATTCTGTTTCCGGAGATCCCATGAGATATTCTCCTGCCGGGATATACACCATTATAAAGTCCACTCCGTTGACAAGTACGGTCTTTTCTTTTTTCCCCTGCTGGCTGCTCTGAAGGTTGCCTCCAGCATAAAAATAGGGATATAGCAAGAAAATAAAAAGGACCATAAAAACGATTCGAAATATGTTTTGTCTCATTACCTGCCTCCCTGATAATCATATGATCTGAAAAATCCGATATAAATCTATTGAAATCAGTTTATAAAATCGACCTGACTTATAAGGTCAAACTCTATTTAAAGAAAAATTAAGGGGATATAAAGCTTGCTAATAGGACATAAATAAGAACTTCTAATTGTTTTCTGATAAATGAATCCTGTCTTCAAGCACTACTGTCTTTGTGGTTCCGTCATCGTAAACGATGCGTATTCTCCGTTTTTCCTCACATTCATTCACCAGTTCCCATCCGTTTTCAACGCGTTGAACCCGGATTTTATCGATTCCAAACGCATGATTTCGTGGTCTGTCAATATACACATGGCCGTAATGGTCAAGAATGCGCATGGCCGCTTCAGCGGCCGCTCCATTTCCCCAGTCATATATGGTGAAAACGCCCATACCTTCTCCTTCCGGAGTGGTGCGTCCGCCGTGATCGTAATTTTCCATGGTAAAACCGTAATCTTCCGGCCCGAACCAGGGATAGACTTTCTCCCACATCTTTTTTACCTCTTTGTTCTCAGGACAGTACATCATAATGAATCCAGATTTAAGCGCAGAAATACCCCTCTGGAAGAGGTAAGGATCCCCTGTTTCCCTGTAATAGTCAAGGAACAGCTCGGCAAACAGTGTCTCGCGGGAATCATTCCACTCTCCGTCAGCGTTCATAACACCGAATCCTCCGAGGGCAGGGACATAGATAAAAGGAGGCTGCCAGACCTGCTGGGCCATGGAGAGTTCATCCAAAGTGCGCCTCCCCCACTCGATATAATGGTTCTGGTGTGTTGCCTGATAGCATTTAAGGAGCGCTTCGGCTGTCCAGAAAAGAGACAAGGTGTTCTGTTTGTGCATGGCATTGCGGGGGATTTTTTTACCCAGATATTTATCCCTCCCCCAACTGCAGCATGACCAATAGGTCTCATAATCTTCCCAGCGACCCTGGGGAACGATTTCTTTTAAAACAGCATCCATTGCCTTTACAGCGGTTGTGCGGTATTTTGACTCACCGGTCATATCAGCCAGTTTCATTAGAAACGTCACACTCAGGCTCGTCTCCGGTGTTTGGTTCATGACCGGCCCCGGCATTTGAGTCTGAGGATGAAGCCAGCCTGGAAAGAAGCCCTCCGAATCCTGAAGCTCCAGAAGACGGTCAGCATATTTTCGGGCGTACTGGACAAGCCGAGAATCCTGTTCCAGCTCCTCATACCAGCGCAGCATGAGAAGCGCTGTCCAACTGCAGTCAAGAACATGATACCAATCCGAAGAAATGCCGTAGTTGCGGGGACTGCGGTTGGAGTTGCTCCAGTAATGATGCTCCCAGGATTCAGGTCTTTGATATTCCTTTCCTTCGATTTCAATAGTTTTATTATCGGTTCGGATCACGGTTGGAAAAATTCCATCCTTTATGGGCGCCAACAGGGCCAGTTCTTTTGTCATGCGCGCTTTCTTCAGGAGCTCATCGTCTTTGATACTGCGGGCATAACGGAAAAGCCCTGAAGCGCTGCGCAGGGATGAGAACCAGGCCTGATTCCATATAGAGAGAAACTCCCTCTGATACCAGTGTTCCGGATAATTGGGAGACTGGGAAATATTGACAATGAATTGGGGGGCCCCTACGCGTGTGCCGTTGAGATCGAATTCCTGCCAGACAAAATCAGACCACCCTTTAAAAGCCCAGTCATAGGTAAGCCGGATATAGTTCTGAAGAGACGCAGAAACAGGCTCTCCTTTTTCATAAAGCGGCTGCCCCCATTTCTCCCATAAGAGATGCGTTACCTCTGACCAGGGATTCTTTACAGGGTCGAGATCATGATAAGCTTTTATTAAAAATCCTAATTCAAAGATTCCCGGAGAAAATCTCATTCCAGGCTTTTTTTTAAAAAGAACATGTTCGGGGATATCTGTCTCAGTCGCTCCTAGCCAGAATCTCTTTTGCAGGGCATTATAATCCATGAACCAGGGGTTCTCCGGTTTCTGCCCCACAATATTCAGATCGGGAACAACAGCCAGTGTCGCAAATTCACTCTGAACAATAAGTGCGGGTAAGCGAAAAACATGCTGCGCGATCACATAACCCTGATCCGGTGTGAGATGAGGGGCCCACCAGAAATCCGGATCAAAGCAGAGATCAAACGGAATAGAGAGTTCATCCTGGGAAACCTCTTTCGTTATGTTCCACTTCATTTGAACATGCTGCCAGCCATGTTCCTTTTCACTGATCTTTATCTCCGGAAGGCCGCATCCTTTAAGCTCCGGAGGCATAAAAGAAACACAGTCCTCGCTGTTAAAAACAACCTGATAGACAGATTCGGTCTCGATGATTTTCATGGGATCTGCTGTGCGGCGGGCACAGGAACCGCCTCCTCCGATAAGACAAATAAAAAAGCCTGTAACCAGCAACGGCGGGAATTTATGTTTCCGTAATTTTTTCAAAGACATGTGATTATTCCCTTCCAAATTCTTTTCATAAATCATACACATAACAAACAAATCCGGTCAACAAGAAATCATCAGGCAGGAAAAAACAGATTAAAGAAAAAAACACATATATTCAAGGGAACTTTTTTTGGTAGGATGCCGTATATTTTTATAAGCCCAAAAGCCTTGATCAAGCTTAAAAATGTGGAATTCTATTGCTTCATTTTGTTATTCGAAATAATCCGGGTTTCTGGAATCAAGGAGGACACATATGATCGGAAACTACATTAAAACAGCCCTGCGGAATCTGCGTAGACATAAGGGGTATGCTTTTATCAATATCATTGGATTAGCCATTGGAATGGCCTGCTGCATCCTGATCAGTCTCTTTATACTGCACCAGCTGAGCTATGACAAATATCACGAACATGCGAATCAAATTTACCGGCTTTGTTCAGAAGTTCAATTGGGAGAAGATATAACAACATTACCCATAAGCAACGCTCCGGTTGGCCCGGTGCTCAAAGATGATTATCCTGAAGTTATAAGTTCTGTCCGGCTGAAAACCAGAGAAAGGATCCCCATTCAATACAAAGACAGGCTTTTTTATGAGGACAGGATTTTTTGGGCTGATAATTCTGTTTTCGAGATTTTCAATTTCCCCATGATCGACGGAAATCCTCAGGATGCTCTAAACAGGGCCTATACGGTTGTCTTGACCAGAACTCTGGTGGAGAAATATTTCGGGGATGAAGAGCCGATAGGTAAAGTGCTTAAGCTCAACAATCAGGAGGATTTTATTGTAACCGGTGTTGTGGAAGACGTGCCGTCAAACTCCCACTTCACGTTTAGCATGCTGTGTTCGTTTGAATCCCTGTATGCATCCGAACGCATGGATCGCGACCAATGGTTTAATTTCAATCTTTACACATATCTCCTGCTTCCGGAAAATTATGATTACCGCAAGCTGGAGGCCAAACTTCCGTCTTTAGTGGATCATTACATGGGGGAAGAGATCAAAGCCATGGGCGGCCGGATCGGTTATTATCTTCAGCCTTTGACAAAGATCTATCTTCACTCACATATGGAAAACGAAATCGCTCCTACTTGGGACATCCGCAATATGTATGTCTTCTCAGCTATTGCTCTTTTTATTCTTTTTATCGCCTGCATAAATTTTATGAACCTGTCGACAGCCCGCTCCTCTCTTCGGGCCAAAGAAGTGGGCATGCGGAAAGTAGTGGGAGCTAGAAAAAATGAACTGACAAGACAGTTTTTAGGAGAGTCCCTGTTTTTTAGCTTTTTGGCCATGGCCATCAGCCTTATTTTGGTGTTTTTGGCTCTCCCCTATTTCCGGTCTCTAGCCGGGACCGAACTTGGTTTCAGTTTAAATGATGCGGGATGGATGATTTTGGGTCTTCTGGGATTGGTACTTTTTGTCGGACTTGTCGCAGGCAGCTACCCGGCAGTGTTTCTGTCATCATTTAATCCGGTTCGGGTTCTCAAAGGAGAAATAAAATCAGGTTCGGGTCATTCCCGCTTTCGCCGTGTCTTGGTCACAGCTCAGTTTGTGATATCTATCACTCTCATCATTGGAACCGGAATCATCATCAATCAGGTTCACTACATGAAAAAAACAGATCTGGGATTTGAAAAGAAAAATACCATAGTACTGCCTATTATGGACAGCAGTATAGGAAATTCGCTTGAATCCATCAAGACCCGTCTCCAAGAGATTCCGGGGGTTTTAGGCGTAGGTGCATCTTCGATTGTTCCCGGAGGAGAACCAGACACAACCCCTATGGTTCCGGAAGGCTATTCCCAGGAACAAAGTTTCCCTATGGATCGCATCAGTGTGGATATTGATTTTTTTCCTACTCTCGGCATAGAAACTGTCAAGGGCCGGAATTTTTCCCGGGACTTCGGGACCGACCCGGACCAGGCGGTCATTATCAATGAAACCGCGGCAAAGGTGTTTGGATGGGAAGATCCTCTGGGAAAGACCATAAAACGCCCGACCGGATCTACTCCCGGTTCTATCCAGTGGGAAACCAGGACCGTTGTCGGGGTTGTAAAGGATTTCCATATCAGGTCGCTACGCCAGGTCGTAGCGCCGCTTTATATCACCAATACTCCACGCTTTCTGGACATGCTTTCCATAAAAATAAGAGACTTTGGTCGGGCAGAGACCCTGGACCGGATCCGGAATATGTGGAAAATCATTGACCCGGGGCGGCCTTTTGACTATTTCTTTCTTGAGGATACTTTTGATTCCCAGTACCGATCCGAAGAAAAATTAAGCGGTATCTTGACTTCTTTCAGTGTTTTTGCTGTTTTTGTTGCCTGTCTGGGGCTGCTCGGAATGGCTTCCTTTGCTACGGAACGCAGAAGACGGGAAATTGGTATTCGGAAAGTCCTTGGCGCATCTGTCGCCGATGTCCTTGTTCTTTTAACCGGAGATTTTGTTAAGGTTATTCTGCTGGCAAATCTGATCGCATGGCCACTGGCTTATTTTGTTATGAGAAACTGGCTTCAGAACTTCGCATACCGCACCCAAATAGGAATCAGTGTCTTTTTAGTGACTGGATTGATCTCCCTTCTTATCTCTCTTCTGACTGTCAGCTTCCAGTCAGTGCGCGCGGCGTATTCCGATCCGGCTCAGGCTGTTAAATATGAATAGAATCTGTATGCGGGTACTCAAAGGTCATCCTGTTCCTTCAAGAACTGGTTGAGTCCATCGACCAGCTCCTGAGGGTTCTTGACCTTTTCATCCTCGAGCAGTTCTCCAAGTGAACACCAGAGCGGCTCTCCGCATCGAATACACCGGATTCCGTTCTTTGTGAGGAAATGTACTGATTTCGGATATTTCAGCACAAGGTCTTCGATCTGTGTATCAAGGGTGACGAGCGGCTGCATCAGTCTCCGAATTTGATCCCCTGTGCCAGCGGCAGATCTTTGGACCAGTTGATGGTGTTGGTTTGCCTTCGCATGTAAGCTTTCCAGGCATCTGAACCAGACTCTCTTCCTCCGCCGGTCTCTTTTTCGCCGCCAAAAGCTCCTCCAATTTCTGCTCCGGATGTTCCGATGTTGACATTGGCAATACCGCAATCCGATCCTTCATGGGAAAGAAATTTTTCTGCTTTCAGCAGGTTTGTGGTGAAAATCGAGCTGGAAAGCCCCTGCGGGACCTCATTGTGCAGGTGTATGGCTTCCTCTAAATCTTCATACTCCATCAAGTAAAGAATGGGAGCAAAGGTCTCAATATAAACGATCTCTGTTTGTTTGGGCATTTTCACAACAGCAGGTTCGACGAACTGTTCACCCAGGCCAGGAAGGCGCTTCCCTCCCAGAATGATTTCACCTCCCTGTTCCTGTGCCTTTTCCAGAGCTGCCATCATGTCTTCCACCGCCGCTTTGGTCACGAGCGGCCCCATGAGTATCCCTTCTTCAATAGGATTTCCGATCTTTACCTGTTTGTAGGCATTATTAATTTTTTCGGTCAGTTCAGATGCGATGGATTTGTGCATGATGATGCGTCGGGTGCTGGTACAGCGCTGTCCGGCGGTGCCCACAGCTCCGAAAAGAATAGTGCGGACTGCCATTTCCAAATCAGCATCTTCAGCCACGATAATCGCATTGTTACCGCCCAGTTCCAGTATGGTTCGGCCAAAACGCCGGGCCACAGCTTCGGATACGTGCTGCCCCATTTTTGTAGACCCGGTAAAAGAAATCAGAGGCAGCCTGCTGTCATTGATCATGCGTTCTCCGATAACAGAACCTCTCCCAATAAGAAGGTTAAAGATCCCTTTCAAACCGTGAGAACTCATGACCTGATTGGCGATGTGCTGGACAGCAACAGCTGTCAAAGGAGCATCTGAAGACGGTTTCCAGACCGTAGTATCTCCGCAGGCAGCTGCGATCGCTGCGTTCCAGGACCACACGGCCACAGGAAAATTAAAAGAGGTGACGACGCCTACAGCACCCAGAGGATGCCACTGCTCATACATGCGGTGTGCCGGACGCTCCGAGTGCATGGTCAATCCGTAAAGCTGCCGGGAAAGTCCCAGGGCAAAATCACAGATATCGATCATTTCCTGGACTTCTCCGTGTCCTTCGGCTCGGATCTTGCCCATCTCCAAGGACACCAAATCACCCAGGGGCTCCTTTTTTTCTTGAAGAGCTTCCCTCAAATCCCTGATGACCAGGCCTCTCTTGGGCGCTGGCATCATCTGCCAGGACTTAAAAGCTTTTTCTGCCGCCTCCAGGACCTGTTCATAGGTTTTTTCAGTAGCCTGGAGCACTCTGGCAATGGATTCTCCAGTTGCCGGATTATAAGAAACGCTTTCTTCTGCTTCAGGGTCTTTATACCAGTCATCCGGACCTGCGCAGGCTCCCACATTGACATCTTTAACATTCAGTTTTTCAAGAACGGCTTTAGCTTTCATGCAAAAATCTCCTGTTTATTTTTCTTTCATGTAAGGATAACGATAATCCTTGGGTGGATTTAGTGTCTCTTTAACAGCACGGGTGCTGACCCATCGAAGCAGATTGATGTAGGAACCTGCCTTGTCATTGGTGCCCGAACCTCTCGCGCCTCCAAAAGGCTGCTGACTGACCACCGCACCTGTGGGTTTATCGTTGATGTAAAAATTTCCTGCGGCGTGGCGCAGGTATTTCATGGCTGTCAGAACGGCACTTCTGTCATTGGCAAATATAGCACCGGTCAATGCGTAAGGGGAAGTGGCATCGCAAAGCTTGAGAGTCTTTTCATATTCTTTTTCCGGATACACATAAATAGTGAGAACCGGACCGAATATTTCTTCCTCAATGAGTTTGTATTTAGGATCAGTGGTCACGACCACTGTCGGCTCGATGAAATATCCTTTGGAGTCGTCATAACCGCCGCCAGCAATGATTTCCGCTTTGTTGGAATTCTTTGCATACTCGATGTACTCCACAATGCTGTCAAAAGCCGGTTTATCGATCACAGCACCCATGAAGGTTGAAAAGTCCGCGGGATCACCCATCTTGATGGTCTTGATCTCGTCGACCAGATTCTTTTTTAAGTCCGGCCACAGATTATTAGGAACATAAGCCCGGCTGGCTGCGGAGCATTTCTGTCCCTGGTATTCAAAAGCGCCTCTGAGCATGGCGACCGCTACAGCTTTGACATCAGCAGAAGCATGCACAAAGATGAAATCTTTTCCGCCGGTCTCACCAACGATTCTCGGATAGGACTTATAATTCATGATGCTGTTTCCAATAGTCTTCCACATGGATTGGAACACAGCCGTACTTCCCGTAAAATGGACTCCGGCCAGATCTTCTTTCTCCAGAACAGGACCGCCCACATAACGACCGGGTCCGGGAATAAAATTGATAACTCCATCAGGCAGCCCGGCTTCTTTCCACAATTGGGTTAAGAAATAAGCGGAATAGACCGCAGAAGAAGCCGGCTTCCAGAGGACGACATTCCCCATCAAAGCCGGGGAAGTGGGAAGGTTTCCGGCAATAGAAGTGAAATTAAAGGGGGTCACAGCAAACACAAAACCTTCCAGAGGCCTGTATTCCATATAATTCCAGATCCCGGCAGAAGAATCAGGCTGCTCTTTATAGATCATGTTCATGTAATAGGGGTTGAATCGGTAAAAATCTATCAGTTCACATGCGGAATCGATCTCTGCCTGGTGAGGAGTCTTGGACTGTCCCAGCATAGTGGCGGCGTTCAGCACATGCCGGTATTTGGTGGCCAGAAGCTCTGCTGCACGAAGAAAAACAGAAGCCCGGGATGCCCAGTCCATCTGAGACCAGTCTTTCCAGGCTTTTTTGGCTTCTTTAACCGCCATGTTGATCTCTTCCGGACCTGCCTTATGATACCGGGCCAGAACATGCTTGTGGTCATGGGGACAGCGGCAGTCAGCCAGATTTCCGGTTTTGACCTCTTTTCCTCCTATAATAAGGGGAAACTCCATGGTCTCACCTGATAATTCTTTTAACTGTGCCTTTAGAGCTGCTTTCTCCGGACTTCCGGGAGCGTAATTAAGAATAGGCTCATTCGAAGGCCGTGGAACTTTGATGATTGCGTCCATATCCAAATCCTCCTTTTTTGATCGGAATCAACCTCTGATCCTCATCCTTTCATCAAGGATTCGGCTGATCACAGGGTGATCCTTCGATGATTTATTAAAACATTATAATGACTGGTCATTATACATAATTAGAAATAATTTTTCATCCTTTGTTAAGTTTTCTCTCTCCAAAAGCAGAAAAGACAGAAGTAGAGAGAGATCATGCTTGATCTCAGTAAGATTCAAATAAATTTTTTTTGATTTGAGGAGAAGTTATAAAAATTTGTTAAGTGATGATTAAAGTCCTTTGCTCATGGCGTTGAGAAAATCTGCGTTTGTTTTTGTTTTACCGATTTTCTCTGTCAATAACTCCATGGCTTCAACTTCTGAAAGTTGGCTCAATACTTTTCTGAGGACCCATATTCTATTGAGGTCCTCCTCAGAGATAAGAAGCTCTTCCTTTCTGGTTCCGGAAATGTTGATATCAATGGCCGGGAACAGTCTTTTGTTCACCAGTCTCCGGTCTAAATTGATTTCCATATTACCGGTTCCCTTAAACTCTTCAAAAATGACTTCATCCATGCGGCTTCCTGTATCCACAAGGGCCGTAGCCATGATGGTAAGGCTTCCCCCCTCTTCAATTTTTCGGGCTGAGCCAAAAAACTTTTTAGGTCTATTGAGAGCGTTCGCATCAATTCCGCCTGACAGGACTTTTCCTGAGGGAGGAATAATGGCATTGTGTGCCCTGGCCAGTCTTGTGATGCTGTCGAGCAGAATAATCACGTCTTTTTTTGTTTCGACCAGTCGTTTCGCTTTTTCCAGCACGATGTTGGATACCTGAGCGTTTCTTTGGGGTGGTTCGTCAAATGTGGAGGCCACGACTTCCCCTATTATGCTTCTTTGGAAATCGGTAACTTCTTCTGGCCTTTCAGCAACCAGTAAAACAATGAGAATGACTTCAGGATGGTTCTTTTCAATCGACTGAGCAATGGTCTTGAGAAGAGTGGTCTTCCCTGCCCTGGGAGGCGAAACGATAAGTCCTCTCTGCCCTTTTCCTATAGGGGTGAGAAGGTCCATGATTCTGGCATTCAGGTTTTTGGGATGTCCGTCTTCAAGGTTGAATTTTTCAAAAGGATACAAAGGAGTCAGGTTGTCAAATTGAACATTTCTGCGGGCTTCGATGATTTCATCATGGTGCTTGAAGTTTATGGCTTCGATCTTGATCAGAGCGAAATACTTTTCTCCTTTTTTAGGAGGCCTGACGACTCCGGAGATGGTATCACCTGTTCTCAGCTTAAATTTTCTGATCTGTGAAGGGGAAACATAGATGTCATCCTGGCTCGGGAGATAACTGAATTCCGGGGCTCTGAGAAATCCAAATCCATCATTGAGACATTCAAGGACACCTTCTGAAAACAAGAGGCCATTTTTTTTGGCCTGTGCTTCTAGTATCTTGAAGATCAGCGTTTGCTTTTTGAGCTTTTTAATATCTTCGTCTGAAATTTCTAAATCTGTGGCGATGGAAGTTAATTTTTCTTTTTTCAGTTTTTCTAGTTCAGCAATATTGAACTCTTTCATTTTTTTTACCTCATAAATTAATATTTGAAATAAGAAATAGCTCTAAATGATAATAAATCAATGAGTTATAGATGAATCCTGAGATTCTTTATCTTTATTATCATTGATATCAGATCTCATTGAGATATTCTTTTTGTCATCTTTTTCAAAAGAAATCTTTTTTGTTAATGCGATTTTTAAAACCTCGTCCATTGTTTCAACAAAATGGATTTTCATGGCTTTTTTTATTTTTTTGGGAAGGTCCTTTAAATCACACATATTATCAAGGGGAAGAATAGCTTCCTTAATTCCTTCTCTGTGTGCTGCCAGGAGTTTTTCCTTGACTCCTCCGACAGGAAGTACTTTTCCCTTTAAAGTCAGTTCCCCGCTCATAGCTACTCTTTTGCTTACAGGGTTCTCGGTTAAAAGAGAGATGATGGAAGTAGCCAGTGTGATTCCAGCGGATGGGCCTTCTTTTGGTGTGGAAGCCTCAGGAACGTGAATATGGATATCGAATTTTTTATGAAGGTCTTTAGCAATGTTTAATTCATACATTTTTCCCTTGACATAACTGAACGCAGCCTGAGCGGATTCCTGCATGATTTCTCCAAGCTGGCCTGTATAAGTGAAATTTCCTTTTCCATGAACTTTAGTGACCTCAAATGTTAAAAGTTCTCCACCGAATTCTGTCCAGGCCATTCCTATAGCGACTCCGATTTCATCTTTTTTGTCTATTCCTGAACGCCTGTATCGGGGGATCCCAAGGTATTGTTCGAGCTTTTTTGGTGGTATATACTCGCTGTGGTCTTTTCCTTTTGCCACCACCTTCTTAACGGTTTTTCGGCACAAAGAAGTCAGCTCTCTTTCGAGATTTCTGACGCCGGCTTCTCTGGTATAATCATTGATGAGTTTCTTTAAGGTTGCATCAGAAATTTTAATATTCGATTTGTCAAGCCCATGAGATTTTAACTGTTTGGGAAGTAAAAATCTCTTTCCTATCTGCAGTTTTTCCTCTTCCGTATATCCAGGGATACGAATGATTTCCATGCGGTCAATCAATGGATCCGGAATCGTCTTAAGCACATTAGCCGTTACAATGAACATCACATGAGAGAGGTCAAACTCTGTATCAATGTAATGATCCAGAAACGTACTGTTTTGTTCCGGATCAAGCACTTCCATAAGAGCTGAAGAGGGATCTCCCCTGAAATCAACGCTCATCTTATCGACCTCATCCAAAAGAAAGACGGGATTTTTGGTCCCGGCTTTTTTAATCATCTGGATCATTCTGCCTGGATAGGCTCCGATATAGGTTCTTCGGTGTCCTCTTATTTCAGCCTCATCTCTCACTCCACCTAGGGATAATCTAACAAACTTACGTCCGGTTGCCCTTGCAATCGATTTTCCCAGAGAACTTTTCCCTACTCCCGGAGGCCCCACTAATCCCAAAATGACTCCTTTCGGATTTTTTACCAGCTGACGGAGGGATAAATATTCAAGGATTCTTTCCTTGACTTTATCTAAACCATAATGGTCTTCATCCAGTATTTTCTCTGCTTCTTTTATATCCCTCTTTTCTCTTGACTTTTTATTCCACGGAAGTGATATGATCCAGTCAAGATAATTCCGGCTCACTGTCGCTTCTGCAGACATCGGCGGCATTACTTCCAATCGTTCGATTTCTTCAAGAGCTTTTTCTTCAGCCGCTTTCGGCATTTTGGCTTTCTCTACTTTATTCCTTAATTCTTCAATCTCGTTTGCTTTCCTGTCTTTTTTTTGGCTCATGCTGGTCGTGAATATTTTTTGACCTTTATCAGGGAAAAATTTTCCTTTTTTGCTGGAGGATTTTCCGTCTTTTCTCATTTTTGTATGAATTTTGAGTATTTCGCTTTCAATAACAAAGTTCAATCGTCTGATTCTTTCAAGAGGATTTATGGTCTCCAGCAAGTTCTGCTTCTCATCCATATTGATCTGCAGATGAGAAGCGATGATATCTGATATCCTCTCCGGTGTGTTCTCTCTTAACGCAGGGATTATCGAGTCAAAATTGCTATGCTTGGTTAGTTTTAGATAGTCTTCAAACAGGCTTAAGACTCTTTTTAAAGATTCATCTAACGATTCATCGTCACTTATTTTTGTTTGCTTGATCTCTTTTGCAAGGACTTCATAGTACGGATAGGATTTCGTGTATTCTATGATTCTGGCTCTCTTTTTTCCTTCCACTATGACTTTTAAATTTTTATCGTCTATTTTAACAACACGGATGATTTTAGCCAGAACTCCTATGGAATAGATATCCGTGGGCTGGGGGTCATTCAGAGATGCATCCAATTGTGTTGCAAGGAAGAGAAGTTTTTCATCAGAAGAGGCTTTTTCTAAGGCAGTTGCTGATGAATTGCGTCCTATGATGAAAGGAACTAAAGTAGACGGAAACACCACAAGATCTCTTAGTGGTATTAACGGCAGCTTTTTCAAGTCCTTGTTTTCTTCGTTATTTTGCATATTTATGCTCCGACTGCTTTCTTGAGTTTATGATATTCCAGGATGTTGTTTTCAATCATTTTTTTGGTCACTTTTATCTGTTCCGGCTTATCCAGAGATGGCAGATGAAACATGATGTCCAGCATCAGCTCTTCTATAATGCTTCTCAGCCCTCTGGCCCCCAATTTATACTTAATGGATTTTTTTGCGACACTCTTCAAAGCCCCTTTTGTGAATAGGAGTTTCACATCTTCCATATCAAACAATTTTTGATATTGCTTTATAATAGCATTTTTTGGTTTGGTGAGGATGTTAACAAGGTCTTCCTCTGCAAGGTCGGAAAATATGGAGATAATAGGAATCCTTCCGACAAGTTCTGGGATCAATCCGAATCTGATGAGGTCTTGGGGGATCAGATTTCCAAAAATTTCCTGCTGTTCTTCAGTTGTTTTATCAGGGGATTCATGTTTGAAGCCCACTGAAGATTTGCCTATTCTTTCCCGTATAATGTCATCCAGTCCGTTAAAGGTTCCTCCCATGATAAAGAGGATGTTTGTCGTATCTATGGGGATATACTTCTGCTGTGGATGCTTTCTTCCTCCCATGGGAGGAACATTGGCTGTTGTACCTTCTATGATTTTAAGAAGGGCCTGCTGAACCCCTTCTCCAGAGACATCCCTGGTTATGGAAGGGCTATCAGCCTTTCTTCCTATTTTATCTATTTCGTCAATATAAATGATACCTTTTCTGGTTTTTTCTATATCTCCATTAGAAGCGTGGAACAGCTTGAGAACTATATTTTCAACATCTTCTCCGACATATCCTGCTTCTGTTAGTGTAGTGGCATCTGAAATAGCAAAAGGTACGGATAGAATCTTTGCAAGAGATTGAGCCATGAGCGTCTTTCCGGTGCCGGTGGGACCTATGAAAAGTATATTGCTTTTTAAGATTTCCACATCATCCTTTTGGTACTTGAAATTGATGCGTTTGTAATGGTTGTACACAGAGACGGCGATTTTCTTTTTTGCGTCGTCCTGGCTGATGATATACTGATCCAGGGCCTCTTTAATTTCGGATGGAGTTAAAAATTTAGGCGTTTTTTCTTCTTTTTGTTGTTTTTCCGAAAATATAATGGAATGAGCGACCCTGACACAGTTATCGCATATATAAACACCGTTAGGCCCTGCAATGAGTTTATTTACCAGGCCTTGATGCCGGTTGCAGAAGTTGCATCTGGCTATTTTGCTCTTACTCTCGCTCATATTGTTTCTCTTTTTTAATTAGAGTTCAGATAATAAGCCTTTTTGTTATTTTTTTTGCTTTTTTGAAGAAACGATACTGTCTATAATGCCGTATTCCTTAGCCTGTTTTGGTGTCATTATAAAGTCTCTCTCAATATCTTCTTCAATTCTTTTTTTTGGTTGATGAGTGTGTTTGACCAAGATTTGATTTATATTCTCCCTGATTCTTAGAATCTCCTTTGCCTGTATAGCGATGTCCGTCGCCTGACCGCTGAATCCACCTAAGGGTTGATGGATGATAATCCGGGAATTAGGAAGGGCGAACCTTTTGTTTTTTGTGCCTGCTGCAAGCAAAACTGCGGCCATGGAAGAGGCTTGGCCTACACATATCGTTGATATTTCTGAGTTGATATACTGCATGGTGTCATATATTCCTAAACCTGAAGTGATGCTGCCTCCGGGTGAGTTAATGTATACTGAAATATCACCTTCCGTGTTTTTTGCTTCAAGATAAAGCAGTTGAGCGATAACTGAATTTGCCACTTCATCATTTATCTCAGACCCAATGAAAACGATATTATCTTTGAGCAAGCGTGAGTAAATATCATAAGCGCGTTCGTTTTTTCCTTCTTTATCGACAATAAAGGGGATTTGTATCATTGAGAATGTTACCCTTCTATTCTAGCATTATCGACTAAAAAGTCAACTGTCTTTCTCAGCAGCATATTTTGCATCAAGTTTTCCTTCCTGTCTTCCTGTTTTATATATTCTTTGATTCTCACCAAAGGCACATTGTTTGCTTTGGCCAGTGACTTGTACTCTTCTTCAAGTTCTTTATCAGATATCTCTATATTCTCTTTTTCAGCTATTTTATTTAAAATCAGATGATTTTTTATAGATTTCCTTGCTCTTTCTCTCGCTTCCTTTTTTATTTTATCCATTTCTTCTTTGTTCAGGCTTTGCTGTCTTCTTTGTAAGGAAGATAAAACTTTTTGGATATTCGACATTGTTTCTTGGTCAACGATTGACTCCGGAAGGTCAAAATCAACATTATCTGATATTTCTTTTATGATCCCATCGGTTAATTTTTGTTTTGAAATATTTTCTCTAGAGGCAGTCAGTTCTTTTTCTATTTCATTTTTCAGGGAATCCATGTCTTTGAATTCTCCAAAATCTTTAGCAAAATCATCATTGAGCTCTGGAAGTGATTTTTCTTTAATAGAGAGAACCTTCACTGTGTATTTGATATTTTTTCCAGCAAGTCTTTTATTTTTATGTTCCTTTTTATAATTAATAGTGAAGTCTTTCTCCTCACCTGTCTGCATCCCCGTTAGAGCTTCGTTTAAAGATTTTTCATTATCAGCATGGCCTACCATAACAATGGTTTTTTCAGTGGGAAGCATTTTTTTGGAATCAAAATCCATTCCTTTGATTTCTGTGAGAACATAATCATCTTTTCTGGCTTCTCTGTTTTCAACAGGGCTATATTTGGCGGATTTTTCGCGCAGGTTTTCCAGAGACTCATTTATATCTTTTTTTGAAACGCTATTATTTTCCTTTTTGACTTTTACGTTTTTGTATTTTGAAAGATCGAACTCCGGCCATACTTCATATGTCACTTTCAGCCTAAGAGGTTTACCTTCCTGAAAATCAAGATCTGTTATGACAGGAGAAGCAACAGGAAAGATATTTTCTTTCGATAGTGTCTCATGTATGGCTTTAGGGGCCAGATCATTTATAACTGAAGACTTTATGTCATCTTGATACATCTGTTTAACAAGGTTTATGGGAGCTTTCCCTTTACGGAAACCTTTTATTTTTGCTCTGCCCGCAAAATAATCCAGAGATTCCTTATATTTCTTTTTGATTTTGTTCTCAGAAATGGTCACTTCCATTTCTCTTTGACAACTGTTTGGCTTTATTTTCTTATTTTGTTCTTTTTTCATTTGAATTCTGTTTTTATTGAATGTATAAATGGGCAGAGCGGGACTCGAACCCGCACTCCTTTATCAGGAACTAGGTCCTAAGCCTAGTGCGTATGCCAATTTCGCCACCTGCCCTCTTCTCCATCAACAAACATATATGTCCTTTATGCCTAAGATATAAAAGAGGATAAAAAAAATTTACTGGGTAAATTGACTTTGAAACTTTTTTTTACCATATAAATGCCTCATTGTCAATTGAAGGAACCGGATAAACAATCAATAGTGTCTGTGAGTTAAGGCTCGATTATCTGAAATATTTCAAGAGCCGTGCCGCCATATTCGGATCGATCTCCTTTAACTGCAGGTAGACCCTTCGTGCGTTATCATTGTCTCTTAGGTTCAGATACGCGATTCCCAAGTTGTAATAAGCCTGAGAATTTTTAGGATCCAGTTCTATTGTTTTTCTTAAGGGAGAAATTGCAGCTCTCCAGTTTTTCATTCTTAAATAGTTAACAGCTATGGAAAGCCAGGCATCTGTATTGTTCGGTTTTTTTTCAGTAAGGACCTTTAATACTTCTATTGATTTTGTGTATTGATTGATTCTTGAGTGACAGACAGCGAGATTCATATAAGCATATTCCAACTCAGGATCCAATTCAATGGCTTTTTCAAAAAGAGGTATGGCTTCATTGAACCGATCCTGCCGCATATACATATAGCCGACATTGTAGTAGGCATCTGGACTGTTAGGTTCAACTTCGATTAGCTTCTTAGCAGATTCAATGGCCTTATCAGGCATGTTTGCTTCGTCATACATTCTGACCATCATATTGTAGTAGAATTGGGCATTATCAGGGTTGTTTTGAGCAAGAGTGAGATAAATACTAGAGGCCTCTTCATACTTTCCGATTTTCTTATAGGTTTCCGCCAGTCTGTATTTTAAATTATCATTTTCAGGATTGAGCTCTACAGCATGTTTTAAAGAATCAGCCGCTCCTTCAAACTGTTCCGCTTCCAGTTGGCCGATTCCCAACCGGAGATAGGTGTCTTTCAGGTCTTGGGGTTCAGACTCAATATACTTCTTGTAGTTTTCAATCGCTTTTTCATAATCTTTCAGTTCTTCATAAGCGACTCCAATATTATAATAGGCATCTGCATTATCAGGATTGAGCTCTACAGCTTTTTCTAAGGGCGGGATAGCCTCCTTCCAGTTTCTCATTTCAATGTAAACCGTCCCCATTTTCAGATAAGCTTCATCTGATTCCGGATCCGTTTCCGTAATATTTTTATAAGTAGAGGCAGCTTCAGCAAAAGCCCTTCCTTTAGTGAGAACTTCCGCCAGGACCATTTTTGTCTCCAGGTCATTCGGCTTTAATTCAGCTACTTTTTTTAAATTGTCTTCTGCTATGATCATATTGTTGATAGCTGCAAAGGAGTGCCCTGTGAAATAAGCTCCTTCCAGAGTTGAAAAATAGTCTTCCGGTTCCATATCTTTGACTTTTAATTCGGCAGAATCTTTATTGACCCTGTTTAAAACCGATATGGGAACGAGGACTTTTGAGGAAGAAGTTTCTGGATAAAAAATGATTCCTACCACTTGGCCTTTCTCATTAAAAACAGGACCTCCGCTTGCTTCATCTCCTGCATCGATGCTTGAATCAGCGACTTTAATATTGGTAAGCGGTTCTCCAATGTTAATAATTTTTCCCGGATAGGCTCTGATCTGGCCGATCTGGTTTGCTCCTATTAAAAACACCTTACTGCCGAACTCAAGAGACTCAAATTCTCCCAAGGATAGGACGGGAATTTTTTTGTTTATTTCCAGTAGTGCGATGTTGGTCTCTTTATCATAATCCAGAATACCTTTGATTTTTATACTTTTACCATCAGCTGTTGCGCCCTCAATGCTTTTAGCCATGCTTATCAGATGATAGTTCGTAGCAATGATCTTCTCTCCTATTACAAATCCTGTTCCGTTATAGATAACGCTACCGTCTTCCCCGATTGATTTAAGAGTTATGACACCATCTTTGTAATTATTAAAGATATTTAGTGCTTGTGCTTCCAGGCCTTCTTGGTTCTGGGAAAACAGGAAGGACGGAAGAGCAAGAAGAATCAAGCTAAAAATTATGAGTGCTCTTTTTTTATTCATTGTGCCTCCTTTTTTGTGAAAAATATATGATGTCACTTAACGCGCTTTTTATATGAATCATTCTACAAATACGTTTTTTTAGAAATAAATCGTACAGATAAATTTACACTTTAAGGGATGTTCTGTCAAATAATTCCTGATCCTGATTATTCATAAAATATGTATGCACATTCATTCTTATACTCCTAACTTTCATCAGGCAAGCTGGTTCTTCAGCCCGCTGATCTTCCCCAGCGAGGAATCTCAGCTTATTTCTCGGCTCGCTCCCCTCTGCGAGGAACCATGCCCGCTCGCCTCCGGATGACTTCA
>CAZUXT010000011.1:0-75812 GCA_964624145.1 uncultured Eubacteriales bacterium | reverse complement strand
AATAGATTGTTATTTTTTATTTGTCGCGCAGGGATTCGTCAGTGTTGCCCTGAATATAGAGACCGATAATTTTGGCGATGCGTCCTTTTTCATCTGAGACAAACTGCAGGCGGAACGAAGCGTATCCTTCCAGAGCAAAGGTGTCTTTGGTAAGTGGTCTAAGCCGGTATTCAGGCCGGTCCTCACGTTTGTAATAAAGGCTGCCGTCGCGCAGGATGATACGGCGAGGCCCGTAGTCACCAGCAAATTTTTCCATCTCGGCCGCTGAAAGGACGACCGGGCTTTTCTCAACCTTAAGCGCCTCCCTTGCCCACTGGAGGGCCCTGGTCGTCAACCGATGACCTTTCAATATCTTTAGGGCCGATTCAAAGCTGCCTATGGCATCTTGATTTTGACCCAGATCCATGTGGATTAATCCCAGGCCAATATAAGCACCAGCGGATTGGGGGAACGTTTCAAGACAGTACTCAAATACAGAGACAGCATCTTCTTTTTTCCCGCTTTCTCCCAAATACTCGGCCAGTGCCGTTAAATAATCCTCCTCAGCCAGT
Source organism: uncultured Eubacteriales bacterium (assembly GCA_964624145.1). GTDB lineage: Bacteria > Acidobacteriota > Aminicenantia > Aminicenantales > Aminicenantaceae > WJMT01. The sequence goes on along the minus strand of CAZUXT010000011.1, from coordinate 75,261 downwards.
TCAGGGAATGTTTCTATAGCCTCACGCAGTTTTTTCATGCCTGCTTCTTTTCCTTCCTCAGTAAAGGCTGCTTCGACGGCCAGCCGGTTTAGTCTTTTCGGCTCATCATATTTTTCATATTCCAGCCAGTCGAGGGCATATTGATGGTCAGAAACGATGAGGCCGCTTACTGCCTCGGCAATAGCCAATCCATTGTTGCTGTTGGTAAAATAAACAAATCCCTCGCGGCAGTCTGTGTAGGTTGCAGTGTAAGCCCTCAAATCCCCGTTATCTCCCCAATGCCAGAAGCTGTCTCCTGTTTTTCCCGGCTGGATACCCCATCCCAATCCCCAATAAACATTTTCAAACAGCTCGGCGGTATTCCTGTTTTTTGTCACCTGAACATGAGGGGAAATCATCTGATTTATGGTTTCTTGGGAAAGTCCTTCAGCATTGAGGACGGCGCATATGAAGACCGCGTAATCCGAGGCGGTTGTCAGAAGGGACGCCCCGCCGTTGGGTTCGGTTCTTTTCCGGAGGGCATGAACCGAACCATGGCTGTCATGACCACAAGCACCGTTGGCGGCATAGATTTCGTTCCAGACATAGCTGGTATGATCCATTCCGAGAGGGTCGAATATCTCCTTTTGGGCGAATTCCTGCAGGGTCATGCCGGAAATTTGCTCTATGGTGCGGCCGAGATAGAGGAATCCTTCGCCGGAGTAGGCGTACTGAATCCCCGGGTCACGCATGAGCCTTGTCCCCCAGTTGGGAAGTCCGGTGGTATGGGTCAGGACCAGGCGAGCCGTTATATTTTTATATCGTTCGTCGCCCGAAAGTTTCTTGTATTCTTTATCCGGAAAATATTCATGGAGAGGCTTGTCCAGATCGAGCTTTCCCCTTTCGACAAGACGCATGGCTGCGTAGGCGGTAATGGTTTTGGTCAGAGAAGCCGCTTCGAACATGGTGTTATCGTTGATAGGCTCGTTGGTCTGCCGGCTTTTTACCCCGAATGCTTTGTTCCAGGCTATTTTACCATCACGAACGACGGCTATGGTCAGGCCGGGAATGTTGGCCGCTTCCATCAGACGGGGAATCTCCTTCTCTAAGGGGGAGGCGAGTATTTCTTCCTCGGATTGTTGGGCACAGGAGGAGAAAAACACGAAACTAAGTAAAAAAAGGCAAAAGCAAAAAAGGATAGGCGTGATGGTTTTATGATGTATCATGCAATGGCTCCTTTTCAATGGGCTTGAAGCGATGTATAGAATAGATGTGTTCATCAATTTTATAGACGTAATAAACACAAAAATGGTTTGTTTTTTAAAGTAAGATTATGCCCTGGCATGAGTCTGAAGTAAACAAAAAAGGTAAACTGGCAGGACGGTATTGTTCTAAAGCATCCAGGCATAACCAATCTTCAGAAAAAATGTTCTGTCAGACCGGGTGAGCTGAATGCCTTGGTCCCCAAAATAATTGTCGCTGTAGCCTAAGAAAAGCACAGTTCTCGGATTGAACTTATAAGAGAAGAGAAATTGGCTGAAAAAATTCTTCTGCTCTGAATCTATATCAAAGGTATAATTGCCGGGATTAAAGTCATAATTCACATACTGGATGATAGATCTAAAAAACACCCTAACTGTAAACTGATAGACTGCGTTTAACTGGCTGACATTGGCTGTATACAGCCGGGCGTCTTGAACCCTCATCCGCTCATAAGTGTGCTGCAGAGTCAGGTGAAGGTGCTTACCCAGATTGGATAACGCCCCAAAATCAAGTCTCCATGTGTTACCAAGACGAATGTTCGCATAATCGATTTGGCTGCCCACAAACACAGAGCCACCGAGTTGGATAAAACTGGCAGGCCAAAAACCTCCTCCTGCTGTAAAAGTAGTGAGATCAAATTCATGTCCCTTATAGGCCTTTACTGCTGTCACACCTTTTATATAAAAATTGGATTGAAGAGCACCGGTATATGAAAACCAAGCAGAGGCCTTTTTACTTAGAAGGTTTCCCTTTTGGTCCTCAAAATAGTTCACTTCACTGCCCAATCTCAACAGCGCCCACCAGGTATCCGGGGGGGCATTCCACGTATAATTCACTCCACCCTCCACATTTCGATAACCGACCTGAGGGAAATATCCAAGGTCAGCCCGAAAATTTGAACCGGCTTCTTCATAATCAGCCCACCATCCCCAGGTCCTTGAATTGTGGTCATACTCAAATGAAATCAGACCATCTTTGAACTCGCATGAGGATTGATGGTTCTCTTTGGCCACATCATCCGGATATTTTGTGCTGGACCTCAGAGCCAACAATTGAATTTGATCCGTTTGGGTGAAGCGGAAATCCAGATCAAATCCATAAACCCTATTGAAATAACCGCTTCCTTCCCTATCAGTGAAGATGATGCCTGCTGTGTACCGGCTTCCAAAATCCCGCTTGTAACGGAAAACAGAGGATAGATTCTTGGTCCAAAGCGAGGTAGAAGTAGAGCCCTGGCTCCCTGGAAAGATAAGGTTGGTGATGTCATCACGCATCACAAACGCTCCAATGGTGTTGGGGCCTTCTTTCCCGGTCAGTTTCACCCCCCATGAGGGATCTCTTACGGTCCGAGTATAAATGATCTCCTTTAAAGTGGAAAAAAAATCAAGGCCTTCTGTAAAAAAAGGGCGTTTCTCCGGATAAAAAAGGGCAAAGGGCCGGTTGATGTCCAGCTGCCTGGCATCTGCCTCGACCTGGCTGAAATCCGGATTGGCGGTCAGATTCAAGGTCAGGTTTGAAGTGATGCCCCAGCGGGTGTTGACTCCAAATTCTGTATTCTGGTATTCCTTTTTGAAACCACCCTGAGGAAAATCCTCTCTTTCATCTTTACGAATAGCAGTCAGAGTAGGATTGACCTCAAGATTCCTGCCCGGACTAACTCCCTCAAAGCCTTTGATCTTAACGGCCTGGCACAGATAACAGTTATCGCTCCGGTCCCTGGGGAACAACCCTATGTGGTACGTGTGGTCCCTGGGATAACTCCGCACCGCATCAAATCCCCAGACCTGAAATCCTTTTTTCCTCTGAAAGCTCAGCGTCGAAAAAGGCAAAACCATCTCCACACAATAACCCCAATCCATGAGTTCACTTGCACAGTCCCAGATCCCATCCCAACCCGCATCATCCCCGCTCTGGGTTTCAATCAGATCCAACTGCACGCCCTGTGCGGTCACAATAAAGACAAAACTCCGGCGTTGATCATTGAACGTATCAAATATGAGGCCTACCCAATCATCTCCTCCGTGACTATCCCGGTCACTGAGATGAGCACGAATGGCTGACGGGTCCGGGTCATAACAGCGGAAAGCCGCATACAGGTTTTTGGAATCATAGCTCAGAAACACCTGTGTTTGAACAGGAGGCGGAACATTCTCTCCCGGTCTCACTTCATACAATAATTCGAGCATCAGCGCATCCTGCCACACCTTTTCGTCCAGGATGCCGTCAAGTGTGACCTCTGTATCTGTTTTAGACACTATAAACGGGCGGGGTACCTGAACCCTGATTGGTATTGACCTTCTGGCAAAATATTGCCATTGGATGCAATGAAAACAGCAAACAAAATATCAGTAGAGTGCCAAAACTTTTTTTCATGCTAAATTTCTTCTTTCTTTTCGGACAGTTCAAAAGTATGGCCAGGCTTCCATTCGCCATCCCGGAATGTGAACCACTTGTCAATGAGTTTGCCCTCTTCGGTCAATTCAAACGTATTTCTAAATTCCAGTTTATTATCCGGAAAAGTGATCAGACCATAAATAAGTATTTTCCCATCATCCTCAACAACATGACCGTGGAAAAAGTTGCCGTTGCTGGTTATAGAAAACACACCGATTTCCTGTTTGTCTGAATCCCAGTAAAAATAGGCTTCTGTAATGTTTTGAAGTATTTTAGTCTCTGTGGTCTGCTTTATGGCTTTTCCGTTCCATATGACCTTCCACAGTACTTCGCGTTTGGCTCCTTCACCAAAACGGGGCATGTCTCCTTCCCATTTTTTATTGACAATGGGTTCGAACAGCTTTAAGTGTTCATCTAATTCTTGACCATAAACAGGAGATAGAAAAGCTCCCATAAGTAAAACAATACTCATCATTAAACAAAATATCTTCATGACCACTCCTCTTTGTTTTTTCTTAAAGGAATCGATACTACTGTTGGAAAGACTAAAGAATCACTGTTTATTTTTTCAATTCATATTTGAAAACAAGCTCTTTTCCTGTCCCAATGGAGATATAATTATCTGCGTAAGCTTCCTTAAACATATTGATAGCCTGGTCGCCGGTGCAGTGAGTGGCGCCGCATTTCTCTACCCCCAGCCTTTGAAAATGATCAATAATAGTGTTGATCTCTTCCTCTGATTTGCCTCCCAGATGGAAACCGCCAAACACAAAGTGAAGCTTTGTCCCCATGATATCCGTGGCTCTTTCAACAATGCCCGCAATACCGGGATGGGAACAGCCCGTGACCAAAATCGGTCCCTGGCCGCTATTGCAAATAAGCGACATTTCTTTGATCCCGACACCCATCTCCCCTGTCAGATAAATGTTCCGGCAGATCTGGACAGGCTTGTTGACAGGAATGACTGGGCTATTCATAGATTCAACCCGGCGAACAAATTCAAAAGGAAACGAATAAGGCACATAGACTGGAAGACCGGGATGCCTTTCCAGGACAGCTGACAAACCGCCGACATGGTCCCAATGAATATGGCTGAGAACAACCATATCCACCTGGCTGAGATCAATATTTAATTTGTCGATATTGTGAAGAAGCACCTCTTCTTCTCCTCCGGTATCAAAGAGAATGGTCTTTTCCGTCCCTTTAATAAGGCAAGAAAATCCCCAGGCCGAACGGGTTCCCTCGACCTCGACATAATTGTCATAAAGCACAGTCATTGTAACGGGATTTGACTCAGGAGGGGTTATGGATGCAATACCACGGTTATTGATACGGTTGGAATCGGTTTTTTGCCCGGAGACAGCTCCCCTGTCTTTCAATAACTTTACTGTGCTGTCCCGGCCTGCTTTCAAGGCATAATCTAAAGGAGTGAATCCCTGTTTGTTTTCTTTATCGACTTCCGCTCCTTCATCGATCAAAAGTTCGGCTGTTTCGATAAATCCTCCCCAAGCAGCTCCATGAAGAGGTGCGTCTCCTTCCGGACTGGATGCATTGACATCAACACCCCTCGAAAGAAGTATTTGACAGATTTTTGTCTGGCCATAAAATGATGCCAGATAAAAAGGGGAATAACCGGAGCTATCCCTTATAGAAATATCAGCTCCTTTTTCTATGAGCCATTCAGCAATTTGAGATTGTCCTTCCGTACAGGCAATATGAAGGGCGGTTGTCCCTTCTTCATATTTTTCCGAGGGGTCAGCTCCATGAGAAAGAAGCTGCTTGACAGCATCCAGATTTCCAAAAAGAACAGAGATTCGGAGAGGAGAGAAATCACTAATATTTCTGAGGGTTGGATCAGCGCCTTGTTCCAGAAGAAGCGTCATAATGGCCGGTTGTCTCCGGGTGATTGAAATAATAAGAGGTGTAACGCCGTTCTGGTTTGTGCTGTTGATATCCGCCCCTTTTTCCAGAAGATAAACCGCACTGTCTTTTTTCCCATTGGCTACGACCCAGACAAGTGGTGTGTCTCCTTCGTTGTCTTTGGCATTGATATCTGCCCCTTTTTTCAACAGGAAGTCCATCACTTCGATCTGCATTCCATAAGCTGCGTAATGAAGAGGAGTCCCTCCATTATCTGCCCTGGCCTCCAGCAGCTCCGGCTGACCCTCCAGCAAAGTTTTGACTCTTTCTAAATTCCCTGAATGAGCCGCCTCATGGATCTCCGCAGAAGCAAGCGGCAAAACAAGTAAGCAAACAGCACAGGTAATAATAATTATGGTTTTTTTTAAAAACATATTCACTCCTTTCAAATCTCAGTTTTGTTCATTATTCCTCTAACTTTAAACTCTCTGAATTGAATATAAGTTTCTTATAAATGATTTTCAATTCAATTCCTTTAATTCTTATTGTTCAAAATGCGGCTCTTATTTCTTATAGTGGAATCTGTCACCCAGGTTCGCAGGGCAGTTGGTCCGGATCTCCGGAAATTTTTGGACCGCATTTTCCGTAAAACTCTGGAAATATTTATGGGTGCTCTTATGTCCCATGGGAAGCATCACTTTCGGTTTGAGCCTTTCCAGAATATAATCCCTACATGCTTCACCTTCATCGGGCATAGCCATGATGAATGCAAAGTCACATGCATCCGTCTGGTCGGCTATAAAATCCACTTCTTTTTGGAACTCTTCTGATTTTGAGGTAGGAAAGGAAGAATAGAAAAAGGTCAAACCGTCTACCTTAACCAGATAACCCAGCGAACCCATGCCATAGATCTCATGGGCTTCCATTGTGGTTATTTCCGCCCCATAGATTTGATGGGTTTCACGCCCTTTGAGATAAAGGGATTTTTTACCGCCTCTCCAGCGGTCATCTTTGTAATGAAGATAGGTGATATTTTCCAGTGTATCTTCCAGGGTATGAATGAATTCACCGGGTCCGCCATGGGCATGATACGCTGAATAGACTGCCAGTACTTTCTGATCCCGCAATTCTGAAAGGGAATAATGACCGTTATCAATGGAAGGAGTATCCGGTTTCCTGCCTGTTTCTTCATTGTCGAATATAAAAAGGTGATTCTGGGTTTTGATCACATAGCCCCGGTTCTTGAGAAGCCAGATATAGGCTTCCCCTTTTCCCATTTTTTCCTTTAAATATTTTGAATCCCCGAAATTACTCTCACCTTTTTCTGTTTTAGCGCCTGCCTTTATAAGAGGATCGGCAACGGTTTTATGACCATATTTTTTGGCATAATAAAATGGGGTTTTTCCGGCACCATCCTTGGCGTTTACATCCAATCCAGATTGGATAAGAATATCTGTCACATCTCCATACCCGTAAATGGCAGCAGAGTGAAGCAAGGACTGCTTTGTATTGTTGTTGCGGATGGTTTTGTCAGCTCCTTTCATAATCAATTTCTCTACAACCGCGGGAAACCCCTGTTGAACAGCCATCATCAATACGGAAGTACCATCCTTATCTGCGGCATTGACATCCGCGCCGTTGTTGATAAACAGCATAGCCAGCTCGCTGGATCGATCTTTCCCGGTGGAAATAGCATAATAAAGAGGAGTGATGCCGCCGGAATTTTTACTGTTTACATCCGCACCGTTTTCGATAAGCAAACGGGCCAGGTTTGGCCGTCCCAGGAGGGCGGCCGTATGCAGCACAGTACCGGTGCTGTTCTGGGCTGTGACCTTAGCTCCCTGTTCTAATAAATATTTTGCCACTTCAGGATGCCCCATGTAAACCGCACGGTGCAGGGCAGTGCCGAAGAATTGACTGAAAGCATTGACATCCGCTTTCTGCTTTATAAGCATTTCTGCCAGCTCTAGATTTCCATTCTCTGCAGCGCTGAAAAGCGGAGTGAGTTCGAATTTGTTCTTTGCATTGATATCCGCACCTTTTTCCAGTAAATACTCTACAATTTCCAGATGTCCCTTTTCCGCTGCAATATGAAGAGCGGTTTTTTTGCTTTCATTGCTTGTTTTGACAAGCTCTTGTTTTTCACTGATCAGCTGTTTGATTTTTTCAAGATTTCCCTCTGCCGCGGCAGAAAAGATATCCTGAGCGTTCGCCTGACAGAACAGGCAAAGGACAAAGATGACGCCCATTAATTTTTTTAGTTTCATAATAAGTCTCCTTTATTTTTTATTAATATCTTTTACCCAGATATGATTATCCCAGAAATTCACGCAGATCCATACCGGACTATTTTAGACCTTGAATGGTCCTTTGCTCTCTATTAGGAAGATACCCGCTTATATCCTCATTTTATTTCAAACTTTTCGGTTTGAGTTCATCAATAAACAATGTGCTGACCCACCAGATACCTTCATTCATAAAGAAAAGGTATTTTCCATCGGGCGAAAGGGCAAAAAAGCCCCCGCAGTAAAAGGGGACTTCGATACGCTGGGACCAGGAAGCATTGGCTTTTTTATAACTGATGCTGAATTTTACACTCTGATGTTGAACATCATGCTCATGAGTTCACTGCATTCGGTTCTTAACGGTCGGTACTCTTCGGCCTCAGCTCATCAATTCGTTCCTTAATCGGCATCCAGAACATACCTCCATTTACGTAAAACAAATACTTTCCATCGGGAGTTACCTTAGGGCTCAGTCCCCCTTTCTCCATGCTTCCCCCTTCAAGCATTACAGTGGGCAGCCACTTCCCTGCTCTATCCTTAAAACTTATAAATATCCCTGAATCTTCAGGCGTTTTCCCCATCAGGGTAAAGACCAAGTATGACTCATCCGGTGCACTATAGGGACATGTGGTCATGGTGCCGGGCCTGTTTATTTCTTTGCCCATTTTTATCGGCTTAGTGTATTCTCCATCAACGAGTCTGGAATAATAAATCCCCCCTGAATCATCCATATCAAGGCGTCTTCCCCCAAAGTAAAGAGTCCCATTATCAGAAACTGATAGGCTCCAGTGTATTCTCAAAGAATTAACAGCAATGCTAATGGGCTTTGGTTCTGACCACCCCGACGATGTTCTATCAGAACACCAGATATTTTCACGATGTTCTTTCTCTATACCTGGAATCGGAGCGAAAGATGTAAAGAGCATTTTTTTGTTATCCGGAGTAATAAATGGATTGCCGGATTGGTAAGTATCTTCTTTACAAAAAGATACGACTTCAGGTTTTGTCCATACTCCATTCATTATCTTAGAGTAACCAATTTTGGTCGAGTAATCATTTTCGGTCCCGATTTCAAAGTAAACCTCTTTCCCATCGGGGCTAAAAGCTGCACTGCAATGGGCGATCAACACTATTCCATTTGTAAAAATTATGGGTTCCTTTACTGGTGGTTTCTGCCCCAGATAGGGGCCGGTGAGTTTGGGGAAGTCTTTCTTTTGTGCATAAATGTTTATTGTTACCGCAAGCAGCAAAATGCTGACAATCGTAAGTTTTTTCATAAGAATTTCCTTTATTTCAGTTTTTTTCCGAAGATGGCGATTACATCGTTTGTCTTATAGATCAATTATATAGCGATTTTTGTCTATGCTTAACTTTGAGTAATTTATTTCAATGGAAATGTTGTTTTCCTTTATGATCAATTTATTCTCACCTTCGATGCTCTCAGGCGCTTGCTTCAATCCATTGATCACCAATCGGGTCACCCGGAACGAATCATTAAACCATGTCAGACAGGGATGGTTCATTATCCTCAGGTTTCCCCTTGCATTGCCGGCCATAAAGACAAGTCTGTGATAGACTCCTCCATCATCCAGGATTTCCATCTCCAGCGGCTCGAACAACCTGATGACGAAAGGATTGTCCGGGGAACGGATCTCGATCCGAAAGCCCGGGGTGTCGAAGAATTTCTCGATTTCGGACTTCTTTCTCGTCTGCCATTCACTGAAATCTGCGTCTGCGGCCACTTTCATCGTCTCGATCTCCGGGTCTTTGAAGACTCTTTTCAGGACCCGCGACTCGCCAAAAACCGCTTTTAAGATATCTTCCAGATAGAGACTGTCGTCCTGTTCCAGCTGCGATTTCCAGCCGGGACTCAGCTTGTCCATGATCATGGCGATCCACCTTCCTTCTACATAACCGAGGTCCCGCACCCCGGCCGGTGCGATGCCGTTGGTGATATTCGAGGCATTGAGAGGGTCTAATCCACGGGCCATACGCTCAATATAATCCGACAGTCCCTCCGTAAGCTGCAGTTCCTTTTCATAAAGAGCAAATGGGGGCTCCACCCGGCCAAGCCTTTCCTCCCTGAACTGCAGCGCCAGCATTGCCCACCCGACAATCTCTTTTCGTTCCTCTGAAACAACCGCTCTTTTAAAAGCTTCCTTTTCCATTCGTCTGAGAAGCAAGGCTTCGGCTGTCTCTTCCGGATATCGAAGGAGCAATCCGTCATTTTGCCGCCACTGCGGGTGATGGATTCTCTGGAAAATATGAAACTGCTCATGGACGATGATGCCGGCCATATCCTTTAAATCATACTTTTCTCCGGTCCTTCTTGATGAAGCGCTGAGCACACTCGTCGCCATCCAAACGTCGCCTATCCGGACAACGGAATTCCCCCGCACCTGGGGATGCTGCCCTTTGTAAACCCATACCGCTGGATTTTCTTCGGTCCGGACAAAACCATCAAGTGCTTCCCTGGAATGAAACAGGTACGTGTTGAGGCCGTCAAATACAAAAACAGGTATTTCCGAAACCTTGAACTTTGGCCAAAGCGCATCTATCCGGCTGCCGGCCGACAGCTCCATCACCTTGAAAACATCCGCAACAGGCTTGATTGAACCTTTGCGTACGGTTCCTTGATCAACCAAGAATACGTCTCCAGGATTCTCCGCGCAAAATATATTGGATTGATCCTGTCCCCTTTGTTTGATCTGGGCCAGGATTCTTCTTTCCAGAGGCTCTTTTCCGAGGAAAAACACGGCTCCGGCATTCAGAACCCTGGATTCGAACCAGGTCTCCCGGATGCCGTTTCCCTTCTCGGGTCCGATACCGTCCGGCGTGCCGAGGAACAGGAGATCCACGTGGGAGAAACGGTTCTTCACCCATTCCACGGCCGCGGTGTTTTTCTTGGAGCAGAGATAATCATCACAGAGCCCCGCCAGCCAGAAAAGCGTCAGACCATCGAATTCTATAAATATCCCCTTTTTGCTCCCATAGGACGGGATGACTGTCACCGTCATCCCCTTGAATTCCAATGGCTGTTCCGGCCCGGGAAACCAGGCCTTCTTCAATTCAAATGCAGTATAATAACCATCCCAATTCTCATTCAGAATAAATGTGAGATCTTTCACGCGATCCTGCATGGAATACAGGGGCGTGTGGCCCTGGAGGGAATAGGCCGCGGCCGGAGCATGAAAATTCATATCAAAACAGAACCACGGGATATCATTCATTTCATCACCCGTCAGATATCCATTGCGCGAGGACGCATCCTGCGGACGATTGCCGATCTCCGAATACCCTAAAACAAGCAGCCGCTGACTGGTACGAATCCCCCAGCTTCCGTTCTGCAGCTTGATGACAACCGCCTCCCCGGGTTTTAAATCCCGCTGCATCCAGTCCATTGAGAAAGCCGAAAGACTTGACTGGCACGCGGTGCCTCCGGATGCTTTCAAAATATCCGCAGTGGAATCATGATGATAGAAGCGGGCATAATCCAGGGCTGTCCATCCTCGGGCATCGATTCCGTTTACATCCACTCCTTTTTGAATCAGGAATGCCGCGATTTCTCCATGTCCATGAATGGCCGCCAGATGGAGAAGACTCCGTTCCAGGTACACATCCCTAAACCGAAAGTAAGCGCCGTGATCGATAAGAAGCCTGACGACATCTATGTAGCCGTCTCTAACGGCGACGAACAAAGGCGTTCTGTTGAGGAAATCAGGAACATCACAATCAGCCCCGGCCTCCAGTAAATAGGCAAGATATTCAAGGTTATTATTGAATACAGCAAAATAGAGGGGCGTGGTCAATGCGTTGCATTGAACATTGATATCAGCTCCATGATCAATCAAAAATCGACTCATCCCGAATCGATCAAACAGGGAGGAATGAATCAAGGGTGTCGCGCCGCCGATAGCCCGGGTATCAACGACAGCCCCCCGTTCCAGAAGCAGGGCTACAAGGCTCGTATCATTTGTATTGCCGGCATAGTGAATGGGTGATCTCAAGTTGTTATCTCCCACGCGCACCAGCGCGCCCCGGTCCAGCAGAAGCCTTATCATATCTGCATCACGCCTACTGACAGCCATGAACAGGGGGGTGCGGCCTGCAGCGTCTTCCCGGTTCACCAGGAGGGGATCCGCGTCCAGCATGGATTTCACTTCTTCTAAATCCCCCTGGGCCACAGCGCTATGGATACTCTGGGCATGAACTGCAGCCGAAAGAAGCAAAAAAAATGAAGTGGCAATAAGCAATTTTGATGTTATCTTGGCTGGCATTTTTATGTCTCCTTTTTACGCAGGCAGATCCAGTATCCGCCGTTTTTCACCTCATGATCATCTTTCTATTAGAAGAAATCGAATTTATTTCTTTTGGCTTTAATTCTTCGAGGATCTTCGCATCCACCCAGAAAAATTCTCCAATCCCGTTTCGTCGGCTCATAAAAAACAAATATTTTCCATCCGGAGAAACAATCGACGAAGACTCCCTGGCTGGTGTATTGATTGTATCGCACATATTCTTAGCTTTTGTCCAGGTCCCATCTTCCTTTTTATAACTCACATACAAATCAAAATCGCCGTAACCATCAGGGCGCATGGAGGAAAAGAGTAAATAACTTTCATCCGGGGCAATATAGGGCAGAGTGTCCATGAATTCGGTATTGATGGAATCACCGAGATTTTCAGGTTTTTCATATCCGTCCCTGGTGAGCCTGGAACGATAAATATCGACTGAACCGAAACCTCCCTCTATGTCAAAACTGTAAAAATAAACCGTTCCGCTTCGGCTGACGGACGGGCCAAGAGCGGACTTGTCTGAATTCAGCGGAGGTCCCGGCTTGATCACATCACCCAAACCATGCGCATTCTTTTCTTGAAACCATATATCATGATCCGTTTTTTGGCCATTTGGGCCTGCAGATTTGAGAACATCAAAAAAGAATCGTTCACCATCCGGTGAAACCGCAGGTCCACCGTATGTATACGGATCGGTAAAAAGAACAACTTTAGGCGGACTCCATTGACCGTTATGCCGACGCATCATCCATATCTTTTGAAAGGCACCAAAATCCAAAGCTGCAGCCCAATAGATTTCTTTCCCGTCTGGTGAAAAAGCGATACTGCCATGCGGCCGGTGCGTATTCAAGAGTATGCCGGGAGCAAAAAGCTCCGGTGTTGAACCCGGTTTTTTCTGACCCAAGTAATCACCGGTGATTTTCACGTATTCTTCAGGAGCGTCCGACACGCCTTTTTCCTTAAGCAAGGCAACCGTTTGTGTCTCCCCTGCAGCAGATGCCAGATGAAGCGCTGTGCTGCCGTTGTCATTTTTCCGATCGATGTCCGCCCCGTTCGATATGAGCGCTTCCACAGTGGTTTTATGTCCGAAAACCGAGGCCAGGTGCAATGGTGTTATTCCGTATCTTCTTGTCACATCGACTTCCAATCCTTTTGAAATCAGCAATTCGACAATATCCTTCTGTCCCATAGCCGCCGCAATGTGCAGCATGGTTTCACCTTCGTTCCTTACGGCAAAAACATCAGCCCCCTTGTTAATCAGCTGCTTGACAACTTCTGATTTCTGCCCCATGATGGCAGCATACAACGGCGTCATGCCCAAGTCTGTTTTCGCTTCTAAATGGCTCCCTTTTAAAATCAGAAAGCCGACGATATCACCATGCCCGAATTGTGAGGCCCTATGCAGAGGCGTCCAGCCTCCCCAGGACGTCGCGTTTGCCCATTCCGGATGCTCCTCAATCAATATTTTTACTCTGTCGAGATCTCCATGCATCACTGCCGGGAATATTTCCTGGGAAAAAGCATTGTTTATTGATAGAATAATCAAACAGCAGAAAATAAATCTTGATATTTTCATTTTGAATCCTCTGTTTTTATTATAAATTTTTTTCTTCTAGTTCATCAATAAACGATGTGCTGACCCACCAAATCCCTTCATTCATAAAGAAAAGATATTTCCCGTCAGGCGAAAGAGCAAAGAAACCTCCGCAGTAAAACGGGAGTTCAATTCTATCGGACCAGGAATCAACTGTTTTTTTAAAGCTGATGCTGAATTTTACTTCCCTGTGCTTGGTATCGCAATGAGAAATCAGCATATAGTCTTCATCCGGTGATATTAAGATCGCCGCTTCATATTCATCGGAATTGTAGCTTTTTCCCAATTTTTCCGGTTCGGTGAAATCACCGTTCACCCAGTGGGATACGAATATCTCTTCACGAGTCGTAAAAGGATCCCTGGAAAAATAAAGAGAGCCGTCCGCTGTAACACAATGCAGCCGCTCCATAGCCGGTGAATTGATCAGCGGCGATACCGGCTTCGGGTCGGACCAGCCTTCATTCGTTCGTTCGACCACGTAGATATCAGTATCGCTTTCATGATAGGGATCGCTGCCGAACTCGATGTAGAGCTTGTTTCCATCCGGTGAGAAAACCGGGCGTTCAGCGACGATGTTTTTGACAAAAGGAGCCGGCCGGGGAGCGGTCCACCGCCCATTCACCATTTTCATGGTATACAAGCGGAGGTTGCCTGCCACCCTTTTATCTGTATTTCCATTGACGTTTGTGCACCAGAAGACTTCCTTTCCGTCCGGAGAGAAAACAGCGGCGCTGTGCTCAAAATTCTCATCTACGGATATAATCCCGGGAGCAAATATAACGGGTTTTTCTCCAGGCGGCTTCTGGCCGAGGTAGGGACCGGTGAGTTGGGGGAAGTCTTTTTGTTGAGCGAAAATGATTGTTAAAGAAACAATCACAACACTGATGATACAAATTGGTTTTTTCATTTTTCTTTCCTTTTTTTCAGTTCTTTTTGTTTTAATTCTACTATGATTTTCGCATCCGCCCAGTAAATATCGCCTCCATGCGAAAAAAAGAAATACTTTCCGTCCGGGGAAAATTTGGGAAGACTTCCCTGAATATTCGTGTTTTTGGCCGTTGTCCAGCTTCCATCCTTTTTTTTGAAACTAATATAAAGCCCTCTGCCTCCGTCTATGGACACAGGCATGTCATAGCGGACAAAAAGAAGGAAGCTTTCATCTGGGGCTATATAGGGTTTTGATTCCGGATACGGACTGTTTATTTCCGGAGGCAAAATGACAGATTCGGTAAAGTCACCGTTGATATACTTTGAGCAAAAAAGATCATCACCCGACCGAAAATAGAGTGTTCCGTTTGCGGCCAGGGTGTGCTGTCCCTGCCTGACTTTGGGTTTATAAATAGGCGGCCCCAAGAATATGGGTTCTGACCAGCCGCCTCTTCTTCGTTCCACATACCAGATATTGTTTTTTGGGGTTGACTCAAATTCATTTGGCCGGTCCGAAGTGAAATAAAGCCGGTTTCCATCAGGAGAAAAACAAAAATCCATCGTAGCATACTTTCCGGAAAAGGGGACCATTTCGGGTTTTGTCCAGACACCGTTAATGAGCTTACTGACCATAATGACATAAAAAAAGATGCCCTTTTTCTTCTGCTCCGGTGTGGTCGTTGAAAGTTCGAAATAAAACTCGTCCCCTTTGGGAGAGAATTCCGAATTTAGTTCATATCTGTCTTTGGTGGATATGACCCCCGGGGCAAAAATTTCAGGTTTCATTCCCGGCGGCTTCTGTCCCAGGTAAGGGCCTTTGAGAACAGGGAAATCATCCGATTTCAACTGGTCACTCAAACTTCCCATTGAAAAGATGAATAACATTAATAGAACAAAAAATGGTTTTGTGTTCATGATTCACATCCTTTACCCAGAAATCCAAATTCCCAGTACCTTTAGAGTGGGAACCTAGAATTCTATACAGCTCGCTATTGTTTCGCCTTAGATCGATTCTCAAGATCAATCCAGATAGCGCCCCGGCTAGCCGTTCTCGGCCAGGTAACCAGCCAATTCTTCCTGGATCTCAGCCGCTGATCGGTTTTGCAGACCCCATAATCTATAGTCGAACGGCTTACTAAGGGATTGAACCGAACTGTCCGACTTGATGTATTCTGCAGATCCTAACTGAGACGAGGAATGCAGAATACGCAGGCCTTTATCTTTGTTAAACCAGAGGTCCCCTCCGCCACCGACAAGCGCGAAATACAGATTTTTGCCGTCGTGCTTGATCCTGAATCGTTGGTATTCACCCTCTTGGACGACTTCCGCATCATCCCACTCCCCTTCCTCGAACACTCCGTCGATCGTCGGAGCGCTGCCAAATCTGGCAATGGGTCCCGGTGGCTCAACTTCATGATTAGAGGCACACCCCAAAAAATATACAAGAACTAAACCCAGTATTAACAATCGCATTTTCATGGTTGCATCCTTTTCAAAAGTTAATTGTGAACTAAGAAATTATTTGGCTGGAAATTTTATTTCTCACCATTAGCTAATCATTGGAGCAATTCCAGAGAATACGAAAATTCAGCATTAATATCAAAATCAAATAATTTGAGTGTGTTCGGTTTGATTTTTCAGTTATTTCAATTTCTTTGGTTTTAGTTCTTCGATAACCTTCGCATCCACCCAGAAGATATCAGTTCGTTGAGAAGCGGGATGCTGCAGTGTAATTTTCTGAAGATCTTTGTATGTATGCCGATTATCAAAGAATTTGTTCCATGGTATGTGGGGGTATGCGGCAAAGAAAAAATATTTTCCATCAGAAGATATTGACGGACAACCTCCTGTCTTATATTTGTTAACCGTATCCCCAAGCTTGATTAAATCACTCCAGTGATCATTTTCATCTCTAAAGGAAACATAATAATCTTCATAAGGCATGATCAGATAACTTTCATCCGGTGAAATGACCGCATGAAATTGTTCTTTTTCTCTGTTTACAGACTGAGGAAGTGCTTCTGGTTCCATATATTTTCCATTTACAAACCTGGAGCGGTAAATTTTTTCACCCCCGTCTTTGGTTTTTTTGGAATAATACAATGTTCCGTTTTTTGTGACCGAAGGGCAGCAAACAAATCCATTTCCATTAATGGGCGGACCTATCGGTTCGGGCTCACCCCATTGGTCATCTTTTTTCTCAACAAACCAGATGTTAACGACATCAGCAATTTGTGAGCCTTCTTCAAGGGGACGATAGGAATGAAAATATAATTTAGAGCCATCGGGATGCATGGATGGGAAACCGTCCAGATACCTACCGGAGAAGGGAGCTACTTCAGGAGTGGTCCAGCAGCCATTTTCCAGCCTGGTAGTTACAATCGTTTCGCTGTTTTCGGCATGGATGGTATAAAATATCTCATTGCCATCAGGAGAGACTGCGATCGAAGATTCACTCATCCCTGTTGATATGATTTTAGGTGCGAATATTTTCGCAGTCTTTCCTGGCGGCTTCTGGCCGAGGTAGGAGCCGATGTGAACAGAGGAACCATTTTGTTGAGCAATAATGCTTGCTGCTGCGACCAGCATCACACTAATGATACAAATGCGTTTTCTCATTTTTTCCTCTTTCATTTATGTTTATTTGGTTTGAGTACTTCGATGACTTTGGTATCAATCCATAAGATGTCTGTTCAAGATATTAAAACCAAATAATATCAAACAAACGGGAAAGAATGAATGGCACTTCTAATACTGAAAACCAAGCAGATTCCAGTAACTCAAGTAGAAAACGATCCCAATAAAAAGCAGGATTATCAGGGTGTAGGATAAATGTTTTTTCAAATCCCAGTATTTATCTTTCCAGCTTTTTACGAAAAGAATGATAAAAATTGCAGTCAGAACAAGATTGAGAATCGGCAGGACCAGCAAAACCCTGATTACCCAGGGAACACCATAAGCGATCTGTTCTTCATTCAGAATGAAGGCAGGCGTAAATCCCAGAATAAAAACAAGATAGATATCACTGATGATGACCGCCAGTGATTTTGTAAGCCTGATAGGTCGCGATGTTTTTATAGTTTCTTTTCGCCTGGCACGGATTCTCTTAACTATGGGATTTGCCGCACCGATCCAGAGGAAACAAACCGCAAAAAAACTGAACCATATCATGGGAAACCGCAGGTAATTCTCATGCCAGGCCAGCTTTTCATATGATATGGGCATCTGCTGGGCATCCATATAGAGATATTTGATATGGCTTCTTTCGTCTTCACCAAAAGCAATCCGTAAGGAGCTGCCTGGTATATGAAACAATCCCGGCTCCACTTCTATCCAGGATTTAACTGTTTCTTCGGTAATCTCCCACACAGCTCCGGTGTAGGACAGTTTGTCAAAGGAATCCAGTCCGATACGGGTAGATCGATAACTCCCGGCCAGCCTTTTGTCAAAAGATTTGTTGTCTTTGGCTGTCTCCTTAAGCCGCGGGCTTTCAGGCCTTGTAAAATAACGGCTCATCAGGTGATCCGTCAGTTCCATACGCAGTATTGAATTGCCGGCATTGTCACAGACAAAAAAGCCAAGATCGTGTTCGGGTAAAAGAAACAAACGGCTGGAAAAACCTGACACATCGCCATCATGCATTATAGCCCGCTGACTGTAGTCCTCATACTCGTAGAATCCGCAGCCGATGCCCGGCAGCCGGGGATCATTGACAAACTGCTGTTTCTGCATCTCCCGGCAGGTATTCTCCTCCAGGATCCGCTGATCCTTATAAGCTCCTCCCTGCAAATGAGCGATCATAAAGCTGGCTATATCTTCTGCGGAGGCCAACAAAGAACCGGCTGGGGAGGGCCTGGGTATCGGATACCCAGTTGGAACAACCCGGTAATTTCCATTTGAGTAGGAATATCCTTTGGCCATATTGGGCTCAAGCTGATCCAGCATCACAAAACTGCTTTTCTCCATTCCCAGCGGACGCAGGATATTTTCTCTTACATATTGGTCAAAAGAGAGACCGGAGATCACCTCAACCAGGTGGCCGGCGAGATAGTAACCGTGGTTTGAGTAGCTGATGACACAAGAAGGAGGCAAGGACCGCGGCGTCATATTTGCGGCAAGGAAATCCCCCAGGGGTTTTCTTTCGGATTCATTACGAGTGTATATCCCTATGGCCCATCCTCGAAAACCGGCTGTATGGGTGAGCAGATCATGTGCGGTCACCGGTTCAGGATAATTTTCATCCAGTTTGAAACGTTCAAGATACTCATTAACATCCCTGTTCAAATCCAGTTTTTCCTGTTCATAGAGCTGCATCACAGCAGTGGCCGTGAATAATTTCGAGACCGAACCAGCCCTGAATACTGTCTCCCCAGGTTTCACCGGAATTTTCTTCTCCAGATCAGCATAACCGTATCCTTTGCTCAGAAAAATTTCGCCGTCTTTAACCATCACAAAAACCAAACCGGGGATGTGATATTCTCCCATTTTTCTGTTTATAAATTCATCCAGGTACAATTCCAATCCCAGGGGATCATCCGAACCTGGATTCGCAATCTGAGAAGAATTTGAAACGCTGCTCTCAATTGATTGATGACGAGCGAAAGAGAATTGTGGAATAATGATAAGATAGGATAGTAGACAGAGAATCAAGACTGTTTTCCTTTTCATGATAGAAACTCCTTTTGTTTAAATATGCGGAATAATGAACCTCTTTTTAAGGGAAAATCCTTCTCACTTCTTAGGAATAGGAAGCAGCGGAAGCAATTTTGCCGGTTTCGCTTTGTCTATAAACATCATTAAATCATATATCTCAGGAATATGAACGTTATCAAAGGCAAATCCGGTTTTGGGATCATATGCAGTCCCGAGACCTAAGGCACTAATTTCTTGTTTGAAGAAATCCGACACTTCTGAATGGTTTCCGTTCCTCAAAGGACGCAAATCCATATAAAACTGCGAAAGCCCGGTACTGTGCAAAATATCTTCAAAGCTACCGGGAGTTGGCACTGCCAGTTCACACGGCATGGGTCTTGTGCGGCCAAAATCTGCATCAGGAGCATCCGTAGGCATAGTCACATTGAAAGCCCCAGAATAACAGGTAAGGCCAACAATGAGTAAATCATTTCCGTATTCTTTTCGTAAGTACCCCCCTAATGTTTCCTCGCTATCTGAAATATGATAATTATGAGACCACAGAATCATCTTGGAATCGCTACCATAGAAATCTAAGACCCATTTTGCGTTCTCGGCCATAAAAAGATCGCGATAATGACCGTGTCCGCGGCCAGGTCTTACATTTGTGTATCTCTCTTCGGCCTGGAGTATAGTTCTAACGTTTTGCAGTGCATGTGCAAAGCCTTCACGAGAATCAATCCTTTCATATTTGGTCCTGTTCTTCACGAAAAAATCATAGACAGCCTGCAACTTTTCCCTGCAGAATTTTTTTTCGTCCTGAGATAAATACCAATAATTGGTTACTGCCCAGTACCTTCTTTCTGCCCGGAAATTCCATCCGTCCCCTGAAACTTTCCCGGAGAACATAAGATATGGCATGAAAAGCGCCTTTACTTTATCTACAGCTGCTTTATCTACCCGCTTCAAATAATTGATAACATTATCCATTGCAGCATAATGATATTGAAAATCCAATCCGTAGAATCTAATCTTTGCCGAAGAATCAGCTTTTTTATTGTATTCACGCATCCACTTGATAATATCAAGCATCTCTTCTGTGTTTGTCCACCAGAAATGAAGGTTTGATAAAAGCTGATTAGGATCGCCCTCTCCTGTTAATATATATTTATTGATGTGTTCCGCCTGTGGCCAACTGCCTTCAATACCGAATAGATCAAATCCTTTCTCCAGGACCAGGTATTCAATCAAGCGATGCCTTATAGTAAAGAATTCACTGGTACTGTGAGTGGCTTCACCAAGAGCGACAATCCGTGCTTCTCCGACCATCTCCCCAAATTTATGCAAATCATCAAAATTATCGGAGGCACCTAAAGATTTAATGTCTAATACATTTTCTTTTATCCAAGTAACGACTTTGTCCCTGTCTGACTCTACCGCCTCAGCTCGTGAGTGAAAAGCATACAGCACAAATATCCAAATAAAGATTATCATGCAGAGATGAGCTGTCCATTTTCGACTTTTCATATTAAGGTCCCCTATAATTATTTTTATTCTATAAATATCACTTTTTTAATTATCTCACTTCACCAGCTGGGCTCTGCCGGTCCCGGTTCTGATATACACTTTGGGAGTGCCGCTGTCTTTTGTAAAGGAGTTAATGAGGTATATGTCGTCTCCCTCTCCTTCCTGTTTTTCCGAATCAAAAGGAAGAGGAGATATGATCCTTCCACGTCGGGCATTACATCTGAATTCAAAGTAACCCTTAATGGGTTTGCCCTCCATCATCAGGACAGCATCATCTGTCCCTGAGGAGACAGTCAGTTCAAAGTCTTTTCCATCTGGAAATTCTACTTCAGCTTCGCCTGTTCCCGAGGAGAAGTCTCCTTCATACTCAAGAGTGATGCCAGAAGCCTGGACATCTCCGGTTCCGGATGAGGCTTCGATATCGCCAGCGCAGTTTCTGATACGAACATTTCCGGTTCCGGATGAGGCTTCGATATCGCCAGCGCAGTTTTCCAAAAGGACATCTCCTGTACCTGTGCTGACGTCAATCTCTCCTTTTGTATCGATAATATCGATCTCACCTGTACCGGTGCTGGCATCCACTTCAATGCTTAAGCCCTGAATCTTAAAATTTCCGGTGGCGCTTTTAAATTCGACCTCCGTATCGTCAGGAACAGCCACTGTCCACCTGGAATAGCCGTCATTGTTTTTTCCACTAAGGTCTTCTTCCAGATTGATATAACGTCCTCTGTCTACCATCTGGAATTTAAAATTCTCCATCTGGTCATATTCATAAACAAGATGGACATGGATCTTACTGTCAGAGCTTTTTTCAAGCCGGCAGTCTCCCAGTATCAGTTTGATGCGGACTTCTTTTTTCGCATCAAAAGTTTTCTCTGCTTTTTTTTCGAATCCAGCCGTAAATGCGGGGGCTGCCATCAGTCCGATGAACAATACAGTGATGAGTAAAGCTTTTGTCTTTTTCATTCTTATCTCCTTTTAAAAAGTTATTTCTCAATCATCTCGCACCCAAAATAGCGGAATAAAAAGACAAAATCGTCCTTAATTACAATTTAGAACGTTTTTTTATTTTTTTTTTCGGGCTTTTCGGTATTCAGAGGGAGTTTTCCCCGTAAATTTTTTAAAAGCTGTGTTGAACACAGATTTGGAATAAAATCCGGTCTCATAAACAATATCCAGAATATTCATTTCTTTGTATTGGGGGTCAGACAGCATCTTCTGTGCTTCGGCGATCCTGTATCTGTTGACAAAATCACTGTAGCTCAGGCTGAAACGTTCATTGATGATCCGGCTCAGGTGGTTCGAGTGGATCCTGAGCTCGTGTGCCAGTTTCTTTAGGGTTAGGCCTGGATCCAGATAAAGCTTATCTTCCTCCATAAGACGAAGAAGCCTGGGCGTTACCTCATCCATCCGTCCGGGATCGATCCCTGAAGTTTTATACTTATCAGCCAGTTTGCGCGCTTTCTTTTTCTGGCGAAGAGCTATTCCCCCTCCGGTCAGAACAAGGGCTAAAAGGATCAATCCGGCAAAAAACGGTTTGGTCCTGTAAAAAGGAGATTTGATCTCGATTTCGACCATGCGGATGGTATCGGACGGAAGACCTTCATTGTTAATGGCTCTGACCGTGAACCGATAAAGGCCTGCATCCGGATCTATATAAGATACACTCCGGTCCTCCCCTGGAAGAATATGTTTGATCCGCGCATCCTCTCCCTCCAACTGATACTCAAAGCGGATTTTTTCAGGTGCGGAAAAATCAATCGCAGTGAAAAGAAATTCCAATACAGCCGGTTCGTGGGGAAGAATTACCCTCTCTTCATTTATGACAAGGGATCGATTATCCGCTTTAACGTCCTCAATAATGACTGAAGGCAGTTGTTTTTGAACGGGAAAGCTGCCGGGATCAATGACAGCTATCCCTTTAGGCGTGGCGCAGTAAAGCCGTCCGGATGACGATGTGATCAAAGAGGGATGGCCCTGGCTGCTTCCCTGGCGGCTTGCCATGCCGTCACATTCATCATAAAAGCTGGAATGGATAAAATCGACTTCTCCCTGAAGAATTTTGAGGATTTCGGTGCGGTTTATCCGAATCAATCCCCTATTGGAGCTCATCCAGATATTATGACTCTTATCCTCAGTGATGCCGTAAATATAATCATCGACTAAGCCGTTTTCTGTGGTGAAGGAAAGCACTGTTTCCCCGAAAACGCATTTGACGCCGCTTCCGATTGTCCCGACCCAGAGTACTCCTGTGCTGTCCTCATACAGTGAAGTGACCTCCGGGACAGATGATCCGGATCCGATTTCAATGGGCTGCAGGGAATCCCCTTCTTTATATGCGAAAAGCCCTCTGTTTGTTCCTATAAAAAGATAACTTTCTTTGCCCGGGAATAGAGCTTTAATGGAATAACCTTCAAGATCGGGAATATCTTTGATCTCCTTTTTCTCCGTGCCACTTCCGTTCATTTGGTTAAGCCCCTTATCTGTTCCAATCCACATCACTCCTTTTGTATCCTGAATGACAGCAGTGACTGTATTTGATTTAAGCCCGTGTTCCACGGCCAGAGAGGTCATTTGACCATTCTTTATTATAGTGAGCCCTTGTCCCTGTGTTCCGATCCAGACACCTCTCTGAGCATCTTCAAAAAGAGTAAGAACTTCATTCCCGGAGAGGCCGTTTTCCCGATCAAATATGTCAATCACCCGGTTATCTTTGAACTTACAGAGTCCTTTGTTTCTTGTCCCTGCCCACAGGGACCCTTCATGCGTTTCTATCACAGCAAAAACAGTGTTCTCGGGCAGGCCCTGGCTTCCGGTGATGTTAGTGACAAGAGGGATTTTCAATTCAATCAGGCCTTCTGTATCGGTTCCGACCCAGAGATTCCCTTCATTATCGGATAATAAACAATGGATATATTTGTCCGGAAATCTTTTTTCCAGGATCCACCCGGAAGAAGAAGTTCTTTTTCTTTGCATTAAACCATCCGCCATGGTTCCGATCCATAAGGTGCCGGAATCGTCCCAGATAAGTGATGTGATAGGAGTATAAGAGGTCCCCGGAATGGACTGAAGCACATAGGCGCTCCGGCTCAAAAAATACAGCCCTTCCAAGGTCCCTACCCATAGATGGCCTGATGAATCCGATGTCAGAGACAGAACCGCTGGATTCAACAATCCCTTTTCCGGACCGTAGGTATAAATGGCATGATCCTGGATTTGAGCCAATCCCCCCTGCAGGGTCCCTACCCATAGATGGCCTTGTATGTCAAGGGCCAGGGCCGTGATGATATTGTCATAAAGACCATCTTCAGCGGTATAGATCCGGATACCATCCTGACTTATTCGGTTGAGACCATAGTCTGTCCCCACCCAGAGATTTCCCTCCCAGTCACTGATCATTGCTCTTATATTGTTGTTGGAAAGCCCTTCTCGAACGGTATAGTGCTTCCATTGATATTTTTGACCGGCTGGATCTGAGCATAATGAATAGAGACCGCCTCCATCCGTGCCGATCCAGAGAACTCCACTGTCATCTTCATAAAGAGAGGATATCCTGTCATGGCTCAAAGCAGGAGTGTTTGATCGGGAATAAGTCCTGAATTGAACACCGTCAAAACACACCAGGCCGGTTGGTGTGCCCAACCAGATATATCCGCTGCTTGTTTGAACCAGGGAAGTGATGGTGTTTTGGGGAAGGCCCTTCTCTGCGGTCCATATTCTTGAGAGAAACTCGTCTAGTTGAATGGACGGATTAAGGGAAAACAGCACAGGAGAAAAAAGAAAAAAAGCTGTAAAAATAAATATTATTTGTCTGATCAAGGTGCCTTTTCGGAGGAATCTCAAGACAATCGATGCTTTGGTCATTTAAGGCCATCAAATACTCTAAGTAAAGAATATGACAGAAGAAGGGGGTTTTATCAAGGCATAAAAACAAAAGACTTTTTCGCCCTCTTTGCTGGTTCTCCTTAGTCCAGAACACTCAATGACTATAGGTTAATCACAAAACCTGTCATTTCGTATTAAAGCCGCATTGCTGACCTTCCGCCAGAATATCAGCCTCTTTCTGTGCATTGTTTTAAAGCGGAAAGGATAGGTGACCCTTCCCTCAGGATCAGCGGTTGCCTTGTTTTGAACGTGAATGTGCAGGTGGGGAAAAGAGGTATTTCCCGAATTGCCGACATATCCCAGAATGTCTCCTTTTGTAACAGCCTGTCCTTTCTTCACAGGAATTCTTTCTTTCATTAAATGGCCAACATAGAAATATTTTCCGTTCCCTATGTCAAGAATCACGTAATTGCCTCCGAGGTTTTCTGTGTCCGGTTCCCCAAAGACATCACTGGTAAAGCTGTCCATGACTTCGGTTATCAGCCCGTCTCCCGGCGCATAGACCGGTTCGCCGTATGAATAAAAATCGGTTACATCATTCTCATCCTCTTTGAAAAACCGCCCATCAGGTCCAATCTTTAAACAATCGATGGCATATCTGTTTTTATAATGAGCATTGGTCATTGTCGTGGCGCCGGCTTGGCCCGACAGCCATTCTCCCCGGACCGGAAGGTCGAGCAGAACACATTCAGATTCTGCAGGGAAAGGGTAAGATTGTATGGTTTTCGGGAATAAAAACACGGCCCCAGCCATACAAATCACAACGGTCAAAAAGTGAAGGCTCCTTCTGAATACAGAAGTTTTGGGCAAATTCTCCGGGATCGAAAGGCTCATATAGGATTCCAAAAGGGCCCAGGCGCTGAACATCACGATAAAGAGCGTTTTTACATAGGCATGAAGAACGGCTGTAAATATAAGGATAATGAAAAGGAAATAAATGATACCGGCTCCCATCAGCAGCAATGAGAAGGCTTTCAACAATCCCGATATCTTGTAGATAAATCCATTCTCTTTTTTCCAGATTGGAGTCCGGGATTTCTTCTTAAAGAAAATCCCTCTGATACGAAGGCTGATAAAGATAAAAAACAAAACCGCCAGCGCCAAAAAAAGAGGATTCAAGATGGTTTCAGCTTGTTTGAACATGAATTTCTCCTTTCTTCAAGACATCATGATTTCAGTGATTTTGAAATCATTTGACATCCACTTTAATAATAACGTTCGTAGTCTCAAATGGTTCTGTTTTACTTTTTTTGGGGCTGCCAGGCCGGATGGCGGTCGGAAAAATTTCCGCAGGTAACCTGTTTTATATCTTTTATTTCATAGTCTTCTGAAAGGAGGGCTGTATAAATATTTTGATTTCCGTTTCGATTAGACACAAAGACGATCATGGAACCATCCGGAGCCCACTCCGGCTCAAAGTCTTTTCCGGGATGATGGGTAATATTCTTCTGATCACTTCCATCCGGATTCATAATATAGATCTCTGGATCTCCGTCACGTTCAGAAACAAACATGATTTTACTTCCATCAGGAGACCATTTGGGCGTCCAATCATTGCTCTGGTTCTTGGTCAATCTCTTTATATTGTTTCCATCTGCATCCATAACATAGATTTCAAAATTACCGTCCCGATTTGAACAAAAGGCCATGCTCAAGCCATCCGGAGACCAGTGCATGAATACATCAACAGCCTTATTATCAGTCAACCGGACTTTGTCTGTGCCATTAGGGTTCATGATGTAAATCTCCGGATTCCCATCCCTGTCGGATACAAAAGCCATTTTTGATCCGTCCGGGGAAAAGACCGGTTCTATGTCCTTTGCTTCATGATGGGTCAAGCTGGTTATCTGAGCGCTCTCCAAATCAATTTTATAAATATCGCAGTTGTCATCCTTAAAACATGTATAGGCAAGCCATTTCCCATCATCGGACCAAGACGGACAGTAATCTACAAAGGAATTTTTTGTAAGCTGCTGGATATTGTTGCCGTGCATATCCATGACATAAATTTCGTCATTCCCGCTCCGGTCAGAATTGAAGGCAATCAGATCATCGGAATTCCTGTCTTTTATAAAGCCATTCATTCCTATAAACACCGTAAAGGAGACGATGATGAATCCAAAAGCCATTTTTTTTTGCATTATAAAACCTCCCTTCAAGGCAGGCTACCGCCGCTTCTTTTTATTAGTCGACTTTTTTAAATAAACCATAAAAACGGCAATAGAACAGTTGGTTCTTGCAGATAATACCCTTATTCGGGCTGATAAGATATCAGACAAAAGTCTGATTTATTAAAAATAGGACTTTTGACCGAGTCTTTTAACAAATTCCTATTTTTTTCAGATTTTGTTAAAATACTTGAAAATCGATGAAAACTACTGCGGTTTTAAAGCGAGTGTTCTTGCTTATCTTGATCCCTTTGTCTTTATTAGGCCAGGTTAAAGACCCTTATTTTGACCACCTGATCCCCAGCTCAAACGGACATTCCCTGACTGTCGTACACTGCATTTTTCAAGACAGTCTGGGTTTCATCTGGATCACAAGCCCTTATGGACTGGCGCGCTATGACGGCAATGAGTATCTTATTTTTCAACATCAGGAACATGATCCCCATTCGCTTATTGACAACTATCTTTTTTCCATATTTGAGGATTCAAAGCAAAATCTCTGGATCACCACGGATAAAGGGCTGGAACTTCTGGATAAAAAGACAGGCCGTTTCATCCATTTTCAACACAAACCAAAGGACCCGAACTCCCTCCCCAGCAACAACCTCCGGACCATTACAGAAGACAAGGACGGATATTTGTGGATAGGGACTTTAAATGACGGAGTCTGCCGATTTGACTTCAAGTCGAAAACTTTTAAAAACTACAGGAGCGACCCATCCAATCCGAATTCTCCAAGCAGTAATTCTGTTTGGGCCATTTGCTGTGGCCAGGAAGGAAAAATTTGGATGGGAACTCATGAAGGGCTGCTTGACTGTTATGATAAAAAGAGCGGGCAGTGGACTCATATCAATCTAATGGTTGATTCCCCAAATCCTTCCGGCAATCCCAATATTTGGGATATATGCGAAGCACAGGACGGAAGGATTTATATCGCCACTTCCGATATCGGTCTGATAATTCTGAACCCTGATTCAGGTTCCATAGATCGAGCCCAGCTTAAAAAAAACAAAACACCTCAGTCAGATTGCCATAAAATTTATTCTCTTATTGAAGACCGCGAAGGGATTATTTGGGTCGGCACTGCGGATGCAGGAGTTTTTCGCTTCGATCCTAAAGACTACTCTTTAAATCAGTATACCGTCAATACAATGAAGCCGGGAAGTCTCAGTGATAATACAGTGATCACTCTTTTTGAAGACAGAGACGGACTTCTCTGGTTTGGCACAAGTACAGGGATTTCCCTTCTCAATAAACACCGATTTCGTTTTGCTTTGGCTCAATACACACCTCAGTCCCTGGAAGGTCTCTCCGGTAACAACATCACCGCCCTTTATGAAGATCGAGAAGGAATCGTCTGGATCGGCACAGCTCTCGGAGGTCTCAATACCTGGGATAGAAAAAAAGACAAGTGGAACCATTTGAATTTTCCTGAAAACATATTAGAGTCTTTTATAGTCAATCCTATCCAGGCCTTTTGTGAAGACCATCAGGGAAATATATGGATAGGAAACTCTAACGGGCTGTATGTTTACGGCCGGCAAAAAAAGACCATAACTCATATTCAAAACACAAGGGAGTCCACACGTCTCCCAAAGAGGTTTTCTATTTTAGCTATGGCTAAAGGGAGAAATGGATTCATTTGGGTAGGGACCACATGGGGGGAAATCTTTAAATGGGATACCATAGAGAAAGAAGCCCATCTTTACACCAATCCTCAACAGAAGATTTACAAAGCCTGGTATACGATCAATGAAATCTATACGGACCGCGAAGGGGGAATCTGGATAGGAACCCAATGGCATGGTCTGGATTATCTCGATCCTCAAAACCATAACTGGATTCATTACAGACACGATCCTGAAGACCCCTCTTCTTTTCCCTCCTCAACAGTCTATTCCATTACTGCAGACAGCTCAGGGAAAATCTGGATAGGAACAGAGGCAGGGCCGTGCTATCTGGACCCAAACAGTCAAAACTGGCATCTTTTAACAAAGGAAATACAGCTTCCAGATAATTCCGCCTACGGGCTGCTTACGGATGAATCCAATTGGATATGGATGAGCACGAAAAACGGTCTCATCCATATCGATCCCCTCTCTTTGAAGTGGCTGGTATTCGGGCCTGAAGACGGCCTTCAAGACCGGATCTTCAATCCGGGAGTTTGTTTTAAAGGCAGAAATGGAGAAATGTATTTTGGGGGAATCTCGGGATTCAACACCTTTTATCCGGAGGATATCCAAATTAATTCTTATCCACCCCAGGTTGCCATCACTTCGTTCCAGACAGCCACTCACGATCATGAAACCACCCTCTTAAGAAAAATCAAGTCACTTAAATTATCCAAGGATGACCTGCCGGTTCTTATAAAGATGTCTGCACTCAGCTTTGCTTTCCCCCAAAAAAATCACTACAGGGTGAAAACTCTCAACAGCAAACCAACAGAGATTTATGCCGGCCCCCAAAATTCTTTCTTTTTAAGGGATTTAAAAGCTGGTAAAAACAGATTGCTTATCCAGGCCTCCAACCATGACCGCACTTGGAATGAAAAAGGGATCGAACTGACAATCTATCTCTCTTCCCCTTTCACTCAGTATATTCTCTTTATTATACTTGGATTGATTTTAGCTGCAGCGGCCGTATTGTCTTTCTATATACAGCGTAAAAAAAGACCGCAGGCCCAATCCATCAACGGTTCTGAGATTGACCTTGACGGCCTGAGTGAACATTTCAGTCTTACAAACAGAGAAAAAGAAATCATTGCCTTAGTTATCAGCGGAAAAACCAATAAAGAGATAGAAAAAGAGCTTTTTATTTCCCTGAAAACAGTGAAATCTCATCTCTATAATATCTATCAAAAACTCAATGTTCAAAACCGCCTTCAACTCATAAACATCTTCAGAGATTACTCAAATAAAAATTAACAGGATGAATGAAGATCATCTTTTTCTCTCTATTTACGATAAATTTTTATTCAAATACGTCTCGGGTATAAGGGACTCATGACAGAAGTGTCCATACTGCTTATTGGATTTGGGAATGTAGGGCGAGAGTTCGTCCGGCTTGTGGAAGACAAACGGGAACTTCTCGGGCATGATTATGGTTTAAAACCTATTTGGCTGACTATTTTCCGCCGGCAGACAAGATGGGATATCCCTCAGGACATAGATATCCTTCCCATACTCACAAAAGACCCATGTTCCCTATTCCATCTCTTGCAAACCGGAAGTGTTAAGGATGACCTGAAGCTTTTTTTTCAAACGGCTTCTCCGGGTGTACTTGTTGACTGCTCGGTGTCGGACCACCGGACGGGAAAGCCCGGATATGATATCTGGAAATGGGCCTTAGAAGCGGGATGGCATGTGGTGACAGCCAGCAAGGGACCGCTCGTTTATGACTTTAAAGGGCTCAAGGACCTGGCACAAAAAAACGGTTGTCAGATTGGGATCAGCGGAGCAACGGCAGCCTCTCTTCCCACCTTAGACCTGGCCCGTTACGCCCTGGCCGGAACAGAGATCCGGCGCATCGAAGGGATCCTCAACGGGACCTCTAATTTCGTGCTTACCCGCATGAGTGAGGGCGGGTCTTATGCCGAGGCTGTAAAAGAAGCACAGGCCAAAGGGATCGCCGAGCCGGATCCAAGTATGGATGTAAAAGGCTGGGACACGGCTTTCAAGATCCTGCTCATAACCAATGCTGTGTTTGGGACAGCTTACCGTTTGGAGGATGTGAAGGTTAAGGGAATCGATGCCCTCACCACAAAGGAACAGGAGGAATCTTCTCAAAGAGGTTTCCGGTTCAAACTGCTCGGACGATATAAAAAAACGGATAAAGGCGGAATGCTGGAAGTGGCACCCAAAGCTTTGGATCCATCCCATCCACTCTACCCTGTCACAGGAAGCGAAAAAGGCATCACCTTTGAGACCGATACCATGGGGACCATAACCATCATAGGCGGACGGTCAAGCCCGATCGGGGCAGCAGCCTCCCTTCTCAAGGATTTGATCAACATCTATCACCGCACTTGATAACCATCTCTGTCTCGCATGTCTTTGGGAACCAATCTCTATTCAAAATTCATAAGGCGGAGGAGTTCTTGATACCGTGGTTCGGAACTTATATCATTGAATCTATCCGGAACATACATTTTGAGATAGATCATATTAGGGGAACCTTCCTCATAAGCTTTTTCCAGGCAATCCAAAGCTTCCTCTTTTCTCCCTAAAGGCGACAAGATCTCAGCATAAACCCAGGGATCGACATATCTTCTCTTCTCCATTTCCTTGATTTTAGAAATACAGTCTTCAGCAAGCCGGACTTCTCCGGCTCTGGCATAAACCCAACCGATCCAGGACCGGGAAAGAGGGTAATCTCTCCCCTCGGTCATCTCATCAGCTTTTTTCACCTCTTCAAGCGCTTTAGGGATATTCCCTATTTCGATATAGGTGGTGGCTAATTTGATATGACCCCAATACCATTCGGGGTGAAACTCAAGGATTCTCTTAAATTCCCTTTCCGTCACTTCATGTTCTTTTTTCATAAGATGAGCTGCTCCAACCCAGTGGGCCGGGCCAATGGCCAGAGGATCCAGATCGTGTGCTTTCTGTGCATGGACCAAACATTCATCGTAACGGCCCATAGCCGCAAGATAAATACAATATTCCAAGTGGGCTTCACTGCTTCCCGGATTGAGCTGGATTCCAGAAAGGAATTCCTCTTCAGCTCCCGGCCAGTCCCAGTCAAAGCGGAATTTGATCACTCCGGCAGCCGTATGGGCTTCAGCCAGATTTTCATCCAGCTCAAAGGCACGTTTCAGGGCGGCCTTGGCTTTAGGAAGAGCTTCCTGTCGCGTTTTAGTCGTCAACCAGGCCTGTATGGAGTAAGCTTCAGCTATGGCGGCGTAAGCCAGAGCATAATCCGGATCCTGTTCTACGGCTTGCTGGAGGAAATTCAGTCCCTTGTTCATTTCCTCGCTTGTTCCGTAAAGGAGATAATGCCCTTTCATATAAAGGTCATAAGCCTTTGGATCTCGCGGATGATTTCGTGCCATATTAGACCGGTCTTCAGGAGACAGTTTCAAACGCAGTTTATCGGTAATAGTCGTGACAATGTTTTCTTCGATGTCTAAGACCTCGCTCAAGCTGCGTTCAAAACGATCCCCCCAGATCTGGGTTCCTTCCGCTACATTGACAAGGTCTGCGCCTACAATCAGAGATTGTTCACGCAGATCGACCCTTCCAGTGAGTACCGCAGAGACTCCAAGCTCCCGGCCGACCTTCTGGGGGTTGATGTCTTTTCCCTTGTATTGAAAAACCGTGTATCTTGCTATGACTTTAAGTCCATTTAGTTTAGAAAGCTGGTTTATGAGGCTTTCTGTAATGCCGGTACTCAGATACTCGTTATCCGGAACAGCGCTTAAGTTTTCAAAGGGAAGAACAGCGATAGAGCTGATCATATCTTTATGGCCGGTAAAAAAAATAAGACCAGAGATAACAATGAGGGCAACAAGGACAGCTGCCCCAGTAAAAAAAATGGTCCTTTTGACTTTGCTTTGGACTGTTTCCCCTGTTTTTTGTCTTGGAGAGATTGTTTTTTCATCAGTGGATAAATCACTCAATATCTCGGATAATTCAGATCCTATTTCATTTACACTTTGAAACCTATCTTCTTTTTTCCTCTCAAGGCATTTTAAGATCAAACGGCTCAGCCGCTCGGGTATCTCGGGATTTAACTCACCAGGATCTCGGGGTTTCTCTCCCCTGTTTTTCATGGCTATGATAAGTGAAGTGTCTCCTTCATAAGGATACCGGCCGGTCAGCATCTCATAAAGAATAACACCTAAGGAATAGATATCCGAACGTTCATCCACCTCTTTGGCTTCGGCCTGCTCAGGTGACATGTAGACAGGAGTACCGACCATAACCCCTTCACCGGTTAATTCCTCATCTTTTTCTTTTAGTGCGCGGGCAATGCCAAAGTCCATGATACGGGCATCTCCCTCTTTGTCGATCATGATGTTACCAGGTTTCAAATCACGATGCACCACACCCAACCGATGTGCCTCAGCCAGTCCTTCACAGATCTGTCGGGTGATCCTTACGGAAGTATCCACTGCCAGATGCTTGGACTGCTTGATCAAGCCCTTTAAATCCTGGCCTTCGACATACTCCATAGTTATGTAGTATTTATCATCGGCTCTGTTGATATCGAACATACGGCCTACATTTTTATGAGAGATTTTGCGAGCCAGTCTGATCTCGTTTCTGAAACGCTCTATTGTCTTACGATTAGAGGCAATTTCCTTCTTTAACAGTTTTAAGGCTACTTTTTCCTTTATCTCAGTATCATGGGCCTTGTAGACCTTGCCCATCCCTCCTTTGCCCAATTCCTCGATGATTTGAAAACGGCCTGCAAAAGTAGCGCCTGTTAATAAATCTTCAGGGGGAGTTTCCAGAGTTTGAGTGAATGACGCTTCCCTGTCACGGAGAAGCGGTGTGCCGCAGTGACCGCAAAATTTTTGGTTATCAGGATTTTCTGTCTCGCACTTGGGACATTTAAGAGTCACTTCATCTCCCCTTATCAAGTATGTATAAAGTAGTAAATCACCAACGAAATGTCAACTTTTTCACTGGGGACAGGAGATGTATTCTGCTTGTTCTTGATCATCTTTTGATCACACGGACTCCGAATACAGGGCCGGCCGTATTTCCGGGCTGCGCTTTAAATGTCACGGTGACCTTCTCTTTTTCAAAAGTCAGTTCATCAGGGATATCATAGACCACATTGATGAAATACCCGTCTTTTTTATTGGAAATATTTTCGGTTGCGATCCCCTCTCCGTCCACAAGAATATCAAAAGTCTTTGAGCCCGGATATCCGCCCCAGTAATCCACAGCCAATGCCATGGGCTGACCCTTAAAGACTTTGAGATCATAAGAAAACCAGCCTTCTCTGGCCTCCCTGTATCCACGCCTTTGGAAGAAGCCTAAACCGCTTCTCTCCCCTTTGAAATTATGTTCCATTTCCTGCTTTCTATCGCCCGGCTGGACAAAGTCCACGCTCATCTTCTCTAGCATCTTTTTCCTTTCCATATCCTGTTTATAAGTGTCCTGTCTTTCCTCCCATGCTTCTTCTGTCAGGAGGTCCCAGTATATGGAATAACGGCGCTCATGAGTCTTATAAAAAGGCTTGAGCACCACATCCCGCGGTCTGCCTGCATCCTTGGTTTTAAAGGTGTTTACCTGGTCCGGGACCGGTTTGGTCCAATTAGTAGGGTTCCGATCCTGAGTCATAAATACCGGTACATACATACTGTCTTCAGCTTCAGGGTCATTCACAGGTCCCAGGTCTCCGGCCAGCACCAGGGGTCCGTACATGACAGCTGCCCTGTTTGCATCATCCGGCATGGATTCCAGGCGCAGAGTGAAGGGAATACGGATCTCAACCCGGTCCCCGTTTTTCCATTCCCGGTGCAGCGGCACAAAGGAGCCGGGTTCTCCATTGACTCTCTGTTTTTTTCCGTTCACATCGATCTCTATACCTTTTTCTGCCCAGTAAGGATAGCGGACCTGAAGGGTGAGCGTTATTGGTTTCTCACAGATGAATTCAAGCGTGGTCTTCGGCTCATCCGGATATTCGGTTATCTGGCGGACTTTCAGGCCCTTTTCCTTCCAATCGAGCTCAGAGGCAATGTACTGGAACAGGAAAAGCTCTTTATCATTATGAAAATAAATATTCCGGCTGTATTTAGAGTGGTTTTCCATACCCGTGCCCACGCAGCAGGTGAACCAGTAGGGATCCTGGTAGACTTTATACCCGCCCATTTCAAGGGAAAGATTGTAAATCACTCTTCCGTTTTCCGGGTGCTGGGATGAGAGAATATGATTGAAAAGAGCCCGTTCATAAAAATCGCTGACATGGGCTTCGGCCTCCCACATGAAAAGATGACGGGAAAGCTTCAGCATATTATAGACATTGCAGGTCTCTGTGGTTCCCTGGCTCAACCGGTCCCGCAGTTTATCCGGTTCGCCAAAATACTCATGATTTCCATGCCCCCCGGTGACATAAGAGTGATGGTTTGCCACCCGGTCCCAGAAAAATTCCGCGGTCTTCTGGTCTTTCTCATTTCCGGTCAACTCATGCAATCGGGCCATCCCGATCAACTTGGGAATCTGGGTGTTTCCGTGCTTTCCGGGAAGAATATCTTCCCCTTCAGCCAGAGGTTCAAGTATGGCTTTATGATAAAACAAACGGGACATTTTCAGGTAGCGTTCATCCTGTGTGTTTGCATAGAGGTTTGCCAGCGCTTCATTCATGCCTCCGTGTTCGCAAACAAGCATCTCCTGAACCTGATCGTCATCAAGCCCCATGACCACACCTTCGAGCCAGTCTGCAAATTTCTTCTGTATATCCAGCGCCTTTTGACTGCCGCAGAGATGATAGGCATCATTAAGGCCCGAGAGCACCTTGTGCTGCGTATAAAAAGGAGCCCATATTCCGTTTAGGTTAAAACCTTTAGACCGGATATCCCCTTTGGCGATCTCTTCCTCGAATATGCGCTTACCGTCCGCAAAAGCTCCGATATATCCGTCATCGTCTGCTTCCTGACAGGCGCTCAGTTCATCGACTATATAGTTGGCCCTCTCAAGAAAGCGGGGATCTCCCGTTGTCTTGTACATCAAGGAGCAGGCACTCAGATGGTGCCCGAGACTGTGCCCGGCCAGAGTGTCATCCTCCCAGCCGTGGTAGTTCTCGGCTCTGGGCTCAAGCCCTGCTTGCTTGCGGAACTTGGCAAGCAGCCGGTCCGGTTCATAACTGAGCAAGGATGTGATATTGAGCTCCAGAGCATGTTTAAAGGGACCATCCAGAAGCGTCACCTCATCCAAACCAAAAGGCAGTGCCCGGAACTCGATAGTTTCCGGACCGCCTGTGCTGACCTTGTTTGCTCCCGTCTCTTCGGCCGTCTGGCATGACACAACCATCAATCCGGCAACCATAATAAGCAAGATTTTTGTTTTCATGACATCCCTCATTTCAAAATCGTATCGCTTTTCAAATCCCTCTCATTTTACATCAAACCCGACGCAAATGTTAAAAAAATCTGAGATATCATTGACTTTAAACATCAAAATGTTACTATATAAAAAAAAATAACACCATGAGCTATAAAGGAAGAGATGTCGTTTTGGGAGGCCTGTTTTTAGCCCTGGCCCTTGTGATCCCCATTCTCTTTCACGCTGCCGGCTTGGGAAGTGCTTTCCTTCCCATGTTTTTTCCGATCATAGCCGCCGGCTTTTTAATCGCTCCTCCAGTAGCATTGGTGGTGGGAATGACCTCCCCTCTTCTCTCAGCTCTTTTAACAGGCATGCCTCCCTTTTTTCCTCCTACTGCTTTCATTATGATGGCAGAAGGGTTGGTTCTGGCAGGGATTCCATGCCTCCTTTACCAGAAATACAGGTTCAATCCATATCTGACTCTCATCATAACTCTGGCTGCTGACAGGGCAGTGCTCTTTGCAGCCGTTGTTGTGGTATCAAAATGGCTTGACCTTCCGGAAAACGTATTGGGCTGGGCCTCTGTCATCCGGGGCCTTCCCGGAATCATCCTTATTATGCTGATTATCCCCCCTCTCATCAATAAAATGAAAAAACGCATGGCCACTATTTCTCTCATGGAGTGAACAGACATGGACCGAAGGACTTTCTTTAATAACGCCGCCCAAAACTGGGAGATCGAACACCGGCAGGAAAAAGAAAAAGAAAAACTGAACCGGTTGATCCCGTACTTTACGGTCAATGCCGGAGACAGGGTTCTTGATGCCGGCTGCGGTACCGGGAGGCTCATCCCCTACCTGAAAAAATCAGCAGGCAGCTCAGGACGGATCGTGGAAATGGATTTTGCCAAAAAAATGCTGGATATTGCTAAAGAAAAATACAGGCATTTAGAAATCTTTTTTGTTCAATCTGACGCCCGGCTTATCCCGTTTAAAGAAAATTCATTCGATGCGGTGATCTGCTTTGCCCTTCTTCCCCACGTTCCGGATAAACAAATGACCTTAAGAGAATTTAAAAGGATATTGAAACCGAAAAAATCCCTTATTGTCGCCCATACCATGAGCCGTGAGGAGCTCAATAGGTTTCATAAAAGAGTAAAAGGGCCTGTGACACAAGACCTGCTTCCGGATGAAAAAGAAATGGAGTCGCTGTTTTGCAATGCAGGCTTTCGAAATCTTACCATCACAGACCAACCCTCTCTTTATATAGCCAGAGCTGACGCATGAATCCTGTTAAATCCGAAACAACCGATCACGACTCTTCATTCATACGGGATCTTGATCCCCGAATTAAAATTATCTCCATGACCGCATTTATTCTGGTTATCGGATTCACTCCACCCTCGGCTTATCTCAAATTCCTCCTTTATTTCTTAACACTTACAACTTTTTTCATCGGCTCAGGAATCAATATAAAAAAATTTTTCCCGAGATTTCTCATGCTTTTTCCTCTCTTGGTTTTTCTTGGAATAACGGTCTTTGTTTTTGGAAACCAAACGCCTTTAGAAAAACTGAATATCCTGTGGAACCTCTCTGTGAAATCAATACTAATTTTCCTGTGCATAGGCTTTCTTTTCCTCTGGGCCGGAATCCTCCATTTGATCAAAGGATTTGAGCTTTTAAAGATGCCCCCTATCATGATCTCTGTTTTGCTTTTTGCCTACAGATACATTTCCCTCTTTTCCGGGGAAGCAGAACGGATGAGATTGGCCAAAAACTCAAGAACATTCAAATACCAGAGCCTCAAAAATAAGATCAAGACTTTAGCCCCTATGACGTCCCAACTCTTTTCAAGAGCTTTTGAGAGAACAGAAAAGATATATGCGGCCATGCTCTCAAGAGGATTTGACAGAAAAATCCAGACTCTGACTCTGTTTAAAACAAACAAAAAAGACTGGATATTTTGTTCTGTTTTCCTGTGTTACCTCATAGCTGTGGGAGTGGCGCTGTGAAAAACATGGCTGTTCAAGTCACAGACCTTAGTTTCTCCTATCCGGATGAGACAAAGGCTCTGAAAAACATCACTTTCTCTTTGGAAGAAGGAGAGAGCCTGGGCATCATCGGGCCTAATGGAGCAGGCAAATCCACTCTGCTTCTGCATCTGAACGGAGTGTTGAGAAAAGACGGGGCTGTCAGAATCGTTGGTGATGTCATCGGAAAACAAAACATCAAAAAAATCCGAGAAAAGGTCGGGTTGGTGTTTCAAGACCCCAATGACCAGCTTTTTATGCCCACTGTTTTTGACGATGTGGCCTTCGGACCTTTGAATCTGGGCATGGAGAAGGAAAAAATCAAGGAAAAAGTCACAAACACGCTTTCGCTACTGGGCCTTACCGGATATGAAGCCAAAAACCCCTCCCATCTGAGTCTGGGAGAAAGAAAAAAAGTGTCCCTGGCCACGGTACTGGTTCTGGAGCCTCAAATCATTGTACTGGACGAGCCCACAGCCAATCTGGATCCGGGCTCAAAAAAATCCTTTATCCGCACACTCAAAAAAATAAATAAAACGAAAATCACGGCTTCTCATGACATGGATACCATTTATGAACTCTGCACCAGAGTCATACTCATGAATAAAGGCCGCATAGTGGCTCAAGGCAATGCTGAAAGTATCCTGCAGGATAAAGAGCTCCTTGAGGCAAATAATCTAGAAGTCCCCTCCCGGCTCCGCTCATAACAGAAAGGATCCCAGCCAATGATGAGTGGTTCACCTGCCTTGATACAGATTTGGCTGAACTTTATAATAATGATTTTCAAGAAAATTTATGAGAATTAATATATAATTACTAACCTGGATTATTCACAAGTCGAGGTTGCTGCAGATGCGAGGCACAGGGTACGAAGCTGTGGTCCTTCACCGCGAGTACTCTGTAACAAAGCAGATGCAGTGAGATCGGCTTGCCTTAATGGTAAAAAAATGGCGAATAAAATAAAAGTAAAAACAAACAAAGCATTTCAGTTGTCATTTTTATAAAAAGCATGCATATCCTTAAAATCAAAACAAAAAAATGAACATCGCCATTTTTTTATGAATAGGTCAGGCTAACATAAATTCAAGACAAATTTTTCAATCAATAAATAAGATTGGGGATAAACATATGTCAAAATCAAATCTCATTAATCTCCTTCCTTTCATTGCATTAATGCATATTGTTGCAGTGCAGACTTATGCAGCTCAACCTTCTGGTATCGATACACTTCTCCCGGGATGTACGATCGTTACCATATCAAAGGGAGACAGTGTGTTCTTCGGAGGTAATGATGACTATATCAATCCTGACTCTTATTACTGGATCGACCCAGGCGACTCTACCCGATATGGCGTAATATGGATCGGCACCCCTGATAACCCTCAGCAGGGGGTAAACGAGAAAGGCCTGGCGTATGATTCAAACAGGATAACAAGAGTGGATGTCAATCCACATACTGAGAGGATACCGGTTCCCGGAGAATATCATAATTATCTCATAACCATACTGCATGAGTGCTCCAGCGTTGAGGAAGTTATCAATTGGGTCAACAGCCATCAGCGGTATCCCTATATGCATGACCAGCTGCATTTTGCAGATGCTACAGGCGATGCCGTTATCATCAGCCCCGGGAAAGATGGCGAGATGGTGTTCACAAGGAAAGCCCCAGGTGATGGGTTCCTGCCGTGGTGATTCTGGGGCCGATCGCCTTGATTTCAGGATACTTTGCGGTTAAAAGATGTAAACCCACTTTATGCAGGAATGCATTGATCGAGACACTGGGGAGCCTTATACCATTAGTGGTATCATACACTGCGGCATTTACTATCCTTATTTTAAGCTTATTGTCCGGGAATACAAAATGGCAGATGCAGGTGATTCCGATGGTCGTACTGCCGGTAATAGTGGCATGGGTGTTCT
The DNA here is from genome assembly GCA_964624145.1 of uncultured Eubacteriales bacterium. Taxonomy (GTDB): domain Bacteria; phylum Acidobacteriota; class Aminicenantia; order Aminicenantales; family Aminicenantaceae; genus WJMT01. The sequence goes on along the minus strand of CAZUXT010000011.1, from coordinate 35,510 downwards.
ATGCGGTATCCCTGTCTCCCATCAGTCAAAAAAATCTCGGGCAGATACTAACACAATGCCTTCCCCTTGTCCTCGTCACTACATTTTTAGGTATGGGAGACATCACTTCCATTGCTTTGCCACTGGAGATCAAGAGCCTGACTATGAGTCTTTTGTCACCCTTGTCTCCTCTTGCAGTGATGACATGGTGGGCGATATTTGCGCTGGGGGCCCTGCCGGGAGGAGTGTTGATATACCTTTATGAACGGTGGGCCGTTAAAAGAAGTTATCAGTCATGGGCCATTTGTGCAGGTAGCGACGGAGAGGTTACCATACCGGGATGGCGTAAGCTCTGGTGGTGGTTACTCCTGAGTATAGCCGTTCTCTTTGGAGGATCTATAATCGGAGTTGTGTTAGGAAAATAATCTGCCCGTCATCATTGCGGTGATCCAATCATTCAGAAGCCGAATAAACTTTCCTCCACAGCCTCATTTTCTGATATTCTCTCCTCTTTACAATAAGTAGAAATTATTCAAGCTTGGCAACCTTTTCTATGGAAACGCTATCACAACGATTCGGCTTGTAGCATAAGGCGTCGAGCGTAGCGCGTGCAGCGTTCATTAGTATTCCAGCACACCGGTGTGCATGATCATTTTCCATTCGTCACCGATTTTGGAATATACCTTGCACGTCCGGCCCTTCCAGTGATTCTTCTCTCCAGTTTCTCTAGTCTCCCATAGAGTATCGATATCGACGATGGCAACGGCACCATCTTCTTGATCTGAGACTACTATCTTCTTTATCTCACGTTTGTTGTGAACCAACTTATGCTTTGCGAAGAAATCCTGGTAAAACAAGCGCCATCGCTGGTAGTTAAACCTACCCAGTACCATCTTCCAGGTCGCAGGATCATGGTCCGTACTCTTCTCTGGCCAAGGCCAAACCATGTCCTTGTGGAACACAGTCAAAAGCTGATGGACGTTCTGTGTGTCCCACGCCTCGGTCTCACGGTTTACGATTTCGGTGATTTGTGCGATTACCTCTTCCATATCACACACTCCTTCTATGGTCACAGAATGTGACCTCAAGTTTAAATCTTTGGATATTGGAATCCATGTAACTTAAGCTCATTAGTGATGCCAGAGTGATTTTGACTTGCGATCTGAATCTGTAGAGAGGTGTTCGATTATTCGTTCTTCGTTGAGATTCCTTCGTCGCTAAAGATAGGAAATTGGTTTTTTGTTGCTGATGATTTTTCCTCCAATTCATCAAATTCCCATCCTCTAAGCGACTTCATCCCCTATCATACGTATAAAATAAAGGACAAGTCAATAAAAAAACCTCCAGAAAAGAGAAGACATCAGAGAATCAGTCTAATAGTGCCACACAAAGAACAGAAATCTCCCTTTCCTCTGAACTAAAAGATTAGAGTTTCACATGTATTCTGATAGTTCCTCGGCCGCAATAAAGAGCTGAGCTTGAGGAGTCGGGGGTCGAGCGGCCGTAAAGGTCAGATTAAGATGTTTGATGATCTTGTCTATGACTTTATAGTCTTCAATAAAGGAGACAAGGCGCATGGTTCCCCCGCATTTGGGACAGATGAGGGGATCGTTGAATTGAGAGACTTTTAAGAAATGACTCAGAATAATGGAAGAGCACACGGTAAAATGCTATATTCTCCGGATGACGTGGGCGGTAGACCCTGCTCATGGCAGGGATAGTGATTCAAGAAATGTGCCGGGAAGTGGAGATGACTAAATTCCTCTATTGAGTGATAAAAATGATTTTGGAGTGAAGTCATGATGTGTAAACAGTCGTTTACTTGTAGAAGGAAAAATCACTCTAATTTTTGAATTGCTGAGAGATTATAATCAATCATAGGGGATAACTTGCGGGTTAATAGAGAATTACAAGGCATTGAGAAAAAACAGGGGATATGAACATCTTTTTTTTATCCCATGCATGTGTTGTGTTACTATGATAATCTTACTTCTTTAATAGTATCTCTTCAAAGAACTTCAAGGCTTCATCGGAATCTTTTTGTCCCAGCCAGAAAATAGCCTGCTTTTTTATGGAAGGACTTTTGTTCGTTCTGGCTATGTCTATGAGAATGGGCACAGCCTTATCTGAAGGGAGCTGGCTTATGGCGAAAACAGCGGATTTTCTCACTTCCGTATCTTCGTCATCTTCCTCTACCACTCCCTTAAGCGCTTCGATACATTTTTTGGATGCCTTCTGGCCCAACCAGAACACAGCCTGTTTTCTCACTTCTTGTGATGAATCCTGTTTCGCGATTCTTATTAGTTCCTCCACCGCTTCATCCATATCCGAGAGGTTGAGCGCGAACACGATGCTCTTTTTTACCTCAGTGCTGTCTTCTTTTTGAAAGATTTTTTGAAGAAGAGACAGGCTTTTTTGGTCTTTAAAATTCCCCAGCCAGAACACCGCATTCTTTCTCACTTCATTGGAGTCATTTCCTGATCCTGCTTTAAAAAGAAAATCATAAGATAAAGGCGTTTCATGTGAATACAGCATAAAGGTGATGGTCTTTTTTAAATGCGAATCTGCGGTTTCAAACTCCTCTTCCAGAAAACGGAAACTTTCATTCGTCTCCGCACTTCCCATCCAGTAAACAGGTTCCTGATTGAATTCATAGATCCTATCCAGATCAAAGACATGCATATCCACTTTTTCGCTTTTTCTCCCTGAGATTCTGTGCATGACCAACAGTCCGACCGGCTCTCCGCCGCTGCTTCCTTTATGAGATTCCATACTGAATCCATCTCTATCCGAATCCCTTCGTATTCTGATATCATCACCCCGGCTGCTCACCTCAAGGGGGTTTTTCAGGTCATAGCCTCCGTGTATATCGATCTCATAACGGCTCTGAAAAATATGGGCTGTGAAATAAACCTCTCCCTTTTGTTCTTTTTTAAATTTATCTTCGGCAAGCTCCATTTTTTTAACAAGAGAAACTCCCTCCTGATCCAAATAAAAGACGTTTCCCCTTAAGTTACCTTCCTCTGCTGTTCCCAATACAGGCACTAATAAAACAGCCAGAAGCAGGGCAGCTAACATGACTGTCAGGCTTCTTATCTTTTCTTTGAGTTTCATTTCTGTTTTCTCCTTCCGGATTATCTGTTGATAATTTCCCTGAGATACTCTACGGCCGCTTCATCTCTGGATTGTCCGAGCCAGAAAATGATCTGCTTTTGCAGTTCAGGATCTTTTTCCTTCCGGGCTATTTTGATCATCTCCTGCACCGCTTTTTTGCTTTTCATCTGAGCGATGTTAAAAATGATCTGTTTTTTGACCTCAACTTCCTTGATCTCAGAGTACAGATCTATAAGCACATCCAGAGAATCCGGAGTTCCTCTCTGACCGATCCAGAAAACAGCCTGATTTCTTACATTTACGTCTTTTTCCTTCCGGGCAATATCAAATATCTTTTTCCATGCCCGGCTGTCTCCTGATTGCTGGAAGGAAAAAATCAGCGCATTTCTCAATTCCGCATCCGAAACAGAATCATAAAGTTTCAGAAGCGCATCCAGACTCTCCTTGGTATTTTTCTGACCAAGCCAGAAGATGGCCTGCTTCCGGACCTCTTCATCCGGGTCAGATTTAGCCACCTTGACCAATAACGGCACAACGTCGGGACCATGCCCCTGGCTTATGATAAAAATAGCTTTTTTCCTAAGCTTTGAATCATCGTTCTTGTCAATGACTTCTTTGAGGATGGAAAAAGCTCTTTCATCTTTCATGTTCATAAGGGCATCAAGCGCTACCAGTTTTAACTCTGTCTCTGGGTCGTCTTCTGTCACTATACCAATCCCACCTTCCACTCCGCCTTCAACACCCCCTAAAACTCCCAGACCCAGGCTGCCGTTTATATATTCTTTGTAACTCGAATATCCACTTTTTACCAGTTCTTCCGCAATCTCAACCCTCAGCACCTTCGCATCATTTATCCAGGAACTATGGTCCATCTCTTTGATCAATTTGTTGAGATGTTTGACAGCTTGTTCCTTGAATTGAACCTGCTGGTTTATGTTTTCCAGTTCCCTGCTGAGCTTCTCCATGCTGTATCCCAACCAGTATAAAGACTCGTCCAAATAACGGCTTTTCTCAAACTTCTCTACCATCTCTTCCAATTTTGAAACCGCATCTTCCCAATTCTTCTGATATATATACTTTTTTGCATCCTCCAGAGCTTTGAGGGATTCGTCTTCCTTATCCTGTGTGAAATCCAATGCAGTCAAAGCACTTCCCATGATCATGCAGAGAGCCAAAATGATCCCTACTGCTTTTAAATTTTTCATTTGAAACCTCCTATATCATTCCGCGGACGTCCACAGCATTTAAAATCCCCTGATTATTTATGTATTCCTTTATCATCAAAGGATTGGATGTGCCGTTTTTGTCCATATTTGTGATTTCCCTTAAAATCAATTCTATATCCTCCAGAAGCTGCCGGTCATCGGGATTCTTCCCCGCGGCCAGCCTTTTCAAAAGAATATTCTGGATAAGAAGCTCCTCTACATACCTCTTATCAAGAACGACTTTATTACTGTCTTTATCTTCACTGTAATGGGCATACTCTATGAGTAAAGGTTTTAGGCTGTCAAAATGCTCCTGCAGGCTTATTTGAAACGTATCCTCTGACCCTCCGGTCACGGTTATCTTATCTCCACCTGGAATAAAGGTTGTTCTCCCGATGACAAATCCTATAACAAGGACACAGACAATGGCTGCGGCAGCGGCGGCCCATTTGGGGAAAAATTCAAAATATTTTTCCCTCTTTTTATCAGGGACCGAAACCTTTTTATCAATTCGACTCCAGCACTTCTCCCAGTCAGCCTCCGGAATATCTTCTGTCTTCGTCTCTTCCACCAAATCAAAGATCCTTTTCGTGTATTCAAGCTCTTTGGCACAGTCCGGACACTTTTTTATGTGATTTTTGAGCTCCTCAGCACTTTTTTTATCAAGCTCTCCATAGAGGTATAAAATCATATTTTTTCTGAATTCTTCACATTTCATAGTCTTTCTCCCATAGAAGCTTTTTTAAAGAGCCTTTAATGTTTTCAACTCCTCTGAAAAGCTGCTTTTTCACACTTCCCTCTGAACATTCCATGTACTCGGCGATCTCTCTGATCTTGAGCTGTTGAAAATGTTTGAGAACAAATGCCATTTTCTGGCGGGGGGGCATGTCATCCACAAGGCGCTCTATCTTTTTCTTGAGGTCCTCCCTGCTTGCGTTTTTCTCGGGATCTCCGCCGCTGCTGCCTGAAGTTGTGCGGTCCATTAGCTCCCAGTCTTGAAGGCTTTTTTTCATTCTCTTTTTGTCCCTCAGAAAATCAATACTGCAGCTGATGCCTATTCGATAGAGCCAGGAAGAGAAACTGGAGTGTTTTTTTAACTGGAACTTATTCAGGCCGTTAAAAGCTTTGATAAATGTATTCTGGAGGATATCTTCCGCATCCTGTTTGTTTTTGGTGTACTTGAAGGCTAAACCAAAAACCATTTTTTTGTTTTCCTCAAACAGCATAGAGAACGCCTCCCGGTCGCCCTGCTGGGCGTTTTGTATCAGATCCAGAGTCTCCATTCTTTTTCCATTCATTAATCAAAACGCTTTGAAAACGGTTTTAGTTGACATCATCTTCAATATATATAACAAACACTCCCTTCCAATAACAGAAATTATCTTTTAATATATAAGTCCCTGTACCAAATAAACCTGAATAGTTCAGGTTAAAAGGAGAATAACAAATCATGTGTCAAAGACGGAACGCTTTAATGCTTTTGGTCAGTTTTTTCCTGTTATTCATCACTGTTTTTACGGCAAAACTCTATCCATCGGACATAGGTCCTGAGAACGGGGCCTTGGTTATTGTGGGAGGCGCTATGCAGGATCCCGCCATTTTAGAGAGATTCATGGAACTGGCCGGAGGGCCTGAAGCGCCGGTGGTGATCATTCCCACTGCAGGTGGGGCGGACCATTATGACCAAAGCTGGAGAGGAATGCGGCCGTTCGAAAGAGCCGGATTTAAAAACCTGACCCTGGTCCATACTTATGACCGAAGCCAAGCCGATTCCGAGGAGTTTGTCCGGCCCATAAAAAAAGCCCGGGCTGTGTTTTTTACCGGAGGCAGGCAGTGGCGCTTAGCCGATGCTTACCTCAATACTCTGGTCCATAAGGAGCTGCGGGCTCTTCTTGAACGAGGAGGCGTGATCGGTGGATCCTCTGCAGGCGCTACCATTCAGGGTTCTTATTTGGTCAGGGGCGACACCAAAACCAACACCATTATGATAGGAGACCACACCGAAGGAATGGGTTTTATAAAAAACACAGGGGTCGACCAGCATCTTCTCAAGCGGAATCGGCAGTTTGACCTTCTGGAAGTAGTGAACGCCAACCCGGATCTTCTGGGTATCGGCATTGATGAAGACACCGCCATAGTGGTTCAGGGCGACCGGTTTGAAGTGATGGGCCAGGGGTATGTGGCCATCTATGACACCAGCAAACACATCCCTCCGTCCGGACGCTTTTATTTTCTGGCGCCAGGTGACCGTTTTGACCTGAAAACCCGCCAGGCTCATCGTCCCACCCGGACTTACGAACCTCTGGACCGGGTGCAGCCCATCAAAAAATCTGAGAAAAAGAAGTGAATCAACTCAAAACAATCATTCATTTTACCCGATTCCTCATTATATTTGTTTTTCTCATCTATGGCTCTTGTGATGCAGAAAACCAACAGCACAATCAATTTGAAGAGCAATTCATAAAAATCCACGACTATTATATGCTCGATAACGGAATCGTGGATGCCAACAGAGATGATTTTCTGGATATATACACTGTTAACCATACAGCAATATCATCTCTTCTCTTAGGAAATGGACAGGGAACGTTCCGCGATGTCTATGATCAGTGGGGACTTCATCACCAAGAAGAATTCCCCGGACTCGAAGACTCTTTGGATGAACCTGAGATCAAGAATGAATCAGGTCTCTACATTTTTTGGAAAGAACGTCAAATCCATATCAAATTTGTGTCCTCAATAAAATCCGCGCCGTCTGCCTCTGGATATCTCACTCTTGATTCTCCCGTCAAAATCAAAACGAATCTAAATTGCGAGACAACCACTAAGACCACTCTCCTTTCTCCACAAATCAGGAAGAGTTCCATTCATTTTAAGTTTGATTCAGAAAAATCCAAAGGCTTGCTTGTGATTCAGCCGGATATGGCAGCTGTTCCGGTTTCATTCCAGATCAAATCTCAAATCCCCCTCTCCCTAATCCAGGTCGGTAGACACAAACAGAGTCCCTCCTCTCACCATTTCGTACTCAGACTAAAAGACAGACACGGTATAGCATGGGGGGACTGGAACGGAGACCATCTTATAGATTTAGCCATATCAAACGGAGGTTTTTGGGGGAAAACACAGCACTTCTCTACATACAATCAGAATGAAATTTTTGTGAACAAAGGAGAGGCATTCATTCAGGTGAGTGATTTCATTCAATTTGAAAAAAACACCTGCCGGTCCCGGCAAACAGCATGGTTGGATTTAGACAGAAATAATCTTCCGGACCTGTATGTGAGCGGTTTCAGGTCTCCCAATCAGTTGTTTATACAAAATCCTCAAGGACAATTTCAGGACCGAGCTCAAGAAAAAGGCATCTCTGACACTGAGGACGGTTTTTACATCTGGTTCGATTCTGATTTAGACAGGGACTTGGACCTCTTTGTGGCGGGAAGAGAAAATCTCGTTCTTTACCTCAACCAGAACAGTCTATTCCAAGCCCATCATATATCAAAAAATCCTTCAGCTCATGACCATTCCGATCCCAGTTATCCTCATTTTGGTCGCTCTTGTGTTTCAGATTTTGACAGAGATGGCGACCCAGACTTGTTTGTGGCATCTCCGGTCCAGTGTGTTCTCCTCATTAATGATAAGGGACACTTTACATTATCAGATCCCAAAAGCTTCGGACTTTGCGAAAACGCATTCACTGCCAACTGGGTGGATTTTGATAATGACGGTTTGCTGGACCTTCACTGTGTTCCAGGAGGAATTTACAAGCAGACAAATGAGGGGCGTTTCAAAGCAACTCGGATGCTTTCTTATTCCAACCATGAAGAACTGACTGATGCCCGCTGCCACTGGTTTGATTGTGACAATGATGGAGACCGTGATGTTTTGATAAGCGTGATCAGCCAGAAATCCAATAAACAGTGGTCATCCAGCTTGTTTGAAAACCAAACACAAAACAATCATTGGCTCCAAGTTCAGCTTTGCGGGCCTCCTGGAAACCCAAGCGCCGTAGGAACAGGTGTGGTCCTTTATGAGCAAAAAGGGCAAAGAATTTATAGTTCCGTAGGGGCTGCTGACGGAGCCCACTACTCCTCAGGCCATTACAGAGTTTACTTTGGACTTGGAAAACAGGCTCGAGCCAAAACCCTTGAGATATTATGGCCAGATGGAATTCATCAGGAAATCAAACATCCAGATGCAGACCAAATCCTGTTTATATCCCACCCTGGGAACAACAGACCTTAAAGAAGAAGCTGTTCCCTGTAAAAGCGGCTGAAGTCAATAATATTACGGCAAAAAGATATTTCTTTCCCTGTGTCTCATTTCTCAACAACAGAGCTGATTGAAAAACCAAACCAATCCTATCTTGAAAGATTGTAAGAAGTGTTTATACTAAAAGTTATATCCAATAAAGAGGACACCATGAAAAAAACATTTATATTTTTAATGGGCCTGTTTCTTATTTTTAATTTTTTATGTTCAGCGGAAAAGGATTCCATTCCTGCCTTCAAACTCGAGAAAAACGCCCTCAGCCTTGAGAGGCTGGCCAAACCGGGGACTCCCTTCAATAAAACCGGGCGCTGTTTTGCCCTGCTTGGAGATGAGAGCGGCTCTTTTGAAGCCTGGGCTTATCCTTTGAAGCTCCTTCGCGGCTTTCAATTTTCTTTCTTCACCGGCACCTCCACACGGGCCATAAACGCAGGGGATATTGTCCGCTGTATTTCCGTATCCCCCTGGGCTACAACTCTGACCTACACGTATCAGTCATTCACTGTTAAAGCGACGTATATCACCCCTGTTTTTGAGCCCGGAGCTCTTGTCATCCTCGATATTGATTCATCCGTTCCCCTGACTATCGTGTGCGGCTTTCTCCCCGTGCTTCAGCCCATGTGGCCCGCCGGAATCGGAGGACAATACGCATACTGGAACAATGAGATCAAAGCCTATGTGATCTCAGAGCCTACGGGAAAAAATCATGCCCTTGTGGGTTCTCCGGCCGCATCAGGCCTTTCCTATACGCCAGCGCATATGCTCTCAGATGCCCCGAGCGAATTCAAGATCGAGATCAAAAATCCGGAGAAAGTGAGAAACAGATTTATTCCTCTGTGTGTTTCAGGGGGCCAGGGAAAACGGGACAAGATTCTGGCCGTCTATACAAAACTCCTGGAAAATCCTGAATATTACTATCGCAAAAACAGAGAACATTATGAAGAACTCAGCCAAAACACTCTTGGTCTCAAAACTCCTGATCCGAAAATCGATCTTGCCTTTGAATGGGCCAAAATCACTTTTGACAATCTTATGGTTGATAACCCTGAACTGGGCGAAGGAATAGTTGCGGGTCTGGGCGCTTCCGGAACATCGGGACGGCCCGGATTCGGCTGGTTTTTCGGAGGGGATGCTTATATCAATTCTTTGAGCCTGCTCTCTTACGGAGCGCAAGAATCCGTTAAGAAAATACTGGCCTTTACACAAAAATGGCAGAGGGATGACGGAAAGATGGCTCACGAACTTTCACAGGCAGAAGGGTATATCGACTGGTGGAAAGACTATCCTTACGGATATATCCACGGAGACACGACCCCCTATTATCTAGCAGCCATGTACGATTACATGAGACTATCCGGCGACACTGCCTTTGTTGAGCAAAGCTGGCTCTCTCTTACCAGGGCCTATGATTGGTGTCTCAGTACGGATAAAAACAGGGACGGGCTTATGGACAACAGTTCCGCAGGCCTTGGGGCTCTGGAATACGGAGCGCTTACCGGCATTGAAACAGACATTTATCTGGCCTCCGTATGGGTGAGAGCCGCGCACGCCATGGATGAAATGTCCCGAATTCTGGGTAAAGACTCCCTGCATAAAAAAGCATCCATGAATGCAGAAAAAGCCAAAAAAGCGTTCAATGACAGATTTTGGGACCCGATAAATAATTTCTATGCCTATGCCTTTAATGATAAAGGAGAAAAAGTCAAAGAGATCTCGCCGTGGAATGCAATCGGTCTGATGTGGGACCTCGGAGAAAGCGAAAAAAGCAGGCTCACTCTAGAAAGGCTCAGCTTACCAGAGCTGACCACTGACTGGGGCATACGGAGTATTTCCCGAAACAGCGCCTACTTTCAGCCTCTCAATTACAACTACGGCGCGGTCTGGCCTTTTTTAACCAGTTGGGTCACCACAGCTTTGTACAAGCATCATATGCCTTTAAACGCATATCCTCTCCTTCTCTCAACCGTAAACCACACCTTTGACAATGCCCTGGGATGTGTCACGGAAGTCTTTTCCGGCATTCGGAATGTGTGGCCGCAGGAAGCGGTCCCCCAACAGGGATTTTCCGCAGCTGGCGCTGTGCTCCCCCTGATAAGAGGACTGCTGGGTCTGGAAGCTGATGCCCTGATGAGGACCTTCACTTTTGCTCCTCATTTTCCCGGAAATTGGGATCAAGTGGAGATCAAAAACTATAAGGTGGGAGAGGCAGCCTTTTCATTTTCATACAAAAAAGAGGAAAACAAAATAACACTGAATATCAACCCTGAAGCGAGAGAAAAACACACCATGACCTTTTCCCCTTGTCTGGCAAAAGGAACACAAATAAAACAACTGACGGTGAATGGAACAGAGATCCCCTTCCATACATTTGAGCGCCAGCAGGTCACTCAAGCAGAGTCAGAATTTCCAGTACATGACAAACCTCTGCAGGTAGAATTATTTATCGAGCCCTGTTTTGAAGTCCTTCCGGTTATCCCTGAGGTCAAGGTCGGAGATAAGGACTCCGGAATAAAAATCATATCACTTCACAAAGAAAAACAAACTCTCACCTTGAAAGTGGAAGGGATCAGCGGAAAAACCTACAGACTCAACACGCTTCATCCTGAATTCATAGACAAAATAAAAGGAGCATCCCTGGAGTCCGGCCAATTGAGACTCACAATCCCGGAAAGGGCCCCTGATGAATTCGTCACGCACACCATAGTCATTGAACTCAAAAAACAATAAACAGCAAAACAAGATACATACCTCAAATCAGTGAAGGCTGGAATCAGAGAACCATTACGAATATAATAAAACAAAAGCAAGGAGAGAAATGATGAGTTTCCCCTTCATTCCAAACAAAAAGGTCGAAGTTCCTGAAATCACTTATAAAGACAAGGTCACACTTCATTCAAAAAAAACGGCCCTTATTATCGTGGATATGCAGAACGATTTTATAAAAGAAAAGGGAAACCTGGTGGTCCCGGCTGCCAGGGAAACCGTTCCACGAATAAAAAAGCTCCTTTCTAGAGCAAGAAAAGCAGGCGTTCCTGTCGCTTATACTCAAGACACCATGAGAGAGGATGATCCTGAATTTGACATATGGCCTGAACACTGTAAGGAAAATACCTGGGGATGGGAGGTCATTCCGGAACTGAAACCCGGAAAGGGCGAACTGGTCTGCCGCAAACTGCGTTATGACGGGTTCTACGGAACAGGACTCGAGCACACCTTAAGCTATGTATGGAGAGTCCAAAACGTAGTCATCGTCGGCACTGTGTCTAATATTTGTGTGCTCCACACCGCTGCTTCCGCAGGGCTCAGATGGTACAAAGTCATTATCCCGGCAGACGGAATATCCGCGCTCACTGAATTTGACCAGGCTTTGACTCTAAGCCAGGTCTCGAACCTTTACTCGGGAATCGTCGTGAAATCAACTGAAGATGTGGTTTTTAAGTGATCGAAGAACCCAATGAATGAAATCAAAAACAGTGCCCTTCTGACCGACCTTTATGAGCTCACAATGGCTGCTTCCTATTTTGAACACGGAATGAATGAAACCGCTGTGTTCAGCCTTTTTGTGCGCCGGTATCCTCCTAACCGCCGTTATTTCGTATCCTGCGGATTGAAAGAGGTCCTTGATTATTTGGTTGAGCTCCAATTCACAGAGGATGACCTGGAGTATTTGGAAAGCACGGGTTTTTTCAAATCTGACTTTCTTTCTTATCTGGAAAATTTCAAATTCCATGGGGATGTGCATGCCCTGCCTGAGGGAACCATCTTCTTTGAGGAGGAACCTATCCTGGAAGTCACCGCACCTCTTATAGAAGCCCAGGTCATCGAGACCTTTTTGATAAACACCATCAATCTGCAGTCCATGATCGCTACCAAAGCATCCCGATGTATTCATGCCGCGGGAGGGAGGAGCCTTGTTGATTTTTCCTTCAGGCGCACACAGGGAATCGACGCCTCCATAAAGGTGGCCAAAGCCAGCTACATAGCGGGCTTTCTCGGAACCAGTAATGTCCTGGCCGGCAAACAGCTGGGCATCCCGGTATACGGGACCATGGCGCATTCATTCGTTTCCAGTTTTGATAAGGAAATCGATGCTTTCCGGGCCTTTGCGCAGACATTCCCGGAAAACTCCATACTCCTGGTGGACACCTATGACTCCCTGTCAGGGACTCTTAAAGCCGCTCAGGTGGGTAAAGAGATGGCCGGCCGGGGCGAACATCTTAAAGGGATACGCCTTGACAGTGGGGATATGGCCGAACTCAGCCAGAAGGCAAGACATATCCTTGACGAACACGGATTAAAAAATTCCCTGATTTTTGCAAGCGGGGCCTTTGATGAATACAAGATCCAAAAGATCCTTTCCCAAAAAGCAAAAATTGACTCTTTTGGAGTGGGCACAAAAATGGGTGTCTCTTCAGATGCCCCTTATCTGGATATGGCTTACAAAATCGTAAAGTATAATAGCGAGCCTGTGGTTAAATTAAGCCCCGGAAAAATTTCCCTGACCTCGGACAAGCAGGTCTTCCGCTTTTTGTCCTCTAAAAAGCTCTATGACCATGATGTCATCGCCTGCAGGGAAGAAAATTTGGAGGGTGCTGTTCCTCTGCTAGTACCGGTCCTCACAGGCGGAAAAACCATTTACGACTCCCCGCCCCTTTCGGAAATACAAAATCAATTCAGGGAAAATTTCTCCCGGCTCCCTGAAAAATACAAGGCCATCAATAAAAAAGGCCCCCTTTATCCGGTCAAAATCTCTGAAAAACTCCGGAATCTCCAGAAAAAGACTATCGATAAATATAAACACAGAGAAATCCAATAAAAACTTAAAACAACTGATAAATATGGCTTAAGCGACATTGAAGATTTAGCCTTTGGATGAGGCTTTTCGAGGGTATCCGGCGAAGCAGGACGCTGAGTATGTCTGACCCACGGACGGGGGGAGTTGCGCAAGCGCTGAGAAAAACGAAGAAGAATGGCGTTAAAAATCTGAAGGGAGCGCAAGTCATATTCTCAGTTGGATAAATTTAGGTGTTAAAAATTATAATTTAGACTTGATGATTTTACTCACAGAATCCAGTGCTTTCCGGGCCTTTTTTTCCAGAGCATCGCATTTTTTTCTCATCTGGTCGCAGTAGTCAGCGTCTTTGATACTCTTGAGATTGATCAGCACATTGTAAATCCCGCCTTTGACTCCGGCAAAAGCAACTTCCGCGCCCACTCCCACATCTGTGACAGAATTCGGGTTTCCGTTTTGAGCCACGGTCTCAGCGGCCTCGATCGCCTGCAGGCACATCTCCGCTGTTCTCACGGGAACAGACACGGCTTTCTTAAGACCCTCCTGCATGGCTTTTTGCCTTGCTTCCTTCTCTTCCTCAGTTTGGGATGGAAGACGCCGTGCTTCCATAAAAGCATTAAAAGCCTGCGTGTCTTCATCCACGGCCTTGATCAGTTGATCTTTGATCTCCTGGCACTTTTCCGCTGCTTCATTCAAAATCTCATCCACATCCTGGCTTCCCCGTTTATTAGCTGTGAGATTACTGACCATAGAGCCAAGAGCAGCTCCCAGAGCACCAGCCAGTGCGGCTATGGAACCTCCTCCCGGCGCCGGTGATTCACGGGATACTTCATCTGTAAAATCAGTCACTTTCATCTCTACCAGTGCATCCTCCGGGTTTCTTGGAAGCCCCAAAACCCTTTCTTCGATATTAAAATCAGCCGCATCCGTCAATCCCAGAGATTGAACGGCTGTAGAAAGAATATCTTTTACCGGCACACCCTTGGAACGGCCCTGCTTTTCCAGGTAATATTTTCCGGTTTGAAGAAGAGCTTGATAAGGAACCATGCCTACGATCTCACTTCCCGTGACCACAAGTCCCCGTTTTACGGCAAGCCGCCTCGTTTCCTCCAGAACATCATGCATGGATGTGACCTTATAATCCGTCAGATTGATGGAAATCTGGGCTCTGTCATATTTGGGCACCATCCATCCGATAGATTTGCAGTGTTTGAATTTACCCGGCTTCTTAGCCGGCCTTCCTTCAGCCTTTTTGTAATCCATATCATGGAGTTTCAACAGCTCGACCAAATCATAACCGTGAGCCTCCTTACAGTGCTCAATGGTCTCCTCCATGGATTCCCCAATAAAATCACAGTTCCCGCAGGGATAACTTCCTTTTTCATACCTCAGGATCTCTTCCCCCCAGAGATAAACAGGTTCCGTATTCCCTATTCTGGCCGTGCGGCCTTTTTCCCTTAACTCAAAAGCAATATCCGTCGCCAATTTGGCTTCCCTGGTATTTAAATTTATGTTATACGCTATGAGAAACTCTCTCACTCCAATAACAGTGGCGCCTGCCCTGGCATTGAATTCAGCCGGCCCGAAATCCGGCTTCCACTGCGGCTTTTTTAATTTTTCAGGCAGTGCCTCATATTCTCCCTGTCTTATGAAGGCCAGGTTCTCTCTCTCGGGACTGGTGGCAGACTTTTCATAAAGATAGACCGGAATCCGAAGCTTCTCTCCCACTCTTTGAGCCACCTTCCGTGAGATCTCTACACAGTCTTCTTCGGTCACTCCGTTGACTGGAACAAACGGACATACATCCGTGGCTCCCATTCGGGGATGGGAACCGTGGTGGGTGGACATATCTATCAATTCCGCTGCTTTTTTTATGGAGTTGAATGCGGCTTCCTGTACAGCCTCCGGACTTCCGATAAAGGTAACGACCACACGGTTCATGTCAGGTCCGGGGTCCACATCCAGAAGTTTGGTGCCTTCCACCTTTTCGATTTCGTCTGTGATCTCCTTTATGATTTTCGTATCCCGTCCCTCCGAAAAATTGGGAACACATTCAATGATCTTTTCTTCCATGGCTCTCTCCTCTTCAAACAGGGATTACGCGTTTTCCTTCTCTTTAAATGGTTTCATCACCATAGCCAATACACTATCTCATGTCAAGGGGGATGGTCCCGATTCCAATGCGGTCCAAAATGACCACTCCCTCTTCATTCCGGTCAAACACAAAACTTATCTTTTTTAAAAGAGCCGGCTCAAACTCCGGGAATGCCTCTGAAAAGTGGGAAAGAGGAAGCTCAAATACCTGAAGGGTAGGCTCGTAGGATTTCCCGTATATCTTGCTTTCCTTGCTCATTTTCGTAAACCGGGACTTTAAAACAGGCGGCATGTTCCTGAAATCGGAAAGCACTAAGCGTGCTGTGTTCCCCCGGGAATCCATAAGCTCCACACTCATATCAAGGAGTTCTTCTCCCTTTTCTTCTTCTTCGTCTTTTTTCTCTTTCCTTTTCTCTTTTTTATCCGGTTTTTCTTCGCTTTCTTCTTCCTCATCCTCGGGTTCGGGAGGCTTTTCATCCGCAGGAGCCAGAGAGAATATCAAAAGGGATTGATCGCTTGCATTTAATTTTTCAACGCCATCATCGGACATCTCAATGGAATAAACAGGTGGCTCCTCCGTGTTTCTCCATCCCACACAAACAACATTATTCTCTTTATTTCCTCTTCTTCTGAATCCGAGATTCTCCTCCCTCCATACTGCCAGATTCCGGCAGGAAATGTGGCTGCCTTCTAAGGAAGCGGTCGTGACCTCAACATCTTCTTCAAAATGAGCAATGGGGCTAAAATGAGAGTCTTCAAACCGGTTAATATAAATATCTTCCGGAAGCCAGTCTTTGACACACCGGAAATCACGGAACATGGGGAGATAACCTTTTTTGTCCATTAAATTGGCTTCGAGAAAAGCTGTAAAATAAACAAGGGCTATCTTTCTCTGCTTTTCTCCAGCCAGTAAAGCCTTGCGGTTCAATACCAATCCTCCGGGCATTCCCCAGTCATTGTTTCCCCAGACCGTGTTGAACTGTCCGTGATTGGAACGGTATGAATAGAGATAGGCCTTAAACCAGTAGTTCTCGTCCGTAAAGGTAACTCTATTGTACTGACGGGCTCCGGAAAAGGACGACACATCCGCGTCATGAGCCCCCTGAACGGTCAGATAATTCACATTTTCCAGAGGAGTGGGCTGTCCCGCCGGCCTGTACTGGCCGTCACTCGGAGCAATGGCTATGATGGCTCTGATATTGAAATCAAAATCAAACGCCACTGTGGCATCGTCCGGATAATGGGAAAGCCGGTTAAAGGAGCCGGCTATGGCCGCGGCTTCTCCTCCCCGCGAGTGGCCGATCAGTCCAATCCTGTCCATATCAACGATGGAATGGAATGGATTTTCCTCATTTTGGCTCCACTCCCTCCAGAGCTTTAAATGCTGGAGAAGCATCCAGCCCCTTCCGTCATTTTCAGTCTTTAAAGACCCGAAAAAATGCCCGTTGAAAAAATTCTCATCCACTGATACAAAAATAAATCCTCTGCTCGCCAGGTGCTCGCCCAGATAAGCATAACCCGGGTCTGAATAATCAGCCATATTGTGGTTTCCGTGTACGCAGAGGACCAGAGGAAAAGGGCCCGGTCCAGAGGGATACCAGACTCGCCCGTTTCTGGGAAACTTCTCAAAATCAAATCCCCAAAACCAATGCCTAAGCTTCATCCGCCATCCTTTGCTTCCTTTTACAAATGCGGAAGCATCCACAGGTTCGGTCTTGATGCCGGCTTCTTCACCGAATTCAGACCTTTTTTTATCCGTCCCGCTCCCATAGGTTACATATTGGACTTCATAGGGACCCGGTAAAGAGGGATCCGGCATGTCCAGAGATTTGACTGTGGAAGCAGACGATTTGGCTTTAACCAGATGATCCGTGCTTCCCGAATCAAAAAGCCAGAAAAGAACTAAGACATTTATTCCTACAGTTACAACCAGGGCTGTGAGAACGAATATCTTTTTCACTGTCGAATGCTGGCCGAACTTTTTCTTGAAAACCTGAGCCAGAGCCCCTCCCATAAGAGCCCAGGAAAATCCCAGAACAAGGCCTATAAGGAAATTCTGTTGAAACGGAAACTGCATCATGTAATAGATAAAAACAGCCAATAAAGCCGTTCCCAAAAGGGTGATAAACCGCGGGACTACGAACAGGAACTTAAGAAATAGAGCGATCAACAAGGCCATGATGGCTGCAGCGATCAAATAAAAAAGAATACCGCCTGCAGGGCTTAAAATCCCCGGAAGTCCGGGGCGGATAAAAAAGCCGTTAGTCACCCCTACAATAACGATCAGCACCAGCAAGGCCAGGGCAGCGCCTTTTTTTACTTCCGGTGACGGTTTGGTTTTTTCCCAGTTTCTTGAAATCCATGCTGTGATTTTTTTCCAGATATTTGGTTTCTTTTTATTCAATACAGACTCCTTGAAAAATTTTATATGCTTTCTGCTCTAGGAAGAAAAATACTCCTCCATCCGGTCAAAGGCTTTATGGATCTCCTCCTCAGGGACGCAAAAAGACATTCTTATATGCCCTTCCCCTTTAAACGCAATACCGGGGGTGGTGGATACACGGGCTTTCTGCAGCAGATCAATGGCGAATGTGCGGGAATCCTGGTCCTGCGGGCGGATCATTCTGGGAAACATAAGATAAGATCCCATAGGTTTCTGATAGGTGAACACATGCTCCAGTTGGTCCAGCCGGGAACACATGAGGTTTCTGGTATTCAGATAATGCGAGTGGAACCGGTCAATACAGTCCTGGGGTCCGCGCAGAGCCTCCAGCGCAGCATACTGGGACACCACAGGAGCGCAGATACACAACGGAATGTGCGCTTTTTTTATCTGGGCTATCAACTTTTTGGAAGCATGCATATAGCCCACACGCCATCCGGTCATAGCATAAGTTTTTGTGAAAGTGAACGTACTGATCACACGGTCTTTGATGCTCTCAATAGAACCAATGCTGAAGTGCTTAATTCCATCAAATGTGAAATATTCGTAAGCCTCGTCAGTAATAATGATCAAGTTGTTTCTCTCTGCGATATCTGCGATGGACCGCAGTTCTTCCTCATTATAGACGGCCCCTGTCGGATTGTTGGGGGAACTGAAAACTATGGCCTTGGTCTTGGATGTCACAGCATCCCGGACCCGGTCAAGGTCCAGTTTAAAGCCCTGGTCCTCGATCATAGGAATGAGGACCGGTTTTCCTGAGGCCAGTTCAACCTGCCTTATATGAGTGGAATATCCGGGCACAGGGATGATGACCTCATCTCCCGGGTCCACTACGGTCATGACCGAAGCAGATAATCCTTCGATCGCTCCGACTGTGACGAGGATCTCAGAAGGATCTGCTGAAATATGGTTATCCCGCTCGAGCTTTCGGGTTATCTCCACACGCAGCTCCTCCAATCCCGCTGTCTCGGAATAACCGCCTGTGAATCCGCTGAGGATGGCTTCTGAAGCGGCACGGTTTATATGGTCGGGCGTACCTGAGGTGGGCTTAGCCCAGGATAGAAAAGCAACATCCTCTATCTTTTTAGATAATGCGGTCATTTCATGTATGGCTGATTTGGGAATGGATGCGACTTTTTTCGAAATGAAATCTTCTATGGACATGATATCTCCTTTCTTTGAAACAATTTAGCCTCGAATACTATCGTCCTTTTATTCAGAACCAGGACATGAAAATTATATACCCCTAAGGTGGAAAATCAAACCGGAATTGAAAAATTCCCGGAGTCCTGGAAATTAAAAACGAACCTTTTGACCTTTAATTGCGTTATTAAATATAAAGTGACATTTCTATGCTTTATGCAAAAATGTTCATCAGGAGGAAAAAATGTCCATTATTTCACGTATAATGCGTGCAGCCGTTTTATCCATTGCTGTTGTTGCCTTAATGACAGCCGGATTCGCTTTTGCCAGTATTGACGATACTATCCAAAAATCATTTAAGGTTGAACAAGGCGGAACTTTGAATGTTGATACGGACACCGGATCTATTGAAGTGCGGGGGACCAGCGGAAGCACTGTAGACATCGAAGTGCTCAGAAAGGTCAGAACAACAAACCAGAAAAAAGCCCAGGAAATCCTGGATAACTTTCAAATTGACTTTGAAAAAAGAGGAAAGGATGTCTATATTACAGGAGAAAGAAAAAGAAAAGATAATTTATGGGATAGCCTTTGGAACCGTCTGTCCCTTAAATATATCATCCATGTACCTGAAATATACAATGTCGAACTCAGAACGAGCGGAGGCAGCATATCTGTTGAAGTCCTGGAAGGAGAAGTCAATGTGAGAACATCCGGAGGAAGCCTGACACTGGATGACATAACCGGACCGGTTTGGGGCAAAACCTCAGGCGGCGGTATTCGGGTTGGGAACGTGGACGGAGATGTGGATGTGGACACTTCCGGAGGTTCGATAAAAATCATTCGTGCCCTGGGAACGGTAAAAGCCCATACTTCCGGGGGAGGAATTACCGTAGAGGAAGTCATGGGGACAATTAACGCGCACACATCAGGCGGTTCGCTTAAAGCCCATATATCCCAGCAGCCGGATTCCGAATGCCGGTTGACCACTTCCGGAGGAAGCATAACCGTTTATCTGGATCGTGACATCTCTGTAGATCTGGATGCAAGCACAAGCGGCGGCAGCGTCAGCACAGATTTTCCCGTTACCATCAGAGGAAAAATTAATCCAAGGAAACTCAATGCCAAAATCAATGGAGGCGGCCCCCTTCTCTATCTCCATACTTCAGGCGGCAGCATTCACATCAAGGAATTTTAACAGGCTGTTTTAGCAGACTATTTTAAACCGAGCTTTTCTCCTTTGGTAAGCTTTTCTATTGTGTCTTTTAATCTTTTTTCCTTTGTCTCTTTCCGCTTGGCTGCTTTTATCCATCCTATGAACTGTTTTTTATAACTTGGTGCCAACTGCCGGTCGTCAAGGAGACTGCGGCCCTGGCGGCATCTTGGTCATCAAATATCGAGTCAAGAGACTGAACAGATGTCGCGTCGTATTCTCGCCCTCGGAAATGCCGTGGGTGCGGTTGGGATAGGACATCATCGTGAACGGCTTGTTGTGCTTGACAAGTTCATTGATCAATCGTTCGAAGCTCTGGTAGTGTACGTTGTCGTCGGCGGTCCCGTGGGCGATCAGAAGATTTCCTTCGAGGCGGTGGGCATGGGTTATGGGCGACCCGTTGATGTAGCCCTCCTCGTTGTCATCGGGAAGTCCCATGTAACGCTCCTGGTAGATGGTATCGTACAATCGCTGGTCGCTGACGAAGGCGATGGCCATGGCTGTGCTGTAGAGCTCGGGATATCGGAAGATCATGTTCAGGCTCATCTGCCCGCCACCGCTCCATCCCCAGATCCCGATCCTGCCGGGATCGATATAGGGCCTGTCCTTTAGCAACCGGCGCAGAGCCGCGGCTTGGTCCTTGGTAGCTAGAATGCCAACTTGGCGATAGATGCTCTTCCGCCAATCCCGGCCCCGGGGGACATTGGTCCCGCGGTTGTCCAGGCTGGCCACCAGATACCCCCTTTGCGTCAGCATCAGATGCCAGAGGTAATTGCGCCCTCCCCAGCTGTCCCGTACCGTGGATCCTGCGGGTTCACCGTAGATATGGAAGAGCAAGGGGTACTTTTTCCCGGAATCAAAATCTGGGGGCTTCATCATCCAGCCGTCAAGCTCCACATCTCCGATGTTTACACGGAAGAACTCAAATTCCCCTCTTTCAAGGTTCTCGACATTGGTCCGCAGTTTCTCGTTGTCCACGAGAGGGCGTAGGATATGGTGTCCTGGCAGCTCTACAAGATCGATCTTGGGCGATACACCGAAGGAGGAGAAGTTATGAATGGCCCATCGACCATCTGGCGAAATCTGGTAGCGGTGGGATCCTAGGCTGCCTTCAGGAGTCACGCGTTCGATATTCTCTTCTCCGTCCAGACGCGCCCGATACAGGAATCTCTGCGTCGGATTGTCCGGACTGGCGATAAAATAGATCCAGCCTCCCTCGACATCGATATTCTGGATGCTGATCACGTCGAAGTTGCCGGGGGTGACACACTTGACGTCCTTTCCATCTCTGGAAACAACATACACGTGCTGCCAGCCATCCCTTTCGCTGATCCAGGTAAAATATTTTCCTCCCGATATCCAGCGAAGGTCATTTTCACTAACCACTTCGACCCAAGTCTCATCAGCATCAATAAACACCGGTCGTAATTCGCCTGTCTGGATGTTGCCAAGCATCACCGTATTCGTGTTCTGAAGCCGGTTCAGATGCTGGAGGATGACCTCCTCGGAGCTGTGCGCCCACTCCATTCGGGCGATGTAGTAATCCCTCGTCGAATCTCCCGAAAATTGGAACCATCTGGTCTCCCCTCCTGAGGCAGGGACGACACCGACGCGGCAGACAGAATTGTCTGTCCCTACCTTGGGGTACTGGATGGGGGTGATCTTCGGATAGAGGGAATCCGTGTTGTTGATCAGATAGAACTCCCTGATGCCTGAACTGTCCAACTGCCAATAGGCGATGTGTTTTCCGTCTGGGCTCCACCGGAAACCATCCCTCAAGCCTAATTCCTCTTCATAAACCCAGTCGAATGTCCCGTTAATCAGTGTTTTAGTCCCATCGGACGTCAGGGGGATGATGCGTTGGGTGGCGAGATCTTCGACATAGATATTGTTTTTCATGACATAACCGACTTGTGATCCATCTGGTGAGAATTTGGCGAACATCAACGTGGATGGGTCGGCGGCTCCTCCCAGCTTCTGCAGTTTCCAAGTCTCAAGGTCCAGCACCCAGTAATCCCCTCGGGTGTTCTGCCGCCATACGCGTTTGGAGTTTGTATAGACCAGAAGCTTTTTTCCGTCTTGCGCCCAGATGTAATTGTCTATTCTCAGAGGTTCATTCTCTCCAGGTGGGACGAGACGTTCCGCGGAGATGAGGATCTCCCGCCGGCCGGTCTCAGGGTCATACCTGACGATATCCCTGCCGATCTCGAGGGTTTGGGACTTTTCGAGCGTTGTGTAGCCGCTCCCATCTTCCAGCCATCGCGCCGGTCCGAATCTCTCTGCAGAAAAATCTCTGTCGCTGAAGATCCTTTCCAAGGTCAACAGTGACAAATCATTCTGGGCCTGGTTCTTATCGGTACCAGTGCACAAGATTGCAAACAACGTGATGACCACCATACTGATAAAAAGAATAACGTTTTTTTTCATGCGGCTCACTCCTTTAAGTCTTTGTTTTCGAATCACTTCGTGTGATCTTGTATCTCCTTCCGGGCTTCATTCTCCCGGCGACTGACATTCCCCTGAATGAGTACGCCTCTATTCCCGCCGGGCTCTTCCAACATGCATTTCTCCATGCGTGATTTTATTATACACAATCCATCGCGTAAGAAATATAAGGAGAGAAAAACCAGAGAAAATAGGATTGGTAGCGCTACGGGGATTCGAACCCCGGTTTGATGGCTGAGAACCACCCGTCCTAGTCCCCTAGACGATAGCGCCACAAACAGGAACAGAAAAATAGCAGATTTATCCGCCTATGTCAATGAGGCAGTTCTTGTTTTATCATCGAGAGGGGTGAGATTATAACTTCCAATTTCACCCTTTAAATCCTCTAATGAGATGATTGACGCAGAGCCCCACTCATGACATCATGTAGGCAACTCATAATTATTCCCGACCATTGAGGAGGGCCTTTCCCAAGGCATTCCAAAGAATCTCAACGAGGATTCCTCTCAGGGGCCCTCCTCTATCTACCACTCATAAAAAGAGAAAAAGGGCCCGTCATATAACCACGATATATAGGGCTTTTATTTTTTTAGTACCATATATTGGATGGCATGTCAATCTATTTTTTTTCCGAGCTTGATGTTTGCTTCTTTTTTATTTCTTTTTGACCCCAAAAAGGGAGGTTCTTATGGGTAAGAAGCTGTGGAAAAATAGGGTTAATTTATTGATAAGAAAGAAGATGCCCGGGCCCGTCCCCTTAAAAAACTTAAAAAACTCCTTACAAAGGAATGAGAACAAAAAAAAGAATGCCGGGGGCGGGACTCGAACCCGCACAGAGGAAACCTCCGAGGGATTTTAAGTCCCTTGCGTCTACCAATTCCGCCACCCCGGCAGTTTAGTGAAATCGATTATATCACAACCCAAATCCCTCAACAAGATAAGTATTCTCATCAGCAAAAGGAAGGTATTGGAACGCGATAACCGCTGTTTACTCGACGGTCACGCTTTTTGCCAGGTTCCGGGGCTGGTCCACATCAGCGCCCCTGGCCGCAGCAATATAATAGGCGAAAAGCTGTACCGGAACGGCCGTAAGAAACGGGGAAAAAAGCTCGTGAATATCAGGGATGCGCAGGACCTTATCCACACTCTTTGCTATCTCTTTATCGCTTTGGAAAGCCACCGCAGCAACCGTTCCCAGCCTGGCTCTGACTTCGGATACATTGCTCAATACCTTTTCAAAAACCCTGTCTTTGGGCGCGATCACCATGGTCGGCATCTTTTCATCAATAAGGGCAATAGGGCCGTGCTTCATCTCTCCGCCCGGATACCCTTCGGCATGGACATAAGAGATCTCCTTTAACTTCAAAGCTCCTTCCAGAGCAATGGGATAGCTCACCCAGCGCCCCAGATAAAGAAAGTGGGAATAAGACAAGAAATCCAGAGCCAGAAGCTCGACTGCCTCAGCCGCGTTTAAAATGGTCTCCAATTTATGAGGGACTCGCTGGAGTTCCTGTATATAGGTCATGCTTTTTTTTTGGCTGAGCACCCCTTTTATTTGAGCTGCATAAAGAGCGAAAAGAGCCAGAGCCGCCATCTGGGCGGAAAATGTCTTTGTAGCAGCCACTCCGATTTCAGGTCCGGCATGGGTCAACAGAACTCCTTTGGATTCCCTTGTCAGGGAAGAGCTGTCCACATTGCATAAAGCCAGAGTCAGTAGACTTTTCTTTTTGACCGCCTTTAAAGCCGCCAGTATGTCGGCTGTTTCTCCGCTCTGGGATATAAAAATATAAAGCGCCTTCTCGTCCGGTATGAAATCCCTGTACCTGTACTCGGAGGCATATTCGACATCCACCGGTATCCGGGCCAGAGTCTCTATGAAATACTTGCCGACCAGGCCCGAATGAAAAGAAGTACCGCAGGCAACAATGACAACGCGGGAGATCTTTTTTATGTCATTTTTAGAAATGCCTATTTCATCCAGATATATTTTCCCTGAATCAAGCGACATCCTTCCCTTGAATGTATCCCTAATGACCTGGGGCTGCTCAAAGATCTCTTTAAGCATGAAATGCTTATATCCGCCTTTTTCGATCATCACCGGATTCCAGGCAACATGCTCGATGTCTTTCTTTACAGGCCTTCCTGAAAATGTTTTGAACGTAACTCCGTCCGGCCGCACAACAGCAATCTCCCTGTCCTGAAGAAAGACGACATCCCTCGTATAACTGAGCAGAGGATTTATATCCGAAGATATGAAATATTCATCCTTTCCGATTCCAATGACAGCCGGAGGGCCTTTTCTCGCCACAATGATCTTTCCCCTGTCCCTGGCTGACACCACAGCCACTGCAAAAGCGCCTTCCATCTCCCGCACAGCCTGCCTTACCGCTTCTTCCAGATTCCCTTTAAAATGCTGCTCGATCAAATGGGGAATGATCTCCGTATCTGTCTCGGTCTTGAATGTATGGCCCTGCCCGGTAAGCTTTTCCTTCAGGCTGACATAATTTTC
The DNA here is from genome assembly GCA_964624145.1 of uncultured Eubacteriales bacterium. Taxonomy (GTDB): domain Bacteria; phylum Acidobacteriota; class Aminicenantia; order Aminicenantales; family Aminicenantaceae; genus WJMT01. The sequence goes on along the minus strand of CAZUXT010000011.1, from coordinate 10,310 downwards.
AATTATCCCATTGTGAACCACCACGATATTGCCACGGCAGTCCTGATGAGGGTGTGCGTTTTCCTCGGACGGCCTCCCATGGGTCGCCCAGCGGGTATGGCCGATTCCGTACTCTCCTTTGATAGGAGATGCTTTGAGTTCTTTTTCTAAAAAGGTAATTTTCCCCTTTACCCTTTTTCTTATGATACGGTCTCCTTTGACAATGGCTATCCCTGCAGAATCATAACCTCTGTATTCCAGCTTCTTAAGCCCGTCCAAAAGCACGGAAACCGTGTCTTTATCCCCTATATATCCGATGATCCCGCACACTAGTCTTTTCTTCTCTTTCTGGCCCAATCTTTTCTCTGTTTTTGAGGGCTCCTTGAAACAGCCAATGAATAAGGGGCCACATCTTTGGTTATGGTCGAGCCGGCTCCTATATAAGCGTTTTTCCCGATTTTAACCGGAGCTACCAATTCCACCCCGGATCCGATAAAGGCCCCGTCCTCTATCACGGTCCTGTGTTTTTTCTTTCCGTCGTAATTACACGTAATGGTCCCCGCACCGATATTGACCTCTTTTCCCACAATGGAATCCCCTAAATAAGAGAGATGACCTGCTTTGGAATGTTCCCCGAACACGGTTTTTTTCATCTCCACGAAATTTCCCACTTTCGAACCTTTTTTAAGCACTGTCTCAGGCCTCAAGTGCGCAAAGGGCCCTACCTTGACATGGTCTTCTATGGTGCTTTCCTGGATCACTGTCGAAGTCAATATTTTCACTCCGTCACCTATATGTGAGTCAATGATATGAACCGAAGGGGAAAGAACGCATTCTTTTCCGATGACTGTTTTCCCTTCGATCACAACGGACGGATAAATCACGGAATCCCTGCCGATCTTCACATCTGCCTCTATCCATGTGGATTCCGGGTCATAAAAAGTAATGCCTTCCTCAGCCAGCATCTTTATCTTCCTCAAGCGGAGTTTCCTTGCGGCAGAGGCCAATTCAAATCGGTCATTGACCCCTACTATTTCTTCCAGGCTTTCGGTTCTGAAGACTCCGATCCTGCTTCCTTTTGTTGAGAGGATCTCTATGGCATCTGTCAGGTAATACTCACTCTTTTTATTGTCATTTGAAATTTCCGGCAGTGTCTCGAGCAAAGCCTCTGCATTGAAGACATAAATCCCCACATTGGCTTCTTTTATTTTCTTCTGCTCCGCGGTGGCTTCCCTCTCTTCCACGATTCTGATCCTGCCTTCTTTATCGAAAATGAGCCTTCCGAATCCGGTAGGGTCTTCCATTTCCGCGGACATAAATGTCAAATCATTTTTTTCTCTTTTGTGTTTTTCCACCAGAGGCTTTAAAGTCCCGGTCCTTAGGAGCGGAAGGTCGCCGTTGATGATGAGGATATCTTTAGTCAAATCGGTTTCTATGGCGTCTCGGGCTGCGAGAACAGCGTGCGCTGTTCCCAACTGCTCGGCTTGATAGACAAACGCCACATCTTCCCGATTGACCTCGCTTTTTACCTCTTCTTTTTGACAGCCGACCACCACATAGATCTTCTCCGGATCCAATCCGGAAACAGACTCTAAAATCCAGCTCAGCATGGGCTTCCCCATCAACTTATGGAGCACTTTGACACGATGGGATTTAAACCTGGTCCCTTTGCCTGCTGCAAGGACCAATACACACAGGGAATCCATGATCTTTATTCAATAAATATACTGCTAAATTCTTCGTCTTCCATAAATTCGCTGAAATCAGCTTCATTTTGGGCCAATATGGCATAGAATTTATCCAGTTTGACAGCTTTCCTCAAGTTTGCCAGGCATTTGTCCCTTTCACCCATAAGACAAAAGGCATTGGCCATGGCATAATAAACCTTTCCCTGATTGGATTCTTTTTTATTGGCTTTTTGAAAAAGATCTACGGCTTCTTCATACCGCCCCTGATTCAAACGAAAGATTCCATATTGATAATAATCTTCAAAAGATTTAAGAGGTATCGAGTCCTTTGTGCCTCTTTGCTTGATAATCTCCAGGTACAGTTTGGCCCTGTCCAAAAGTTCCTTTTCTTCGCTGTGACTCTTGACAAAATCTTTGAGGGACTCTTTGGCTTTGTCAAAATCATCCTTATGAAAGTATTTCATCGCTTTGCCGAAAGAAGACAAAGCCTTCTGGTAATCATTCTTGGAAGTTTGTTTTTTCTCTGTATTCAATTTTTGACTCCATTATGAAGTTAAACTTTGATTTTAAACATTTTATCTCATGAACTCATATTTTACAAGTGGACCGGGATTAAGGCAGATGGTTTATCAAGCTTGCTGTGTACGCGGCTCCAAAGCCGTTATCTATGTTGACCACAGCAACCCCTCCCGGACAAGAATTCAGCATCGCAAGAAGCGCTGCTATTCCTTTCAGGTTGGCTCCGTATCCGATGCTTGTGGGAACAGCAATAATGGGTCTGCACGTCAAGCCTGCTATCACACTGGGCAAAGCCCCTTCCATTCCCGCGACCACGATGATGACCCGGGCATCCTTTATTTTATGGTATTCCCCGAACAGCCGGTGAATCCCTGCGACACCGACATCATAAATCCTGTATATTTCATTCCCCAGGACTTCACAGGTGATAGCCGCTTCCTCTGCAACGGAAATGTCTGATGTGCCGGCCGTGACAACGGCGATCTTCCCTTTACCCGGGACAGCGTCCTTAGCTTTGAGGTACATAAGGCGTGCGGAAGGATGATACATCAATTCCGGGATTTCCTTTTTTACATTCTCATATGTCTCCTGATCGACCTTGGTCACCAGGAGGCTGCTTCCTTTGTTTATGATCTGTTTTGAGATATCCTTTATCTGGCTTACACTTTTTCCTATCCCCAAAACCACTTCCGGTGCCCCTTTTCTCAGCTCCCTGTGATGGTCGACCTTAGCAAAAGTGAGGTCCTGATACGGATAATCCTTGAGTTTATCCAGAGCTTCCTCTGTGGTGAGGCTTCCTTTTCCCACCTTTTCCAATATTTGTTTCAAATATGACTTCATTTTTTTTGATTTTAGCATAAAACAGGATGAATTTATATGAATATTCCTTATGGATTTTAAATCCGGTGTGTATTAGAATGATTAACCTGAATTATGTTCAAGAAAACAATCCGCAAACAGGTCCATTTGAGCGGTACGGGAGTGCATTCAGGTAAGAATGTCAACCTCTGGATCTGCCCCTCAGAATCAGGGAAAATCCTCTTTCAAAGAAAAGACAGAGGGGATGCTTCCGTGGAGCTTGATATAGGGAAAATACAATCCATGCACAGTTCATCGCTCATAAGCGGAGATATGAAAATAAGAACCATCGAACATCTCATGGCCGTCCTGTTTGTATACGGAATCAACAGCGTCCTTATAAAATTAGATGAAGAGGAAATGCCGATTTTTGACGGAAGCGCTGTGGCCTTTTGTGATGCCGTAGAAAAAGCAGGTGCCGAAACTCTTAATATGAAAAAAAGGTCAATATCCATAATAAAACCGTTCCAGATCAAAGAAGAAAAGGCATCTGTATGCGGCACGCCCGGTAATGATTTTAAAATAACCTATATCATAAAATATGACCACCCCTTCATAGGAAGGCAGGAATTGAGCTTGAAAATAAACCGGGATACCTTTCGAGAAGAGATCGCTCCGGCCAGAACTTTTGGATTCCTCAAAGATGCGGCGATGCTGAGAAAAAAGAAACTGGCTTTAGGAAGCTCTTTTGACAATACCATAGTCCTTGACGGCGAAAAGATCGTAAACGGACCTTTAAGATTTCATGACGAATTCGTGAGACACAAAATACTCGACTTTATTGGTGACCTCTCTCTTTTGGATGGCAGATTATCCGGTCATTTCAAAGCAGAAAGAGCCGGCCACAGCCTCCATTTAAAAGCCGTCCGTTTCCTTACGGAAAACAAAGAATTCTGTGAGATCGCATAATATAATAATATCATCTGATAATCTATCTTATGAACCTTGACATTACAGACAACCAAACCTATATTTTATTAGACCTGGATTATTCACAAAATGCTCATCGCCATTTTTTTATGAATGATTCAGGTTAGACAATTGAGAAGGTAATAAATCGGTATATAAATGGACGCGGTTGAACAAATAAGACAAAGAGCAAGTATAGTTGAAATAGCTTCTCAGTATACGAGCTTAAAAAAGAGAGGAAGCCGGTTTATAGGTCTCTGTCCGTTTCATTCGGAAAAAACTCCGTCCTTCATGGTCGATGAAGACAAACAGCTTTTCCACTGCTTTGGCTGCGGTGCCGGCGGAGACATCTTTACTCTTATTATGGAAAAAGAAAGCCTCAGTTTCCCGGAAGCTGTCCGCTATTTGGCCGAAAAATACAATATAGAACTTCCCCAAAAAAGACTATCGCCTAAAGCTCAAAGCATAAAAGAAAAGCTCTTAAAGATCACAAGCGATGCCCTGGCCTTTTATAAAAAGAACTTGTTCAATACCCGGGAAGGGAAAAACGCTCTCGAATACTTAAAAAAAAGAGATATCTCCACAGATACCATCGATACATTTAAAATCGGTTACGCTCAAAACTCATGGGATTCTTTAGTGAAATACTTTAAACAAAAAAACACGGATATCAAACTCGTGGAAAAAACAGGATTAGTGATGCGCCGAAAAGACGGACAGGGTTTCTATGACAGATTCAGAGGAAGAATCATGTTCCCCATACTGGATGTTTCAGGAAAAGCTGTGGCCTTCGGCGGGCGGACACTTTTCAATGATAAGTCAAAATACCTCAACTCCCCTGATTCACCTATATACACAAAGGGACAGATCCTCTATGGTTTGAATTTTTCCAAGGAATCCGTAAGAGAGAGCAAACAGATGATCCTTGTTGAAGGTTATACGGATTTTCTCTCTTTGTATCAAAGAGGGATCACGAACGATGCCGCCTCTCTGGGAACGAGTCTGACCGAAAACCAGGCTGCCCTGGCATCCCGGTTTACACGAAACATAGCCATAGCTTATGACCCTGACGATGCCGGGAAAAAAGCGGCATGCAGGGCTGTTTCCCTCTGTTTTGCACAGGGGATAAGAACGCAGGTCATCTGTTTTCCCAAAGGCCAGGATCCGGATAACTACATAACAAAGAACGGTCCTGAAAAATTCAAATCCCTTACTACGGAAAGCCCTTCCGGCCTCCGATTCCTTATCCGGGAATACACAAAAGACAAAAGACTTGATGATCCTGAGAACAAGGCACAGGCCGCCCGGCATATATGGGAAAGCCTTAAAACCATACCTGATTCCATTGCTCTGAGCGAATATATAAAAAAAACAAGCGAATATCTATTTATAGACGAACAGGAGATGAGGAAAATTATACAGAAAAAATATGCGGACACTGGCAAGAATCAAATAACCAAGACTCTTAACGCTGAAAAAAGACTCCTCCAGATCCTATTCAATAACGGAGATATCGCCATCCGACTCTTTGAAAATATTGAGGAAGAAGATTATAAAGGCCTGAAAAGCGAACCCATATTCCAGATATTCTCGAAATTTTTTAAAAAAGGAAAATCCCCTACCAGCTCTAAAATCATTGAGCTCAAAGAAAAGCTCGATCCCTCTCTTTTCAGTGCGCTCACCGAAATCCTGATGGAGGAGGCCCATCCCCCAAGCCTTGCGGAAGCTGAAGACTGCCTTGCGACTTTAAGACAGTTCGTTCTTTCAATACGCGTCAAAGAACTCCAATACAGACTCAAAAATATGGGAGAAAGTGAAAAAAAAGATATCATTGTGAAGGAGATAAATAATTTACAAAAAAGAATATGCGCCCTCTCGCTTAATAATGAAAAAACATGACAGTATCCCGTGACAGGAGAATAAATTGACTGATATCAAAAAGGAACATAAGGATGAAATTACAAGCTTGATCTCAAAAGGAAGGGAAAAAGGGTATCTTCTTTTTAAAGAAATCGATGATGTTTTCCAGGATAAATCAAGAACAAATAAAAAATTCAACGAATTTGTCAATTCTCTGGATGAATTCGGTGTTAAAATTCTCGAAAAACGCAGAAAAAAAGCCCCTAAAAGGAAAAAAAGCGAAATCCTCTCCTTAGAAGACCTCGAAAGAACGACCGATCCGGTTAAACTTTACTTGAGAGAAATGGGAAACATCTCTCTTCTGACGAGAGAGGGGGAAGTCACTATAGCCAAACAAATAGAAAGAGGAGAAAAGATAGTATTCAAAGCCCTTTCAAGGACCCGGCTCGTGCTGACCAAAATATATGAACTGGAAGAACATCTTCAAAAAGACACTGAGTTTGCCCAGCGCATGTTTGATTACAGGGAAGAATATCTGGATGCAAAAAAAATCGAAGAGCAGAAAAGAGCTATAAGGGAAAATATCAAACGAATAAGACTCCTGGATAAAAAATTAAGTAAGATACCAAAAGCCAAAAAATACAATTTTTCCAGAGGCCGCATCATCGTTGAAATAGGCAGTATCATCAATGAGTTCATCAAGCCTGAATTTGAAGAAACACTCATTAACGTGCTTCGAGAGAAGCTGGAGAGAATAAACAGCCTGGAAGAATATAAGGAAGAATTAAAGGTTTCCTATAAAAGAACGAGAAGTAATAGAAAAAGAAAGGAAATTGACGAAAAAATCAAAGAAGTCGATAACCAGATAAAAAAAATACACAGAGAAGTCGGATTTGACTCTCAAGGATTGAGAAAAACACTTCGTTCTATCACTACCGGAGAAAAGATAAGCGATCAAGCAAAAAAAGAACTGGTCGCCGCCAATCTAAGACTCGTCGTATCCATTGCAAAGAAATACAGCAACCGGGGGCTTCAGTTTTTGGACCTGATACAGGAAGGGAACATGGGTTTGATGAAAGCAGTGGATAAATTCGAATACAGGCGCGGATACAAATTCTCCACATATGCCACATGGTGGATACGCCAAGCCATTACCAGAGCCATTGCTGACCAGGCCAGAACCATAAGAATCCCCGTTCACATGATTGAAACCATAAACAAGCTTATAAGAATATCCAGAGACCTTGTCCAGGAAATAGGAAGAGAGCCTTCTTCTCAAGAAATCGCGGAAAGAATGGATATGCCTATCAATAAGGTCAGGAAAATCATAAAAATAGCTCAGGAGCCCATTTCTCTGGAAACACCTATCGGAGAAGAAGAAGATAGCCATCTCGGCGATTTCATTGAAGATAAAATAATGCAGTCCCCTCCTGATAAGGTCATCAGTATCAATTTAAGAGAACAAATAGATGAAGCTCTCAAATCCCTCACCCAAAGAGAGGCCAAAGTATTAAAGATGAGATTTGGCCTGGGCGATGGGAACGAACACACTCTTGAAGAAGTGGGCCAGCAGTTTAAAGTCACTCGTGAAAGGATCAGGCAAATAGAAGCAAAAGCCCTGAGAAAACTTAAACACCCCACACGAAGTAAGAAACTGCAGTCTTTCATCGAAGAAAAACAGGAATAGCCTCCCTCTTATTGACCAGTTTCATTGACTTGATTTAAGAGATTTGCTATAAATAAGCGGAGGGCCTATAGCTCAGCGGCCAGAGCCACCGGCTCATAACCGGTCGGTCCCAGGTTCGAATCCTGGTAGGCCCATTTCCTCAAGAGGAAAAGATGTGGATAACAACTTTAAATACTTGATCAAACTTCAGGACATCGATGCAAAAATAAAGGACATCACTCTTTTCCTTGAAAAAACACCCTCCCAAATAAACGATATCGACAGAAAGATCGAAGAGAGCTTTTTGGCTGTTCAAAGCCATAAGGAAAAGCTCTCCCAGAACCAAAAAAAGCGGAGAGAACTCGACTCTGAGGTAGAGGACGTAAAAGCAAACATGGCCAAGTTTCAACGTCAGCTTAATGATGTCAAGACCAATAAAGAATACAGTTCTCTTCTCAAAGAGATCGAAAACGCCAAAAATAAGGTAGAAAATCTGGAAGAGGAAATCATAAGTGAGATGCTGGCTTCAGACGATATTGAATCAGAAATCAAAACAGCGGAATTAAAAGCGAACAAAGACGAACAGATGTTCTCAAAGGAAAAAGAAGAACTCATAAAGAAAAGCAATGAAATGGAAGAAGAACAGCAGAATCTCATCAAAGAAAAAGCTGAGGTAGAACCAGAGATACCGGATGATCTGTTAAATCTCTATCAAAATACATACAAGGGCAACAGCGGCATAGCTCTTTCACCTGTTACAGATGATTTCTGTTCTATATGTCAAATACGCATCCGCCCCCAGGTTCTCAATGAATTAAAAGAAGCAAAAAAAATCATATTGTGTGAAAACTGCGGTAGAATACTCTACTGGAAAGATCAATCCTGATACAGTTTGTCTATGAGGTCATTGTATTTTTCTTCAACAATATTTCTTTTCACTTTTAACGAAGGAGTCAGCTCCCCTTTTTCTATTTCAAAATCTCTGTCAAGCAGGACTATTTTCTTGATTCTTTCATAAGAAGCGAAATTCGTTGAATACCTTTCTATTTCCGACATCATGAAATTAAGGATCTTTTCATTTTTAATCAGGTCTTGAACGGATGTGTACTCAATGTTACTGGCTTTTGCGTACTCCGTAAGCTTTTCAAATTCAGGGACTATGAGAGCGGAAACAAACTTTTTTCTGTCTCCTAAAACCACAATATTTGATATAAAGGGATTTGTTTTTAATTGATTCTCTATCATCTGTGGAGCTATATTTTTCCCTCCGGCCGTAACAATGATATCTTTTTTCCTGTCGGTAATGTAGAGAAAATTGTCTTCATCCAGATGCCCAATATCTCCGGTATGAAGCCAACCCTCCTTAATAGTATCACGGGTCTCTTCCTCTTTCTTATAATACTCCTTCATCACATGGGGACCTCTGGTTAAGATCTCACCATCATCAGCTATCTTCACTTCGACTCCGGGAATAGGTTTTCCAACTGAACCGAACCTTATCTCCTCAAAAGTATTCACTGCAATGACAGGAGAGGTCTCGGTTAATCCATATCCCTCAAGGACAACAAGCCCCATGCCGTAGAAAAATTCAGCGATATCCTTTGAAAGAGGAGCACCTCCGGAAACAAAAAACCTGACTCTTCCGCCTGTCTTGCTGACAATCTTAGAAAAGACAAGTTTATCAGCTATATTTCTTTTAAATTTCAGCCACTTTGAAATTTTTTCCTTATTTAATTCCTTCTGAGCATGCGCTTTTCCTGTCTTAACGCCCCAGAAAAATATTTTTTTCTTTAACGCCGAGCCTTCAAGGACCGTATCCATGACCTTTGCATAAATCTTCTCAAAGACCCTGGGAACACTGACCATTATATGCGGTCTTACCTCCAAAAGATTTTCAGCCACTGTTTCAACGCTCTCTGCGTAGGCAATAGAACAACCTTTGTATAAATAAGTGAAAGTGACCATGCGCTCCAGAACATGGGATAAGGGAAGGAAAGAAAGAACATAGTCTTTAGAGGTGAACTTAATGATATCTGATGTGGCCTTGCTGTTGCTTATGAAATTAGAATGGGAGAGAATCACTCCCTTGGGTGTCCCTGTTGTGCCGGAAGTATAAATAATGGAAGCCGTATCCTCAGGCTTGATCTCAAACGCTGATTTTTCAAAAAGTGAGGGATCTTTTTCATTTAATTTCTTTCCTTTCTCAATGACCTCAGATAGAAGCATGGTTCCCTCTGGAGCTTCATCACCCATTATTAAAAAATACTCGACGTTTTGCATCTTTTCTTTAACAGCTTTCACTTTTTCCCAAAGAGAGAGATCCGAACAAACAACAACTTTTGCATCTGAATCATTGACTATGTACTTGATCTGCTCCGGGACAAGAGAAGTGTATATCGGAACGGTTATCCGTCCGAGACACAAAGTAGCGAGATCCGTCATAACCCATTCCGGGCTGTTTTCGGCAAGAAGCGCCAGTTTGTCTCCTTTACTCAAACCCAGTTCTTTGAGACCCAGGGAAAGATGAATGACTTTGTCTCCGAATTCCTTCGTTGATATGGGCTTATATTCCCCGACTTTCTTATAAAGCATTAAATCATCTTTGGGAAATGATTTAATGGTATTTAAAAACAATTGAGCCAGTGTATCAACCATATTATCCTCCTTCAAACGATGGCTCAATTCTATTTTCTATCGCACAAAAAAGTCAAGAAATAATATCATGAAGCAAAATTCAGGTGTGGCCTGATGCTTTTAACCTTCATCAGGCTGGCAAGTTCTTCAGCCCGCTGATTTTTCCCAGCGAGTAAAATCAGCTTATTCCTCGGCTC
>CAZUXT010000010.1:0-84163 GCA_964624145.1 uncultured Eubacteriales bacterium | reverse complement strand
ATTTTGGATGGTTTATTCTAACTCAAAACTAATTGACATGCCTTAGGAAATCTAGAGGGTATAAAGGGGTCTTCATCTTCAATAATAAGGGGACACAAAGGATCGGCGCTTGCTTTTCTCATCTTTCCTCTGTGGGCATTAGCATAGAGGCCGTAATCACAGCAAGGATCAAGCCCGTAGAGCTGTTTTTGAGTATATTGAAATTTTTTATAACAGGCAGAGAAGACATTCCGCCTTGAATCAAAAAAGCCCTTTGGAGTATTATCTGGATACATCTCAAGCTTTTTAGCGTGTCCGTTTTTTCGGGGGAAGATCATTCAAGGCTAATAAATCGTTTAATTTAGCATGAGTAAAATCCAGTAGTAGTAAATACTTATGCATTTCTGAAGATATAATACTTCTCTTATGGATTGGGATGACGAAGTTACCTCCAAACAAGCTTATAGATAATCAATTCCTGATATCCGCTTTCCTTTTTTCTTAATGAGTATATATGATCGTTTCTAACTCTCACTTGATAGGGGCCGCCCCATTTTGCTGTTTCTTCATTTCCGGAGTTATCTAATCTCATTCTTTCTATAAAAATACCATCCGGATCAAAGATATCATAAAGATACTCCCCGGGCTTTTCTCCTTTTTCATTTGTCATCACATAGAGTGTACCCATATCATCCGTTACAAAATACTGGAAAGGATACATATACTTTGGAAAATATATCTTATCCTTAATATTGAATTGCTCAAGCTCGGGCCGGAGAATGTCATCCAGGACATCTTTTTTTACAGATTCCGGAACCTGAACAGGGGCGTATTCCTTCTGGATTTTTTTAATTAGGGTCCCCGTGAAATCATAGACGAGGAGTTCATAACCTTTATCATCATTAGCAATATAGATGTCTTTATCCGAAAGGCTCCAGGGAAACCAATTTATGTTTGTCCTTAAGCCATTGATCTTTTTGGCTCTCACCCAATTAGGAATTTTATATCCCGGATGAAGTGTGGTTAATGTCTTGAGTTCAGAGTTGCACAGCACAATAGGCATTTGTGTGACTCCTTCATCAGGATTAAAGTTGGCTTCTATGGCAAGAATTAAGCCATTTTCAAGAAGGGTGGCCATTTGATAATTTGGTGAGAGGGGGATCTCTTTTATGAGATCTCCATTGGGATTATAGATGATCAGTCGAGATCTTGTTCTTTCAGAAACAAGTATCTCGTTCTTTTTGTTTATTCGAATCATGTACGGACTTTTTATCTCACCAGGGCCTTGACCTTGACGGCCGAATGTGCTTATATGCGTTCCATTGTGGCTAAACTTATGGATCCAATACTCAGAAGTTTGAATGACTAAGATATATATATTTCCTTGAGAATCAACATCAAAACCCAATATTTCAGTTATTCCTACATTTGCCAGGTCGTCTCTTTCGAAATCGATGATAAAGGATTCTTCTAATTGAAAAAAGCTTTTATCTTCATTCTTAGGAAGCAGCGGGTTCTTGATAACGGAAACACCACCTATTACTTCAATTGAACCTTGCCATTTAGATTTCTTGCATGAACTGACGAGACATATCACTGCAAGAAATGTGATTGAAAAGATTTGTGCTCTTTTTCTTATATTTTCTCTCACTATATAATTTTATCCTTTCATTATTATGAAAACTGAATAAAAGGGGTACTTAGAAGGATAAGAATTTGGTTTTTTGGTTGCTGCTGATTTTCCCTCCATTTCATCAAATTCCCATCCTCTAAGCGGCTTCATCACTTATCATAAATGTAAAATAACGGACAAGTCAACAAGAAACCCACAAAAAGAAGAGAATATCAGAAAATCAGTGTAATAGTGCCACGCAAAGAATAGAGATTACCCTTGGCCCCTTAATTAGGGGATTAGGATATCATATATATTCTGATAGTTCCTCAGCCGCCATAGAGAGCTGAGCCTGAGGAGGCGGGGGCCGGGCAGCCTTAAAGGTCAGATTAAGGTGTTTGATGATCTTGTCTATGACTTTGTGATCTTCAACAAATGAAACAATGCGCATAATTCCCCCGCATTTGGGACAGATGAGAGGATCGATTGTGGGCATTGGCATAGAGGCCGTAATAGCGGACCATAACCTGTCCTTTATCCGGAATATGTGAGGTCACCCGGGCTATAAACTCCAGATAATCCATAGACTCTATATCAGAGCTGTGCTTTCCGTATTGATAGAGGAGCTGCCCCTCATGCAAGGATAATCTTTTTTTGTCTCGGCACAATCAACTATTCGTATCTTAGGCTCTCGGCTGGATTAGTTGTAGCGACTTTGACAGCCTGCCAGCTCACGGTCAGCAGCGCGATAACCAGCGAAACCAATCCGGCCAGAAGAAAGGGCCAGATGGTTATATCGATCCGGTAGGCAAAATTCTGAAGCCACCTGTACATGGCATAATAAGCAATAGGCCAGGCAATGAGATTGGCAAGCAGTATCCATCTGGAAAAATCTTTTGAAAAAAGAATGATTATTCCTGTTATATGTGCTCCGAGCACCTTCCTGATACCTATTTCCTTGGTGCGGGAGCGCATCATCAAAGTTGCCATGCCGAACAATCCCATACAGGCAATAAGAACAGCCAGCCCGGTAAAGTATCCCAATAAGCGGAACGTATTTCTGTCCGACCGGTAAAGGGAATCAAGTTTCTCGTCCAGAAAGTGAAACTCAAAGATCTGGTCCTCATATAAGCGGCTGCAGACGCCGTAAAGTCTGTCCATGGTGTGCTGGACATTTGACGGATAAAGATTCACCAGGAGCTTCCGGCACCATCTGAAATCAGGGACAAATACGGTCGGCTTCATGGTTTCATACAGCGATTCAAAGTGGAAATCATCAATGACGCCAATGACTTTCCTGTTTGAGGAAGGCCAGGTGATTTCTACTGTTTGTCCTATCGGATCATCCTGGATTCCCAGTGCTTTTACGGCCGATGTGTTCAAAATGACAGCATCCTGAAGATCTGTCTCAATGTCTTTTGAAAAGAGTCTTCCCTGAGAAGCGGTTATACCCAGTGTTTCAAAATAGTCATGATGAACGTGAACAAAAGGCAGGGTGATCTTTTGTGACTGGCCTTCGACCAGTATCCCTCCCCAGTTATTGAGGGGATCGGACGGGACCCTTGAGGCAGCAGTCACACTCTTCACAACACTCTCTTTAAGCATCTCTTGTTTCAGGCTGCTGTAGTTCTCTTCGGACTCAAAACTGTTTACTTCTGATACGAGAGTATAGTTTTTATCGAATCCCATTTCTTTACGTTGAAGAAAATGGATCTGCCGGAACATAAGAAACCCGGAGCAAAAGAGAATGATCACAATGGTGAATTGGATTCCGACGCATATCTTTCTCGCATTGAATCCGGAGTTTCTGATATGTCCGGATGCTGTCATGGCTTTTCTTGGCTGGATCCCGGAAAGAATAAAGGCGGGATAGGACCCAGAAAGGATGGCTGTGATGATCATGATACCCAGTATGGGTAAAAGAGTGCTCATGCGAAAGAGTGCCGATAATTCCAGGCTTTTGTTTGAGAGAGAATTGAAGATCGGAAGCATGACTTTGACAAGAACAAGGGAGATCACTAGGGCTGCAGAGAGTATCACATAAGACTCCCCGATAAATTGAAAAACAAGGTTGCTGCGTTCAGCGCCCACTACTTTTCTGATTCCTATCTCCTTTGCCCTTGATGCAGCGCTGGCGGTTAGAAGGTTTACATAGTTAAAGCAGGCAATGAGCAGTATAAGAAGTCCGATAGCGGAGAAGATCAGCACATAGGTTATGCTGTTTTGCGGCTGTATATCATTTTCAAAGCGGGAAGAGAAAAGGTGAATGTCTTTTAAATTCTGCAGTGAATAATCAGGCGGGGGATCGCCTGCCTCTGAAGGGCGGTGTTCTAAAATGAGCTGATTGCATTTTTCAGCGACCTCTCCCGGAAAAAAATTTTCCTGCATTTCAAAATAGATAAGAAAATTCTCCCATCCCCAGTTGTTCATCCAGTCTTTCCCGAATACCTCGTCTGCGTTGGAAAGAGTGGCAATGGCATCGAAACGGAAATGGGAATTTTGCGGCATGTCTTCCATCACGCCTGTGACCGTATAGTGTCCGGAGTTATTTATGGTCAACTGCTTTCCTAAGGGATCTTTGTTGCCAAAGTACTTATGGGCGATTTTATCAGAGATAACGAGGCTGAAGGGTTCTTTAAGGGTTGATTCCGGATCGCCCAGTTTGAATTTAAAAGAAAATATTTTAAAAAAAGCTGCGTCAGCGTGGGCGATGTTCTTTTCTATGAACTTTTTTTCCTTATATTCAACGATACACTCAGAACCTGGTCTTATTCTGGCGAAATCTTTTATTTCCGGAATGTTTTCTTTCAGTATTCCCGCTGCCTGGGGTGCATGATAGGGATGTTCGGGATTACATAATCTGTAGATATTATCTGAATGGGCATGAAAGCGGTCATAGCTCCACTCATTCTGAACCCAGAGAAGGATCATGATCACGCATGCCAGCCCGATAGCAAATCCGGAAATGTTAATAAAGGAAAAACCCGGTTGTCTTTTGATGTTTCTGAGAGCTGTTCTTAGATAATTTTTAAACATGACGCATCTCCATAGAATAGACTTTAAAATAAATGTTGCCAGAATAACGAGGAGTGCCGAAAGCCAGGATAATCCGGCACGAAAAGGACCTTTATTCTTCCTATCCCAGATATATCGCTCCTCCATATCTTCCAGTATGGTCTCACGCATGTGTTCATCGGTTAATAGGCACAGGCAGATGTGCGTGAGTTTGGATAATACGGATGGAAGCCTATCCATTTTCAGCTGCTTTTTTTAAATCCGGGACTCCTTCCCAGAGCGACTTGTTGACGTTTTGAAGAGAGGCTAATTTACTAAGACCTGAGGGAGAGAGCTGATAGTATATCCTGGGGCGCCCGCCTTTTTTTGTGGATTTTTGAGCTTTTATGGATCTGACATAGCCTTTGTCCTTAAGGCGGCTCAAGGGAGCGTAAATGGCCTCGGACAACCAGGATATTCCGGTATCTTTTTCCACCTGACGGCGGATGGCTATTCCATAGGCGTTTTCTTTTAACTTCCAGATGGCCAGAAGTAATATTTCCTCGATCCTAGATAGATATGTCATTTTTCTCCTCATTTGATAATTTAATTAGAATGGTTTTAATCAAACTATTCATATTATATACGCTGAAAAAATAAAAAAAGTTGTCAAATAATCTTAATTATCCGAGTGATATTGAAATTTATTCTGTATATTCAGGAAAGCCTGTACGTCAAAGGATGAAATTTGCTAGAATTAGAAAAAGTGTCCTGCCTGTCATCACACGCAGAGCTTTTACGAAGTCTGGATCAAGTCCTATTGAAGAAAGAGCGCGGTTCGGAGACCGGGACATTCATTGACTTTCACTGACCAGTCTGTTATGAATCCTGACAGCCCCTTTCATCCAGGCGCTCTCAAAAAAAAGAGGAAACTGAGATATATGGACAAAAGTTCCCGCATAAGAAAAGGCGTTGCTGAGATATTGAATGTGACAGGTTCTCTTATCGATCAGGTTGGTCCCCGGTTACCAGGGTCTGAGGCCTGCATCCAAGCTGCAAAATGTCTGAAAAAAGAGTTTGGAAAAGTCTGTGGAAAAGTGTATTTGAATCCGTTCGATCAATACCCCGGTGCGTTTTATTATATCCCGACCCTACTGGTCATCATCTATTCCGCAGGTTCGGTTCTTTATTTTTTCCAGGGTATCTGTGTTCATTGCGCCTCCTTGATCTATATTTTCGGATTATTCTTTTTCATCCATCAGTTCGTGTTCCTGGGTTCTTTTTTTGATAGGTTTTTCAGGAAGGCTCCGGGATGCAACGTTATTGGCATTCAAAAACCGCAGAGTGAGGTCAAACAGCAGGTTATCATCTGCGGGCATCATGACAGCACACGTGTATGTAATTTTTTAGAGAAAAGGCAGAGCCTTTATGCTTTTCGTATCATCATTCCGGTGCTGTTTCTCTGTTATGCCGCTGTTGCTTCGGCGGTGGCTTCTGTTCATGTTCTTGCGGGGGCCCCCTTTCATGGATTTTATATTGTATCGATTTTTATCATTTGTTTTGGGTTTCTCTTTATTCTGCCGTTATTATCCTTTTATGCAAGAGAAGGCACTCCCGGGGCAGGTGACAATCTGGTTTCAAGTGTCATGTGCGCCGGGATCGCAAAATATATCCGGGAAACAAAGGGAGCATTGAGAAACACAAGATTGATTTTACTGAGCACGGATGGTGAGGAGATCGGGCAGAAGGGATCCCAGGCTTTTCTAAGCCATTTTAAAGGAGAAATCGAAGCCATAAAAACATATGTTTTGAGTATAGACAGCATATATAAGGAAAAAGATCTCGCCTTTCTGGAGACAGAGAGAAACGGGACCGTCAAGATGCCGGGTTCCCTCTTGACGGAGGCTCGATCGCTATCAGAAAAACTGGGTTATTCCATAAAGACCAGGAAGATCCCTGTCGGAGGCGGAGGGACGGATGCCGGGCAATTTGCCAGAAAGGGAATAGAGACATTATCCTTGATCGGTATTTCAACGAAATTGATAAGGAAAGATATCTGTTATCATACCTCCAGAGATGTTGTTGGCAACATAGAGCCCGAAGCTCTGGAGAAAGCCTTTGATTTGTTAGCACAATTCATATTGGACAAAGATAATGCTGTCCGGATATAATATCCCAGGTTTAAGGTTGGGGAACAAGCTTAAATTTAAGCTGTAATATGAAATTCTGTATATTTAGGAGGTGGCATGAAGCCATATAAGATTTTGTTATTACTCTTTGTTCTTGTTTTCCTTGCAGATGTGTGCACTCAGACAACATCGGATTTTACTCCTAACTTTGAACTGCTCGAAAAGGCCCTTGTTTTGGAGCAGTCCGGGTTCGATAAGGTCTGGCCGGGATACAACCTGAACGACTTTCCCATTGGCCTCTATAATGAAAACGAAGCTTATCTCATCAATCATCCGTCTCCCGGAGATGCGTTTCAAAAAACTGACAAAAAAATAAACAGGTATGTTCTCTATCATTCTCCGAATAAGCCGGATGCTTTTTTTGGCAACACTTCCGTTGAGTACAACGGACACAGAACATCCATTTTCAAGGTTGGCAAAGACATGAGCGAAGAAAGCTTTTATAATCTGCTTTTCCATGAGGTTTTCCACTCTTTTCAAAGCAGCCGGAAAATATTCAATAAAAGATACGGAAATGTGCTGCTTCAACCCTTCTTTCCTCTCAATGACGTGGAATTCTACACACTCAGTTATATCGAACAGATGGTCCTCAAAGAAGCCTTTATTTCCGGTGAGGACAGCGAGACAAAAAAGAGGATACAGCAGTACTATGCGGTATCCGATAAGAGGAATTCCATGCTGGATGAGAAATTCATTGAGTTTGAATCTAATGTCCAGATACATGAAGGCACAGCTACTTATGCGGGCAACAAAGGTCTTGAGGTCATGGGATTTGATGAAAAATCAAAGCAGGATCTTCTGAAATTGATAAACAGCAAGACTGATGTACCCACAGGATTCAGGTTGAGAGGTTACGGTGTGGGGCTAGCGCTGGCTGAGCTTCTGGATCGATACTCCCCGGACTGGAAAAACAAACTGCAGCCAGGTTTTACGTTACATAGAGTTCTGCAATCGATAGTTGAGCCCCTTTATAATGCCGAACTGGAAGATATTCTCAATGAATATCATTATGAAGAGATTAAAGAAGAATTCAAGATTCTTCTGGAGCAGCAGGCTGAGGAAAGAAAGAAGCAGAAGGAAGCCATTCTCCAACCGGGTCATCTTTTAATTGAATTCCCGGATCAGAATTTCCTGGACATGAGTTTAATGAGATTTGATCCCATGAACATATCCCTGGTTGAAGGGCAGCTCTTGTGCCACAGATCAATCCTCACTCTCGGGAAAAAAGACCGCTTCCGCTTCAAGTTGAACTGGCAGCCCATACTGACCGAGATCGCTCCCGGAAATTTATTTTTTATTTCAAAGATATATTTCACCATCCCTGAAGATGCCCGGATGACCGTAGACGGCGAATCCATGACCGAGATGACTGAAAATCCCGATGTAAAGGAGTTTGTTCTCGATTCAAAGTCAATATATATGGAGATCCGCAATGCGGAGATCAGAAAGGAAGATTCACATACTGTTATTGAGCTGAAGCGATAGCATCACAGTTAGAAGCTGGTGTTGAAGAGGGGCAGAACCTTCAAGCCCCGAGGATTATTCCGGACGATGTTGACCAGGCCTATCTGTAATCCTTTTACATTCCATGCGTAGTTCACGATTCCGATGGAAAGCCCCACCTGGTCTCCCCGTATATTGTTAAATGAGCTAACAGCCAGCCCCGTCATGACGCCACCTGATTTATCCGTCATGATGGTTCCCAGACTCAGATGGATTCCTTTGAGGTATTTCCCTCCGACTCCTAGGCCTCCAAATGAAATCCCCGTCACTTCTGTTGAACCGCAGCCAAGCCCGCCAATATTGATACCTGCCAGTTTTTCACCCGCTCCGACTCCTAGCCCTCCGACATTGATGCCATACATATTCGCTCCGGCACCAACACCGAGGCCACCGATATTCAGACCATAGGCACTCTGTCCGGCTCCGACACCAAGGGCTCCAAAATTGAAACCCATCATATCATGGCCAGCGCCTACGCCTAGACCGCCGATATTGATACCGATCAAATCGTTTCCCGCTCCGGCCCCGAGTCCTCCAATGTTGATTCCGATCACATCTTCTCCGGCCCCGGCTCCTAAAAGCCCGATATTTATTCCTTTCATCGAGGCCTCAGCCCCAACACCGACAATACCCAATTGAATCCCCTGAAGATGTCCTCCGCCGGGCATAAGACCTAGGGACAGCCCGTTGATCACGGAATCCGGATTGTCCTTTTTAGGTTTCCAGAGGGTGAAATTGATTCCGTTGATCTTTTGCACACCATCATCTTGAATGTTGAACCGCAGTCCTGTGAAATTCTTTGAGTTTCCGAAGCTGATTCCCCATTTCTTCGAAGGAATATCCAGGCTTTGAGCTTGAACCGTGGAATTCCCAAGGAAAATCAGAGCCAGAAGGGAACACACTGAAATTACTTTACGCAGCCGTATTTTATTTGTTTTATGCATAGTCCTATCCTTTAATAAACTATACGCAAAAAAACATGCGGAGGTTCCATGGTGCGCTTATTTATTAATTCTTTTGTATCGAATTTGTCACAACCTTCTTCTCTTGACCTGGATTGTCTTTTGGTATACTTTTTGTTAATAAAGATTTGATCTTAATACATATAGCTTTCCCAATTAAACTTTTCTTAACAATTTGCCGTTTAACAAAATGACGGGAGGATTTAATGCTTAAAAGCTACTTAAGAGTTGCGCTAAGAAATATCACGAAACAAAAAATATTTTCCTTTATCAATATTATAGGATTGTCTATCGGGATTTCTGTCTGCATATTGATATATTTTTATGTCAAACATGAGTGGAGTTATGATAAATTCCATGAAAATGCCGACCGGCTCTACCGGGTTTATATCACAGAAGATCTTCCCCAAAGAGATCCTTTTTCTTATGTGGAGGCTCCCTATCAACTTGCTGAAGCCCTGGAGCAGACTTTTCCGGAAGTGGAACAGGCGGTTAGGCTTGATGTGCGGACTGATATCATCCGTTACGGGGAAAATACTTTTTCCCAGAGAGTTCACCTGGTCGAACCTGAATTTTTTGAGATGTTCACGTTTCCGCTGCTAAAGGGGAGCAAGCAGGACGTCTTAAAAAACCTGAATTCAGTGGTTCTCACACAGAGTACGGCAGAGAAAATATTTGGTCAGGCTGAACCCATGGGCCAGCGTTTATCCCTCAAAGTTGGGGATTCCTTCCATGATTTTATGGTCAGCGGCATTGTCAAAGATGTGCCATCAAATTCAAGCATCCGATTTGAAGCCCTCATTCCGTTTGAAAATGTACATAAATACCGGAGTCCGCGAGCGCTGGATCAGTGGTTCAATGTATTTTTCGAGACCTATGTTTTACTGGACCGCCCTCTCTCTGCTTCTGAGATAGAGGAAAAACTTCAGTCTGTGGTGAAGAATCATTATCCCGAACGATCTGTAGATATGGTCACTCTTCATTTGCAGCCCATAAAAGATATCCATCTGAATCCCGAAATTCCTTCCGGATTTGAATCCACAAGTGACCCGGTATACTCTGTGATTCTTCTGGGAATAGCTGTGTTGGTCTTAATTATTGCCTGTGTCAATTTTATGACTCTTGCTGTAGGCCGTTCTGCAGGAAGGGCAAAGGAGGTCAGCGTAAGAAAGATACTGGGAGCCTTAAGATCTCAAAGTATCAAGCAGTTTTTAGGAGAAGCATTACTGATGAGTTTATCGGCTCTTCTTGTAAGTATCCTTCTGGTGCATCTTTTCCTTCCTTCCTTCAACAGCATAACAAACAAGGAACTTTCCCTCTCATACGGGATAGGAACCATATTTTTCTTTGTTGGGTTGATGATTGTAGTGGGATTGGCGGCTGGAAGCTATCCGGCCTTTGTACTTTCAAGTTACCAGCCTGTTGAAGTGTTGAAAAATAAAAGAGGGCAGAGAAGACGCAGTGTTTTTATTCGCACTCTGGTCGTGGGTCAGTTTGCTCTTTCTATAGGATTGATTGTGTGCACCTTCTTGATGGGCGATCAAGTCCGCTTTTTGTTGAATAAAGATACTGGATTTAGAAAAGAAAATGTGATTGTTATACAAAACTTTTCCGCTCGAGACCAGAACCGGCAGATCGTCGACCGTTTGAGGAATGCATTGGAGAACCGAAAAGAGGTATTAGGCGTGTCCGGCTCTTCTTCCACCTTTGCCAGAGACTGGACAGAAATGGGATTCAGGGACCAGGAAGGGAATTTCAGGCAATTTTATCAGCTCACAATCGACTTCGATTTTATTGAGGCCATGGGTATAGAGGTTATAAGAGGTCGAAATTTTTCCAGAGATTTCAGTACAGATCCCCGTGAAGCTATTATTGTCAATGAAGCGCTTGTGGATTACTTTAACTGGGATTCGGCTGTCGGGAGGAGCCTACCAGGAGAGAGCTTTCCCACACATAGAGTGATCGGTGTTGTCAAAGACTTTAACTTCCAGTCACTGAGAAATGAAGTCCGCCCTGCTGTTTTGGTTTTAGATCCCACCACTTTAGATCAAGGGATCAGTGACATCACTACCACTTATGCTATAGGGCTTTTTAATTTCGTTAATATCAGGATCAGACCAGGTAACGTACAAAAAACAGTTGGGTTGATCAAGGAGACCTGGAATGAGGTCGCGCCGCAGAATCCTTTTCTGTTCAGCTTCCTGGATCAGGATGTAAACCGGCAGTACCAGGAGGTCGAACACTGGAGCCAAATAGTAGGTTATGCTTCAGGATTCGCTATTCTGATTGCCTGCCTGGGTTTGTTTGGATTGGCCGCTCTCTCTGTCTCCCGCCGCATAAAAGAGATCGGCATCCGAAAGGTACTCGGTGCCACTACAGCAGACATTGTGTTTATGCTTTCCAAGGAATACGGGAAAATCGTGGTTCTGGCCAATATCATTGCATGGCCGCTGGCTTACTTTATCATAAATCGGTGGCTGCAGGACTTTGCCTATCGTATAAACATCAACATTTTTAAATTTATTCTGGCTTCAGTTATTGCCCTGACGGTTGCTTTGGTCACGGTCAGCTATCAGTCCATTAAAGCAGGCCTGAAGGATCCGGTTGAGTCCCTTCGATACGAATGAGTTACGGGTATTGCTTTACAAATTTTTTCGTATCAACATGAAAAACAGAGTCACAGCTGCTCAGGGCATTTTTTACTGAGTCAAGGTCTCTTATTGTTGTTTTATATGAATTCTATAAGAGAGGAACTTACTCTGGCAATGAATAGTGTCTCGGAGAGTCACCTGTTTGAAGATACGAATGGAGTGCAAAAATGTGAAGAACGCGCTTATCTCCGTGGTCTTTGATGTTCAATACGGCTTTTCGCGGCTTCCAGGATCATTTTCAGCATATCGCTGTATGAAAGGCCTTGAAGACCGGCCATTTTTGCCAGGTGGCCGTCCCAACACCATCCCGGGTTGGGATTGACTTCGAGCAGCCGAGGTGTTCCGTTTGCATCGAGCCTCCAGTCAAACCGGGCATAATCTCGGCATTCCAGGCGCTCATACAGTTTAAGGCAGCTGGCTGTCAAAAATCTTTCTACGTCTTCCGGAAGGTTTGCCGGTAATGATTTGAGCTGCCAGTAGGGGGATTCAGGATCCCACTTGGCCTCATAACCGCAGATTTTTGGTAATTCCGAGGGCAGACTTGAGTAATCTTCTTCAATAACAGGCAGAATAGAATAAGATATGGTGGGGTTTCCGATAATCCCCACACTGATGTCCTTGCCCGTTAAAAATTCTTCCACTATGATCGGGTTGTTGTAGCCAAATCTATCTCTGACTTGTACAATGGCATGCTCAAGGGACTGGACATCATAGCAGACATTCTGGGCAGGGATTCCAAAGCTGGAATCCCCGAAATTCGGTTTCACAATGACAGGGAAGTTGAGCGGGAACTCGATGAAACTCACATCTTCAGGTTTTATCAAGAATCCTTTTGGGACAGGAATGTCCATTTCCTGAGCAATACCGCGAACAAGCGATTTGTCATAACAGTAAGCCAGGCATTGGGGCGTTCCGCCTGAATAAGGAATGTCCAGCACTTCCAGAAGCGCGCTGATGTGCAGTTCCTTTGAAGCTTCGTTGTTATAACCTTCATCACACAAGTTCAGAACAAAACTGCATGTGTCCTTTGCTTTTTGTAACTCCTGAACCAGGCTGTCATGGTCACTCAAATAAATGAAATTGTACTGTTTTAACTGAGAAAGAGCTTTTTTTAACTCATTGATCGTATGGTAATCATCATCGTCAAACTTTGCGCTGGGTTTAACGATATCATTTCTATTCGGGTCTCCTAATAGAACAATGACATTTTCTGATTGAATGGCTGTTTTTTCAACGGATGGCCATTCTTTTTTAATGACAGCGGTCAGGACAATTCTCTTTGCCATCATGCCTAAGTCTTGATTGCGTTGTGAGTCAGGTGATATCTTTGAATGCTCACAGATATCTGCAAATCCGACCTCAGTGAGTAAAGTCTGAAGGCCGTTGAAGGTATAAAGTCTTTCAGCATAAAATTGATCAGCAATCACTCCCTTGGTGACATGAGTGATGACTTCTCTGGACACCAGGCGGTCTCTGCTTTTTGAAAGCGACCTCTCCCGGCACACAAAATAATTCTTATCGATCCATTCCCAGCTTCTGGGCTCAAAGTTCTCCTGCATGTATTCCCCATCCGTAACATCAATCAACAGTTTGCCCTCAGGTTTTAGTATGCGTTTGATTTCCTCCAGGACCCTCATATCATCCGTGGCTGATTCAAAATAACCGAAACTATTCCCAGCGATCATGACCGCATCGA
This sequence comes from uncultured Eubacteriales bacterium, assembly GCA_964624145.1. GTDB lineage: Bacteria > Acidobacteriota > Aminicenantia > Aminicenantales > Aminicenantaceae > WJMT01. Next base: position 70,577 of record CAZUXT010000010.1, on the reverse strand, counting down.
AACTATCGTTTTTAAACCTTAGTTTCCGGGCATCTCCTTCCCTGAACTGGACATTTAATCCGGCCTGCTTGTTGAGTTTTCTAGCTCGATTGATGAGATAATGGGACCGGTCGAGTCCGGTGATTCCGGTGTATCCGCGGATGGCCAGTTCAAGGGAATGCCGTCCCTGTCCACAGCAGAGGTCGAGCACCTGAGCATCTTTTGGTAGATTAAGAGCAGTGACAAACAAATCGAGCTCGTCTTTTGTGATTTTTGCATCCTCAACCACATCGCCGTCTGTTCGCAGATAGTTTGCGTTAAAAATGAGCCGCCACCAGTCAGCTTTGACATAGCTTTCCAAATCTTCAACCGGGCCTAATACCTCAACTAAGGCCGAGTTTTTACTCTTTACTTTATTGTTCATTTCTTTATTTCCCTCTTTTATTTTATGCTTAAATGACTGCCTTTTTTCTTATCTATATTATACAGCCGTTTTTCCTATAAAAATACTGTATTTTTATAGATAGTCAAGAATGAACAAAGAATATTGCCTTTTCCGTTTTTCCTGATACAATAACCATAACCTTAGCTAAAGGTTTTGTTATGGATAGGTCAGGCTAATTAAGGAGTATAAAATGGAAGACTTTATAAAAAAGATTCTTTGGCCCACAGATTTTTCCGATGAAGCTCAGGAGGCTATGCGCCATGCCGAGCAGATGGCCAAAGTCTTCAAAGCAGAACTTACGGCTCTGCATGTGGTACCGGACTTCCCTTCGTCTCTCTATAATACAACCGAATCTGTGAAGGGAGAGCTGGTGTGCCGCATCGATGTCATCAAGCAGGAAGCTCTGGAGAGGCTGGAGAAGACCAAAAAGACCCACAAGGCAAAATTCCGTTCCATAATCAGGGAAGGGAATCCCGCCAAGGAGATCGTTAAAACTGCAGAGGGGGAGCCTTTCGATCTTATTGTCATGGGGAAAAAAGGCCTTTCAGCCCTCGAAAAACTCTTTATCGGAAGCGTGGCGAATCAGGTCCTGCGCAACTCAAAAGTGCCTATGCTCCTGACCAAGAAGAAAGCCAAAAAACTGGCGTTCAACCGGATTCTTGTTCCTACCGATTTTTCCGAGCACGAGGAAATCGAACGGGATTATGCCTGGAAGCTGGCCAAGAGCTTTGATTCGGAGCTGGTGCTGCTGCATGTGCTCGAGCTGCATGACCAGCAGTTTGCTCCCAGAGTGCTGGACGAGATGATAGAAACGGTCCACAAGAGGCTTTCCATGAGGAAGAAACGGGAGCATGAAGGCATCAAAATAACTGAGGATGTGGTCCGTTCCTTGAGTGCGGAGCTCGGTATCGTGGATTATGCAGAAACGCACAAGTGTGATCTTATCGTAATTTCCACCTGCGGCCCCGGGGCAGTAGAGCGTTTTTTCCTGGGAAGCACCACTGAGAAGGTGATCTCCTACAGCTCGGTCCCGGTTTTCGCCCTCCCTTCTCGCTTCCGCAGACCGTGACAGTGTGAAGCAAGATTGTGCAGTGCAGCCTTGACGCTTAAAAATTGAATGTGGTTGAATATTTGACCATCACTGCCCTGTCACTGTAAGGAGGGAGGTTGGGGGTTTCACCGTAACGGTCACTGTAAAGGCAGTCGTTGATGACCACATAAAGGTCAGTCCCTTCCCGGGGATTGTAGCGCAGCCTGATGTTGGCAATGGCTAAGGACCCAGCGCTGTTGTATTGAATAAAGGCTGAAGCAGTGAAGGCAGTGCTCAAAGTGGCCTCCAGCTTGATGCGGGCGATGTGAGCGGTGAAAGCCTGGTTTCGATCAGGAAAATCAGCCCAATTGTACTGGTAAAATCCACTGAGGCTGATATTGTTCACTACCGCCCAGAAAGGAGTGATCCCGATGGAGAGGCGCTGCCCGTCATAGAATTGTCCTGCTTCTACATTCACTATAGTGCTGAGCAAGCGGTTCATGGGAGTGGTGAAAATTCCCTGAAATCCGAAAAAAGTGTACTCCCCCACTGGAATGGAGACCTCATCGGACAGTTCGAAAGCTTCTATGAGACTTTCCTTTTGGAGAACCAGAGAGAAGTTGCCAAACCATCCGTTTTTTGCGCTGAATTCCCAACCGGGCTGAAACAGAAGAGTGCGCAGTCCTCCATCCTCGTTACGGAGAATAAGCCGGGTTGTGTTGAAGACATTGTGTGATTGGAGAGGGGATTGAGGTCCGGGCAGCCATCCGTAGAGTACATTCCCTCCGATAACGGTGTAATCTTCCAGAAGCTCAAAACCCATTCCGGGATCATAATGCGGACCCCGGCGGCCTATGCGGAACAATCCTCCCAGCCCTTTATTGGTCCGCCGTTCCCAGCCCAAGCGGAAGCGGGCGTTATCCAGAAAACCGGAGGTTGTGGGCCGGTCAATATCAAAACACTGAGCCCAGGCCAGGATAAGGTAATCGTTTTCTGAGAGCCGGGTTTGGCTGTCCACTCCGTATACCACATTGTAGCTTCCGTCTGCCCCGAGACGGCTGGTCAGGATGCCTCCCACATAGGAGTAGGGATTAAACACCCGGCGCCGCATGCGCAGCACACCGAAATTTTCTGAAGGCAGGTCATCCAGAGGTGCTGTCTGCATATCGAGAAATCCGATATCCCATCCCCCTAAACGTCCCACTACACGGCCCCCTCCGTAAATGCGCACGATTTGGTCGTCGTAGATTCCTATCATGCGGCTGTAAAAGAGCTTTGTCGGGCCTCCGAAAGTGAAGTCAAAGATGCTTGAGCGTTCCTGGAAAAAGAGGCGTTTTTCAGGGAAGAAAAGCGAGTATCTTGTCAGGTTGATTTGCACATCATCAGCTTCGACCTGAGCGAAGTCGGTGTTCAGGGTCAGGTCCATAGTCAGGTTACTGGTCAGTCCGTATTTGATATCCAGCCCGGGTTCCAGCTTCGGCTGATTGTCTTTGAGGTAGGCGGTTTCTTCTTCATTCAGGTTATAGCTTTGGCCGTATCCGGCTAATGTATAGGGAGTGATGTAGAGGGGTTTTTGTCTGCGGACCCCTTCCAACACCACTTCACAGGCCCGCGAGCACTTCCAGCTGCTGTATGCCCCCCAATTGGGAGGAATGGCAGGGTAGATATCCGATTCATTCTTGCGGGGGATATATCGCGTGGCGATAAGGCCCATGACCACCTGTCCGTCCCTGTCCTGAAAGCGGAGGCTCGAGAAGGGGATGCGTATCTCTGCGAACCAACCCTGGTCATTGACCACGGTTTTCACATCCCAGAACGTGTTCCAGCTTAGGTTGATGGGTATGGATTCTGGATTAACGGGAACAGCATCATTAAAAATGGCTCCGTCGAATCGAAGTCCGGTGGGTGTGGTATAAAAGGCCAACCCGTTCTCTTTGTCATTAAACGTATCGAGAATGATGCCGAACCACTCCGTGTCTCCAAGCATGTAATCACGCTTTTTGGATGGGGCTTGGATCTTATCCGGTTCACGGTCGTAAAGGCGGGCCCCTACATAGAGATATTCGTCGTCGAAACCAATGAGCAGTTCTGTTTTTTCAGACGGAGCAGGTCCGAAGTCAGGGGTCTGCATCACCATGGAAAGAGATGTGGCCCCGTTCCAGGCGTTCTCTGCGACCAGCCCGTCCAAAGTGATGGGCCCGGAAAGGCGGTTGATGTATACAGGGCCCGGAGGTTTCTCCTGTGCAGCAGAAAAAGACCAAGCTCTCCAGGCAAGAAAAAAGAACAGAAAGACCGCTGTCACAAGTGAACATATCCGGTATTTAGTCATTTTGTATTCCTGAATATACTTTGTTGATCACAAATTCCTATAAAATCCTGCATCAGGGGGATTTAATGTGATTCGCACTAAAATAGCATAAGTTTTGCCAAAGAGCAATTTCAAATAGTTATTTGTTCTTGTCTGAGTTTTTTTTGACTTCCCTGCGTTTGATGATCACAAGGGTGATATCGTCGTCCTGGGGTCTGTTTTTGGTGTGAGCGGATACTGCCTGGAGGATAGCGGCCTGGATCTCCCGGGCAGGCAGAGAAGCGTTGTCCTTGATGACTTGGATCAGCCGGTCTTCACCGAAGAGTGTATTCTCGGTCATAGCTTTGTCCGGAGCCCGGGCTTCTGTGATCCCATCAGTGAACAAGACAAGAATATCACCGGGATTCAAGGCAGTGGTTTGCTGTGCGTATTTTTGGTCAGAAAGAAAGCCGAGAACCAGCCCTCCCTCTGTCAAACGTTCGATGTTCTTATCGACTCTCCAGAGGACAGGGGGATTATGACCGGCATTTGTGGAAGTGAATGTGGATAGGTTTCTATCAAGAAGTCCGTAAAAGAAAGTCACGAACATGTTAGAATCCGTGGACTTCACGATCATGTTGTTGATGCGGGTTGCCACATCTCCGACTTTTTTGGTCTCCATAATCTGTGAATGAAAACTTGCCTGGAGATTGGCCATCAAAAGAGCTGCGGGGATTCCTTTGCCGGATACGTCAGCGATGGCGATTCCCAGACGTCCTTTTCCCAGATCCAGAAAATCGAAATAATCCCCGCCCACTTGCTTGCTTGGAATACTAGTACCTGCGATTTCAAAACCGGGAAATTGAGGCATCTCATGCGGCAGAAGTCTTTCCTGGATTTTCCGGGCTGTTTCCAGCTCTCCCTCTAAGTGAGCGCGCAGTATGGCTTCCTCTCGGCCTTTTTTAACAGCTCTGGCCATGGTATTGAATGAATGAGCAAGGTCGCCCAGCTCATCTTCGTTAGGGATGTCGATTCCGGTGTCCAGGTCGCCTTTGGCGATCCGCTGAGTGCCCCGGTAAAGGGACCGGACAGCGGATGTGAATCCTGTGGTGATCCGGACTCCGAAAAAGAAGATGAACGCCTCTAAAAAAAGCAGCATAAAGGCGATGGCCAGAACGGAGAACATAACCGCTTGACCAAAGGGGTTTTTATCTGATGTGAGTTCTTCCAGGATACTGGCTATGCTCGCTTCGATGACCAGAAGCATTTTTTGATTTGCGAGCTTTCCGTCTTTGAGCTCAATGAGGTCGATGTCAGTCAGTCCGAATCCTATGGATTTGTGCCACAGGGATTTTCCTTCCTGAGAAGTATCTTTTTGCAATTCTTGTTCAGGGATGAACCTCCCCTCGATTTTTTTAGGTGGTTTCTTTGCTTCCGGTCTCACTGTGGCTACTGGTTTGTCCATGACGGTTAGAGTCATTGAGGGAGCGAAGCGGACATTGCTCTGGACGATTTGAGCCAGCCGGTTCATCATGGCTGAGTCGACCATCCCAGCCTGCATACGTAGGTCGTCTTGCTTTTCCTTTTGGATATGGATGATCCACAGGTCAGGCTCTATCCAGAAATAATCCGCCTGGTCGATAACCGGTTCTTTGGCAAAGGGAGATCCTTCAGCATGAAGAGACAGGAGAAATTCCTCCAACCAGGGAGGCTTCTCTTTACTGGCAGGGCTTTTGGCCGTGGTTTCTATGTAGAGAAAAGAATCAGGGAAAAGGGAGGGGATAAAGTTAGTGTCCTGGGCAGCAAGTTCTTTCCAGTTCTGGAGCACAGCTCTTACCCTTGCTCCCCGCGTGGCGCCGAGGGTTCCGTAGAGGATGATAAGGCCCATAAATATAAGGAGAAGAACCGGGGTGACTGTTATTAAAAAGGCACTCACAGCCAGCTTCGGTCTGATTTTCATGAAATGAAGCCTTGCCCGGAAGAACAGGTGCAAGAGAGAAAAAAACCAGAAAAGCTCAAGGGAACCGGAAGCATAGTGTCCGATAAAACTTCCCCAGTCATTTGATTCCGGAGTGACATTATGTTCTGTTTGAACAGTGCCGGGCAACGTTTCTTCAGAAGGAGTGGTGGAAATGATTCCTCCGCCGGTGATAAGAAGAACAAACATCAAAAATCCCAAAAGAAATAGGGCCGCCCGCCTGCGGGATGTGAGATGCCGGTACGGCCTGTATTTTCGGAACAACAAGAAGAAGAATGAGCCTCCTACAGCTGCTGTCCAGATACTTCCGTCTCTGGAAAGAAGGAGGGGCAGCACAACACTCAAAACAAGCCAGCCTACCCAGAATTTTTTCAGTTTGGCATCCATAAGGAGCATCCGGATCGCTGTTATCCAGATAGCCAGCGCTACCAGGGCTGGAAACCAGGAAAGGATCGGGCGGGAGAAGCCGATTATATGCTGAAGAAGGCCGAGTAAAAAGCTTCCGGATAAGATCAGCAGAGAGGCTTTCCACACAGGTTCATTAAGGGGAGAATCCTTTTTTTTGCCTATTTTCTTGAGGGTTAATTCATCTGGTATGTATTGATCGTCCTTATTGGGCGGTTTTTTTTCGTCAGGTGTGTTTTTTTGTTTGAAGAGGTGGAAGATCCCTTTCATTCTTCGTTTCATGGATGATTGCCAATTATTCTGTTTAGCTAATACCACAGCCGGCTGCTCCGGTCAAGTTGAACCATACCAGATTTCGAGCCAGCAAGCTTTCTTTGTCTGTCGTTGACAGATGTTTTTTGCCGTGAGAAAATGGGCTGGATTCATGGAAAGAGGGAAGTGACGATGAGAAAAATTTATTTTATGGGTCTTTTTTCGGTTCTTTTCACAGCGCTGGTTTTTTCGGGGATCTTCCCGCCAAAAAAACCATCCGATATAGATAAAACAACGCCTTCGCAGGCGTTCTACTTTGACTGGATCAGCAGTCAGTATGAGGGCTCAACCGAAGAACAGACACTGACCCAGCTGGAATTTTTCAAATGGCTCCACGAGGAGTACGGAATGTCGCTGGATATATATTCCCTGGATGTCGGGAATCTGGATGACGGACCTTATACGGCCGGAGTGGGGCGGTTGATCCCAGACCACTGGGGAACACTGGATTCTGATGAATTTAAGAAACAGTTTCCCCGCGGTTTTGATCCTATTTATAAAAAAGCGGGATCATTCGGCTGCCGTCTCGGGATATGGATGGGTCCTGACGGATTCGGTATAACGCCGGATGAAGAAAAAGCCCGGAGGGACGCTCTGGTCAAACTGTGCCGCGATTATCATTTCAAGCTCTTCAAGATCGATGCGGTGGCCGGAGGACTGAGGCCTGAAAAACAGGACGCTTTTATAAAAACCATCCGGGAGTGCCGCCAATACTGCCCGGACTTGATCGTGGCTAACCACCGTGTCGAACTGGGAAAGGCCGAACCGTGCGCCACCACGTTTTTATGGGAGGGAGTTGAGACCTATATCGATGTGTTCAGCAGCAACACCCGGACCGCTCCTCACCACAGAGCCGGAGCCCTTTCCAGGGAGGTGCCCCCCGGACTGGACCGAATGATGGAGGACCACGGCGTTTGCCTCTCGTCCTGCCTGGATTTCTGGGAGGATGACCTGGTACTTCAGGCGTTTAACCGCTGCCTTCTCATGGCTCCGGAAATCTACGGCAATCCCTGGCTGCTGAGGGATGATGAGTTTCCGAAAATGGCGCGTCTTTTTAACCTCCACCGCCGGTTTCGAGATATTCTGGTCAACGGAATGGTCTTACCTGAAAAAGACTTCGGGCCTCATGCGGTCTCCAGAGGGGATGACAGCACCCGGTTTATCACCCTGCGAAATCTTACCTGGGAACCTGTGACATATGCCATCAGACTGGATGGATCCATCGGACTAGAAACAAAGGGACAGATTGAGCTGCGCCAATTTCATCCGTCAGAAAGGATCTACGGTCCTTTTAAGCCCGGCTCGAAAGTTGAAGTCAAAGTTCTGCCCTTCCGCTCCTGTCTTCTCATGGCCACCGCAAAGCCCTGTACAGAAATAGGGATTACAGGATGTGACTATGAAGTGGTGAGGGATGTGGAAGGAAAACCGGTCATACTCAAACTTTTGGGTTTTCCCGGGGCTCAGGCCCGAATCAATCTTGCTTCAGGAGGACAAAGGTTTGCCCGCTGCACATTGGACGGCCGAAATTGTCCTGACCTTGTGGAAGGAAAAGAGATACAGTTCGAATTTCCGGGGACTCCCCTTAAAAATAGGTGGCATAGAAAACTGGATGGATTCAGGCCCTGTGCAGTGCCGGCAGATGCGGAAGCGCTCTATGAATCTACCTGCTTTGCTGCTGACAGCAATGCCCTGGAGGTCCGTTCGCTTCTTCGCTCAGGGCCGACCCGAATACCGCAAGTGGAACGGGCACGGAAAGTCTTTTTCGAACAGCCCATGTTCGCAAACCGAGGCATCTGGGATAAGAACCTCTTTGACGGGGATCTCCACACTTTTTTCATTGCAAGGCTGGAGGGCCGGGCTTTAAGAATTGATTTTGGCAAGCCCATCCGTTTGGACAGGCTGGTCATTAAAATCAGGAGCAAGTATGAGCATGACATCAATCCGGACCTTCACCATTTCGGTGAAAACAATGCGGCAGAGGTTTCTTCGGATCTGATGAACTGGACTCCCGTAGGTCATTGGGAGGGCAAAGGGACCATCGCCATAGCCAGAATGACCGAGGATATACCGGTCCGGTATGTACGCATTAAAGGAGCGCCCCGAAGGATCGCTGAAATCGAGGGATACAGAGACGGGAAAAGTCTGGACCGGTCTCTCTGGCGTGCGTCAAACCTGTTTTTCCCGTATGAAGAAAATCCGGCTGTTGCGGCCTGGTCTTCCTCCTTTGTGCTGGATGAGATTTGCAAGGTAAGCTATCTGGCTGTTGCCCTTAAAGGAGAGCACGGGAGTGAAGGGGCTTATGTGGCGGCCAGGGTTGACGGCCGGTTCGTGGGTGCGCCGGACAGGGCTGTCTCCTATCCGAGCAACACCTGGGAGTATTATAATGAAGAAAAGGAAAGCCACTACACGTATTACATACCTTTAAAAAAAGCCTGGGAAGGGAAAAATATGGAGGTATTTATTCTGGTGCTTGAAAACGGGAAAAATCAATTCAAGCCGGAAGCCTATATCACAGCTTATCCCGTCCCCTATGAATCCAGAGAGCTCATTCTCTACAGATAAGGATAAGATATCTCAACGTGCCTTTTAAAGGCATCAGTCAATTTTTAACCGTTTACAATTATATAAGAGTGAGTCAAGAACAGCTCAAAGCCTAGCAGGCAACCTGGTAGGGGTCGGACCAGAGTAAATTATGGATAATACATAAGTTAGTTTAACAAAACTGCCTTTTTTCCCTCTTAAATGGGGTTTTGGGCCCTCTCTTATAACGTTCATTATCGGACATCTGATGTCCATTCTGATACAGACATTGTTATCAAAATAAGTTAAAAAGGATTTGTTCTCTCTAGAAGTGGAGGTGGCACAATTCTTGCTATATATCCAGTTGATATGAGTTTAAATACACTGAGGAGTCATTCATGCTTAAAAATTACATAAAGATCGCCTTGAGGAATATCAAAAGACAGAAAGTTCATTCCTTTATCATGATGTCAGGTCTCATATTGGGATTATGCATATTTATCATGTTTTCTTTGGTTGTTGATTTTACTTCAAGCGTTGATTCTTTTCATAAAAACGCAGACAGAATCTATGCTGTTGTCCAAATCCTTCCTGGGAGCGAGGGGCAGCATTCCGCTATTACTCCGGCACCACTCATGCCTGCCTTGGTGTCTGAATTTCCGGAGATAGAAAAGGCTGCGAGGTTTTTTCCACCCGGCAGAATGATAGTCAGATATAATGACAAAGTTTTTTATGAAAATGGGGTAAGATTTATCGATGCTGATTTTTTATCCATTTTTTCATTTAAAATGATTACCGGAGAAAAGGATATGGCGCTCTTGGGAGCCAATTCTATCATTCTGACCGAGGATTCAGCTTTTAAATATTTTGGAGATGAGGATCCTTTGGGAAAGACCCTGTCGCTGAATAAAGAAGCCGATGTGGTAGTGACCGGGGTCATCGAAAATGTTTCCTATGATTCATCGATCCAATTTGACTTCCTCGTCTCCATGGAAACAGCACGTACTTTGTATGACTGGGAGAACGATTGGGAAACGGACAACCAAGCCACTTTCCTGCTTCTTTCTGAAGGATCAGAACCAACAAACCTTGAAGAGAAGCTTTCTCTTTTTATCAACAAATATTATCCGGATGCTCAGGAATCCCCTAAAGGGTATTACCTCCATCCACTGTTGGATTTTTACCTGGGATCTGGAGAGATTGATTGTTATTGGGGCAGAGGTCAGATCAGTTATGTCACTATTTGGGTCGTTGCTGTTCTGATTTTGATAATCGGTTGTATCAATTTTATGAATATATCCACTGCACGGTATGTCACTCGTGCTCACGAGGTTGGCATAAGGAAGGTTGTGGGGGCGAAGAGAAGCCAGGTTATAAAACAGTTTCTGGGCGAATCCACGCTCATGGCTTTAATCTCAATGCCTGCCGCGATCCTATTATATGAGCTTTTGAGACCAGTGTTTGCTGCATATCTGGGTTCTGTCTTTGATATTGCTATCTGGGGCAATCCTCATGTGCTGATCTTGATTTTTTGTGTAACCATTCTAACAGGGTTTTTTGCAGGAAGTTACCCGGCATTTTATTTATCAACTTTTAAACCGGTTCAGGTCTTCAACAGAAGGCTAATAACAGGGAAAAAAGGGAGCCGGTTCCGCAAAGCCCTGGTTATCGTTCAATTCACATTTTCCGCCATTTTAATACTGATGACGGTCATAAGCATAAAGCAGTCCCGTCACAATCTGAATATTGATCTCGGTTATGACAGGACCAATATTATTGCTGTTTCTCTGGGTAATCAAGCAGGCGATTCACTGGATATATTGAAAAATGAGTTGGTGCGAAATAAAGATATTGTCTCTGTCTCTGCGTCGTCCGCTCTTCCCATTGAATGGAATACAGAACGGCAGGTCTTGCCTGAGGGCTTCCTTGAGGAAGATGCCTTTAATATGAATGCCTATAGTGTCGACTATGGTTTTATTGAGATGCTTGATCTCAATGTTGTCCAGGGAAGAAGTTTCTCGCGCCAATATTCAGATGCTGGCAGCTTCATCCTTAGTGAAACAGGTGCACAATACCTTCAGTGGAAAGATCCGGTGGGAAAGCAGCTTGTTATGGGAGATAGAGAAGGAACCGTTATCGGAGTTGTCCGGGATTTCCATTTTAAATCGATCATGCTGGAAAAAATTTCACCAGCCCTGCTGTATTTGGGCTCAGATGAGTTGAATTATTTGCTTGTCAGGTATCCCCATCAGGAGAATCTTCCCCATGTGGTTGAATTCATAAGGGAGAGGTGGAACACTATTGTTCCCGATCTTCCCTTTGAATATGTCACTCTGGAGAATGCTTTCTTTGATGTTTTTCAAGGGGATAAAACCTCAGAAATGACAGGAACTCTTGGGGCACTGGCTATTTTGCTGTCTTGTCTGGGATTATTCGGGCTGTCATCCTATTCTGTAGAACGCCGAACAAAAGAAATCGGAATCAGAAAGGTACTGGGGGCTTCTTCTTCAGGAATTGTCAGGATGCTTACCAAAGATTTCATGAAATTAGTGATCATAGCCAACGTGATCGCCATACCTCTTGCTTATTTTATGATGAGGTCGCTTATTCACTATGTTTATTCTTATCCGGTGGCCATCGGGGCCGGAGTGTTCATCCTGACAGCCGTTTTTACACTCTTAATAGCTTTTCTTACTGTTTCATCACAGACAATGAAATCGGCTTTGGCAAATCCGGCCGATAGTCTGAAATATGAATAGATATTTGGGTGGATTTTGGTTCCTGGTATCAGTCAATCGTTAAGCGTTTAGCCAGACGCACTGCCTTGTCACCATCTATGAGCCCATAACCTGATACAGGATTTGGCTTACTGAAGCCCAGTTTTTCATTGGATGAGGATTCTCTCAGAATCTGCCTTATGGTCTCAACCAGTTTTCCCGGTTCTTTTTTCAGCTCTTCTTTTGTTTTTTCATCCATGCTTGAGAGAACCAGAGCGGCCGCTCCGGCCACTATGGGGACGGCTAATGAGTTCCCGTAAAAAATCTTAGGAGGGCCCGGGTCTTCTATATAGGATGGAGTTTCACCTATGATTCCGGATGCCGGGGCTACGACATCGATATAATCTCCGGAAGAAGAGAATTCCCAGACACTGAGAGTTCCGTCTTTTTTTTCAACTCCACCAACGGCTATGGTCCAGGGATAGGAAGCCGGGTAAAAAACCGAGTTTTCATCATTTTCTTCAAAAGCATTTCCCATTGGAGTGATCAAGATTACATTTTTTTCCCAGCCCAGCTTGCAGGCTTTTTTGATTGGCTCAAGATCTTTGTTTACCGACACACTGAGGCTTATGATGTCCGCTCCATTCTGCACGGCCCATATGATCCCTGATGAGACAAGATACCAGGTCCATCTGCTGGGAGGCACCGTGTGCATCTGTACGTTATCATGAATTTTTATGACCATTGTTTTAGCCCTAGGAGCTGCCTGGTAGATCAAGGTTGCGACAGATGTGCCGTGGCCTCCCCAGTCATAGGGGAATCTGCCTTTATCGTTTATAGGTTTAGAGGCATCTAAAAAGTTTTTCCATTTTCCAATATTGGCGTTGATTTCTTTGATGGTCGAATCGACACCGGAATCAACAACGGCAATAGTGATTCCTTCTCCTTTTGTCCTTTTGTGGGCTTTTCTTAGGTTTGCCTCATCAAGCGTCCATTGAGATCGGAGAACCCGGGACATGGATCTGAAAAACATTCTGAAATCAGGAATGTTTTTTCTTGAATAGTATCCGGCTGATATCAGGATTGAATTCAGAGGAGATGGGTCTTTTTGGAGGTACTTTAGGGAGACAGACTGCAGCAGCTCTTTGGCCATATTCACAGAAAGGCTCAATATGAATGAGGGGAACTTCCCTTCTTCTGTTCTTTCGCTTGACTCCGCGTGGAAATAAAAGTTCATCAAATGGTTGTATAATCTCGGAAATTTTTTCTCAGCTTCTCTGAGTGCTTTTTCATCTTTTGGGTCGAGTTCAAACTCTGGAGCGTACTTTTCGAGGGCTTTATAAAAGTAGGCTTTTCCGCGCTTATAAATCTGGTTGAATGATTTGGAGTCCATTTTTTGTTGTGGAGGGAGAAAAGAACATGATAAAAGAAAAATCAGTATAAAGGAAAAAAATCTGCGCCGTCTTTTGGTCATTTTCTATTTTTTCATCCCACACGCGAACATCATATGAGACATCCCAAGTCCTTTGTCATAGGTGATGGAAATCTCTGAAAATCCAGCATCTTTCATCATCGTCCGAACCTGGTCTTCAGTCCAGACATGCATCCCATGTTTTTCAACCTCCTTCGAATGGTCCTTTCCGTCTTCAGCATTGTACTCTATGCTAACGACTGTTCGTCCTCCAGGGCGCAGCACGCGATATATTTCCTTTAATGACTCTAAAGGTTTAGGAAATCCGATGAAACTACCCATTGTGGTAGCGACACTGAACCTGTTATCATTCCAGGGAAGTTGCGATGCATTGCCCTGCATAATCTCTGCTGTTCCTTCGGCAATACGCTTTCTGAGTTTGCGTTTTGCCATTTTAACCTGGATATGAGAAAGATCAAGGCCGGCCACACTATGAACGTGAGATGCATATCTTTTGAGGAAATATCCGCTCCCGCAGGCAATATCAATGATGTCATCTTCAGGCTGCAAGTTAAGGACCTTGGATACACGCCTATATATTATGCTGTGAGGCAGCGGCATCATCCAAGCAACAATCCAGCCAACAAATCCTCTGGGCAGCCCAGGTTGTGAGAGCTTTTCCTTCTGGTTGTTCATTTTATTAGTACCTCCTTAATTAACTCCTATATACAAAGATAAGGATTTAGTTTTTCTGTTATGGCTCATTTTTCCCCGATTTCATTAAATTTTCGCCCTCTAAGCGAATTTATCGAATATAATACACACAAAAATTACGTCCGGTCAACAAGAAACCGACAGAAAGAGGAGAATATCATAAAAGGATGCGTATAGGGAAAAAGGACCTCAGAACCTCCATAAATAGGAAGCCTTGAAGAAAAAGCCCCGCCTTGTTTCCAGAAAATTGTCTGAAGGTCTTTCTATTCCGTCTCTCCATTCCAGTTTTTCATAAAACGAACCATAGCCTACGTGGATAACAGTTCCCGGGATGTAGGTGAAGGAGGCGAGAAAATCGGTCAAAAGCGTTTTATGGAAAGAATTGTACTCAAAAATGGCGCGGAAAAAGAGATATCTGTTTACCTGGTACGTGTTTTTACTGCGGATGATCATATAGTCGTATTCTTTCTGCATGTCAGGTCGGCGGAAGAAATCAGAGTAAAGGACGCTGAGTTCCAGGTGCAGGTTCTCGGAAGGCAAAAACTTCATTGATAGGGAAGCATCGTTTCCTTGCCCTTGATAAGGATCAGATAAATACCGGATTTTTCCATGATAGTAGTAAGAAGCACTAAGGGTAAAGGATTTAGTGATGTTGCTGCTTGCATTCAGACGGAAACGGCTGACGTCGAATTTTTCTCCGAGATAGATTTCTGTGGCATACAGTCCTCCTATGATTATATAAGAACTGCGGCTGAATAGGAACCGGATATCAAATGAGCTGTAAGATTCATAGAGACGGCTGAATTTGTCCCTGGTCAGGAAGAAATGCACCAATGGATCAATGCGGAGAAGAAACTTTGATTTGGGATAGAACATACGGACAATTCCGGAGCGGAACCAAGTCAGCCCGTTGCGTGTCAAATAGCCTGTTTCCGTCTGGAAATCCTTTGATATATCCTGAAGTCCGGCCATGACAATCCAGTTGCGGGTGCTGGAGTAATAGTGCAAACTGAGGGCGTGCCCGTCCTTTCTGGTTTGCTCTTCATCAGGTTTAGTCTGGCTGAAGAAGGTGTAAAAGCCAAGGATGCTGGAAGGATTGATTCGGAACTGGCCGTCAGCGCCAGCAACACGGTTAAATCCGCTTGTTCTTTCCCTTCCTGTGTAAAATCCTCCAATAAATCCGTCTTCTGCCAAAGACCTTTTATACCGAAAAATCCCAAAGTGGGCCCTTTCGTCTGTTGCGTACTCTGAAAGGTCATCAAGGGCATAAATGGATGCGATGGTATCTTTTGGGCCGATCTTCCCGTTCAGCTTGAAACCCAAGATCGGATTCACAATAGTTCTTGTGTGCACCACCTCCCCGAGGGGATCACCGGAATGACTGCCTCCGAAATTGAATTTTTCCAATCCCTCAAGGAAGAAAGGGCGTTTTTCCGGATAATACAGGGCATATCGAAGGTTGAAGTCGACCTGGCCGGCATCTGCCTCTACTTGGCTAAAATCCGGGTTGTATGTGCCGTCAAAAACAAGACGTGATGTGATGCCGTATTTGGCGGTCAGGCTGAGGTCTCCTTCTCCTCCTTTTGATGTCAGTTTTCCGGCCTCAGCCTCACTTGTTTGGCTGTAGGTCACAGCTGGCAGGACCTCAATCAGTGTGTAGTGTTTTATGTCCTCAAAGACCAGAGGTCTTGTTTGGGTAAGAAAGTTCGGTCCGACGGCTGGGTCAAACTCCGGATAAGTCCCGGCCTGCGTTCTCCGGCTTATCATTCTCTCGAAGATGACGCCCATAACCACTGGTTTTGTATGGCTTAAGCGGAGGCTCTTGAAAGGGATCCGAACCTCAATGGAATAACCCTGTTCATCTATTAATCCGGCGCTGTACCATACAATGTCAACGGTAAAGTCCTCATCCCCGCCCTCGAATCGGGAGTCCATCTGAACACCGAATGGATTGACGTAGATCGCATACAAAGATTGATGGTCGTTGAAGGTGTCCAGGTTTATGCATATCCAGTCATCAGGGCTAATCTTGTCTCTAGCGCTTACTGAAGCCTTGATTTTGTTAGGTTCGCTGTCAAAGCAGCGGAACGCAAAATAGAGATTCTCTGGGTCATAGGCATAATAGACAACAGTATCATCGGCCATGGGTTTGCCGTAATCTGGAGTATAAGTGATAAATCCGCTCTCATTAGGGGCTTTTATCCAGACCGGGTCATCCAGTTTTCCATCGATGACCGGAGGTTCGTCTGTTTTATAAGGAATAAGCGGTTCTAGGTGTTTTTGGTCCTTGGCATAAAGACCGGAAAGCCCAAGTAGTATAAAAACGAATAAGAATAGGGTCGTTTTATCGATTCTCGTTGGCTTATTCATCTCAATTTTAGTAATTGTTTGTTTATTGGGGTCAGACCATGGCAAATTATTGATAATAATTAAGTTAGGTTGAAAAAAGCGCCTTTTCATCTGCTTAAACGGTACTTTTAGCCCCCTAAATGGGCCATTTAAGAGAGGCAGGAAGAATTTTTGTCAATGGGCTTATTTTTTAGGCCCCCGTTCGATCATTATGACAGCGGAAAATTCCCCGGAATTGGAAAACTCTCCTGTAAAAGTACAGTCATTGATGCCGAGATAGAGGAATCCCTCCTTGTTATGGAAGGCTTTTGTTTTTCCCACAAAAAAGTTATCACTTCCGATATTGGCAATGAGAGCCGCATGGTTGACTCCGGGAAGGGGATCGAAACAATAACCGTAATCATCGGGCCAATCCTCTTCATAGTTGCCGGGCCACCCGTCAGGGCCGACACTGGCTCCCTGGAGTTGGTCGCTGAAATAGACCTTTCCCGTTGCGGTGATCATAACCCTATCATCGGACCCGACCTTTAGTCCGGTGTTGGTCCAGTCCTTATTCCCTTTCACGACAACGACCTTTTTCTCGATCTTGGGACGGACAGGTTTTTTTTGTGCATAGACGGCGAAGATGACGCAGAAAACCAGAGCCGCAACCAAAATGATCTTTGTGTACTTCATTGGACCTCCTTTTTCTTACTCCATTTTATCGAATATCATACACACAAAACACACATATGGTCAAGAAAAGACCCGCAGAGGAGAAAGGATGTCATATAGCGAGCCTTTCTATTCATACCGCAGCGCCTCTACAGGATTGGCAGTGGCGGCTTTGATGGCCTGATAGCTGATGGTGAGAAGCGCGATTCCCAGGGCGATGAGGCCGGAAAAGATGAAGGTCCACACACTCGGAGAGATCCGGAAGGCAAAATTCTGAAGCCACTGGTGCATGGCATAATAGGCCAGAGGCCAGGCGATGATGTTCGCCAGGACCACCCATTTGAGAAATTCCCGTGACAGGAGAAAATAGATATGGGATGGCGAAGCTCCCAGAATCTTCCTTACTCCGATTTCCTTAGTCTTTTGTTGGGCTGTGTAGGCAGCCAGTCCAAAAAGACCCAGGCAGGCAACAAACACAGCCAGAACGGAAAAAACAGAAAAGATCTGGCTCATTTTTTGATCATCCGCATGCATTTGCTCAAAACTGGCATCCAGGAAGAAATAGTCCAAAGGATAGTTGGGAACCATACCCTTCCATGTTTTTTGAAGATAGGCGATAGTGCCAGATATATTTTGCGAGTGCACTCGTATGGAAAGATAGTTATGTTTGTCGATAGGAGTCACCACATAGTTGATGGGATATTGAGGCCGATGGAGAGAATAGATTTTGATGTCATTGACAACGCCGGTGATAAAGCCTTGGTCTTCTTTTATAGTAAAACTTTTCCCGACAGCTTCTTGAGGAGAAGAATAACCGGCTTCCTTGATCGAAAGCTCACTGACTAAAAGCTCCATGGTTCTTCCCTCTGAAATAGGACTCTGGATTTTTCTTCCGGCCAATAGCTTAAGCCCGTAGGTATCAACAAAGTCCTTGTCAACAAAATAGAAAACTTGAGCGATGTTTTCCTCGCTGTTTTCGAACCGGAGAGAAAAATGATAACTCCCTTTGGTAGGGACCAATGCGGATGTGGCCGTATTTTCAATTCCGGAGTGTTTCAAAAGCTCATTTCTGACCGCCTCATAATTTTGCCTGAGGTCTTTGTTCAGCGGGATGACCATGATCTGTTCCCTGTCATAACCGAGGTTCCGGGATTGTATATAGGTCATTTGTTTATGGGCAACCAGTGTGGCAAAGATAATTCCGATTGATAGAGAAAACTGAAAGATCACCAGCCCCTTGCGCAGTAGAGTGCCGGAGGATGAATGAGAAAAGCGTGATTTGAGGGTGTTTACGGGGCGGAAAGAAGAGAGAAAAAAGGCCGGATACATACCCGAAAGAAATCCCACAGTCATGACAATGGCTGCCATACCCAGAATAAATAAAGGATTCATAAGGGAGAAAAGAGAGAATTCCTTGCCTGTAAGGCTGTTGAACGGAGGGAGAACGATGTGGATTATAAGAACCGCGGCCAATGCTGAAATAAGGCTGAGCAAGAGGGATTCGCCGAGGAACTGTTTAACGAGCTGGTTTTTCCTGGCTCCTGCGACTTTTCGGATCCCGACCTCCCTTGCTCTTTTTACTGCGCGGGCTGTGGTGAGATTGGTGAAGTTGATGCACGCGATGACCAGTACAAACAGGGCAATAGCTGTGAATAGATAAACGTAGATGATGTTTCCTGTAGGTTCGATTTCTGATTTCAATCTGGAATGAAGATGGATATCCAGAAGGGGCTGAAGGCTGAGGGTGTACCAGGGGTCTTCCATCCAGTGTTGATGGAGGAAGTCCAGCAGTTTATCATTAAATGATCCAGCTGCAGCAGAGTTGCTTAAGAGTACGTATGTGAAGTGCTGGTAAAACCCATCAAAAGATTCAGTGTCTTCCTTAAGGCTTGAATAAGACGCCAGAAAATCAAAATGGAAGTGGGAGTTGTGGGGAACGTCCTTTGCCACTCCGGTGATGTGAAAGAGCATGAGTTCTCCGTCGTTATATGGGTCTGCTTCAATGACCTTTCCAATGGGATCTTCATTCCCAAAGTATTTTTTGGCTGTTTCTTCGGTCAAAACCAGTGAATTGGGCTTATTGAGAGCTGTGGCTGCATCCCCTTTGACAAAGGGAAAGTCGAAAACCGTAAAAAGAGTAGGCTCTGCGAAAAAGAACCGGGACTCATAGAATTTTTTGTCCTTATATCCTACATATCTTTTGACATTCTGTCCCATCTTACGGAGGCGCATGGTCTCCATGACTTCAGGGAAGTCCTTTTTGAGAGCCGGGCCAACTCCATAAGATCCGTTGGCATTGGTGGGTGATCCGTCTTCTGATGTGGAGAAGGCAACCCTGTATATTAGGTCTGCATTTTCATGAAACCGGTCAAAGCTCAATTCATCTTGGACCCACAAAAAAATGAGGATACAGCTAGCCATGCCAATGGCTAATCCCATGATATTGATAAAAGAATAAACTTTATTCTTTTTAATATTTCTCCAGGTGATTTTAAGATAGTTTTTAAACATCGAAGCTCCTATGGATAAAGATAGTCTGCAGGAGGCTGCCAGCGCATAGGCGACCTGTCCCCAGTACCACACAAGGGCTCGAGACTTCCCATGTGCTTTTACCCGTTCCTTGTATTCCTCTCCGCAGTCTCCGGAGATAGAGTATTCGGATTCATAGTGGGTTAAAGAGAAAAGCAGTTTTTGGCCCAGTTTTGGTGGATGGGGATCAGGTTTTTTCATAATCCTTAGTTTCCTAGAAATTCGGGGATGCTTTCCCAGATAGCGCGGTGCAGGTCATAAGAGGTTTTAAGCGCACTTCTCCCATCGGGAGTTAACGCATAATAAATCCGGGGTCTCCCCCCTCTCCCGGATGATGTGTCTCCTTTTGTTTTTGTGACATAGCCTTTGCGCAGAAGCTGGTCCAAAGCATTGTAAAGAGTTCCGTACATCAACCGCTTTCCGGTCATTTTTTTGACTCTTCTGCGGATGGAAACCCCGTAAGCTTCTTCTTTGAGGGCTATGATGGCGGCCAGTATCATTTGTTCCAATATGGTGAGCTCTTTCATCCTTTTTTATCCTTAATTGAATTTAATCCATATATTCAAGTTTTGGATTAAGTTTTACGTAACTTACTTATATATTAATACGTTCATTACGTAAAAAGGTTGCTTGTATTAAGAAGAAAATTCTTTTCGAGTTATTTTAGAAAAGGATTATCAGGTAGGACAATGTGAGGGTTTTGGCCTGTTTTATATTCCTCCAAACGGAGAAGCCAAAGCCCGATGCCTGCAGCTCCCTGCATCAGATTAGTCTGAGCCTGGAGAAAATCAGGCCGGGTCCTGTGCTCGGCCTGTACCCACCACATCCCCTTATCATCCCGGGAAGCCTTATCTAATATTTGTCCGGTCATTTTATGGGCGAATTCCAGATATTTTTTTTTCTTTGTGATTTGAAAGAGGCTGAGAAAAAAGTCTGCCACTCCGGCCGATCCACAGCATACTCCCACGTTGTTCCAAAATCCCGGGGTTTCTTGCTCGGGAATCCCGCTTTTAAGAATACCGCGGGCTCCTTTCTCTGCCCATTCCATCCATTCCTTTTCTTCTGTGATCTGAAACAGTCTGTAAAACGTTCGTGCGGTGCCCACAGGGCCATGACACCATCCCAAGTAAAAAAGGTCTTCTCCTTCTGGTTCATGATGAAAGATCAGACAGGTGTCATCATCTGTTCTTGCTATGGATTTCAGATACTCGGCACCTGAAAGAGCTCCATCCAGATATTTTTGTTCGTTTGTTTTTTGATAGAGCGATGCGAGAAAATAGGCAATGCCCGCTGTTCCGTGGGAAAAGTTGGGCATCAGGCGCGGATATTGGGGGTCCATGGCCCACTTGATCCCTGCCTCTGCCGGGATCCCAACGGCCAGCAAGCGGTCGCCGACCTTTTTGGCCATTTCCTATACATAAAAAGATTTACTGACCTTATATCAATCTTATTTGGATGAGGCTTGTCAAGATATTCGTTTAATATTTATATTCAGGATGTCCTGTTGGTCCAGATGAAATAATATTTTTTGTGGGATTTGATTTGAATAAAACGTCAAAAGAGTAGAATGAAAGGTCAAAGGAGACAGATAAAGTGACAGAACAACAATGGATGAAGATATACCAGGATACAGTCCATCCCCTCTATGGATATTTAGCCAGGCGTACAGGAGGGAACCGGGAGTTAAGCGAAGACATTGTGCAGGAGTCCTATTTAAGAGCCCTGGATCACTGGAACCGCAAAGCAGTGCCGGACTCTCCATTGGCCTGGTTAAAGCGGGTGGCTCGAAATATATTAATGGATTACTTACGGCAGAAAAAAAAGCTCCATGAAGCCAGTTTGCATCTTATTTCCAGCCCTGATAAGAAGTCTTCAGAGAAGCAGCTGAAGTCTCTGGAGACATTTTTGACCATCTCATCCCTTGGGCGGAAAACAGCCAGAATTCTGGAGGCTTTTTATTACGATGGGATGAGTGTTCGCGAGATAGCTACCGAGATGTCTGTCTCGGAGAGAGCAGTTGAAGGACGATTGAGGCGGGCCCGCCGGTCTATGAAGTCACTGCTACCTAACTTAAAAACAAATGGAGGAAAAAATGAATGAAATGTATGAACCTGACAATCAGTTTCTGGAAAGACTGGAATGGCAGTTGTCCTCAGAATACCGAAGGGCCAATAGTTTGAAAACCAGTTCCGGGAAAGTCGCTGTTCCCCGGATGGGAGTGGCTCTGAGTTTGGTTTTAGGCCTTCTGGTAACCGGTGTGGCTGTCACCAAAGCAGCGGATTATATCAGAGATTCCTGGCGAAAGAAGATAGAGCTAGCCCGGGCTGAAACGGAGGTCAAACTGGGGAAGGCTCACCTTGAGTCTGTTAAAGCAGTGGAATCAAAGGCAGAATTAAGAGTTTCCAGTGGATTGATCCGGGAGGATGAATATCTGATAATGAAACTTGCGGCTGAAAGAGCTGATCTGGACTTGAAGAGATCGCAGTTGAATCTGGATGAAGTAAAAATAACAGGGGAAGTTCCCCGAAATGAACTCTACGCTCCGAAAGTGCGGGGCCGGGATTTTGTGAGTGAACGTTTAAAGATTGAGAAGAAGGAAGTTGAACTGAATTTAGAACAGCTCAGGAGTCATAGGACACGGATCCAGCAGTTGACCAAAGAGAATCTGGTTTCCAAGCAAGGGCTAGACCTGATTCAAGCAGACATTGCTGGCCAAGATATGATGATCAAGAAGATTCAAGAACGCCTTGATCTGAGAAAAAGCTTTCTCTCAGGGGAAGTAACAGCCCAGGAAATTGAGATCAAGGGGAGGCTTATTGCTGCTGAAAGAAATCTGCACCTGGCTCAAACAAGGGTCGATACTTTAAAACAGCAGTTAGTAAGGCTAAAAGATTTGGAGACACAGGGAAAAATATCTTCATTAGAAGTCAAGGTGCTGCAGTATGGCCTGGATGCTGCCCAAGCTGAATTGAAACTCGCTGTTCTGGAAAAGGATGTCCTTAAAGCTATTAAGTAAAGGACCTCTTTTTTTTCTATCAACAGGGATCGAATCCCACGATCCCTGTTGGTTTTTATTTGCTCAAAATCCGAATTTACATTTTTTCTAGGGCGGCGATGCGTTCTTCTATAGGGGGGTGGGTGCTGAAAAGCTTATTGACTCTTCCTTTGATATCCTTAAGAGGATTCACGATATACATGTGAGCCGTCGCCTTATTGGCAGCCTCCAAGGGCTCTTTATCTTCGGATAGCTTTTTAAGGGCAGAGGCGAGTCCGGGAGGATACCTCGTGAGCAGGGCTCCGTTGGCATCAGCCAGAAATTCCCTTTTTCTGGAAATGGCCAGTTTCAGGAGTTGAGCTATCAGAGGAGACAGAATGGCTAAAACCAGCGCTACGACCACCAAAAGGACGGCCGCATTTCCTCCTCCTTTATCTCCTGAACGCCGCCTTCCTTTTCCCCATATAAAGGTTCTGAGGGTCCAGTCGCTCAAAAGAGCCACGACTCCCACCATGACCACAGCCAGAGTCTGAACCAGCACATCGTAATTTTTTATATGGGACATCTCATGAGCGATCACTCCTTCGAGCTCTGCACGGTTTAATTTTTCGAGAAGTCCTTTTGTGACCACGATCACGGAATTTTTGGGATTACGGCCGGAGGCAAATGCATTGGGAGCTGTGTCGTTGATGATGTAGCAGCGCGGTTTGGGCAGTCCGGCTGCTATGGAGAGTCCCTCAACAACATTATACAGGTAAGGGTAGTCCTTTTTTTCCACGGGCCGGGCCCGGCTGATGGCCAGCACGATTTTATCGCTTGCATAGTAGCTGCCAAAAGTGAGGACTACAGCGATAATGGCTGCGGAAACCAACCCTCCGGCACCCCATCCGGTCAGTTCCCCGAACGCCCAGCTTAGTGCAAAGATCAGACACAGAAAAAAAAGTATCAGGAAAAAGGACCGCCATCGGTTGCGGGTGATCTGTTCGTACATCTGGATTCCTGTCTTGATATGGGACAGAGTACACTTACAGAAACACTGTCTCCGTATCCCTGGTTTAGAACTTCACCTTAACGGGTTCCCTGGCAGCCAGCTCTTCGATCTCAAAGTAGTCCTTCTCCTTGAAGCTAAACATATTGGCAATGATATTTGAGGGGAATACCTGCTGTTTGGTGTTGAACTTCATGACAGTATCATTGTAAAACTGCCGGGCATAAGAGATTTTTCCTTCGGTCCCGGCCAGCTCTTCTTGAAGCATCAAGAAATTCTGATTGGCTTTGAGTTCAGGGTAGTTTTCTACGACCGCAAACAGAGACTTAAGGGCTCCGGTCAGCATGTTTTCTGCCTTTCCCTGTTCCCCAACAGACCCTGCATTAATGGCCTGAGACCGGGCTTCTGTGACTTTCTGGAAGACTCCCTTTTCGTGCTGGGCATAGCCTTTGACCGTCTCCACCAGATTGGGAATAAGGTCATATCTTCTCCGGAGCTGGACATCCACCTGGGCCCATGCGTTTTTGGCCCGGTTTCTCAACGTGATAAGCCCATTGTATATTGCTACGGCGGCAAAGATAAAGACAGCTATGATGATAAGCAAGATCCATAAAGCAGCCATGTCTTTTCTCCTTTTTTTGAATTGGACTTATTTTACTATGAACCTGGATGATGAGCAAGTCGAGGTTAAATCTGAAGGGAGCACAAGCCATATCTGAATTTCATAGCGGCTTGCCTGTAAGGCAAAAAAAAAGAGCCCTCTTGGAGGGCCCTTTTTTAAATGATTGTGTTATTAGTTAAGGGAGATTCCCTAAATCTTCTTATGGCAGAACCACCAATCATAGCAGTCGTACTTCTTTTTTCTATCTTTGCATGCGGCCACATCAGACGGAGGGGGGATGATGACACGGTCTTTGATCAGCTCGTTATTGGGCCAGTTAGCAGGGATCGCCACTTTGTTCTTGTCAGCCATCTGCAGAGCCTCAACAACACGCAGAATCTCATCCATATTTCTGCCGACTTCCTGAGGATAGTAGAGAATCAGTCTGATTATTCCTTTGTCATCGATGATGAACACAGCTCTGACAGTGTTATTCCCCTTGCCAGGATGAACCATACCCAGTTTCGTTGCGATTTTCCCCTGGTCATCTGCGATTATAGGAAAGGGAATGGGAACCTTGAGTTCATTTTCAATCCATTCGACCCATTTGATATGGCTGAAGACCTGGTCTATGGAAAGGCCGATAAGATCTGTATTGAGTTTCTGAAATTTCTCATATCTTTTAGAAAAGGCCACAAACTCGGTGGTACACACAGGCGTGAAGTCTGCAGGGTGGCTGAAAAGCACAAGCCATTTTCCCGCATAGTCGCCGGGAAGAGTTTTCCTGCCGTGAGTTGTAGGAACTATCATTTCCGGAAATTTTTCCCCAATTAAAGGTATGCCTTTTGTTTCATTTAAATGCTCCATTTTTACCTCCTGGTAATTTCGATTATATTTAGAATAATTATAAATTTATATTAATTATAAATAAATGTCAAGAGTTTTTAGAATGTGATGAAAATTTTTAAACTGCCAACAGGCCAATTCCCTCTAAATAACGATTTTTCCGTATGCGATTGATAAACTGGGATTTATTTTATTATTTTCCCCTCTATGATGAGAATGAGGCCCAGGTCCCCGCCGTTGAGCTTGGAAACCCCTACCACAGACCTTTCCCCGCTTTGAATACTCAGCGATGTGTCAATAAGACGAACGGGATTTTTTAGGGAATAGGATTTGTCCGTATTTCCAATCTCAGCCGTTGTCTCATACTGTGTCAATCTTAATTCAACATGAAACAGGTTTTTACTCTCTTCCTTATAGTGACGGGGTTGAAGCTCTATCTGCAGGCCGATTCCGCTGCCTCCGATTCTTTGAGTGGAGCTTGTGTTGTCCTGGACCCTGATGAGGGAAGTGTCAATGCGCTTGAAGGCCTGGTAGTTGAGCATGGACATCAATTCCTTTATCAGAGGATCAGATTGGAGATTTTTATCCGGCTCAAAAGAAGAGTTTTTGCTTTTTGAAGCCAGGACCAGGTCGACTGTAAACTGAATGTCGACCGGCTTGACATCGATTTCCTCGAGAATAGAGAGTATCTTTTTTACAAATTCCGGCTGGTCTTCTATGATCAGCATGTTTCTGTCTCTCAGCAATTGAATTTTGCCGTAAGGGCCTTTAAACGGAAGAAGTATCCCGTAGGCTGTTTGTACATTGATGTAGTTGACATGAACGGTTTCTCTCTTAAGCTCCGGTATTTTTTCATCCTGCTGAAAAGAATACAGGTTTCCAGCGACTAGGGCTGATAAAAAGACAATGAGAAGTCCTAAAGCTGTTTTTTTCATTTTATTTCCTCCTCCAGGTTAAATTCTTTGTTGAGAATCCATTTTATTTTATGCCCTGTTTCCTGAGAAACCAGGGTAAGTTCCACTGCCTTTTGAGATTCCTTGCTCTGTAACGCCGGGCTCTGGGAAGCTTGGCTTTCTTTTTTAATGAAAGTTGGATTCATGATAAAGACTGAGAAAGCGATCACTATGATCAGCATGACACTCACGGCCCAGGCCGGTTTAAAGGACAGAGGAATAAATATTCTGTTTTTAAAAGATTTACTTTTCACAGCTTTTTTCACAGCACTCTGCCATTCTTTATCCCCCCATTCTGTGGTTTCAGACCGGATCCAATTTCTTGTTTTGTTCAGCAAATACCTGTAATGTTCATATTCTTTCCTGCATAAAGGGCATTCGTTGAGGTGTGCTTTGACTCTGGAGGCTTTATTTACAGGGAGGTCCTCTCCGGCGAAAAGAGGAAGCAGACGCCGGGTTTTTTTACAGTTCATTGGCTCCTCCGGTTTTTTGATTTAATATTTCGAATTGGCTGCGGATTTTTCTTCTTGCCCGTGACAAGTGGGTTCGAACACTTTGAGAGGAGATATTCAGAGTCTGTGACGCTTCTTTTATGGAGAATTCTTTGATATCTCTCAACATGTAGACTATTTTTTCCTTTGGAGAGAGACCGTGAAGGCAGAATTCGATTTTTTCTTTTATTTCCCTGTTATGATAATACTCTTCAGGTGAACTTTTTGATTCCAGCCCCATGCGCTCTTTTTCATTGATGAGATTTCGGTCGCTTCTCTGTTTTCTCAGGAAGTCATAAGCGGCATTGGCCGTGATTTTATATATCCAGTTTTTAAAGTTTTTTGTTTTTTGGAATTTTTTCAAGTATTTGTAGGCTTTCACCACAGCTTCTTGAGAAATATCTTTGGCGTCTTCTGCATTTAACGTGATTTGATAAGCCATGTTCAGTATTCCTTTTCTGTATGGATGAAGCAGGGTTTCAAAGGAAGATTCATCACCTCTTAAAACCCTTTCCACAAGTTCAGCTTCATCCCTCATCCTCATTAATATACTCCTGTTTCTTCAAATATGTTAACTTGATTATTCATAAAAAATGTCGTCATTACAGGTCAATTTTAGTTCTTTTTCACGGAAAGCAAAGAAATAACTCTTGATATAATTTTTTTTTGCTGTTATTTTACTGATGAACAAATAAAGGGAAAATGAGTTAAAAAGGAGGGCAATTTAATGTATGCGCGTTTGACCTCAGCACAAATCAAGAAAGAAAATATAGAGGAGTTCACTGAAATATATAATGCAAGTGTTTTGCCCGCTGCCAAAGCCCAAAGAGGATACAGAGGATCCTATGTGCTTGTGGATCATGACACGGGAAAAGGAATAGCCATCACTCTATGGGAAAGTAAAGAAGACGCTCTTGCCAATGAGGAAAGCCGTTATTATCAGGAACAATTAGCGAAATTCGTGACCTTGTTCATACAGGCTCCTGTTCGGGAATTGTATGAAGTTACGGTTATGGCTTAAGCTCTTTTTCTAGCCATTATTCATGAGCCGCATTTTTACCTTTTTTGCCCCTTTATAAAGGAAAGATGAGGGGAGAAGGAAGACAGAAGTTATTTCATAATGTGCTTGAAGAAATTTTAAAAAGCCCCATATTTTTGAAAAAATATTTAGGTTTTTCTTTTTCCGGATGCTGCGCAGATAGGTATACCATTTAAAGATAAAAGGTCCTGTGAATCGGGATGCCTTTTGCCTGGTCCTTAATTCATTGTATTCAATACCGGATATCTTGGTTTTTTTTAATCGATTCATGAATTCAGCGGGCAAAGTCACGTCATATTTTTTATTAAGATAATCAAGGGCGATCCTTAAAGGTAAGACCAGATTGTGTTTATGAGCTTGATCCAGCATTCTATGGAATTCGATCTCATTATGACTTTCTCTCAAGATGTAAACGCAGTCCGTAATCCAGGTTATTGAAGGTAAAGGCTCCCATTTAACCTGATGGTTTGATGCGTGTATACAGGTTAGGTAGAGCTGGTCAGTGGGGCTCATGACGGATGAATCGAACCCGTCTCTTTTCATTGACCGGGCGTGCTTCCAGAAGTCATGGTCAGCCTCAGGATATACGCAGTCTTTGACAGCATGCCAGTGCAGATCTACGGAAGAGATGGTGCCCTTTTCAAAACTGATAGCAGAGCGAACATCCAGAGTCTCCTTTTTTATTCCCTTTTTAGGCTTGCCTTTTATTTTCCAGCCTGAATTTTTGAGTATTCTGGAAGCCAATGATACGGATTCTGGACGGATCAGTATATCCACGTCATTTTGAGGGCGGATGCTCAGGTCTTTAAAATAGAGAGGGATCAATGCCGCTCCTTTTAAAACCATAGTGCTTATGCCGTTCTTATGGAATAAAAGGAGAACGTCTTTGAGTGTTTTGAAAAGAATCTGGTTTTTGTACCAGGTTTTCTTTTTGAGCCCTCTGAATCTTGTTAAAAAAGGGTCCTTTATACCCTCTTTTTCAAGATTGTGAACCGCGAGAGGGAGCAGGCGGTATGAACCCTGATCGATCTTATTAACATCGATCAAATTCGTCCATCTTTTCCAGGACTCGAGCGCTTCCTCTCCTGAGAAAACGGATGCGTTTAAAAGCAGTTCCTGCTCTGCATTGGGCCAGCCTCTTCCTTTGTTCAGTGCGAGTAGGTATTTCCCGTTATTCAGCTTCATCGAATCTTCTCTTTTCCAGCCTCGCTCCTTTGTTTCTGCTGCGGTCCAATGAAGCTTTCAGGATCCTGACATAGTCTTTTTTTCCATTTTTCTTGCTCGAACTCATGTTATGGCTGTGGATTCTTCTTTTCATGACCACTTCAGGAATCAATACGGTCTTCAAGTCTTTTTCCTTGGCTCTTTTAAACCAGTCAATGAAGTCTCCCATCTCCCATCCGGTATCAAAAAAGCCTATTCTGGAAAAAGACTTTTTCTTTATGAGCATGGAGCCTTTACAGTATCCGGGTATTTTACGGATCGAATTTTTCCCTTCTGCCTCCATGATTTCTTGTAAGCTGTTGAATTGAACGATATGTCCGAACACAGCTTCCATGCCGGGATTTTCCGTGAAGATCTTCATTTGATTCGAAAGTTTATCCTTTACCCAGATGTCATCCGCATCCAGAAAGGCAAGAAAAGATCCCTTGGCGTTCTGTATCCCGTTATTAAGCGCGGTACTGAGCCCTGAGTGGGATTGAGAAATGGATATAACTGATGGGAAGCTCCTGATAACAGACATGGTTTTATCAAGGGAGCCGTCATTGACAACAATGATTTCAGTATGGGCATAAGTCTGATTTTCAATGCTTTCAAGAGCATCCGTCAGGTAACGCTCTCCATTGAAAACCGGGACTATGACGCTGATAAGAGGCAGGTCCCTTGTTGGTTGTCTTTGATAACTCACCAGTAAGCTCCGTTGCATGCGTCCGGCTTATCCGGTTTGTAACGGGCAGGAGTGTCCACCCACAATTTGTTAAAGTAATCCCTCTGCCAGCGCGGCTTGCCGCGCCAGCGCTGTCCCCTGACACCAAAAAGCACCTGGAGGTCTCCTCCAAGGGAAACGGCGATCTTACCCAATTTTTTTACAGAAGAAGCAAGGGGCACGGTAAGTCCTCCAGCAGCGATAAGCGCAATATCGAAATTTTTCTTTTTGATCTTGTTCTCAACGGATGCGAACAGTTCCAAAGAAGAATCATACCTTTCAGGAGTTTCTTTATCAAAACCGTAAGGAAATTCCACACTGTCCACTTTTTTAGGGAAGAACCATTTTTTATTTATTTTTGACCAGACTCTTTCGAATATTTCTTTTTCAGCCCTTTTTTTTAAAAGGTGAGCAAAAGGACAGACAATCAATATTATTTTATCCTTGAAGTACTGAAGATAATCGTTTTGAGGATCGCTGGGAGTTGATTTGTCCGGAATCATATCCTTGAAGTAAATGAGGTTATTGTCAATATGATGAAACCTGATGATTTCCGGACCTATGACAGAATCCAGGATCATTCCCAGACAATCTAAATGTTTCATTTCATCGAGCATAAAAGCAGTATATTTTATAAAGAATTCGGGCTCTACAGGGAAAATTCCGGACTGAAGATAGGCGTGATACCTTAGATGCTTTTCAAAAACCTTTAGTTTGGTTTTGTTTTTTTCTTTGTGAAGCACAGCAGGGTAATACATCCAGAACTGCTCTGAGATCCCGATTCTGGCTGCAGCGTATCCTGATTGGTTTTTGACAGCGGTTTTGATGTCATTTATGAAATCTCTCCTTGTGAGGATATGGCTTCCAAGCTGTTTTTGGTAGATCTCTTTCTTCCCTAGCAGGTCAGATTTGATTTTCATTGGGCTTTCTTATTTTTTGTTATAATTTTTTCATAGATTTCAAGGAAAGATTGTACATAGCGGTTGGGGCTAAAAAAGTTTTGAGCCTTACGGCGCGAAGCAAGCCCCATTTGTCTCGCTTCTTCCGGGTTCTCCAGCAGATACATTATGGCTTCAGCCAGAGCTTTTGGGTTCTCTTTTTCGACCAGAAGTCCTGTCTCCTCATTGATTACGACCTCTTTTAATCCACCGACACCGGCTGCAATGACCGGGCGTCCCATTTGAGCCGCTTCCAGGGCGACCAGTCCAAACGCTTCCCGCCATCTTGATGGCACGGACACGATAGTTGCCTGGTTGATAAGATGAGGAACCGACCGGCGCGGAATCGACCCTGTGAATTCAATCCGGCTGCTGATACCGAGCCTGGAGGCCTGTTTTTTGAGAGATGGGAGGGAGGGCCCGTCTCCGGCAATGGTCATTCTTATTTCAGGGCGGCGGTCTTTTATCAAAGAAAAAGCCTTGAGTGCCAGGTCAAATCCTTTTTCCTCAACAAGCCGGCCTATGCAGAGTATACGAGGTTTTGTGAACGAGAGAGGAGCCGGATTTATCTCGGGCATTTCAAGGCCGTAATAGACAGTGGATGATCTGTCTGATATGTCAGGCATGATCTGCCGGGCATCTTGGGTCATGGCTTCAGAACATGCGGTGATCCATGAACAAGAGCGGAACATTTCACCCAGTATGGTGTCTCGACCGCAGTCCATACCTTTGACGCTGTTGTGCAGGCTGAGGATGTAAGGAGTCTGAGCGGTGCTGTTGGTTTTCATATGCATATAACTGACCGGGGCCGGCCCCCCGAAGTTCACATGCACAAGGTCGGGCATAAACCTGTCCTTTATATCAATGGCCTTATGGATGATATGCTTGATTTGGCTTAGGTCTCTTTTTAAAAGCGCGGAAGCAATGGGAAACCGGTGCACTGGAATTCCTTTGTAGTTCGATTCATCCTTGAGTTTCTTTCTTCCGTGGGAGGTGAGTATCATAAATTCGCATTTTTTTTTGGAAAGGCCCTGAAGGAGGCCTGCAGATGCGATCTCAATGCCTCCGATTTCCGGCCAGAAAAGCGGGGTCCAGTATAATATTTTCATATCATGCTGTCCTTTCCAGGTTTATTAATGGCATAATCTCTTATACAATGAGTCATATTGTTTGACAACCCGTTCCATGTTGAAATCTTCCTCGGCTCTTTTCCTTGCTGTTTTCCCCATTTTTAAGGACACAGATGGGTTTTGAACAAGAAATAGGATTTTTTCTTCCAGGTCTTTTCTGCTTTCTTTTTTAAAAAGAAGTCCTGTTTTTTTATCCAGTACTGTTTCAGGAATGCCACCCGTCTTTGATGCCACCACAGGCCTTCCCATTTGAGCCGCCTGGAGCGCCACAAGGCAGAACGGTTCTTCCCATCGGGAAGGCACAACCACAATGGCAGCCTTGTTCATAAGGTCCGGAACTTCTTCAGGAGGTACCCAGCCGGTGAAACGAACCGCATTCGAAAGGTCCAGATTCAATGCTTTTTTTTCTAAATACTTCCTTTCAGGTCCGTCTCCGGCAATGATGAGGTTTGCACCCGGGAAATACTTAAGGATGTTTTTTAAGGCATCTACAGCAAGGTCAAAACCTTTATCTTTTATGAGCCGTCCCATACATAATAAAGTTGGATTTTTAAAGGAAAGAGGGGAAGGTTTCGTGTGCGGACATTCAAGGCCGTTGGGAATGACTGAAGATTTGGATTCAATCCCGGGAGCATAATGTCTTGCTTTGGATAAAAGATTATGGGATACGGCTGTTATCCAATCCGCAGAGGAAATGGTATTATGAAGCAGCGAGCTGTTCCCTGGGGGACCTACGGGAGGTTGGTGTAAAGTGAGGATAAAAGGAACCGGATAAGAAGACCGGGTGTGATAAAAGAAAAAAAGGCTGGGCTGGATGGTGTTTATGTGGATTATGTCCGGTCTGATATGTTTTTTCAAGAGGATGACTTTCGCTGATATTTGCTTTATCTCATTGATGTCTCTCTGTGCCAGTGCTTTTTGAAAAGGAAATCTGTAGATTCTGACCCTTCCTATTTCTGAAGTATCCGGAAGCCGGGCTCCGCTGTGAGATGTGACCACTTGGACTCTGTACCCAGATCTGAGAAGAGCTTTTAGGAATTGATCGCCGAAGACTTCAATACCACCGATGTGCGGGAAGAAGAGTTCTGTCCAATAGAGTATTTTCATGTTCATAGATGGGTCAGAAATCGTGAGAGGACAGATGCATTTGTGTTCCTATCCCTGGAGAGTTCCAGTGTATAGCAGGGGACTTTTTTCACCACTTCACTGAGATTTCTAAATGTTTTCTCTTTAAATCCCGGCAGTTGGAAAACAGTGGAAGGCCCCAGGGCAAGCAGCCCGGAAGCGGGCGGTATTTTTTCTATACGGGGGGAGGGATTCCCTGTCAGTTTCGGGATGATTATGGTCTTTAAAGGAAATTTTTTGAGTGTTTTTTCAGGAAAACAGCGGTGAATGAAGTATATTGATTTTTTCTGGTTTTTAGGACAATCGGATTTGCACAAAGAGGATTTGAGATAAGGGAAGAGAGAGATATCTTTGTCATTGAGTTTTCCCGTGCTGTAGAGGCTGTGCACTACGGGAAAGGCTTTGTTTGATATAAGGCAGTAGTCATCTCCAGTGTAGAGGAGGTCAGACTGAAGGCAGGATAAGGCAGTGGAAGATTTTCCTGAGCCGCCTTTCCCGGCGATGAGAACTCCTCCGTCAGTCCGGCCCACTGCAGCAGCATGGATGAGCTGGAGATGATGGCGGCTGAACCACCAGTGAAGCACAGCAAGCAGGGGTGAGCCTACCTCATAGTGAGGAAGATTTTGAAAGTCGTTGATCCAAAAGCAGGCTTTCCGGAGCCTTCTGTCCATGAGATTCAGGATATTGTTTTCAGGCTGAAAAAGGATATCATACCGCTTGTTTTTAAACCGCCATGGCTGGTTTTGCCTGATGCATTCATTGACGTTCCAGGGAACTGGAGGAAGTGCTATGCCCGTGGAAGCGCTGTCCCATATGTATATTTTGAGATCAGCCTTTTCTTTTTTTTCTGGCATCAGATGTTCGAAAGCCGGGGTCAGGAGCGGCACTCCTTTGGGACCGGCAAAGCTGATGTCCAGGTGAGAGTTCCCGATTTTATAGAACCGGTGGATTTCTCCGCCGGCAGAGGCAGCAGCCTTTTTATAAGATTTTATAATCTCAGTGAAAAACAGATGGGATTTGACGTTATCGGACTGGATTTTTGAGTCAGACCTTTCTGGAAGATTCAGAGGCATGGTTATTTTTCATTGACAGTATCATCAGGTTTTTTTTTGGGCCAGCCTGTTTCATCCACGTCATGGATCGGATCAAGAAGAAGAAGCTCCTGCATGTCTGTGTATTTGCTGAGCTTCGGGGGGAAAAAAGTTAGTTTTGGTCCCTTTTTTAATAAATCCAATGTTTTTTTTTCATGGGAATTGTTTGTGTGGGATGTTTTCTCTTTTTGACTGATGATTTTTTCATTATGGAGTTGAGTGATGAATTTCTCTACAGAGGAATTCATATTACCGGGATAAGCATTATATCTGTTTTTGATAGCGCTCATGATCTGGTCTGTGGTGAGTTCTGCCTCAATGAGCACCAGGATATCGGTTCCCACCTTATCGATGCTGTAATAGTTACCGTTCTTCAGATTGATAAGCACGGTTTCGTCTTCAAAATATTCTAAGACAATATCAGGCTTGTTTATCCTGTACTTCAATTTTTTTTCCTAACTGAATTTTAGTTCATGATTCTAACACAGCCTTCAAGCTAAAATCAATATAAAATAACCGCTTTGGGGACGGCTTCTTTTTCAATATGGATGTTTCCGGTCCCGGCAAAAAAAGTGTTGAATCGAGAAGGAGATTAACGTTAAAATATAGAGGATTGACTTTTAATATGATGCGGAAGCCAAGGTATTTGATCTTTTTTACAATCATTGTTCTCTCTTTCTGCGGTTATAAGAAAACAAATCACCATCCCGAGCTTTATAGACTTATTGATAATCTCAAAACAGAGGATATTGTTTCATCTCCTTTAAAGGAATCATCCGACAAAGATATGGATTATCAGAAATACTATCCTCAATACAGTGTTCCTTTAGAAGACCTTGGGATCAAACAGAATCCCTATGAGCTGATACGGAAAGTCCAGCTCAAAGACCAAGATCTCAATGTTCTTTGTGCTCCCTGTGAAAGCGAATACAGTATCCCTGTCCGAATCCCTGAAAATCCGGCTTTTGAATTCGGGATCGGACTCTTTGACAATGAGAGCCCAAAAGGTCATGGGCCGTTTGCCCGGCATGATGCAACCGGGGTAGCTTTTGTCGTTGCGCTTGAGTCAAAAGGAATGCGAAAAGTCCTTTTTCAGAAATATATCGAGCTGTCCTCGGGCCAGAAGGAATGTTTTGTTTCCCTTCATAAAATAGATCTTCCACCAATAAGAGAGGATGTCCGGCTTTTATTAAAGACAAAAGGAGATCCGGAGGCCTGTGCTTTTTGGTTCAATCCTGTTGTGTACAATAGAAATCCGGAGAATATCAATATCATCCTTGTTTCCATTGATACTCTCAGAGCTGACCATTTGGGTTGCTACGGATACGGGAGAAATACCAGTCCGAACATAGATGACCTGGCTTCACATAGCGCTGTTTTTCTCAACGCATACTCATTATCCCCCTGGACTCTTTCCTCTCATGTGACCATGATGACCTCTTTGATAGAGGCGCACCATCAGGTTTCCCGTGAGTTTGAAAAAATAAATCCTTCTCTAATGACACTTGCGGATGCGCTGAGAAAAAGCGGGTTTTACTGTTCCGCTGTAACCGGGGGAGGGTATGTCAGCTACCTCTATGGATTTTCAAAGGGATTCAATCAATACATTCAACAAAATGAAGGAATATGGAAGAATGCATCGGCGGGATGGACTTTCAATGAAGCCTCACACTGGATCCATGAGAATAAGGACAAGAATTTTTTTCTTTTCATCCATACATACCAACCCCATACTCCTTATAACTGTCCTCAGCCTTACAATACCATGTTTCTTGACAAGGATGCGAAATGGCGCACCATAGACTATTTCCGTCATCTCGGAGGTGCAGAAGGCATTTTTAATTCTCACTCAGAGAAAGAAAAAAAGAATATCATTGATTTATACGACAGTGAGATTCGCTTCACGGATGAGGAGCTTATAAAACCACTCATACAGGAGCTCAAAGAGTTAGGCATCTATAAAAGAACAATGCTGGTTTTCACGGGTGACCACGGGGAAGAATTTTATGACCACGGCAGCTGGTTTCACGGGCATTCGCTGTATAACGAAATGTTGAAAGTCCCTTTAATAATAAAATTCCCAAATAATAAATTCGCAGGCTGGAATATTAAAAATACTGTGCGGCTCACTGATATAATGCCCACAATACTGGATGAAATAGATATTGAGACGGATGGATTACAACTTGACGGAAAAAGCCTTTTGCCGGTGCTAAAAGGAAAAGAAAAAAAAGAGAGGGTGTTCGTTGCTTATAAGGCGGAGAATGTTTTTGATTCTCATATTCCGGAAAAGTTCGCAATAAACTCGGGAAGATACAAGCTCATTTTAAACAAAAAAATGCCTGATAAGGATATTTCGTTTTTCACAACAGCCCCGCCTTTCACAGGAGAATTCGAGCTTTATGACCTTTATGCCGATCCTTTTGAAAAAAACAATGTTGCAGAAAAAATGCCGGCGGTTGTCAGCCAGATACTCGAAGAAATGGAACTCATTTATGCAAAATCGGAAAGAAGAGAAATATATAAAGTCAGAATAGAAGGAGAAGTAAGAGAGCGTCTTAAATCCTTAGGTTATATCCATCCTCCTTAATCCGGATTTTTCATGAAAAGCTTGTGAATAATCCAGGTTAACAAAAGGTTATCTAAGATGAAAAGTGACTGTCACTGTGAAGACCACAGCGCGAGGTTTGCCGTCTTTAATAAAGGGTTCATACCTCCACTGTTCCACTGCCTCTATGGCCGGTTTGTTTAAAAGAGAGCTGTCACTTTTCAGGACCTCTATATTCACCGGGATCCCATATTGATCTGTTGTCACTTCCAGTATGACCATACCCTGGATGCCTTCTTTTATAAGCTCTTCAGGGTACAACGGATTCACTCTTCTGATGAGTTTGGGCTTTTTGATGTCACCACCGGCTCTTATGATCCCACCTGCGACGCCCCCGACTTTAGCTTTTTCTTCTTCTTTATCCAGTTCAAACGTAACCGTGGTTGTGAACACCACCTCCCGGGGTTTTCCGTCCACCACCATAGGTTCGTACACCCACTGCATGACGGCTTCTTTGGCAGCTTCTTTTAAGATAGGATCTTTGCCTTCTAAGACTTTGACCTCTTTGACCCGACCGTAGATATCTGTTCTTGCCTCTAAAATAACGATTCCTTCGACTTTCGCTTCCTTGGCTTCCTCGGGATACACAGGGGGCACCTGTTTAATGAGCTTGGGAGGCTTTATTTTTCCTTTGACCTTTACAGCTCCTTTTGTGAATTCATCAATTTCTTTTTTTGTATGGAATTCTTTGATGGGCTTAGGGGGTGGAGGAGGTGGTGGCGGCGGCGGTGAAGCCTGATAGCGTGTTATGTGGAAAGAAAGAAAGTAGGGATTCCCTTCACTGTCTTCAAAGCCGAAAACAGCAATTTTTTTTACAGGCAGGAGGAACTTGGTGTCAAGCATCTCCTGTTCTTTGTCTTCAGTGTATTCAAAGACCTGCAGATGGAACTGGACCACTTGAGACTCCGGCTGTTCTGTTTCAAGTTCAGAGATTTCTGTTTTTTGGGGGGAGAGAACAAAGGCAAACTGCTTTCCATCCAACCTGAAGTCATGTTTATTCATTTTGTCTTTCCATTTGTTTTTTTCAAAAACGAAATTGATATCTGTCTCAGTGATCAAAGCCACGTCTTCCAGGTTGAACACCTTTTGA
Organism: uncultured Eubacteriales bacterium; assembly: GCA_964624145.1. Taxonomy (GTDB): domain Bacteria; phylum Acidobacteriota; class Aminicenantia; order Aminicenantales; family Aminicenantaceae; genus WJMT01. The sequence goes on along the minus strand of CAZUXT010000010.1, from coordinate 33,425 downwards.
ATTTTTAATCTTTCTCCCTCCAGTAAAAATTTTGATGGTATGGTGGCTGATATAGTGGGCTGGAGAAAAGAAGAGGTCACAAACTCGGGAGGACTGATTTCCCCTTTTCTTGCTCCCTGGAAAAAACGCATCTTCACATTAAGATAATCGGATGCGCTCAGAGAAATTGAAATCAAAAGCACACCTATGATGGTTAAGGTGAGTCTATTTTTTTTATTCATAAGGAATCTCCTTTGGTTAATTTTTTTCAGCCCATAGAAAAATATAATCTGATTCCGGGGACTGATAATAGAATGTATGGGCAGGCTGATCCAGGACTTTAATGTATTGGATCTGAAAACCTTCGGATGAGGCGGAATAATCGTTTTGCTTATGATGAAAACTGGAATAAAAGATAAAAATTCCTGATACCAGGAGAGCCAGTGCTCCGGCTGCTGCATAACCCCAGTGATAGTGTAAAAATCGGTTTGATTTCCTTTTTTCTCGGGGGTGGGGAAGTTTTGCTTCCAGAGATGGCCAAAGGTTTGTCTTTGTCTCAGGGCTGTCTTCTGTTATAAGAAGATGTTTTACCTCGGATGCCGTGGCGAGCTTTTTTACGCAGTGAGGGCATTTCAGGATATGGTTTTGGATAAGATACCCTCTCATCCGGTTTATGGGCAGTAGAGAAAACAAAAGGTTAACGATTTTGCAGCGTATCATTTTTATTCTCCAGTAGAGATTTTATTTTTTTTCTTGCCTTGTACAGATAGACCCTGGCGGTGCTGGGGGAACACTTCATGATCTCTCCTATCTCTTTACTTTGATATTCTTCCTGGGCCCAGAGCAGGAGAGCGGTTTTTTCCTTGGCGCTTAAATTTTGTAAATAGAGAGGCGGCAGTTTTTTAAAACTCATGCGAGCTTCATTCCCTGTTTGCTGTTTTTCTGCGGCCGCGTATTTTTTCTGTGAAAGAAAACGGAAAAAACGGCGTTTCTTCCTCACCATATCGATGCACCGGTGGTAAAGAATGGCATAGAACCAGTCCTTGAATTTTTTATTGAAATCAAATCCTTGCAGATTGTGATATATCTGGATGAATGCATCCTGGCAGGCGTCTTCCGCATCCTGTTTGTTCTTTAAAATATTCAGCGCTAAAGCCATGGCCTTTCCCGTATATTTGTTGACGATTTTTTGAAAACACTCATGGTCTCCTTCCCTACAGCCCTTTATGAGCTCGTTGTCATCCATCCCATTCATATTCATCTTTATTACGCCTCTCTCTATGACAGTGTTTATTCTAATGTGAAATGGCTTTTTAAAAAAGGAACATTTTTGACTTATCTCATGCTGTGTGATAGAAGCAGAAGAAGAGGAATAAAATATCATACGGAGGGATTTAGACCATGAATGAGAATGGATTGAGCCGTCGGAAATTTATTTTTTCTTCTGCAGGGATGGCGCTCGGAGCGGCCTGCCTTCCTCTTTTAAAGGCTGGTGCAGCCTGGGAACGTCCTCTCGGCCGCAAGCTAAAGGTAGCGCTTGTGGGGACCGGCGTCAGAGGCAGTTCGACCTGGGGAAAGACCTTGATTCAAAAATATTCGGACAGACTGGAGATGGTGGGGCTTTGTGATATCAATCCAGTAAGAATGGAATATTCAAGGAAATTCATGGGAGCCGAATGCCCCACGTACACTGACTTTGAGAAAATGGTCAATGAAACCGGGCCGGATACGGTCATTGTAACCACAACGGACTGTTTTCATGCCAAATACATATGCCTTGCCATGAAAATGGGGTGTGACGTGATAACCGAGAAACCCCTGGCTACGGATGAGAAGATGGCACAAAAGATTCTGGATACGGAACGGATGACAGGTAAGAACTTGATTGTGACCTTCAACTACAGGTACAGCCCGGAAGCGGTCAAGATCAAAGAAGTCCTCATGTCAAAGGAAATCGGGGATGTCACTTCTGTGGATTTTAATTATTATCTTGATGTGTATCACGGTGCGTCTTATTTCAGACGGTGGCATGGTTACAAACAGTTTTCAGGCTCTCTTCTGGTGCATAAGGCCACTCATCACTATGACCTTATGAACTGGTGGCTTTCCGCAGAACCTGTGGAAGTGAATGCGTACGGTGAACTTCGGAAGTACGGGCATAGTGGGTCGTTTAGAGGAACAAGGTGTATGACCTGTCCGCATAAAAAAAGGTGTGGATTTTTCTGGGACATCACAAAGGACAAGCACTTAATGGAGCTTTATGTTAAAGCGGAAGAAGAGGACGGTTACATTAGGGATTCCTGTGTGTTCGGGAACAAGATCAATATTTGGGACACCATGAATGTCCAGGTCCGCTACCACAACAGGGTCAGCATGAGTTATTCTTTGAATGCCTTCATGCCTTATGAAGGATATTTTGTCGGGTTCAATGGGACAAAGGGACGCCTGGATGCCCGGGTCTATCACACCCAGCCCTGGAAAACAGACAGTCTTGCTGAGTTCCGGGTCACTCAGAATTTCAAAAAAAGCAGGACGTTCCGTATAAAATCAGGGGGAGGCGGACACTGGGGAGCAGACGGTGTCATGCAGGACCGGATTTTTCGCGGAGGAGAGGCTGATCCTCTCGGGCAGACAGCCTCCAGCAGGGACGGAGCCCTTTCCATTCTCATCGGCATAGCTGCTCGGAGGAGTATAGAGCAGGGGAGGCCTTTTAAAATAGACGAACTTATAAAGATTTAAAATCACACGGACGGAATCGTCTCTTTCAATATGTCAGCGAATGAATCCTGAAGAGCTTTGAACGCTTTTTTTGCGGCCCTTTCCATGTATGTTTTGAATTCCCTTTGCCCGGGCTCGTTTTTCTCCCATTCTTTGAGTTCTTGGTCTGTTTCTCTGATAATCTGGTCTTCTATGGGAAAAATTAGGGAAAGAAATCCGTTATCTTTATAGTTCAGAAAGCGGGTGAGATCCATGTATTGTTTCATGTTTCCTCTCTGGTCATGGTAGAGGTACGAGATGAGCTTTTTGGACAGGTCGTGCAGGGGAGCGGTTCCCTGGCCGCCTAGTATGCTTGGCACGCTCTCGCTTTTGACCCAGAGAGGAAGGGCAACGGAACATATGGGTTGGCCCAGTATGATCCACATGGTGGCCAGGTGAGGCTTTTCAATACCCGGTGCGCCGTGAAAAACAGAGACGGAAATGGTTGAGATGCGGTTTATGGTGTCGTTTGTTCTTATATAGAGGGGAGAAGCCGCATCTGTTTCTAGATCGAGAGAGAGGGGGAAGGAATAAAGCTTCTCATTGGCCAGGTCTCTGCAAGCTTTCTTGAGAATGAACTGGAGGTCTAATTTTTTTCCGGCAGCCTCTTTTTCGAATATATGGGAGATCCTTTCGAATCTTATGAACCCGCCTCCTTTGTCTTTTTCCCGGGCGCTGAAGGCAAAGTTTGTCCGGAGAATATAGCCTGAAGGTGCGGTCTCAGGGTCATTGGCGTCGAATTTTACGTAAGAGCTGCTGCTTGTCTCAAAAAAGCAGGCATTGCCGTAAGCATCAATGACTCCGTAATTGGCCGCGACCCTGCGTTTTCCGTTGGTGTTTTGCAGCAGGGCTTCAAATTCATTCACATCAGCACACATTCCGAGTGCCCTGCGCATCATGACTCCGTTACCTGTAGCCATCCCCTTTCCCGGCAGCAGATCATTCGAAGCCGAATTTATAATGGCAAAACCCATGGAATTGATTCCCTGCCACACGGATACAGCGTCATTGTCTTCAGAGTTTATGACACCGAGGAAGCCGTACTTTTCCCCTCTTATAAAAACGACTTTGTTGTTGGGCTGGCCCGTATCGCGGTTTTTCCACAGAAGAGGACATCCGTCCGCAGTAACTTTCCCAGATATGACCGCGACCGTACAGGGTTTGAGTGCGGAAACGGTTAAAAGAAAGAACAGACAGATAGAGACGGTTACAATTTTGGCATTGGAATGCTTTTTTTTCATTTAACCCTCATTTGTTTTTTTTTATATATATAATAGACTGTATCAACGTGTTTTCGCCTTATTATAGTCTTTTTGAGGCTTTAAAGAAATACCGCGAAAGAAATGTGAGGAGAAAATCATTATTGACATGGTTTGCTTGTCTTTTATATCATTAGGATAGTAGTTAAGGGAAATATCCGATAGGATTGGGAGATCTGAGATGAGAGCATTCAAACGGCCTTTTAAGGTTTTAAGGGAAGCGGTATTTCAAAAAAAGCATAAGAAAAATTTTGAGTCTTTCCTCACGAAATTCACTCCGGAAGAATACAAGCAGGCTGCTGTTGATTATCCTAACAGATTGGAAGGGAGTTATCGTCATTATCTCTACACAAAGCCTTTTGACTGCGCAAGAGAAAGGAGCACATCTGCTGAACTTTTTCACAGTTTTGCCAGCATATTTAATATTCTTGAATTGCCTCCTCGGGCAAAAATTCTGGATGTGGCTTGCGGCCCAGGCTGGCTGAGTGAGTACATGGCGCGTTCAGGATATGATGTGACGGGAGTTGATATCAGTCCTGATATGATTAAAATCGCCAAAGAGAGGATGAAATCTATTCAGTTTGATCCGGATAAGGATATGCCTCTTAAAGCCAGGTTTTTTATCGGAGATGCAGAAACCATGGAGGCAGAGCATAACCTTTATCACGCAGCTGTTTTTTATGACAGCCTTCATCACTTTCCTGATCAAGAAGCTGTGCTTCATTCTGTTTATCGCGCTCTTAGACCCGGGGGAAGATTGTTCATTAAGGAAGGGATTAAGCCTCCAGAAGGATCGGAAAGTGAAAAGAATTTGATGGATACTATTATTAAATACCGAACCTTGGAAGATCCTCTTGGACAGCCGGAGCTTTTTAGTCTCTTGAGAAAAGTCGGATTTATAGAAACACAAGCCTATGAGTTCATTAATGTCACTATTAAACGGAATGGAAAAAGAATGACACCTGCTTTGAATGATGTGCCTGTTCCTGAAACAAATACCATTCTTGCTTACAAGCCAGGGCCGAGATACGACAGCCAGGTTCCCAATGTGTTGAAAGGCAGGATAGAATGCAGCGGTCAACAGATACCACACCAGGTAATGGCAGGCACTGATATAGAGTTGACTCTATTCGTAGAAAATATTGGGGATACGTTGTGGTTGTCTCAAAAGGACCTGGAGTGGGGTTTTATCACTTTGGGGACTAAATTGCTGGACAAGCAGAAAAACTTTCTTTCGGACCGCCTTGCGAGAACAGCGCTTCCCGGTGATGTGCCTCCTGGGGGAGTAATGACTTTAACACACTGCTTTACAGCTCCAAAAGAGGCAGAGGAATACTGGATAAAATTGGATTTAGTGGATGAAAATATCATCTGGTTTGAGGAGATGGGTTCCCAGCCTTTTGAATTTTTTCTTCAGGTTAAATCATGATCGGGGAGAGTCATTATTAAAGAAAGAAAGTCGGCGGTCTTGACTTTAGTGAACGTCATATTCTAAAATGCAGCTGATGGCAAAAGACAAAGTGACACTGAAAATCCCCAGGCCTCTTTATGAGAGGCTTAAGACCGTTATTGAAGGCAGTGGATTCAGCAGTGTCAATGAGTTTGTGGTCTATATACTGAGAGACCTCATGTCTGCAAAAAGCCAGGAAAAGCAGGAACTTTCCGCAGATGAGATCGAAGCCATCCGGAGAAGGCTGAAAGCCCTGGGATATTTCTAAGTTTTTCTTTTTCAATAATTTCCATACAATCTCCCGAGATCCATTACAGGCATTCAAAAAAAACAAAAAAATTTATTGACAAAGTATTACTATTGGAGTATTAATTTACTACAATAAGGCTATTATAAGAGTTTATATTATTTTAGTCTTCTTAGACCGGGCTAGAGATGAAAACAAGGAAAGGCACATTCCGCCATAGAAAGGGGGAGATATGCATTTAAAAAAATTAAGAAGTTATCTTTTTGATAAGATTACAAATTTTTTCATCTCAGATTACTTAAGCTGGAAGCCCATAGAGAGATTTTGTCTCGAAGGCCGTGAATTTGAAGAACAAACGCCGGAAAATCAGGTTATAAAAGAAACGTCTTCCATTCAAGAAAAGAACAGAGAGCCGTTAAGCTTCAAATAATGAGAGCAGAAAATTTCGAGTAAGGAGGCATCATGCATTTATTTGAATTTTCCATTTTCATCATAGTTCTTGCTTTTGTTTGTGAGTATATTGATTCATCCCTGGGAATGGGTTATGGAACCACCTTGACTCCAATTTTATTGATCATGGGGTACAGTCCCCTTCAGATCGTTCCTGCGGTTTTGTTGTCCGAGTTGATAACAGGGGTGAGCGCTGCTTTTTTTCATCACCGTTTTAAAAACGCCAACTTTAAGATCGGTACGATTGATACGAAAACAGTAACGGTTTTGGCTGGCTGCAGTATAGTAGGGACCATCGGTGCTGTTTTTGTTGCGCTCGTTTTGCCGAAATTTTATATAAAGCTTTATATCGGAATCCTTGTGTTTACCATGGGACTTCTGATCCTTATTAACCTGAACCGCACTTTTAAATTCTCCTGGCTTAAGATTTCTTCTCTGGGAATGCTGGCTGCGTTCAATAAGGGAATCAGCGGAGGCGGCTATGGGCCTCTGGTGACCAGCGGTCAAATTTTATCCGGAGTGAATTCAAAAAATGCCATAGGAATCACATCCCTGTCTGAAGGTCTGACCTGTTTGGTCGGAGTCATCACCTATTTGATCTTCACAAATCACACCATTGGATGGCAGCTTGCCCCGTCCTTGGTTTTAGGGGCCATTCTTTCCGTTCCTTTTGCCGCGTATACGGTCAAAAAAGTCAAGAATATGCGTCTTAAGTTGATCGTGGGCATAGCCACTCTTGTCCTCGGATTGGTTACTCTGGGGAAATTATTTCTCTAATTTTCTATGAACAAGTCAGGTTAAAAGAAATGGTAGACAAGCAAAGGTATGATGACACTCAGTCCCAGACTGACAATCACTTCCAGGAGCGTATGACCCACTTTTTCCTCCAGTCTGGGAATATCTTTTCTGTCTCCGATCAGTTTGTTTATGGCTTTGGCCTGCTTCTCAATGACCGTGCGAACATTCACAGCGTCGTAGATAACCAGAATGGTCAAAACAATCCCTATGACGAAATAAGGGGAAAAGCCGGTTTCCAAAAGTAGGGCCATGGTCAAGGATGCGGCCAGGGCTGTGTGGCCGGAGGGCATTCCTCCGTTGGAGAAAAGCGCTTCTTTATCCAGTTTTCTCTCCTTTACCAGGGTAAAGAGAATTTTAAGGACATAGGCAGTGGTCCACGTTATGATGATGCTCAGACAAAATTTGTTCATGCTTTTATCCCATCTGCCCTTAAGTCAGTAGATCCCGCCGCTTCCGGAAATCAGGTCGAGCTTGAGCTGATTCTTATCCGACCTGGACTCCCCTACACTCGTGACATATATGGCGGGTTTATCAACCACAGGGCATTTATTTTCACATATACCGCAGCCAATACAGAGTTCCGTATCTATAACCGGTGCCAGGGGGGTTTTTATTTCCCCCTCAGGAGTTTTGACTTCGGTTTTTATCAGTTTTATGGCTTTTGGAGAAACCGGGCAGTGCTCTTCACACACAATGCAGGGGTCTCCGAATTTCCACGGGATGCACCGGTTTTTGTTTATCCAGGATGTCCCTATTTTGACCTGCGTTTTTTCCGGAACGGTCAGTTCCTTGAGCGCTCCTGTGGGACAGACCTGGGTGCACAGTGAACAGTAGTATTCGCAGTACCCGATTTCAGGAACCAGCATGGGCGTCCAGAGTCCCTCAGGCCCTGCTTCGGTAAGAACAGGTTGAATGGCGTTGGTGGGGCATACTTTCATACACTCGCCGCATTTCACACATTTTTCCAGAAACTGCTTTTCCGGAAGGGCGCCAGGCGGCCGGATCAATTTTTCAGAGGCCCTGGCGGATTTTGGAGACAGCCGGAAGAAAGGAGCGGCGACGACACTGACCAGGGAAGTAAGAATGAGTTTCCTTCTGGAAAGATCGATCTTCTCTATTTTTTCCGGGCCGGGTCTAAGGGGGAATTGGATCGCATTTGTAGGGCATATCGCGCTGCAGGTGAAGCAATAGATGCATTCGGAACTCTTCCATTCATCATTGGGAAAAGGATTAGCCTGGGTTTCGCAGTGAATGGTGCAGAGGTTGCATTCAATGCATTTTTTAGGGTCAATGGTGAGCTTCAATATATTCCATCTTGAAAAGAGACCTAACAGAGCGCCTAGGGGACACAGATACCGGCACCAGAATCTTTCGCGATACGCATTCAGAAGCACGACAGCCAGGAACAATGACCCTATGAAAAATGCCTGTGCGAATACGGGGTTTATATTAAGAGTTGTGGAAAATTGGGCTATGGGGTCTGCAACGGAATAAAATTCAGCTTGATACATGAGGCCTATGATGTTTGAAAAGGCATGGTTTAAAGCAGGAAATACAGCAACGGCAAACGACCGGTACAGAAGAGAGAAAGGATCCATTATCCCTACCAGGTTTAAAGAGAAAACAGCGCCTACAAGAATAAGAATCAGAATATAATATTTTAAGGTCGGAAGCTTGTTTTTTATTTTTTTGGGTTTTAATAGCTTGCTTTTCTTAAAGATAAAAGAAAAAAATTGATGGATGGAGCCGAGAGGACACACCCATCCGCAGGCAAAGCGTCCGAAAACAAAAGTCAGTATGACCGTAAAAGCCGCAAACACAAAAGACGCAAACACAGCCCTCGCTGCGATGATGGTCGTCAGAGCGATCAGGGGATCGAAATGGAAAAAGATCTCCACATTTCTTATATAATCTTTTCCCGGAAAATGAGTTTGCAGCATGAGATAGAAAAAAAGAATGAAAAACAGGGACTGGCTTATGATCCTTAATATCTGGATGACTCTGTATTTTTTAGATCTTTCTTTTTTCAATTTTCAGTTTCTCCAGGTCAACTTCGCCGAGACCTCTTTCATTTGCGATCTTGAGGTATATGAGTTCTTCCTGGGACATATCCATGAACTGGGCTCCCATCCTGTCCACAGCCACATAATCGACTCCGGCCACGACCGTTTTGTGAAGCCTGACATCGGACAGCCGGCCTCCCTGAGGCCCGTTTCGATAAAGGATCCGGTAGGCATCCAGAAAGGACAGCACCGGCTTAAAGAAAGCGGCCAGGTCCACTATGGCATAGTCAAGGCTTTGGTGGAGCTGGTTTCGATTCCCTCCGAGCGCACCCAGCCAGTTTTTCATTCCCAAAGTCAGTCTGGATAGACTGTGATGCTTGGTGATAGGGACATTTATGATTTTGTCTGTTTCCAGAAAATCTCTGTACACTTCCCACTCTTTGAGGTGCTGCCCGTGGAGAGGGACTTTTTTCAGTTTGTGTTCGTTAGGAAAGGGTACGTCGGCTCCTGCGTTTTTGGCGGCTTCGGCGATACCGGACCGGACATAGGTTCTTTGTGCGGGATTACAGGGGTGGTCCATGACCTTGACTTTTTTGGCTCCGGCTTCAAAACAGAGCTCAACCAATGTTTTGATAATTTCAGGGTTTGTACACGCTGCCTGTTCAGGCGTTCTGTCCCAACCTATGTTCGGTTTGACAAGCACTTCATCGCCTTTTGAGATAAACCGGCTCATTCCGCCTAGGGCGGATATCGCTTCTCTTGTGATTTGAGAGGGGGATTCTCCTTGAACCACGGCCAGGTCAGGAATTGTTTTTTCCTGTGCAAAAAGACCCGGGTTCAAGTTTAATAAGATACTTCCGGCAGCCATGTTTTTTATAAAATCTCTTCTTTTCATTTTTTATCCTTTCCCTAAAGATTGAATGTACTGGATAATACCATCAAATATTCCTTCGGCGATTTCTTGACGGTACTCAGGCTTCCTCAGTAGCTCTTCTTCCCTTGAATGTGACAGATGGCAGGTCTCGACCAGTACAGAAGGCATTTCTCCCCCGATCAAGACCCAGAAAGGCCCGCCCTTTACTCCCAGGTCTTTGGTGTATTTGTTGGATTTTCTGAGTCTTGATGTCAGGCATTCTTGAATAAGTACTGCCAGTTCCTTTGATTCTTTGATCTTACTGTTCTGGGCGATTTTTGTGATGATTTCTTTCATGTCCGCAATGTTTTTGGTAGAGGTTGCGTTTTCTCTTGCGGCTGTGGCATTGACAGACGGATCCGTACTGAAATTCAGAAAATAGGTGGCTGTGCCGTAATAGTTTTTTCTGGGATTGGCATTGGCGTGGATGGAGATGAACAGATCTGCTTTTTTCTGATTGGCAATAACAGGCCTGTCTTCCACAGGGACAAATATATCTGTCTCCCTGGTCATAATGACTTCGAGGCCCTGTCTTGTGCGGAGAAGATTTTGTAATCTTTGAGCAATATCCAGGACAATAGCCTTTTCGTGCGTGTTCCGGCTCCCTATGCACCCGGGATCTTTTCCGCCGTGTCCCGGGTCTATAACGATTCTTTTGATTCCCAGGCCTAACTGCCTCGCCATGGAGTATCCTGAATCTGTGGGTTGGGGTTGGGATGCATTTTTCACAGGGTAGATGTCGATGATGATTCTAAAAGGATCAGGAAGATGCCAGACCCGGTAGTGGTCTATTTTTGAAAGGTCAAGGTCCACAGCAGTTCTGACTGTGGTGTGATTTTTTTGGGCTATTCTGATCTCGTGTATATAGTCATTGTCCAGATGAACCGTTTTGGTGTGGAGTATGGGATTGAGTTTGGCCTGGAACACATCCACGTAGATCCTGTCCGGGGAAGTGAGTTCATCAAAAAAGTACTCTCTCAATTTTCCCACATCTATCACTATTCTCGTGAAAGAAGGATGTGTATGGTAGCGGAGATTATATATTTCTATCCTTGAGTCCTCACTAGTCTGGGAAAAGATTCCCGGCGCCGTAAAAAGCATTATGAGAACAGCAGTTGCGATCTTTTTTATCATTCTGATTTAATTATATAAAGTCTATATAAATAGTCAATTATTAACATTCTATCTCAAAGTTATGCCCCGAATTTAACCATCTTTCCTGCATGAGCGAGCATGAGCGGCATAGCATACAGAGAACGGAACCGGCCCAGATAACCCTGGCTGCACTCTTTTTCAGTGAATTTTATGACCATATCTGTTTGAGCGTATTTTGAATGGATGAGAAAAGGATTCGGATGCCATGAATGTGCCTTGAGAAGGCAGGGAGTGGAGTGGTCAGAGGTAACGACAAGCACATCCGGTTTGAGATCAAGTATCACGGGTATGAACCGGTCTGTTTTTTCAATGATTTCTTTTTTCGCCTGAAAGTTTCCGTCTTCCCCGAAAGAATCTGTCTTTTTTACGTGAACATAGAAAAAATTATATTTGTGATAATTTTTTTTCAAAGACTCAAACAGGTCTTCTAATTCAGAACCGACATCTAAAACATCCATGCCGACTAATTTTGCCAGGCCTTTGTACATCGGATAATTGGCGATAGCCGCTGGTCTTAATTTAAAGAGGTCCTCCATACTCGGGATAGAAGGGAATTTTGAAAAACCGCGGAGCAGTATTGTATTGGCTTTTGTTTCTTCCTTGAGAGCATCTGTGACTTTATCCATGACTTTATTGACTATATCAGCGGTCCTTTTGGCCTCAGAAGAGAACGGTTTTGGATACACTATTGGTTTGTTTTCTTTTTGAGGGTCTGCATCGGACAGCCGGTCTGAAAGGCCTTCAGCAGTGAATTTGATGACAAAGCGGTGCTCTTTTCCGGTGAAAAAGGAGATTTTGGTATGGCCGATTTCTTTAACGGTTTCGTTCAGTTTTGCGCAAAGAATCTGGTTTTTTTCTGTTGAGATCCGGCCGGCTCTCCTGTCCACAATGAGGTCTTTTTTTAATGTGGCGAAGTTTCCCCTTGCTACCATGTCGTTTTTTGTCACATCTATATTGATTCCCAAAGCTTCCAGAATCCCTCTTCCGAGGATGTACTTGGTCGGGTCATAGCCGAAAAGTGACAGATGAGCTGGTCCGCTTCCGGGCGTTATCCCTTTGAAGACAGGATCCGTGAGCCCGCAGCAGCCTGATTTGGCAAGAGAGTCGAGGTTTGGAGTGGAAGCGGCTTCAAGAGTCGTGGCTCCGTTTTGAGGTAGGTCTCCGAGTCCGTCCATGACTAAAAGGACGATTTTTGAATCGGTTTCAATACATAAGTCTTTTATAAATTTTTCTTTATCCATATTAAATCAACTATAAAAAATTTGGATGAGTAAGTCAATCGCAGGGGTCGGAGTTTTGTTATGGTGTTTTGATTTACAACCAGATACGAGTCTGATAAAATCAGGTCATGAAAAAGGTTCTCATACTTGACTTTGGTTCACAGTACACTCAGCTCATAGCAAGAAAGGTAAGAGAATTAGGAATTTTTTCAGAAATTTTTCCTTTTACCGCAGCACTGTCAGAGATAAGAAAAGAAAACCCGGGAGCCGTTATTCTCTCCGGAGGGCCCCAGAGTGTCTATGACAGCGATGCCCCTAAGCTGACTTTTGATATCACAGAACTTGGAGTTCCGGTTTTGGGAATCTGTTATGGTCTCCAGTTAATGTCGGATTTACTGGGAGGTAACGTCATTCCCTCTAAAAAGAAAGAATACGGTTTTGCATCGCTTGAAGTGCGGGAAGGAGACGGGCTGCTGCAAGGAATTAAGGGAAAGAGCCAGGTATGGATGAGCCACGGAGACAGAGTATTGGGAGTACCCCCCGGATTTATTGTGACAGGAATGACAGAAAATTGTGATACAGCCGTTATTGAAAACCGGCAAAATAATCTTTTTGGTGTCCAGTTTCATCCCGAGGTCATTCACAGCCAGCAGGGAAAAAAGATTCTATCCAACTTTATCTTTAAAATTTCAGGGATGAAACCTGACTGGGATATCCGATCTTTTATTGACAAGAAAATTCATGAGATTCGTGAGCTGGTGGGAAATGAAAAAGTCATATGCGGGCTCAGCGGAGGAGTGGACTCTCTTGTGGCATCCCTTCTTGTAAAACGAGCAGTGGGCAGGAATTTGACATGCATATTTGTCAACAACGGTCTTTTACGTAAAGGTCAGTACGAGAAGCTCATGGATACATTCAGGAAGGAATTCGAGCTTAAGGTTGCGGCTGTTGATGCGTCGGAAAGATTTTTAGAAAAACTTAAAGGAGTGATGGCTCCGGAAGAAAAAAGGAAAATAATCGGCAAGGAGTTTATAAACATATTTGAACAGGAAGCTGAAAAAATCGGAGAAGTGAGGTTCCTGGCCCAGGGGACTATTTATCCTGATGTTATTGAAAGCAATCCGGTTACAGGGCCTTCCTCAAGTATTAAGTCTCATCACAATGTGGGAGGGCTGCCGGAGAAATTGTCCTTCAGGCTTGTGGAGCCTCTCAGAGAGCTTTTTAAAGATGAGGTGAGAAAAATGGGTCTGGAGATGGGAGTTAAAAGTGATTTCATATTCCAGCATCCTTTTCCAGGTCCCGGACTTGCCGTACGCGTGGTTGGCGAAGTAACAGAAGACCGCCTGAAAACTCTGAGAGATGCGGATGCTGTCGTGATTGACGAGGTGAAGAAAGCGGGGATATATAATGATTTGTGGCAGGCATTTGCCGTTCTCCTCCCGGTCAAGTCAGTAGGGGTTATGGGAGACAAGAGGACCTATCAAAGGGTGGTTGTTGTCAGGCTGGTCCAAAGTGTTGACGGCATGACAGCCGGGTGGTTTCAGGCAGATCCGTTATTACTATCCAGAATATCGACAAGGATAGTTAATGAAGTTGAAGGGGTTAACCGTGTTGTGTACGATATAACTTCAAAGCCGCCCGGAACAATTGAGTGGGAGTGAAATAGGGAATAAAATGGGATCTCAATTCATACATCTTCACAATCATACTGAATTCAGTGTCCTTGACGGAGCTGTCAAGATTGAATCCCTGATTCAAAGAGCGAAGGAATACGGAATGGATGCTGTGGCCATCACTGACCATGGCAATATTTTCGGAGCTGTCCAATTTTTTAATGCAGCCAGAGAAATGGGTGTGAAACCCATACTGGGTTGTGAGATGTATGTTGCCCCAAAGGGCCGGAAACATAAAAAGCCGTCTCCTGACGGGTCCAACCATAATCACCTGGTTTTACTGGTAAAGAACGAGACCGGATACAGGAATCTTTGCAAACTCATCACTTTAAGTTACCTGGAAGGATTTTACTACCGCCCGAGAATAGACAAAAAGCTTTTATCCAAAAACTCTGAGGGGCTCATTGGGCTATCTGCCTGTTTAAAGGGTGAGATAAATGAATATTTAATGCGGGATTTTGACCTTAAAGCTGAAGAGACGGCAAGAGAATATATGTCGATTTTCAAAAATGGAAATTTTTTCCTTGAGTTGCAGGACCATGGACTTGAAGAACAGAAAAAAATCAATCCCAAGATTATCCAGATGGGGGAAAAACTAAATATACCGCTTGTGGCCACAAACGATGTCCATTATTTGGACAAGGAGGATGCGGAGAGCCATGATGTTTTGCTTTGTATTCAGACAAACAAGAAAGTAAAAGATAAAGACCGGATCAGGTTTGGTTCTGAGGAATTTTACTTTAAATCCACAGATGAAATGTCCGAACTATTCAGCCAGGTGCCTGAAGCATTGGAAAACACTCACAGGGTAGCAGAACAATGTGATTTCAACCTGGCTTCCAGCGGGTATTATCTGCCTAAATTCAAGCCTGCTGAGGGTTACAGTCTGGATGAGTATTTTGAAACGGTCGTTACTCAAGGATTTAAGAAGAAAATGGATTTGGCTGAGTCCCGTATGGAAAAAGGAGATCTTCCGAACAGGAAGGAGTATGAGAAGCGGGTAGAGAGAGAGATGAAGCTGGTCAGACAGATGGGTTTTGAGGGTTACTTTTTGATCGTCTGGGACCTTATTAGAGAGGCAAGATCAAGAAATATCCCAGTCGGACCGGGAAGAGGATCAGCAGCAGGGAGCCTTCTTGCTTATTCATTAGGGATCACGGCTCTAGATCCCCTGGAATATGACCTTTTGTTCGAAAGGTTCCTGAATCCGGAGAGAATCAGCCTTCCTGATATTGATATCGACTTTTGCGGGCGGCGAAGAGATGAAGTGATATCCTATATAAAGAACAAATATGGAGAAGAAAACGTCTGTCAGATCATTACTTTCGGGACCATGGCGGCAAGGCAGGCAGTGAGAGATGCCGGAAGAGCCTTGGATATTCCGCTTCCCAAAGTTGACCAAGTGGCAAAGATGATACCTCCTATTGGTGAGGACGCATCTATAGAGGCAGCCTCCAAGAAAATACCTCAATTGAAGAAACTTAAAGAAGAAGACCCTGTTGTCTCGGAGCTGCTTTTAGTAGCAAAGAAATTAGAAGGACAGATAAGGCATCCCTCCATCCATGCGGCAGGAATCGTCATCACCCCGAAGCCGCTTGTGGAATTTTTGCCTTTATACAAGTCAGTCAAGGATGAAGTCACCACTCAGTTTCCCATGCAGGACATCGAATCCATGGGGCTTCTTAAGATGGACATTCTTGGATTGAGGAACTTGACCGTCATAGAGGATACAGTCAGGATTGTGAGAGAGGATTCGGGAGAAGAGATCGACCTTGAAAATCTTCCCCTGGATGATGAAAAGACATTTCAGCTCTTCCAATCAGGGAGCACGGACGGGGTTTTTCAATTCGAAAGTTCCGGCATGAAGGACCTCCTTAGAAGGTACAAGCCCGATAATTTTCGTGACCTTATTGCCCTGAATGCGCTCTACAGGCCCGGCCCCCTTAAGAGCGGAATGACTGAGGACTTCATAAAAAATAAGAACTATCCGGAAAATGTAAAATATGATATTCCTGAACTCGAAGCCGTTCTAAAGGAGACAAAAGGATTGATCGTGTATCAGGAGCAGGTCATGAGAATCGCCACTGATATTGCCGGATTTTCCATGGCCGAAGCAGACCTGCTGCGCAAGGCAATGGGTAAGAAAAAGGCCTCAGTGATGAGGGATATGAAGAAGAGGTTTATTGAAGGGGCCAAAAACAAAGGAGTCAACAGAGAAAAAGCAAGAAAGATTTTCGATAAGATAAAGTATTTTGCGGGATATGGATTCAATAAATCCCATAGTGCTGCTTATGCCTGTCTTGCCTATCAAACAGCTTATTTAAAGTCTCATTACCCTGTTTATTTTATGGCGTCTTTGCTGACATCAGAGGCGGAGAGAGGGGACACCTCCAAGGTCGTCAAGTATATTAGTGAATGCAGCCAGATGGGAATCAATGTCCTTCCTCCGGATATAAATGAAAGTGAATTGACATTTGCGGTAAAGGGCAAAGACATCCGTTTTGGCCTGTCCGCAATTAAGAATATAGGAGAAAATCCTGTCAGAGAAATCATAGAGGCGCGAAAGGAACTGGGGGGATTTAACTCTCCTTTTGACATCTGCCGCAATATAAGCCCGAAATCTTTCAATAAGAAAGTGATAGAGAGCCTGATAAAGTCCGGAGCCATGGACAGCTTTGGGTTAAAAAGAGCACAGCTTTTTAGTTTGATCGACAGTATGCTCAAGTACACTCATGACATATACAGAGTTAAATTCTCCAATCAGGAAATGCTTTTTGGTGCCAGACAGATGGAGCCTCCTTCCATATCTCCTGAGGTCAAGAGGATGCCGGAATGGGATGAGGCTGAACTCCTGGCTAATGAAAAGGAAGCCTTAGGTTTTTATTTAACGGGACATCCTCTGACGCGGTTTGGAAGGGGGATGAGGAGCCTGATCTCACATTCCATAGGTCAGTTGAACCGGGAGAAGAACACGAACTTTGAAGTCAGGCTGGCAGGCATCATTACTTCTGTCAAGCCTTTAAAAACAAAAAGAGATGAAAGGATGGCGACTTTTATACTTGAAGATATGAGCGGCCGCTGTGAAGTCGTGGCTTTTCCTGATAGTTATAAACAGAGCTATGAGTTTATACAGGAAGATGCCCTTGTATTCATCAAGGCTCAATCCATGAGTGAAAATGACAATCAGCGTTTGGTTTTGTCTTCGATTTATCCTTTATCAGATGCGATCCAGAATCTTGCCAAGCGTGTGGTGTTGAGGGTGCATCTTCCCGCCTTGGAAGGGTCTGTTTTTAAAGAGCTGAAGGAACTTTTAGAGGCATGGCCTGGGGAATGCCCTCTTTTCTTTGAGCTTGAAACAAAAAGTTCTTATAAAGTCGTGGTACAATCAGTTGATATTCAGGGAGTAACTCCTTCTGAAGAGCTCTCAAAAAATCTGGAGACCTTATTGGGTGAAGATTCTGTCATCATCCAGTATTAACCTGGATGATGAAAAAGATAAGGGAGAGGATTTAGTAAGAATGGCCCACAAAATTATTGTTGCTGATCGCAGCACTTCTGCTTTGGAAGTCCTGCGTTTAGCTTTTATGGATTCAGGATATGATGTTTACACTTTTTCAAATGGAGAAGAAGTCATAAAAAGCATCCCTCATATAGAGCCGGATGCTTTTTTGCTTGGAATATCTCTTAAAGGAAAAGGAGGGCTTGAAGTCGGGGAATATATAAAGGAATCCGAAGACTATGATAGTATCCCTATCGTTTTTTTAGCCGGTGCTTTTGAGGAAGTGGATGAGGAAAGGCTGTCGAAAATACCTAACCAGGGCGTTTTTTGGGAGCCGTTTGATTCAGTGGAAGTGGCTCGGAAGATCAAAAATCTTTTGGAGGGAGAGGAAGGAGTCGACACTCTTCCAGAAGAACCTTCTTTTGATGAGATAGAAGAAATCAGAAGAGAGTTTCAAAAGCGTGTGGATGCCGTGGAAAAAAACATAAGCAATAAAATGAGAAATGTTGTGAAAAAAGAAATCTATGAGGTTACCAAAGAGTTAGAAAAGAGGATCAAAGCAGGAATTCTGGAAGAAATAAAAAAGGATTAACCTTAATTTTAGATAATCTCGCCTGTAGCAAAAAAAGGGCTGATGTGTATAATAGAACAAATATTGTGAGTGAATGAACCTGAACAGCTCAGGTTGAAGGATAGGATTTTAAATGAGTGACAGAAAAATATTGGAAAAATCTTATGACCCGGAGCCTGTGGAAAAGAAATGGGCTGATTTCTGGATTGACAACAAGCTATTTACTCCGGACCCCTCATCCGATAAAAAGAAATTCTCCATGGTTCTGCCTCCTCCTAATGTGACCGGTTCTCTTCATATGGGGCATGCTCTGTGTTTCACGCTTCCGGACATCATAGTGAGGTGGAAAAGGATGCAGGGTTATAATGTTCTGTGGCTCCCCGGGACAGACCATGCCAGCATTGCTGTCCATAATGTCATAGAGAGAAAACTTGATAAAGAAGGCATAAAAAAGGAAGACATAAGCCGGGAAGAATTCCTGAAAATAGCCTGGGATTGGAAGGAAAAATATGGGGGCAAGATCATCCACCAGTTGAAAAAGCTGGGTTTTTCCCTGGATTGGACAAGAGAAAGGTTTACTCTTGATAAAGGATTTTCAAGGGCTGTCAAAAAAGTTTTTGTTGACCTGTATAAAGAAAAGCTGATTTACAGGGATTATTATCTTGTAAACAGATGCCCGAAATGCCGAACCGTGCTTTCTGATATAGAGATCGAACATAAAGAACTGCAGTCAAAGCTTTATTATATTAAATATCCGGTTAAGGATTCCGATGATACCATCACTGTAGCCACTACAAGGCCGGAGACCATGCTCGGGGATACGGCTGTGGCTGTTCATCCAAAGGACAAAAGGTTTAAGAAATACCACGGAAAGAAAGCAGTACTCCCCCTTGCCGGAAGAGAAATTCCTTTGGTCAAAGATAAATCAGTGGACAAAGAATTTGGCACAGGTGCTGTTAAGGTCACTCCGGCTCATGACCCGGCTGACTTTGAGATGGGGAAGCGCCATGGATTGGAACAGGTTATTGTCATCGATGGAAAGGGAGAAATGACCGAAGCTGCAGGGGAAGAATTTAAAGGGCTGGACCGGTTTGAGTGCAGGGAACGGGTCATTTCTCAGTTAAAAAAGCAGGGGCTTATTGAAAAAATCGAGGATTATGTCCATTCAGTGGGGCACTGTTACCGCTGTAAAACAGTGATAGAGCCTCACCTTTCCTGGCAGTGGTTTGTCAGGATAGAACCCCTGGCAAAGCAGGCTATCAATGTTGTTAAAAAGGGAAGGATCCGCTTTATTCCTTCTAACTGGAGCAAGACCTATTTTGAGTGGATGTATAATATTCATGACTGGTGTATTTCCAGACAATTATGGTGGGGGCACAGGATACCGGCATGGTACTGTCAGGAATGCGGTCAGGTCATTGTCTCTGAAGAGACCCCCTCAAAATGTGATGAGTGCGGGAGCAGTCAAATTAAGCAGGATGAGGATGTGCTGGACACCTGGTTTAGTTCCGCTTTGTGGCCGTTCGGAACAATGGGCTGGCCCGAGAAAACAGATGACCTGAACACATTCTATCCCACTGACCTCATGTCAACCGGATTTGACATCATCTTCTTTTGGGTCGCCCGGATGATTATGATGGGGCTTAAGTTCATGGGAGATATCCCTTTTGAGGAGGTCTATATAAATGGACTGGTAAGGGATTTCAAGCGAAGGAAGATGAGCAAGTCAGAAGGGAATATCATAGACCCTCTGGATATGATAGAAAACTACGGGACCGATGCGCTCCGTTTCACCTTGGCCGCTCTGGCCGTCCCGGGGATGGATATCTCTCTCTCTGAGGAGAGAATGGCCGGATACAGGGCATTCGTCAATAAAATATGGAATGCATCGCGCTTTGTCCTCATGAACATCCAGGACAGTGTTCCTCAGATCAACAGGGATGAAATGACAGTGGTTGACAGATGGATCAGGACCAGATTGAATGACATTATCGGAAATATGAATGATTCATTAGCCAAATATAATTTCTATGAGGCTGCGGAGACAATCTATCATTTTATCTGGCATGAATTCTGCGATTGGTATTTGGAGCTTGTAAAGCCCGATTTAAAGAAAGGAAACGGATCCAGCCTTGGAGTCCTGGTTGATACACTGGATAAGATTTTGAGGCTCCTTCACCCTTTTATGCCCTTTGTCACAGAGGAGATATGGCAGAAACTTCCTGTGGAAGGGGAAGCCCTTGTGGTTGCTGAATATCCCGGACCGGATGAGTCATGTGAAGACAGGGAGTCTGAAGAATTCGTGAATATATTAAAAGATATCATTGTTGAAGTCAGGACCATTAGATCAGAAAATCATATTGTCCCGCAGAGAAAAATTGACCTTATTGTCATATCAGCCAATGAAAATATAAGAGATGAGATACTGAAACTTAAGGAATACATCTGTAGCCTCGCTTCTGTCAGAGAAATCGAGATTTTAGAAAAGTTTCCCTCCGGCAAAAAGCTCCTCAAGGGAGTGGCCGGGAACATGGAGTTGGCCATCCCCATCGAATCTGGATTGATTGATTTTAAGGTAGAGAAAAAACGTCTTGAAAGGGAGCTCCAGAAAATAACAGGTGACATAGAGAAGCTTCAAAAAAGAATGAAGAGCAAGGATTTTATAGAAAGAGCGCCGGAAAAGGTCATTAAGGGGACAAAACAAGGGCTTAAAGAGATGGGAGAGAAGAGAAAAAAGTTTGAGCGAAATCTCGAGCAGATCAATGAATGGTCATCTGAGGGTTGATAAAAAGAATATAGACAGATTTTTCCATTCCGGGGATGTGATTTTTTTATGGCCTGAGTTATTCATAAAAAAATGAAAATCGGAAAGAAAATTCACAAGGTTCAGACCTGCTCCTCGAGCAATGACCTGGCCAAAAAGCTGGCAGAAAGCGGAGCTGAGCAGGGCGAAGTGGTGGTGTGTGAAGAGCAGACAAAGGGGAAAGGAACAAAAGGGAGAACATGGCACTCCATATCAGGAAAGGGACTTTACTTTTCGGTCCTCCTTTTTCCGTCAAGACCTGATTTGTCGCTCCTTCCTCTCGCTGCCGCCCTTGCGGTAAGGGAAGGCGTTTTCAATGAGCTGGATAGGCTTGTATGTCTTAAGTGGCCGAATGATTTGATAGGTGAAGGATTAAAAATAGGAGGGATTCTGTGTGAAAGTAGTTTTTCGGGCAGGAAACTGAATTACAGTATCATAGGGACGGGCATCAATGTGAAACATAAAAGGAATGATTTTCCGGGGGAACTTCGAAACAGTGCCGGCTCTCTGGAAATGATCTGCAGGGGAAAAATCGATAAAAACAGATTGATGTTCGTGATATGCCGTTATCTGGAAAAGTGGTACAGGACTTTTCTCAAAAATGAAGACCAAAAAATATTGAATACATATCTGGAGGCTTGCTGTTTCCATATCAATGACAAGTTGAAGGCTGAAGCAAAAGGGACCCCTGTATCAGGTTTGTTCAAAGGACTTGACAGGGAGGGAAAAATCATCCTAGAGATTAATGGAAGAGAAGAGCGTTTTCTGTCAGAGGAAATAAGGATTATAGACTCATAGGATGCTCCCTTTAAGAACGGCAGGCTATTGTTTTATGGGCTGTGCCTATCGTTTAAGCCCTGGATGATCCCTCGAATGAGTTGTATGAAAGAATCCATGGTTTTTTCCCTTCCGTATTCAGGAATCGGGAAAGAAGCAATGCCAAGAGCTTTCACTTTTTCAAACCCTGTTATGGTTCTAAGGATACGGGAAAGCTCAAGGGGTGTGAGACCACCCGGTACTTTGAAATGAGACCCTGGAATAAAGGATGCATCCAGCACATCCAGGTCAATATGCACGTAGATTTTGTTGACTTGATTTGAAAGACGGTTCATGGAATCTTTAAGTGATTTGTTTTGTGTTATCATGCTTTTTATAGAAATCATGGAAATGGATGCGTCATTGATCAGCTCCTGCTCCAAAGGATCTATATCACGCTGTCCCATCATGATAATGTTTTGGGTGGATATCGGAGGATTAAGGCCTGATTTCATCCTGAGCCGGGACAAACATTTTCCAGCGGCAACCGCTACGGGCATGCCTCCCAGCCAGCCGCTTAAAGTGGTCTCTGGTGTGTTAAAGTCTCCGTGTGCGTCCAACCAAACAAGCCCGATGGTTAAAGGTTTTTGTGAAGCGCCTGAATTTTGCAGTCCGGCCAGCATTCCGCTCAGGCTGTTGCAGTTTCCTAAGAGACCGAGGATAAAGAATCCTTTTTTTGCCAAGGGAGCTAACGAACGCCCGAGGTGCCCATTGGCAAGCCCCATGCGGTGCCATGCTCCATACTCCTTGCTTTCTTTACTTGTGAGCGCCACGGATTGTATGGAAACGACCTTGACTCTTTCTTCTTCCAGTACCTTTAAGGCCTTTTTATACATGAGTTCAGGCCCGATGGAGTATTCATAAGGGGGCATGGTCCCTGTATACGGCTGAAGCACGAGGCTAACCTTTAATGCCGGCATCCTTTTCTTCTTCCTATCTTGTGTTAAAATAAACCTTTTCAGGCGCTTGTCGCATCTGTTATATTATACATATAAGCCTGTTTTATGAAAAGTCAGGGGAAAGGTTTCACCCTTTGAGATGTTGCTTGTAAAATATCAAAAAAAGAAATGGAAACAGGAGAGGTGAAATGCTTTTAGCGATTGACATTGGAAACACATGCATAGCCATAGGTGTGTTTAAGGAGAGCGATTTAGTGAAGAAGTGGCAGATACAATCAGAGAGAGAGAGAACCTGTGATGAGTACCAGGTTGTTCTTAGGAACTTGTTTTCACTTTCCGGTCTTGATATATCTGAGGTGAAGGGCGTGATTGTCTCCAGTGTTGTGCCCCCTCTTGACTCTGTTTTTCAAAAATTGATCCAGAGGATGTTTAAGACGAGAGCCCTGGAGGTAAGCCCGGGAATCAAGACGGGAATGCCCATCCTCTATGACAATCCTCATGAAGTCGGAGCTGATCGGATCGCTTCTGCTGTGGCCGGCTGCAAGTTGTACGGGTCCCCCTGTATTGTGGTTGACTTTGGTACGGCAACAACCTTTGATGCGGTGTCCCGTAAAGGGGAATATATGGGAGGTGCCATCGCGCCTGGAATCAGGATTTCAGCAGAGGCCCTTTATCATAAAACAGCGAAGCTTCCCAGAATAGATATCAAGAAAATAAAAAAGCCCATAGGTAAAAGCACGGTTGCAAGCATGCATTCGGGACTTTATTTTGGTTATGTCGGCCTTATATCAAATATAATCAAAGAGATGAAAAATGAACTGGGTGAAGAAGCAAAGGTCATCGGGACAGGAGGATATTCCTCGCTGATATTTGATGAAATGGAATGTATCGATCATCATGATTCCGAACTCGTCCTTCAGGGTTTGAGAATAATCTACGATTTAAACAGAAAATAGTTGTCCGGGGATTGGAAAAAAAAATGGAACACAACAGCCTGGACCGGGAGTATTATTATCAAACCATCTCCCGCCTTTTATTCTACCTTAGGGGAGCTCCTTTTATTCTTTCTCCGAGAGAAATCGATATCATTGAGGGATGGGAGGAGAGGCATATTCCTTTGAGGACTGCTTTGGATGGGATGAAGGCAGCTTATGAGCATTTCAGGAAAAACCCTGGCAGCAGGAGAAGATTCCAACTGGCTTTTTGCAGCCGTTTTGTCTCCGTTGCTTTCAGTCAGCACAGGGAGAGAAAGGTAGGCGAGAAGAGTGTGGGTGAAACCAGGGATGAAAGAGTCGATAGGATTAAAGCTGAAGTGCGCTCTTTCCTGAAAAATATATCAAAAGAAGTGCTTTATCTTAAAGACCTCTATTGGGAAATTCTGGATGACATGTCTTTGAATAAACTGAGAGATGAGACTCTTGAGAGCAGGGATGAGCAGGTGGATCAGGTGTTGTTAGATCGTGCCGCACAGAGCTGCATGGATAGATACAGAAAGGAAGTGGCTGTTGAATACGATGTGACCGGGGATAAAAATAGAAAACAGATCGCCAGAAGAAAATATATTAAAGATATGAGAGAGAAATACAAGATACCTTATGTTTCTTTATATTATTATTAACCTGAATTATTCACAAGTCGAGGTTGCTGCAGATGCGAGGCACAGGGTGCGAAGCTGTGGTCCTTCACTGCGAGTATCCTGTAACAAAGCAGATGCAGTGAGATCGGCTTGCCTTAATGGTAAAAAAATGGCGATTAAAATTAAAATGATAACAAGCAAAATTTTTCCAGTTGTCATTTTTATAGAAAACATGTATATCCTTGAAAGCAGAACAAAAAAATACTCATCGCCATTTTTTTATGAATAATCCAGGTTGGATTTCATGATAGATAATATTCTCGCACTTTTAAAAAAATACAGTTATGGGATTAAACTCCATAAGATGATGCTAAAGCTGAATATAGGCTCCAAGGAAAAGGAGTCATTAAAGAGGAAGCTCAAACAGCTGGAACGTACGGGTTTGATTTATAAAATAGGAGGAAAGTATTACTTGCATCGGGGTACGGATGTGATTAAAGGGAAGCTGATTTCAGTGGTCAAAGATTATGCGTTTGTCAAACCTGAAAATAAGGATCTCAATGATATTTTTATTCCCCCGGGAAAATCCGGGGATGCGGTGCTTGGAGATGAAGTAGAGCTGGCTTATTCGTATGACAGGAGAAAAAGAAAGCCGGAGGGAAGAGTCATCCGGGTCGTAAAAAGGGCTAAGGATACCCTCATCGGTCTTTTTAGAAAAGAGAGAGGCCGCGCTTTTTTCTTTCCCTTTGATTCTCCTTCCAAGGAAGGATTCCCTTTAAAGCCAGCATCAGAACAAGGGCTTGAGGATGGGGTGATCATTGAATTGGATCGCTCCCATAATGAGCTGGTCAGGGTTTTAGGAAAGCCGGATGAGCCTGGAGTTGATTTAGAGGTCATAACCAGAAAATACGGACTGTCCACATCCTTTCCTCCCGGCGTTCTTAAAGAAGCAGAAGAGGTTAAAACAGAGGTCAGCTCCAATGAGAGAAAAGGCAGGATGGATTTCCGGAATTGGAACTCTGTAACCATTGATGGTGAGGACGCAAGAGACTTTGATGACGCGGTTAGTGTTAAAGTCCTTAAAAAGGGCGGATATCTTCTAGGAATCCATATCGCTGATGTTTCCTTTTATGTGAAGCAGGATTCTCATTTGGACAGAGAGGCTTATTCAAGAGGGACCAGTGTTTATTTCCCGGATCTGACTCTTCCCATGCTGCCGGAGAGATTGTCCAATCAGATATGCAGCTTGAGGCCGGGAGAAGAGAAGATGACGGTTTCCGTTGTTCTGGAAATAAACGAGAAGGGAGAAGTGGTAAAAAAAGAGTTTTTCCGGTCAATGATTGCGACCAAAGCAAGGCTGACCTATGAAAACGTTTATAAGATGTTCTTAGGTGACCAGAAAGTAAAGAAGAAATACTCCTCCCTTTTTCCGGACCTGATGAATATGAGGGAACTTGCGTCTGTATTAAGAAAAAGGAGGATCGAATCCGGCAGCCTTGATTTTGAAATGGCTGAGCCGGAACTCGTGTATAAAAGTGGTGTGCTGGATGCGGTTGTGCCGTTCAAACCAAATGAGGCTCACTGGCTTATAGAGGAATTCATGCTTGCTGCCAATGAGGCTGTGGCCACTGTTCTTTCAGATTTCAATATTCCGGTGTTGTATAGGGTACATCCTCCTCCGGCAAAAAAAGACATCGAAAGATTTAGAGAGATGCTGGATTATTTTGGCCTTTCACTGTCCTCTCAATACCCCGTCAAACCCAAGGACATTCAATCTGTGCTCGGGCAAATAAAAGGCAGACCGGATGAGAAATTTATCACCCTGGAGATGTTAAAGAGCCTTCAACTGGCTGTGTATTCTCCTGAAAATACAGGTCACTTCGGGCTGGGCAAAGAATACTACACCCATTTTACGTCGCCCATAAGAAGGTATCCTGATTTGATTGTGCACAGGATATTAAAGGGCGTTCTTGATGGTTCTGAAGCTGCCAATTCCTCTCTGGAACCTCAGGCCGAACACTGCTCTCAGAGAGAAAGGAATGCTGAGGAGGCAGAGAGAGACTTGCTTGAATGGAGGATCTACCGGATTTTAAAAGCCAGACTTGGTGAAGAGTTCAGCGGTTTCATAATCGATATTTCAAAGTTTGGATTGGTTATAGAGTTGGATAACTATTTTGTCAGCGGAGTCATGCTTTACAATGATATGAAGGAAGATTATTATTTTAAAAGAGATGATAAAATGATATCAGGGCGAAGAACGGGAAAAAAATTCCGTCTTGGAGAGAAGTTGAATGTCATTATTGTCTCTGTAAGTCCCGAGTCAAGGAAGATGATCCTGCACCGGGCCTAGAGAGAGAATATAGAGGAGAATATCTAAAATCCCATGTATTTCGAAGCTGTTCTCGATTTAAACGTTCAGGAAGGGAGCTTTACCCGTATACATGCGGCCCTTATTATTAAGAGAAAAACCAGCGTCTCTGTGGATTTTTACACGCCTGCCGAAAACACGCCTGAGAAGCATTTTGTGCGTATTCGCACCGGGGACCGAATTCAGGTAAAGTGGAAAGACGAGTTTGTACTCAAGGACTTAAAAACCAAAAATCTCATTGGCCGGGGAAAGGTGCTTGTTCCTGAAGCCGGGGATGCCGTTCCCGGGAATGTCAATAAAAGGATCGCTTTCTTAAAACAGCTCAATAAAAAAGAAGAGGATATGATTTTTGCCTTAGCTGAAAAAAAGGGGTTTCAAGGACTAAGCCAGCAAGAAATATCCGATTTTTCAAGGCTTTCAAAAAACCAAATCCTTGATGTGTGTCAGTCTTTAGAACAGGAGAAGAAAATAAGAATTGTATCCTTCAGTCCGGTTTTAATATTATCCAGATTTCATTTTGATTTGTTGAAGAAAAAGATCTTATCCTTAATCAGGGATCATTCAAGAAGTGATTCAGAGGGAAAGGGTTTGACTTTAGAAGAAATAAAAGAAAAAGTGGCTTCCCATCCTAAGGTGGTTGAATTGGCGGTCAGTTATTTGAAATATTTGGGTCGGGCCAATGAATACAACCATAAATTTGTCCTCTCTTCCCCTGAGGAAAATATATCGATGGATGACGAGAGAATAATGAGGAAGATGAATGGTATGTGCGCCGCCGGTGAGTTTAAAAATTATTCTTTTGAAGAGCTACGAGATCTATTTGGCATTTCATCTGAAAAATTCGACCGTTTATTTGATACCCTGCTGGCGCGGAAAAAAGTCATTCATGGGAAGGAGGGATTTATCTTTTTTTCAGATTGGCTTGACCAGTTGATTGTAAAGCTTCAAGAATCGGAGAATAAAGAATTAACAGTGTCAGAATTTAAAAAGATATCAGGTTTATCCAGAAAGTATGCTATTCCTCTGCTGGAATTACTGGATAAAAAGGGTGTGACAAGGAAACAAGGTTCTCTTCACAAGATTCTGTGAACAGAAAGATCCTTCTCCCGCCTGTTAAGGCCCGACTCATAAAGAGTGCGGATTAGGAGGGGGGAGTTCGCATAAAGGCAAGGCCGAAAAATCCTCCGGTGATGACAAAGCTAATTAAAGGAAGATTGATAAATCCTAACCAAATAAGTGAAATTGTCAGCCAGGAACTTATCAACCCAATGATTCCCAGTGTTTTAAAGTTGCGGTCTATAAATTTATATGATCTCATGATCCCTCACTTCACTTTCATCACTGTTTAGATAGCAATTTTTATGCCATGCTCTAAATGATTGAAAATAAATCGTTTGGATTGGATCGGGATGAAAAGGCCTGAAGAAAAAGTAACAAAAATTGTTGGTGACCAACAAAATATTGTCATATCCTGTTTTATCAGGACTCTTTTTTCTTTTCTTCGGTTTTTTTGTCTCCCTTTTGCCCAAGTGCGGATTTTAATTTCTCTCCAAATAAGCCTGCTGACAAAGGCTCTTCCGCAGTTTTTTTGAATTCTTTTTCTTTTATTGGTTTGGACTTCAGATGCTCTATTTTTTCTTCTTCCAGATCTTTCTCTTCATCTGTTTTGACAGCAAAGAAAGCTTCCAGTTCTGATTCTTCCTGTTCTATCTGTTCCTCGATGATTCTCTTTTTCCCTCTCTTTATGCGTTGAGGCTTTTCAAAATCGACTTCCTTCTTTTCTGCTTTTCTCTGTCTTTTTTCCGTGAGCGGCTCTTCAACCGTTATTTTTTCTTCTTTCTTTAATGGGGGTTTAGGTGCAGGCTCTTTCTTTGGTATTTTCTTTACTTCTTTGGGTTTTTTAGGGGGTTTTATTTCCTTTTTTTCTTCAAGATGGATCTCTGGGGTGCTGATTTCGCCGACTGTCCCGATTTCGGGAAGGACTTCCTCTTGAGCTTCCTGTGCTGCTTCTTCTGCTGGTTTCTCAATTTCGATGGGCTCTTCGAGTTCTAGTTCTTTTTCGGTTTTGATTTTTTCTTGATAGAAAAACAGACCTATCTTTTTTTCTGACATTGCAAATTCTGGTGAAAAGCAGAGAGTTTTTTCGATATCTGCGAGCGAGGCGTGCCTCAGGATATCAACAAGGTGGAATGCTTTTCTATAATGCAGGGTCTGCCTTTCTCCTTCAAACCCGAAATTTTTAAACACTACGATCAGGAGTTCCCTCAGGTCCTTGTTTTTTTTCTGTTCTGAAAGGTCAAGCAGATTTTTAAGGGTTCCGTGCTCGATAAAAATTATTTTGTTAGGGAGAGCATAGGTCGGTGTTTCTTTTTCAGCAATTGAAAAAGTGTCTTTTTTGGAGTCGTATTCAAGATAGGGGAGCATGAGTTTCTTTTTTGATTTCTTCAGGCGAAAGCTCATTTGGTTTGAGTCTGTTTTCTTTAATGTCAGGCTGGCTCCCTGGGGAATATTGTGCTTTTTATAGAATTTATCCAGTCCGAGGAATATGTTTAGAGAGGGGTAGTAGAAAACAGTGGTTTTATCTCCATCTTCTTCATCTTTGAACGTATATTCTCTTGTATCGGCAAGTTCTCTTTTAAGTTCAGGGGGCATTTCAATGCCGCCTGATAAAACTTCTCTCCAGGAGAGATAGATTTTAAGGGGGAATTTATTTTCCTTTTCCCTAATAGATTCGTATTGTTTCTCGTCCAGCTGAGGAATGGCTGCTTTATCAGCTGACAGAGGCTTTCCTTTTAAAAATGAGTTGAGTATTGCCTTGTGAAACCATCTTCCCTGGTCTTTAGGGGAAACACAGATGAATGTATTTTTGTATTTTTTGTTTAATGTAGAATTTAAAATCAAGCAGTATATATCAAATTTGTCATCCTCTGGTTTTATGTTGAAGAATTTTTCAATCAAATCTCTTGTGGAGGCCGATTGTTTTTGTTCTTTAAAATATTTCTCAATTTTTTTTATTTTGGTATCAGCAATAGTTATTCTTTTTTTTGACAGTTGCCAGTGTTCGTTCCAACCAAAGAATGCATCAGATTTTGAAATGGACTTTCTCAGGTTGACTCCCAAGGTTTTCAAGTCTTTTTCAGTCATGGGGAGTTTATGAAGTCTTGGGTCCTCTTCTTTGTCTATGACTTCAGGGGTTTTATGCGCACCCTCCAAGGCTGCGGGGAGGAGGACCTGCGTGTTTTTTCTTTTCATATAATCTATATGCTTGCGGAATACTCCCCCGCCGGTATAATCCACTTCAAGCATTTCACAGTTGTAAGCAGGATAGCTTACTTTGTTAATGACTTTAAGTACGACTTTACTTGTGAAGTGTTTTTTTTCTTTGCTGCTTATAATGAGAGGCTCGTTGTAATCTTTACAGATCAGATCGTTCGTTTTATATGTGCATGCAGGGTCGTATTTGAAGACTTCCTGGTTAAGCTGGCGGGCATTTTTTTTGTAGGCCAGCATCTCTGTCAGCTCGGTCAGAGTAGGGACATGGTCTTGCTTGGAAAGCTTTTCCTGTATAAAGTCGAGATCAGCTTTTAATACTTTTGTGTTTTCGCTTGACTTAGCCATTTTTATATTTCTCTTTTCTCTTTTCTTATTAATGATACCATAATAGCTTTCGTAATATGAAGCCTATTATCAGCTTGACTGAAAATTAATGATTGATCCGGATGGATTTTTTTGAACAGATTTTCTTTCGCTTCTTGGGAAGAGATGCTGAACATAAAAAGAACATCTTTTTTGGAGGAGGAAAACAGGGAGTCTTCAAATAAGAAATCTTTTTCAATTCCCGGAGAAGAGCTCGAGGGGATATATGAATAATACACTATGTCAGCGTTTAACGCGGCCTCTTGTGGATCTTTAGTTATCCTGTAATTAAATCGCGTGTGTTTTCCTTTAGCCTCCGCAGCATCAATGACGTCTTGTTCGGGTTTGTTTTTTTGGGGAACAGCAATATGTATATATGTTCCTGCTGTGGCTGCAGCTAGAAGCAGGCTGTGACATATATTTTTTTGGTTTCCAATAAAAGCTAATTTGATATTTGTCAGGTCTTTACGGTGTTCCTTTATGGTAAAAAAGTCTGTCAAGGCCTGGCAGGGGGAGAATTTTTCTGAACCGGCGTTTATTATGGGGATACGGACCGCATTCCCCAATTCAGCAATATGTTCATGATTTTTTGTCTCTATGACGGCTCCATCCACCCAGCGTTCCAGACACCTACAGGATACTTGAGATAGTCTTTTATTTATGGTCAGCAGATCTGAATAGTCTAATAAGACCGTTTCCCCCTTAAGTGAAGAAACAGCGACCTGGAAACTCGCATTGGGATGGAAAGACGGATTTTGAAACACACCGGCAATGATGGATCCGGAAAGGCTGTTTTTGAAATGCCTTGGCTTTTTTTTTATCTCAAAGGTAAGGTCCAGCAACTCACTAAACTGATATGTAGAAATTTCATCCAATGAAATAAGGTTTTTAATCATTTTCTCCCCCCTAAGGAGTCGGAATAATGGTTGTCCCTGAACGGTTGATCAGGGCTGCTTTGAGATGGTTGGCCGAGGTAATGATCACCTTTTCACCGCCGCTGTTTATATATTCAATAGCCGCTTCTATTTTTGGACCCATTGAGCCAGGAGGAAACTGTCTCTCTTTTAAGTATTTCTGCGCCTGCTGGGATGTCATTCTTTTGATCGGTTTTTCATTGGGAGAGCCGAAGTTCAGATAGACGCATTTCGTATTCGTAAGGATGATAAAGAGATCCGCACTGACTTCTCTTGCGATCAGACTTGAAGCAAAATCCTTATCAATAACAGCCTCTACTCCTTGGAACAGGCCTCTTCCGTTAATGATAACCGGAATCCCCCCTCCTCCAGAAGCGATAACGATTTTTCCTGAGTGGACCAGGTCATAAAGGACTTTTTTAGGGACTATATCTATAGGTCTGGGTGATGGAACGACTTTCCTGTATCCACGGCCGGCATCTTCCATCATGTCCCATTTTTTCTGGCGTTTGAGCATCTGGGCTCTGTATTTCGAATAAAACGGGCCTACTGGTTTAGTCGGATTATCAAAGGCCTTATCCTCTTTGTCAACCACTACTTGAGTGATGAGTGTGGCCACATGTTTGTCTATTGAATTTTTTCGAAGTTCATTGATTACGGCTTTTTCGAGCATAAAACCCATGCTTCCTTCAGTCATGGCATCGCATACTTCCAGAGAAAAAGGAGGTAC
Organism: uncultured Eubacteriales bacterium; assembly: GCA_964624145.1. Lineage (GTDB taxonomy): Bacteria > Acidobacteriota > Aminicenantia > Aminicenantales > Aminicenantaceae > WJMT01. The sequence continues at coordinate 1,709 of CAZUXT010000010.1, read as the reverse complement.
TTTATTTATGGACTCCTCCATCTGGATCAACAGATTTCCGACTTGGGGCCCATTTCCGTGAACAATGATCGGGTCATACCCTTTTTTGACGACATGAATGATAAGGCGGGCGGCTTTCTGGGAGTTCTTCATCTGTTCCGATTGAAGCCCGCGCTGTTCTTTTGGTAGAATCGCGTTGCCGCCAAACGCTATGAGTGCAATTTTTCTTTTCATCAGTAATTTTTGAGGATCTCGTTGAGGTTTGGGGATCCGATTTCTTCCAGGTCATAGGAGACATTGACTATTTTCTTGTTTGTTTCTATGAGTTTTCCCAGGTCTATGGGAGTTCCGCTCACGACCAGGTCACACTGGCTTTTATCTATTGTCTGGGCTAATTCCTCGATCTGTTTTTTCCCATAACCCATGGCCGGGAGGACTCTGTCCAAGTGAGAGTACTTTTCAAAGGTCGCCTTTATGCTTCCTACGGCGAAGGGCCTGGGATCGATGATGTCCGCAGCGCCGTATTTTTCAGCGGCCACTATCCCGGCACCAAATTTCATTTCCCCATGTGTCAGAGTGGGTCCGTCTTCGATGACCAGTACTTTTTTACCTGAAATTTCCTGTGGTTCTTTGACTTTGATCACTGAGTTTGCTTTTATTATCTTTGCGTTCGGATTGTATTTTTTTATATTTTTTAGGATTATATTGACGTTTTCTTTTTCAGCTGTATCCATCTTGTTTATGACAATGACATCAGCAAGTCTGAAATTTGTTTCCCCTGGATAATAGAGGAGCTCATGACCGGGTCTATGAGGGTCTACGACCACTATGGCTGTATCAGATTGGTAAAAAGGAATATCATTATTTCCTCCGTCCCATAAAACAACATCCGCCTCTTCTTCTGCTCTTTTTAGTATTGCCCCATAATCGACTCCTGCATACACTAATATCCCTTCTTTTATATGGGGCTCATATTCTTCCATCTCTTCGATAGTGCAGTCATGCTTGATCATATCTTCATAGGTGGCAAATCTCTGGACAGCTTGTTTTGCCAGATCCCCGTAAGGCATGGGATGGCGGATGACGGCTACTTTCTTCCCTTTTTCTTTGAGAAGCTTTGCGATTTTTCTAGATGTCTGGCTTTTTCCGCAGCCTGTTCTGACCGCACATATAGAGATGAGAGGGCGCTTGCTTTTTATCATGGTTTCTTTAGGTCCCAGAAGAGAGAAACTGGCCCCAGCTGCCTGAACCTGTGAAGCTTTGTGCATCACATATTCATAAGGCACATCGCTGTATGAGAAAAACACTTCATCTACATTGTTCTCCTTGATGAGTTCTGTGAGTCTGTCTTCAGAGTATATTGGGATTCCACTGGGGTAGAGCTTTCCTGAAAGTTCAGGAGGGTACTTTCTTCCTTCTATATCAGGGATTTGAGTTGCAGTGAATGCAATGACCTTGTAGCTGTCATTGTCCTTTAAGTGTACGTTAAAATTATGGAAGTCTCTTCCGGCTGCTCCCATTATGATTGCTTTCTTCATGTTTTTCTCCTTATTTATTGTTTTAAAAGAATCACTTATTTTAATATACCATTGCGTTTAATGCAATAATCCCGGTTATTATATCCCCTCATGAAAATAAGGTGTGGCTGAAGCGACATTGAAGATTTAGCCTTCGTATGAGGCTTTTCGAGGGAATCCGGCGAAGCCGGGCTCCGAGTATGTCTGACCCAC
>CAZUXT010000009.1:7041-91273 GCA_964624145.1 uncultured Eubacteriales bacterium | reverse complement strand
ATCATACAATCGACTCCCGCAGGAGGTGCATCACATCATCATGTTACCTATGCTTCATGAGGATCATCATAGAAGGCAAAGATGGCAAATTCATCGAATCCCTATATTCGGAAATAAAGGAGCAACTATAAGTGGAAATCATCATTTTACCTTCATATGATCAGGTGAGCCGGGAAATCTCCAACAGGATCATCTCTGCTGTACATAAAAAACCCGATCTTGTCCTGGGGCTCGCTACAGGAAAGACCATGCTCGGCATATACCAAAAAATAGTCCAGGACTATAAAAAGGGAAGGGTTGACCTCCGGAAAGTCAAAACTTTCAACCTTGACGAATACATCGGATTCGACAGCAGTGATTCTGTAACGTTTCACTCTTATATGAACAAAAACTTTTTCTCACAGGTGAACATCCCTCCGGAAAATATATTTATGCTCCCCTCCAGGCCCAAAAACATTGATGCGGCCTGTCACAAATTTGAAGAAGAGATCAAAAAAGCAGGAGGGATCGACCTCCAGATCCTCGGTATCGGAAGAGAAGGGCACATCGGATTCAACGAACCCTCATCATCCCTTCAAGCCAGAACCCGGGTTAAAACACTGACCAAAACCACCTTAAAAGATAACTTCGGCCTTAAGAAAGGACCCCGATTTGCCCTGACGATGGGAATCGGCACAATCATGGATTCTAAAGAAATCATCCTGGCTGCATCGGGAAAACAAAAGGCAGAGGCTGTGGCCGGAGCCGTAGAAGGCCCGATTTCAGCTTCCTGTCCCGCCTCCATACTTCAGTTCCACAAGCAAGCCAGAATCATCATAGATGAGAAAGCCGCCTCTCTTTTGAAAAGAAAAGACTATTACAAATGGGTGTGGAAACACAAAAAAGAGGTCGATGATGTCATCAAAGACTGAATTTAAATCCTGAAGCAGTACAGAATCCCGATCCCGAATTCCAGCCCCCCCAGATTCACTTTAATGTCACTGACCTTGGCCACAGCTCTGGAAAACCGGAGAAACGCTTTTATCTTAAGGAACTCAAACAATGGGGGACGATAATAAACTCCGCCTTCCAAATGAATCCCTACGGTTCCTCCGGAACAATCCCCCATACTGCTTGTTTCCTTATACAGGATATAGTCGGCCCCGGCGCCCAGGTAGGGGTTAAAATCCCCTTTTGCCAGTACATATTTGCCTGTCAGCGTAACAGGAGTCATTGAGAAGCTGGTATGTGTTCCGGTCTCAGTGGATCGCCCGGACTCTGCGAATCCTCTCAGTTCGAGAGATAATCCCAAAAGCGAGCGGTTGTTCAATGAGAAGATATGGGATACTTCAATTCCGGTTATGGTTACTGAATTCCCGAATATTTGTTTGTATCTGTCCGAAGCCACTCTATAATTACTGACGGAAAATCCCACCATGGTGTTCGCGTCAGAGTCAATCTTTTTATCACCCAGGGAATCATCCTCTTTTGTTTGAGCCCATCCTGCTGCAGCGGTAAAAAGGATAAAACAAACGGTCAGCACGACCATAAAAAGCCAAGAAGCATCTCTATTCATTTTACGGAACCCACACCCACCATGTTGGAACACGGCCCTTCGACCTCATCATCCCTCACCAGAGATACAACATAATAGTAACTCTCTCCGGGATCTATATTCTTATCAAAATATCTCAGATGATCAACCAGCATGTTGATTTGAAGAAAGGCTACCTCATGAAAACTGCTGACAGGCTCAGAATAGGTTTTTCTGTACACTTTATACCCTTTGAAAATATCTTCCTGAGATAATTTCGCACTTTCCTGCCATACAATCAGATTCACCGGCTCTGAATCAAAAAGGATCTCATCATAGACCCTTCTCCCTTCTGTTATGATCGGGGGAAAGGGAAAGACCTCAATCTCCTCAAACCAATTTTCAGCCATAAATTCATATCCCTTCTCATTTGGATGGAGCCTGTCGTTGCTCAAAAGGGATCTCCAAGTTTCTTCCCCCTCCTCATAGCACCAAAACTCATCAAACATATCGATAAAAGGAGTATGCAGCCGGCCGGGGATTTCTCTTATACTGTCATTCAAGGTGTACAATCTCTGTTTATAAAAAGGAAAGTACCACCACAGATCATCCCTCGGAAGAATTGTGGAGATGAGGGGCATCACTCCGAATTCCAGGCAGGTCTTTGCCATCTCTTCCAGGTTAAAAGCAGAGGTATCCATGGTGATGCTGTTTGTCACCACGTCGTTCGTTCCCTCCATCAATAAAAGATATCGTCCATCGCTCCCGGATAAGTAATCACTGATTCTAATCAATCCTTCAAGGGTTTTTTCTCCCGGGTTTCCTTCATTCAGGACCTCCGAATCTCCATAGGCTGCATACAATATTTCTTCCAGCCTGGGCACATACCCTTTATCAGGGGCCGGAGATGAGTCGATATATCCGTACGTGATGCTGTCTCCGAATCCTATGTACATATTATCCTGCCGGGCCGGATTGATCGTGATCTTCCTCTCACTTTTTTCTCGAACTTTTTCCTCATTTTCTATTAAGTCCCCAAAATACAGCATTTGAGAGTCCAGGATTTGTTCTGATTCCCATACCAATCCGATCCTTCCCTGTTCAGTGACGATCTTTGGAGAATGGATAAAACCTTTGTTTCCCGATACTAAGCCGATCTCTTCAGTCCATTTGTTTTGATCCCTGTATTTGCAGATAATTCCGTTTTCTCCCCCTGAAGACCGGCTCCAGATAACAAGGGGGATACGGTCCCATACCATACTTATTTGCGGATAGGCATCTGTGCACAGGTTATCTGTTAGTTGTTCCTCTTCGCTCCAGCCCGACGAAGTCCAGTGACACGAGAAGATCTCATAATCTCTTCCGTCATAAGCAGACCACACCAGCCACGGCAGTCCGTCAGGTCCTTTTTCCGCATCAACGAGTATATGGGGATATTCATTGTCCTGGTTTACTCTGCCCGGTTCTGACCAAAAGATGCCATCAAAAAAACTGCAAAATATCTCTTCTCTCCCTGTTTGGACCTGGGTCCAGAACACCCATATTCTGTTCCATGCGTCCACAAGTATTTCAGGCCCCTGGATTTCTGAATGATCAGAAGTATTTATGACCCAATACCGGTCAAATCTTTTGTTCTTTACGATCAGCGCATTTTGAGACTCCGAACGCAGGACCCAGAGAGCCCATAGATCACCAACCCTGTCAAAACAAAAATCAGGGGAATCGATATACCCTCTTTCCCTGAATAAAAGGCTGTATTCCGATAATTCGGAATTTTTCAGGATCCCTGAATACACATCTGAATATTCATACCCGCCCACGACCCAGAGCATGTGAATCCGGTTGGTTCTGTCCTTTTTCACTATTGGAGAACAAATCCCTTCGCACTGGAGAAGATTTTGCGCTTCCCTGTATCCCGAAACCATTCCCCGGGTCGCAAAGCTGACTCTGCCTGCGTTTTCCCTGTAAAATAACTGAAGCTCTCCCTGGTCACTTATGATCGGGGAAGCCATCTGCCCCCTTATGACGGGATTTTCCTCTTCCCCTTTAAGGAGACCACTCAACAGGCAGACACAAAGAATCAAAGGAATAATAAAGCGCTTATTTTTCATGCTCTCTTTATATCAATCTATGATGATTTATTCAACAATGCTTTTTCTGAAATCAATTCCAGTCCGGATACACATCATTTCCGGGTGAATCGAAAAGGAAAAACACTTCTCCGGTTTTGACCTGGACGATACAAAGTTTTCCAACATGATTGTGCTTTAATGAAGAGTTAAACACAATAAATTTGCCGTCAGGAGACCAGGAGGGAAAATAGTCATACGTGTCATCCCTTTTCGTTAACCTGGTCTTTTGACTCCCGTCCGCATTCATGAGCCATACATCACCTTTCCCGTCAGCCAGAGAACACACATATGCGATTTTCTTCCCATCCGGTGAGAACCGGCCCCGACAGCTTTTCCCGCTCTCTTCGAGAAAGGTGGCTTGCTTGGTCTTCAAATCATAGAGGGCAACATCCCATCCCATTGTTCTTTTTCCGGTAAATGTAAGAAGAGAGGCATCGGAAGAGATCCAGGGGATGATATGCCTTCTGTTGTAGTCCTGAATGATCCTTTGAGTCCTTTTCGAATGGATGTCTATTTTAAAAAGAAAATCCTTGTTTCTGAACGCACCGCCCATGTTCTTTGTATAGGCTATGGTCTCATTATCAGGAAACCAGGCCGGAGTGGTCTCTTTTTCAGAGGATGTCGTTATTTGCCGGATATCCGAACCATCCGCTTTCATTGTGAAAATATCATAATTCCCTTTCGGATTGGCTGAAAAGGCAATCATTTTTCCATCAGGGGACCATACCGGGTATTCATCCTGCCAGACATTGTCAGTTAATCTTTTCAGTCCTTTCATGGAAATCATATAGATCTCATTATTTCCTTCAAAGTCTGACTGAAAGATTATTTTCCCTTTGAAATTGATTTCAGGATGAAAAGATTTCCGGACTGCTGTTTCTTCAGAGACCTCGTTTTCAGATTTGTTTTCCCCAGAGCACATACACAAAAAGGATAGACAAATGAGAAAAATAAAAACGAATTTCCTGTTCCTTTCCATTTATTACCTCCTATCCATTTGAAGCAGATCATCCAGAGTTTTCCTTCTCTTCTCCCGCAAGCCGTATAAAGCCTTCAGCTCTTTCTCAACTTCACTCAGCTCTTTTTGGAGAGATACAATGGTTTTGACATCCTTATGAGTGTCTTTAAGACAAAATATGTTTTCTATTTCCTTTTTGCGCTTCTCCAGATGTTCGATCCTCTTCTCTGTCTCATATATTTCTGTTTCAAGCTTATTTCTCTCTTTGCTTATTCTCTGCCTTTTTTCAGCTTCAATCCTTTTCTTATTCTTTGTTTTTCTCTTCCTTCCATTTTCTTCTTCTTTTTTATCCACCTGGACGCCTTCCACATCAATCCCTCTTTCTAAAGTCCTTTTTTCCAAATAATATGAGTAATTTCCTGCATATTCATTGAGCCTTTTATTTTTTATCTCCACAACACGGCTTACGATCTTATCCAGGAAGAATCGATCATGAGAAATAACCATTAAGCTTCCACCATAGATTTTTAATGCTTCCTCCAGAGCCTCCAGTGACGTCAAATCCAAATGATTGGTTGGTTCATCCATAATCAAAAAATTCACTTCGGATAGGAGTATTTTAACAAGAGATACCCTTGCTTTTTCTCCTCCTGAAAGGACATTGATTCTCTTGTACACATCATCTCCACTGAACTGGAAAATCCCTAACGCTTCTCTGATTTGAGGCATATTGTCTGTTGATACTGAGCGCGCTATCTCGTCAAATACGGCTGAGTCAAGGTTCAAATCAAAGGCTTGATGCTGGGCATAATAGCCTATTTTTGTTCTCCTTCCTATATCGATAGTCCCTTTTTGAGGCTTTAACTTTCCCGCAACCAAACGGGTCAAGGTGGTTTTTCCAGCCCCATTCTCTCCGACTAAGGCGATTTTTTCTCCCCGGCACAGGTGTAAATCTATGCCTTCAAGCACCCATTCTTTATCATATTTGAAGCAAAGGTCCTTAACCTTTACAACATCCTTATAACTCTTTATCCCCACTTCCAAGTTAAAACTCAGTTTCTTTTCTCTGGAGGGTTTTTCAAGGCGTTCCATTTTTTCTAATGCCTTAATACGGCTCTGGACTTGAGCCGCCCTTTTTTTCTGGTACCGATACCTCCGGATAAATTCTTCCTGTCTTTTAATTTCTGATTTTTGGCCCTCCCATTTCTTTATCAACAACCGGTCCCTTTTTTTCTTTTCTTCCTCATAATAGCTATAATTTCCCGAATAATGTTCAAGCTGACCGCGGTTCAGTTCGCAGATATTCTGAGCCAAGCGGTCAATAAAAAAACGGTCGTGAGAGACAATAACCATCGTTCCCGGAAAATCAAACAAATACTGTTCCAGCCACTCCAGAGAGGGAAGATCTAAATGGTTTGTTGGTTCGTCAAGCAGCAGCAGATCAGGTTCTTGAAGAAGCATACGGGCAAGATGGACTCTCATGCGCCAGCCTCCGCTGAACTTATCTATATCTCTGTTTAAATCCTCTTTTTTAAATCCAAGACCGGACAGCACGGCTTGAGCTCGAGCTTCGAGACCGTATCCCCCCAATGACTCATAACGCCGCTCATATTCTCCTAACTGCTGCAGCCATCTCTCATTTTGTTCAGGATTGGAATCCAGGACATTATGCAAATCCGTAATTTTTTTCTCCAGGGAATATATCTCTGTGCATGCCCTCATCACTGAATCCAGAAGAGCTCCTCCCTCTATATTTATTTCTTCTTGAGGAAGATATCCGATTTTATACTTTTTTGGCTTTAAAATACGTCCTTTATCAGGCTGCAACTCTCCGGCGATTATTCTAAACAAAGTCGTTTTTCCGGCTCCATTAGGCCCTATAAGCGCACTCCTCTTCCCCCTTGGGATAGACCACTCCACTCCTTTCAAAAGCTCTAAACCGCCAATGGAATAATGGAGATCTTTTATCTGCAGCACTTCAGTCAAGCTCCAAATCATCTCTTATTTTAATAAGAGCCATCACGTCCTTCATCATTCTTTGTTCGCACAATTCAGGCCATTGGTCTCTTTTGATGACATCCAATTCATTGTCATCCAAGCGGCTGCTTGTTCTTTCAACCAGTCTCATCAGCTCCACAAACTCATTGAGAGTGACGTCCGGAAAACCTTTCATGAACGTCTTATCAAAAACAGGTATTATGAAACTCCCTCCGTGGTCCTCGATAGAAAGATGAACCTGATGAGGAAGCGAGGACAAAAGAGAGATGATTTTTTTTAAATCGATGATTCCTTTTCCTATTTCACAGGGAAACGATTTCAGCCCTTCCTGACTCAGGGTGATGCCTCCGTCCTTTATATGAGTGGCGACCACCCAGGGAAGGATTCTTTCCACTGCACACACCGGTTCTTCAAGCATGGTGAGCAGATTCATGGTGTCAAGACAAATCCCCAAATATCCGCCCGGCTTTACATCACACATCTCAAACAACCGGAGGAGCTCAAATGTAGTGAACTCAAAGTGTGTTTCAACAGCCAGTGTGACTTCAAAATCCTCCCAAAGGCTTCTCTGTTCTTTCAAGGCTTCGGCTGTGGAATAGAGAAGAGACTCTGTATCAGTACTTTTTTGATCCCACCTCATCAAGCCTCCGGAACAGGACCTGACAACATGCGTTCCCAGAACAGAAGCTTCCTGAACCGCATTCTTATTGATGGAATAAATATCCTTTCTTTCCCATGATTCCATATCAAAGGGGATATGCTGGGCCCCTCCCCATTCAATATACAGATTTTTTTTCGAAGCATAATTGGCGAGACTTCTCAAATAGGAATGGTCTCTTTCAGCGGCTTCGCCTGAAGAAAATCCGGAAAACTGGACCCCCTGAGCATGATTCTTTTCAGCCCACTGCAGAGTCTCCATGGGGGTCAATCCAAGAGAATGAAGCCCGTAATTGTCTATTCCTATTTTCAGATTTTTCATAAGACTTATTTTACCTTTATTATTCACGAGTCAAGGTTATTTGGACTTAATGAAATTCCTGAATTTCATATCTCATTTATAAGGCTGAGAAGTCACTCCTGTTATTTTCCATCCGCTGTCCTGTTTAATCATACTCCAGTTATATGTACCCTCAAACAATAGTTTTCTGCTTCCCCCCACTCTCGGGAGTCCTGTTATAATCAAAGAAAGGCTGACATCCGCACCACTCACGTTAACAAACATAATGGAAATATCAGACACACAAGAGTTGACACGGTCATAAGTCCTGGTTATCCAATCCGCATCTTCCCGGACCTGAGGATAAAGTTCTGAAACACAGTTCTGTTCATAGAACAAAACAAGCCTATTGTCCTGCATTGCCTTTGTGTATTCTCTGACTATGGCTCTGATCTCCTCTTCTTCGGCTTCCTGCCCGGAGACAGGGAACTCAGGCATTAAAGGCTCTTTCTCAGCTCCAACTCCAGCCTCTTCCGTTTTTTCCTCTTTCTCTTTAGAATCGACGAGTTTCTCTTCCTCCTCCCCCGTTACAGGCCCCTCTTCATCCTGTAATTCCTCAACGAACATCTTATTCAAATATCCTTCAGTGCTACCATACTGTTCCGCATTGAGCTTTATTTTATACCAGATATCACCCTTTTCAATGACCTCAAAAACAGCCCCTAAAGGAGGAGAATCTATGACCTTGCTCTGCATGTTTGGTTCAGCTCTAATACTGGATTTCTTCACAATGATCCGCACTTTTTCAATCTGTTGTGCTTGTGAAACATCCGGGGAGAACACACAGAACATTATGAAAAGCACCAATACAATTTTTATACCGGGATTACCTTTCATGGGGCCTCCTATATCCCTCTTCAAGCTACCTGTTAGAAGGATGAGAGCTCACTCCTGTTATTTTCCAACCTTTGTCCTGCTTTATCATATTCCATTTGTAAATCCCTTCAAAAAGCGCCTGTTTGCTCCCGTCCCACTTGGAAGTCCCGGTGATGACCAGGGAGATACTGACCTCAGCTTTGATCTCATCCTCAAATCGAACGGATATATCCGAGACAAGACACTTCAATTCATCATAAGTCCTGATGATCCATTCAGCATCCTTTCTCACTTCAGGAAAAAATTCCGGAGTGCAGTTTCTCTTGTAAAACGATATCAGTTTGTTATTCTGCAAAGAATCACTGTATTCATTGACCAAAGTCTTGATATCTCTATCTGCGATTTTTTGATTGGACAGGAGTGCGTACTCCTTTGCTTTAGGATTCTCGGGATCGCTTTCCAGGACCTCTGCCATAACCTCAAGACTCTTTTCATAATTTTCCTTTTCAAATTCCGTGATACCATTATCGACCATTTCCTCAATTCGGGCTTTCTGCCTCTTCTCAGCCTCCGCTTTTAACTCAAGGTCGCTTTTTATCACAGGCTTCTTGACCTCTTCTTTAGGCTGAGAATCAACCTCTTTGGTCTCTCTCTCCTGAGTTTTCTCTTCAGTAATTGTCTTTGTGGGTTTCTTCGAACCGGTTTCAGGAGTTTTTACCTCTTTTTCAGGCGCTTCTTTTGTTTTTCTCGCTTCAGGCACAGCCGCTTCCTGACTCTTTTCTTCAGGCTGGTCAGCTCTCATGCTTGCTTCCAACTCGTTCAAACGTTCCTGGATACGGCTGTATTTTTCATCTTTCGGGGCAATCTCGAGGTATTTTTCATAAAAGGAACACGCCACTACTAAGTCATTTTTCTGTTCGAACAAAACCGCAAGGCTCTCATAAGGCCTGGGATCCAGGGGATTTATTTCAACGACTTTGTTGTATTCGGAAACAGCTTCATCGGTTTTCCCTTGAATTTTAAAAATCTCAGCGATTTTCAACCGCGCCTCAATATCATTGGGCTCTTCATCCAGGACCTTTCTGAACTGGATGACAGCCTGTTCAAATTCACTCTCATTGAAAAATTTCACTCCTGATGCAAAAAAATCCGTTTCCTCTGAAGGGATATCTTCTGACAGTATTGTATCCGGCGGCACTCCTTTGCCGGCTCCTTTGGAAGTGCTGATCTTCCACACGGCCAGACCGAGCAGACAGGCTACGACGGCAATGAAAACCACGGCCAGGACTTTCTTAATGCTGAACTTTACAGTAAACTCCTTTGAAGTAAACGGCCTGCTTTTCGGCATCACTCTCTCAGTGGTGGGAATGCCCTTTTCTATATTCTTTAATTCATCAAGAAGTTCGCTCACGCCCTGGTATCTTCTCTGTTTGTCTTTTTCCAAACATTTAAGAATCAACCTGTTCAGTTCATCAGGAATTTGGTCATTGAGCTCCTTTGGTTCCTTTGGCTGTTCGGTTTTATGCTTGATCGCCACACTGAGAGCTGTTTCTCCCGAAAAAGGTGTGGTGCCTGTGACCATTTCATAAAGGATGACTCCTAACGAATAAATATCCGATCGTTTGTCCACATCCTTTGCCGAAGCCTGTTCAGGAGACATGTATTCAGGAGTCCCGATGACTGTGCCGACATCAGTGATGCCTTTGCTTCTGACAAACCGCGCGACCCCGAAATCCATGATCCGCACATTCCCCTCTTTATCGATCATGATGTTCTGGGGTTTCAAATCCCGGTGTATGATGCCTATACCGTGAGCTTCTGAAAGTCCTTCACAGATCTGCTTGGCTATGAAAATCGCTTTTCCCGCACTTAAAGTTCCCACTCTTCTCATGGTGCTCTTCAGATCCTCTCCAAGCACATACTCCATGATTATGTAGTATAGCCCTTTTTCTTCACCGAAATGATACATCCGGCAGACATTTCTGTGTGAGATCCTGCGGGCCAGTTTTATCTCATTGCTGAACCGCTCAATATTTTTCTCGTCAATGGAAATTTCCGGCTTTAACAGCTTGAGGGCCACTTCCTCTTTGATCTTAATGTCTTCGACCCTGTAGACCTTCCCCATGCCCCCTCTTCCCAATTCTTCGATCACTTCATACCTGTTCGCGAACTTTAGCCCTCTTCTTAGCTCATACACAGGCGTCTCAAGAGTAGCTGTTTGAGAATCAGGAAAATCCCGGTCATGGCTGTCTGAATCGTTGCTGTTTCTCTTCTTCTCCCCGGCCATAATGGACACTCCCGAATGGATTTATACTAATGATAGTACAGAATGAATTTACAGGTCAATAAAAATCACCATTAAAAGGAATATCTTGTTATTTAGAAACTCTTCTCTGTCAAGGTGATTTTAACGGAAATCTTTTTTTTCTTTTTGACATAAAAATCCGCATAACAGCTTTTCTCCACTGTAGTTTCTTTATAATCAAGAAGATGTCCGTCCTCCTCTACGGCTTTTGTCTTTCTCTTTTCCGGCAGAAGAACATGAAAAATAACCTTTCCTCCGGGACAGTGGACATCCATTGAAATCCGGTCTTCCCGCTGTCTGTAGGTGTATCCGACAGACTTCCCTGAAGCCGCATACGCAGCACGCACTTCTGCCTTATCCACTCCGGCAGCCGCCCACCTGGGGGAGATCCGCACCGAGTTAAAAAGTTTTGATGTGTCCCCTATTCCGCACAATCCCTCTATAAAAGCATACAGCATGGCGCTCGAACCCCAGGCATCAGAAGATGAAGCCTCGGGGCTGGTGCTCGCCTCTTTTGTGGAAGGAGAGCCATCCGGAAAATACCACAGATAGCTTTCCCCTGTAGACGATATCATATTAAAATATCTCTTCAATATATCCACTCCATAGCGTTCGAATCCGTTCTCAAAAGCTGCTTTTGAAAGCTCACCCCCGACCAGGGGCATGATCCCGCCGTTGACATAAGCCCCGGCCTTGAGTTTTTCATCGCCGAACACCCCGTCGGGAAAAGGAGGGTCAATGGAGAACCATTCTGAAAAAGCGCTGGTCTGCCGGCGGCGCTCCAGATACTCTTTAATGATGGATACGGCTTTTTTGTGATCCGCAGCTCCCCTGTTTATATCCACCGGATTGCTCAGGCTCAGCTGTTTTTCTTCATCGACACCCTCTATTTCGACAGGCGTCAGCTTAACAAAATGCGTGTAGAATCTCCCGTTCCAGCACAATTCGTTCATATTTTTTCTGATATGCCGAGCCTTTTCCTCCCATTTATCCGCCTCTTTATCTCTTCCAAAGTAACGGTTGATGAAAGCCATGAGGGAAAAAGCCTCATAATAACCGCTGTTGTCCCCGTGCATGATCCCCCAAAAAGTGCGGTCATTGATTTGAAACTGAAGCCAGTCATGCGCTCCTGCGGAATAAGCAAAATCCCAGGTATCTATGGTGTACGCTCTTTTCACAAGATCGTGTTTTCGATCCCACCGCCACGGATGCCGGAGCACATAAAAGAGGGCTTTTTCCATGGAAGGATAAATCTGTTCCAGCCACCTGTCATCTCCGTCCGCCTGCCACGCCAAAAAAACCGCTTTTATGAACCTGTACTCCACGTCTGCTTCCACGGGCACCCGCACGTATTTAGTCCAGTTCTCCTTCTCGCACGGAAGCTTCTCCGGAAAAACAGTGACATAGTCAAAGATGCGGCCGCTTTTTGACTGGGTGTCAGCAAAATGCTGCACCGCGCTTTTAAGGTCTGTCTCAAAATATTTAACAGCCCTCAGCATGTCGCTGAAATCCCTTATCCAAAGGGAATGTGTGTCCGGGGTGCGGTATCCGGTTATTTTTTCTCCGTCTATCACCATATCCATTCTGGCTTTTTTCAAAAAAGAACGGATCAACGGATAGAATTCATCGAATTCTCTCCTTCCGGTTTTTATTTGTATCTCTTTTCCTTCCATGGCCCTCACTAAGGCTTATACCAGAGCCGCTGCTTCCGGTCAATGGTATATTTTTTAAAGAAATATTCGACAACAACACCTGTTTCTGGTAAAAATGATTCTTAAAATGCATGTGTTCGGCCTCCATATCATAGACATCTCTCTCATACTCCTGTACATAGTGGTCATCCTCTGGCTGGGTAAAAAAGCCGGGGAAGCCACAAAAAGCACCGGAGACTTCTATCTTGCCGGACGCAAGCTCGGTAAGTTCTATCAGTTTTTCCTGAATTTTGGAAACTCAACAAATGCTGACCAGGCCGTTGCTGTATCAAGAGAGATCTACCGCCAGGGAATCGGCGGCATGTGGATACAGTATCTGGTCCTCTTCCTCACTCCTTTCTACTGGTTCAGCACCTGTTTTTTCCGCCGCATCAGGCTCACTACCATAGGAGACTTTTTCACGGAACGGTTCAAAAGTAAATTTCTAGGGGGAAGCTATGCTGTATTCATTCTTATAATGGCTTTTCTCGGAGGCGGAGTCGGATATATGGTGGCTGGGAAAACAATGATGGCCATGACACCCAAGCCCATAGAAAAATGCACTCGGGCCGAGCAGATAAGCATACAGGAGTTCAAGGAATACCAGGAATTGAAGTCCGGATTCGATGAAGGGCTCACTCCGGGAAATCAGGCAAGATATGAGGTTCTGAATGAAAAAAACAAGCGGGGCGAACTTCATTCGTTCGTATCCTATGTGGACCCGATTGTATTTTACTTTGCTTATGCCCTTATAGTGGGAATTTACACAATGCTCGGAGGATTCAGGGCCGCTGCTATCACAGATGCCCTGCAAGGAGTTCTGATCGTAACGTTCTCCATAATTCTGATACCCATCGGATTGAGCAAAATCGGAGGATTTTCAGGGCTTCACGCCTCAGTGCCGGATTATATGTTCGAACTTTTCGGTTCCGTAACCATGAGCGAATATGCCTGGTACACAATCCTGGCCATGGTGCTTGCAAACCTTGTCTCGATTATTGCCGTAGCCCCGGGCATGGCCACAGCCGGATCCGCCAAAGACGAAAACACGGCTCGTATCGGAATGATCGGGGGGATGTTTCTCAAAAGATTCATCATGATATTCTGGGCTCTGGCCGGACTCCTGGCCATCGGTCTTTACGCAGGAAAGATCCACGACCCGGATCTTATATGGGGATTTATGACCAAAGATCTTCTTTTTCCAGGAGCTGTGGGATTGATGCTCATAGGAATCCTGGCTGCGAATATGTCCACCCTGGACGCCAGCTCTGTCTCTTATGCAGCGCTTTTTATCAGGAACCTCTATCAGCCGCTGACACCACATAAATCCGAAAAACACTATCTCGTCATAAGCAAACTCTTCATAGCTTTTATTCTTCTGGGAAGCATCTGGGTGGCTCTGTTCGTTGACAATCTTCTGGTTCTCTTCAAGTATATGATATCCATTCCTGCCATATACGGAGCAGCCATATGGCTCGGATTCGTATGGAGAAAGCTTACCAAAATAGCGGTCATCACCCAGGTGTTCCTCTGTGTTGTCATATACGCGGTTCTGCCCAATCTCTTTCAATCCATGAACTGGGCCCGCCGTTATGAGCCCTTTCTTAAAGAGACCAAGGCACAGGTCATAACAGTGAAAACCGCGGCTCTGAATGAAGATGTGGAAAAAGGAAGGGCTGAAAAGGTCGGGCAAAAAATATCAAAATCCCATTTTATTGAACCGACCGGAATATTCTTCGAAGACATCGTCCGTTCGGATCCCAATGACCCTGATTCCCCAAAACTGGGACTGGGCAGGTTTCATGCAGAAATCTGGGTGATGAGTCTCTGCGGAATCGATTTTTCCCATTTCCGCAAAGCTCAATTAGTGGCCGTAAGGTTCTTTTTTGATGCGGCTTTTCCATTTGTTCTTCTCTTCATCCTTTCTTTCCTGACAAAACCTGTTCCATCAAAATACTTGAACCGCTTTTACGCCAGACTTCACACTCCGGTGCAAAAAACACCGGAACTGGATAAAAAAGCTGTGAAAGAGTCATACAGAAATCCGGAAAAATTCGAAAAACAGAAAATATGGCCGGGATCAAACTGGGAAATTTTGAAATTCACTAAAATGGATTATTTGGGTTTTTGGGGGAGCTGGGTCCTGGTGGGTGTGATTATTTTTCTGCTGTGGCTTGTTATATCCATTGGATAAAATTTTTTCATGAATAGTACAAGATCGGAGATATGACCATGGAATTTCAAATACCTGACAATATATCAGCAAGACAATCATTCATAGTCGGAAAAGAGCACACGGCCAAGTTTTTAGGCTCGGGCAGTGTGGAGGTTCTGGCAACACCCATGATGATCGCGCTGATGGAAAACACGGCTCTTGAGGCAGTCCAATCCTATCTGCCTGAAGGCTGGACAACCGTTGGAACCAAAGTGAATGTGGAACATCTGAGGCCTACTCCTTCAGGTGAAGAAGTCTTTGCAGAAGCCCTGCTTTTGGACAAAAAAGACCGCTCTCTTCTCTTCCAGGTCAATGCCTATGACAGCCGCGGACTCATCGGACAGGGCTCTCATAAAAGGCATATCATAAACCTGGAAAAATTCCTCTCCAAGCTCAAACAAAAGTAAATTCTAATCCTGGTCATTTAGAGACCATGCGCTTAAAGTTAACAAGAGACAGAGACAAAATAACAACCGTGATCCCTGTCATGATCAAGAGGTCTTTTGTAAAATAAGTAATATCATTTCCCTTTAAGAACAACTCCCTGATAATCCGGATCAAATATCTAAGGGGATTTATATCCGCAAGCCACCGGAAAGCTCGCGGAATATTCTCAATCGGAGTGAAAAGCCCGGAAAGAAGAAGAAACGTAACCAGGGAAAACCATGAAAAAAACAGCGCCTGCTGCTGGCTGGTGCACAGAGTTGATATGAGAAGAGCATAGGAAAGAGTAGCGAATAAAAAAATCACGGCTGCAATGAAAAGATACAAAATACTTCCCCTTATTTGTATGCCAAAAACCAGAATGACCACCACAATCCCTATTCCCATCTCTATAAGGCCCAACAGAGCCATAGGAAGCGCTTTGCCGATAAAGATCTCTATGGGGGTCAGCCTGGAAATCAAAAGAGTTTCCATGGTTTGCTGTTCCTTTTCCCTTACAATCCCTATGGAAGTCAAAAACACGGAAATCATGGTGAGAAGAAGGGCCACAATCCCCGGCCCCATATAATTGATGCTTTCCAAATCAGGATTGAACCGTATGACCATTTGGCTCTCCAATGGGAGCTGAAAACCTTTTTGTTTGATATCCGTCATTATATAATGCCTGACTATTCCATTAAAATATCCGGCTGCGATACCGGCCGTATTGGCATCGATGCCGTCCATGAGAATCTGGACCTCCGGGTAACGGATGTTCCTGTTCCCTGCTTCAAAGCTGTCCCGTAAAACAATAATGGCTTTGGATGCGCCTTTCTTGAAAATGGAAACCGCATCTTCCGGAGAGCGAGAGACTTTTCTCACATCAAAGAGCGATGAATGATTGATACGGTTCACGATTCTGAAGGCAGCCCTGCTCTCTGAAAGATTGACAACCTGCACAGGAATGTTTTTCACATCAGTGGTGACCACATAACCAAGGACAATAGTCTGAAGAATGGGAGCGATAAATATCAGAACAAGCATTTCCCTTTGTCTCAAGATCTCTATCAGCTCTTTTTTGAAAAGATAAAAGACTCTCATTTCCGTGCCTTTCTTTGTTGACTGAATTTAACAGAGGCGATAGCCAAAAACAACAGACTGAAGCCTAAAAGCATCAGGCCTTGAAACGCAAAATATTTCATGGCCGATCCTTTAAGAATCACTCCCCTTATAACTTCCAGAAAATAAGTTGCCGGAACAATATAAGAAAAGGCTCTCAGTATAGATGACAGCGAATCAAGAGGAAAAATAAATCCGGAAAGAAGGATGGAAGGAAGCAGGGTGATAAGAAGCGCGGCAATCATGGCGACCTTCTGGGTCGATGCCATTGTGGAGATGGTAATGCCTAGGGAAAGTCCGGTCACAATATAAAGGAGAGAAAAAACCAGCAGTATCAACAGGTTTCCCCTAAAAGGTATATGAAATACGGTGCGGGCAAAAGTAAGGATCACAGCCCCTTCCAGTAAAGCAATGAGCACATAAGGGGTCGTTTTTCCGAGTACGATCTCATGGGACTTCAAGGGTGATATAAAGAGAAGTTCAATAGAGCCCGTCTCTTTCTCTCTGGCAACGCTCAAGGACGTCAGAAGCGCGGATATCATAATCATTATCACCGCCACAAGCCCGGGAATGATATAAAAGGCGCTTTTATTTTCAGGATTGAAATACAGTTTTGTGCTTATTTTAAGAATGTCTTTTATGTCCTTTAGTTCTGAAATAAAATCATAAAACAGCATTTCGTTGTACTGATGGACTATGTTGGCGATGTTGGAATCACTTCCGTCTATGACAACACCCAAATTTGATGTTTGATTCTTTGTTATCCGGTCCGAGAAGTCATGAGGGATGATGATGAACTGTTTGATACTTCCGGATTTAAGCATTTCTTCAGCGGTTTCCTCAGGATCCTGGCCTTGCTTTCCTCTGACCATCCGGGTTACGGAATAATAACGGTTATTGGAAAACTCCCGTACAAGTGACCTTGAAAGCTCGCTTTGAGAATAATCAATGATCACGGTCTCTATGTTCTCTAAGTCAAACGAAAGAGAGTATCCGAATATGAGGATCATAATGATAGGAAGCAAAAAAAGGATGACCAGACTTTTAGGGTCTCTCAATATGTGATAAACCTCTTTAAGTATAACCGCTTTAGTTCGTTTCATGGTCTGTCACTGCTTCCCTGAAAAGTCTTTCCATGGATTCGGTTTTTTCAGCCCTCATCAATTCAGAAGGTTCTCCCTCAAGCACGATCCTTCCTTTATGGATGATGAGTATCCGGTCCGCATACTCCGCCTCATCCAGGTTATGCGTGGTCACAAGTATGGTTTTGCCTTTTTTCTTCAGGTCATAAATTTTTACCCAGAACTCTCTTCTCACTTCCGGGTCCACTCCGGAAGTGGGCTCATCAAGAAGAATGATCTCCGGATCTGAAATAAGGCATGAAAAAAGGGCCACGCGCTGTCTTATTCCCGGAGGGATATCTTTGACTCTTTGAGTGAGTATTTCCCGTGGAATTTCTTCTGTGATCAATTCTTTTTTTTCTTTTATGATCTTTCTGGGAACTCCTGAAACACCTCCGCAAAACTCAATATTTTCATAAGCATTCAATAATGGATAAAGGGAAAATTTCTGGGACATATACCCGATGAATTTCTTGATCCGTTTGAGATTTTTTGTCACTTCGTAACCCTTCACCCAGACATTTCCGGATGTTATGCGCAGGAGTCCTGTCATCATTTTAATGGTCGTGGTCTTTCCTGCGCCGTTAGGCCCTAAAAAACCCAAGATTTCCCCCTTTTTGATATGAAAGTCCACAGCATCTACAGCCGTAAAACGTCCGAATCTCTTCGTGAGCTGCCTGGCAACAATCATATCATTCTTATTCCCCATGGAGTCTTCGCTGCGTTCAATCATCCTTCACACCTCTTTCATAATAAAGGTATATATCCTCGAGTGAAGGCTTCTCTTCCTTGATCTCCTTGGCCTTGATACTGGCTAAAAAATCAGAATCCCCGGAGAACAGGCATTTTATATAACGTCCCCTTATATAGAAATGAGCTCTGATTCCTTTTTTTGAATTGAGTTCCTTTAATGTTTCGAATATATTTCCTGCCGGAAGAATCCGAAACATCTTTTCCGGAAAATTATCTTTAATTTCTCTTATGCCCCCCTGCTTTATGTTTTTTCCCTTCCTGATAAAAATGATAAAGTCTCCTTTTTCAGCTTCATCAAGATAAGGAGTAGCCATAACGATTGTTTTCCCCTCTTTCTTTAAATCATCCATTATTTTAAAAAATTCTATCCTGGAGAGAGGGTCGACTCCGGTGGTGGGCTCATCTAAGATCAGCACTTCCGGAGAAGACAGCAGAATTGTGGATAAAGCTAGTTTCTGCTTCATTCCGCCGGATAAGGCCCCGGCCCGCCTTTTTCTGAAGGGAAGCATTCCAGTTCTTTCCAAAAGACGGTTTTTTAAGTCCTTTTTCCTTCCTGTCTCAACCTGCTGGATATCCGCAAAAAAATCCATATTTTCTTCCACCGTAAGGTCTGTATAAAGAGAGAAGCGCTCCGGCATATATCCTGTTACATCAGTCACTCTGGAAAAATTTCCGTTGATCGGGGAATCATCAATAAAAATTTCTCCTCTGTCTTTCCTTATAAGCCCCAGAATGATTTTAAAAATTGTTGATTTCCCTGCTCCGTCTGCACCGGCTATGATGGTGATCTTTCCTCTCCGGGCTGAAAAAGAAACTCCATCAACCGCCCTGATAGAGCCGAATGCTTTAAAAAGATTTTTAACAGCAAGCATGTCTATACTGTTGGCCCGTTGATGACGACCGTAACCGGCATCCCGAGCTTGAATTTTTCCGTATGGCCTTTGATACGTATTTTTACCTTATAAAGAAGCGATTTTCGTTCTTTTTCAGAAATGATATATTTAGGGGAAAATTCAGCTTCCCTTCCAAAGTTGATGATCTCACCTTTGAATGGAGTCTGTTCACCATCCAATAAAATGGAAACCTCCTGACCTAGGAGGAGCCCGCTCATCTCTCTTTCCTCTAAAAACGTCTCAATAAAAAGACTGTCCAGATTAAGGACATCTGCCACTACTGAGCCCGGAAAAACGGTCTCTCCCTGAGAGACAAATCTCTCCAGAATGACTCCTGCAACAGGAGATGTGACAATATGATCCTGTATTTGAAGCATTAACTGTTCCTTTTGATTTTTTATACTTTCGGATTGGATGGAAAGCTCGGATAAAGTTTGGTTGACTTCAAACAGAGATGTTTTGACTTCTTCTAACTTCAGTTCAGCTTTTCTTACTTCATCTTCTGAGATCGATTCTTTTTGATTGAGCCTTTTAAATTTTTGGACCTGATTTTCCCAATAATCAAGATTCGAACGTAAAAAAACCTTTCTACTCTCTAACTTTTTTCTGCTGACCGGAAGCTGTTTTTCCTTGATATCCAAACCCTGCATTTGGACCAGAAGCTTTTCAGAATTGACTTCAACCAAGATATCCCCTTTGCTGACTCTGGCTCCTTCCCTGATGCTTACTTTATCCGCACTGCCTCCCACCAGAGTTTTGACGGTTATGACATCTCCGTCCACGACTCCGGATGCTTTGATTGGTTCAGCCTCCTTGCTTTTACACGAAGCTGAAACCAGTACAAGGATCAAGCCCGATATAAAAATGACTCTTTTTTTCATTGCCCATACTCCTTTGTCCGACTTATTAAAGTGTTTATCTTTACATTGACCTTCTCTATCTGCAGGGACAGTTCGTGCTTCATAGCTTCGTACTTCTTCTCTGACTGAAGAGCAGCCAGATAGTCCACATTAGGGAGCTGTTTTTCCTCATATAATTCTTTTTTAAGCTCAGCATCTTCTTTAGAGTAGGCGATCATGTTCTCAATGTTTGCCTTCTTTTGATTCAATGATTCTTTGACTGAATAAAGCTGTCTCAAAGTTTTTGCTACATCCTTTACAAAGTCATCCCTCTGATTCTCAAGTTTTCGGATGCTGACATCTATGAGATTTTTCTCACAAGCCCCCTTATTCCAGTCGAAAACAGGCACTTTCAATACCACTCCGCCCTGGAAATAAAGAGACCATTCCTTGGCAAAGTAATCTATCCCGGGTTTTCCGTAATGCAGTTCTGCAAATCCGTTTATACTGGGGAGATATTTTCCGGAAATGATCTTTTTCTGAATCTCAAGGACTTTTTTCTGGTTCTGCATGGTCTTTAACACCGGATGGTTGTTTTTAAAGTAATCAAGGGCCTGCCCCTCACTCTGCTCTGCCTCTTTATAGTCCGGATCGATTTCTTCAGGATAATGACCGCACATTCTGTGAAAATCTATTCTGACCTTATCAATGGCCTGGTCTAATCCATTGATGTTCATATCCGTCTCTTCAAGGCTTGACTTTGTCTCTAAAAGGTCAGTTTTTTTCACCAGGCCTTCCGTATAAAGGTCGCTCAGTTTCTGACTGTGGAGCTCAAGAGCCTGTCTCAGGCTCAAAACAGCTTTTTTCTGGCTTATGAGTATTTGATAATCATAAAAAGAAGACTTGATGAGGTCTACTAAAGAATCTCTTTCCAGATCAGTCTGGTTCGCTTCTACAGCTTCCCGTACCTTCTCCATTTCCACTCTGCGGGAAAGGATCCCTCCCATGAACAGCGGCTGGCTGAGGGAAATGGAAAGGTCATAATTATGATAGAGTCCTGCCTCATAACTCTGTCCGGGCACTGAGATCAATCCCGGTATAACAACTCCTGGAAATTCAATGGTCATTATATCGGATCTATACAAATAGTTAGCGTTGAAATCCAAACTGAACAGCTTATCCTTTAAAGACTGCTCTACCCGCAGCCCGGCTTCTTTTTCCGAAAGAAACCGGTTTTTATAAGAACCGCTCATCTTTAATCCGTCTTCAACCGCCTGTTTGAGACTTGTTTTTTCAAACGCATCCATAAACAGAAATAAAAGAAGAAAAATTGATAAAAAAGAGATTATTTTTTTCATTTTAGCATACCTCTCTTTATGAGATTAACCACGCTTTTTATCCTGTCTTCAATAAACTGATCATTTATGTCTATCTTTCTATCCAAAACAGCCTCCACCATAGGAAGACCTATGAAACAAAAAAGTGATGGAGGCATGATGTTCAAAATGACATGAACCGGATCTGATTCAGAAATAATGCCCTTTTCATACCAGTCACGCACCATTTCCCTGAATATGATTTGGGGCTTATAAGAAGCGTGCTTGAATATCTCCGCTATGATTGCGGAAATATGATCCGGATTCTGCACCAAATCATGGATAATAATTTTTGCCAGGAACCGATTTTTACTGAAAAATCTTATGTATACCTCAGGAAGCACTTCAAATAGTTTCTCCGGATCATCTGTCTTAATTATGGTTTTCTGGACATCTTCAAGAAGGTCTCTCAGGGTATCTTCTATGATCACCCGGTACAGGTTTTCCTTTGATGAGAAATAATAAAAAATCATGGCCTTATTGATACCCGCTCCATTAGCAATGCGGCTGGCACGGGCTCCCCAGAATCCGTGTTTTGCAAATTCCTCTACAGCGCTTTTTAAAATCCTTTGTTTTGCCGAATCCTGTCTTTTATTCATTTTAACCAACCAATTAGTTTAACCTTTTGGTTAAATTTATCATAAAATTTTTTCTCCTGTCAAGACATTTTTTTGTTTCAAGTCGAGATTGAAGAGTGCCTACTGAAATTCAGGTGTGGACGGGGGGAGTTGCGCAGCAGCCGAGAACACAGTACGAAGAATGACGTTAAAAATCTTTAGCGAGCACAAGCCATATCTGAATTTCACATCGGCTTGTGGTCTAGCTCTGAAGCTTTAGTTGTGCGGTTCCTTCCCTGTTTTTTTGATTGATACAGGCTTCGGTCAGCCTCCTTGATGAATTTTTTGTAATCTTCACCTTCCGAACCACCCTGAATACTGGCGACTCCCAGGCTGATGGTTATATCTATTTTATTCCCTTCAGAGACTATGGATGTCCGGGCTATTTCCTTACGAATCCGTTCTGCCTGCAACACAGCTCCTTCTTCATCCGTATTCCTCAGTATCATTAAGAATTCTTCCCCTCCGTAACGGGCCAAAACATCTTCTTTCCTGCATACTGACTTCAGGAATTCCGCTGCTTTTATGAGCACATAATCACCTGCCAGACGTCCGTGGGTATCATTGATTTCTTTGAAATGGTCAATATCTATCATGACCAAAGAAAGGGGTATTCTAAATCTTTTTGAGTGACTCATTTCCTCTTTCAAGCGCTCAATCAAATATCTCTTAATATATGCTCCGGTAAGGGGGTCATGGACTCCCAGTTCATACAGCTCATCTATAGCGACCTTTTCATCTTCATCGGCTAAGGAGAACTTGAAAATCGTAGTGGGGCTTATATGAACCTTGTCGTTTTGTCTCAGGGTTCTTCGTTTTATTTTTTTCCCGTTCACGAATGTCCCGTTCGTGCTTTTCTGGTCTTCTATGACCGTCTTTTCACTGCTTAATTCCAATTTTATGTGTTTTCTCGAAACCCTGTTGTCTTTTATCACAATATCGCATTCCTGTCCTCGCCCTAATAATGTGGTTCCCAAGGAAAGAGGGAACAACCGGCCCTGCATAGGACCTGACAGAAAAAAAAGATATGCTTTTTTGGGTTTTCTGCCCACCAAACCGGTTATGGATGTGTTTGAGGTCTGATCAAATTCCTCATCTTTATTTTTTATTTTCTTCTCACTCATGACCTTCTAATACTACTCAAAAACAAACAGGGACACAATATCTATCTGCTCATTCCTTCTGTATCTTTAAAACCAAGTTTCCCCATTCATCTACCTTTGCATTCCAATCCGGACCTAAAACAGTCGTTGACTCTCTCTCTTCTATAATAGCTGGCCCGTTTATATGATGTCCGTACAGCAATTTATCGCGGCTGTATATTTTCGACTTCATTTGCTTGTCTTCAAACCACACATTTCTGGTCCCTTGCCGTTTCGGAATCCTATCCTTTTCAGATTTCCGCACTTGAATTAAAACAGGTTTTTTTCTCACTTCTATTGCCCTTATTCTCAAGCTGACAACCTGAATGTTTTCCTCAGGAGCTTTGTGTCCGTATATTTGTTCGTGCTTATTATGAAATGCCGATTTTATTTCATCCATGTCGGATTCTGATATCGGATAGACAGGAATATGTATGTTTAATTCATAGTTCTGTCGGAAAAGTCTCATATCTGCACTAACAAGGACCTTTCTGTTGGACTCAGACACCTTCTTTCCCTCAAACCACGTGCCAGCCTTTTTTTGCAGAGAAGAGATAGCCTTATTGATCTTTTTTGTATTTCCTTCTAAAGCGACCATCACTGTTTCAACAAAATCCGTGCTCATATCCGAAAAAAGAAGCCCCAGACTGGAAAAAAGCCCAGCCATTTGCGGGATGATGACCCTGGATATCAGCATCTTTTCTGCCAGTTCGCAGGCATGAAGCGGACCAGCGCCTCCATACGCTATCAATGTGAAATCCCTGGGATCATAACCCCTAGAAATAGTCAAAAGCCTAAGAATACGGAGCATGCTGGCATTGGCGATCGCTATGATCCCTGATGCTGCCTCTTCCTCATCCATCTTTAAAGGACCACACAACCTTCTTAAAATTGCGTTCTCTGCCAGAGCCTTATCGATCTTTATTTCCCCGCCCAGGAAATTACTTTCCGAAAGCCTTCCAAGAATAAGATGTGCATCTGTCACAGTGGGTTCCTTCCCTTTTTTTCCATAACACGCTGGACCAGGAACAGCTCCGGCGCTTTGAGGGCCTACCTTAACATGACCCCCTTTATCGATCCAGGCTATGCTTCCTGCCCCTGCTCCACACTCCACAACATCTATCATCGGTGTTCTCACAGTATACCCGCTTCCTTTCTGTCTTCCGGAAAAATGAAGCTCTCCTCCCACTTCATATTCAGGAGTGCAGACAAGCTCATGGCCCAATATCATACCTGCTTTGGCCGTAGTCCCGCCCATATCAAACGCAATGACTTTATCCATTCCAAGCATTTCAGAGAGGAACGAAGCGCCGATCAGGCCCGCAGCAGGCCCGGATTCAATCAGGGTTTGAGGCTGTTCCTCTGCTTGTTCAGGAGTTGATACTCCGCCTCCCGAATGCATGATGTTCAGATTTCCGGAGTTCCATCCTTGGACGCACAGATTCTTTCTAAGAGCTCTTAAATAATTCTTAACTTTAGGCCCGACTGAGGCGGCAATGACCGTTGTGGAGGCCCGTTCATACTCGCGAAACTCTGGAGAAATCTCACTGGATAGGTACACAGGCTTGTTTCCCAGTATCTTTTTTGCCAGCTCTTTTATCTCTTGCTCATGTTTCGATTTAGTAAATGAGAAAAGAAAAACCACTGCCAATGCTTCGATCGCCCTGTTATTGAGTCTTTCTAGTTTATTTCTCGCATTTTCTTTGTCTAAAGGGGTTTGAACATCCGCTTCGGCTGTTATCCTTTCCTTGACCTCTTCTACAAGACACCTCGGAACCAGAGGTTTTTTCCGGTCCTTCATCAAATCGTATAAATCAGGACGCTGCTGCCTGCCGATTTCCAAAATATCTTTAAAGCCTTTGGTTATGATGAGTCCCACTTTGGAAATCTTTCCTTCAAGCAGAGAATTTGTCACTATGGTGGTTCCATGGGTGATCGTGCTTATGGAGGATATATCTCTGTCTGCAGTCTCAACAGCTTTCATCAATCCTCTTATAAAGGCTTTTTCAGGATTATCCGGAGATGAGGGCACTTTGGATCTCCAATATATTTCCATCTCCTCATCATAGATAATGATATCAGTGAATGTTCCTCCGATATCGACAGCTGCTCTCATTTTTCCCTTCTCTTTTTTCTTTCCTTTTCTCTTAATTTTCCGGTCGCACAGGAGTCAATCTCTCCTTTTTCTGTGAGAACGACTCCGTATTCGGACTTTGCTTTCTCTCCTGTGATTTTTCCGTTCAGATAATCGCTCCGCACACTTTCGAGGTCTCTGTCAAAAGGCGGACCGCAGCCTCCGCCCCCTGCTGTCCGAAAGGTCAAAACATCACCTTTATCAATGGGTATTCCTGAAGGTTTTGATTTTAATCTTTCCTCTTTTCCTGCCTTTCTGTAGAGAACAAAGCGCCCTTTTCCCCCCGGCTTCCCGCCAAAGAGACCCCAAGGGGCCACTTCATGTCTGTCTGAGTGCGCTGAAAATAAGAGGGGGACTAAGGCCCTGATATCTTTCCGGATACTAAGACCTCCTCTAAAACGGCCGGGGCCTCCTGAATCAGGAACCAGCTCATAAGTGAGAACCCGCAAAGGATATTCCATTTCCATGGCTTCTACAGGAAGATTAGAGGTGTTTGTTATATTCACCTGAATCCCATCCTGTCCGTCCTTAGTGTTCCGCGCACCCATGCCCCCGCCTAGCGCTTCAACATACACAAAATCTCTTCCTGACCGAGCTTTTGTTCCCCCGAATATGATGGCTGTAGTGGCTCCGTTAGAAGCTGCCGTGACTTTTTTGGGCAGTCTTTTTGAAAAAGCCCCCATTATGGCATCCACCACTCGTTGGGCTGTGTCTGTCCTTCCTCCAACCGCTGCCGGCTCAACAGCATTGACTAAAGTGCCTTTGGGAGCTTTAATCCTAACAGGTCTCATGAATCCATGATTCATAGGTATTTCAGGACCAATAATGGCTTTTACGGAATAACAAACCGTCGCCAGCAGCGCCGGCCAGACCATGTTGATCCCTCCCGAAGCCTGGCGGTCTGTTCCTAAGAAATCAAACTCTATGGACGGTGTGGGCGTGTGTGCTATTCGAACAGTCACTTTGATCTTGAGACGCTCTTTTTCCACGCCATCATCATCCATAATATCCTCAAACATACAAGAACCAGGGGGGATCTTTCGTAAGATTTCCTCCATCCATTTCTGACTGTACTGATAAATATCTTTAATCACGGTTCGGACTGTGTCTTTCCCGTATGTTTCATAGACTTCTACCAACCTTCTCTCCCCTAACTTCAATGAAGCAACCTGGGCTCTGAGGTCTCCTTCCCTTTCTTTTCTGTTCCTTACGTTGGAAAGAATGGTATTCCACAGGTCTTTCCGTAAATTCTCTTCCATAAAAAGTCTGGACGGTGGGATGCGAATCCCCTCTTGGAAAATCTCCGTGGCATCTCCGGCAGTTCCCGCTCCCGGAGTGCGTCCCCCCACATCTGTCCAGTGAGCTATATTAGCAGTGAATCCTATCAGGCCTTTGTTTATAAAAACTGGTTTTACCAAAGTCACATCAGGCAGATGTGACCCCCCTCCTAAATAGGGATCATTAGCAATCAAGATGTCACCCGGCCTGAATTCCCAATCACTTGAGTTTCTACCGATTGTGTCCATCAATCCCTGCATGGAACCGAGGTGTATGGGAATGTTCTCAGCCAAAGCAACAAGCTGTCCTCTTTTGTCAAAAATCGCGCAGGAACAGTCCTTTCTCTCTTTTATATTCGTTGAATAAGCAGATCTGATAAGAGATACGCTCATCTCTTCTGATATGGATTGAAACGCGTTTAAAATGACTTCGGATAGAATCGGATCACTGTTATCTTTCATGGGCTCTCCCTGTTCATTTAATAACATATGCGAAATATAAGGTCAAAAATGTCAATAGCCCCATTCAAAAAAGATTAATTTTTTTGACATAAATTCTCTCCTCTGGTATAAGCATATCTGGATATGATAGACATTATTTATAGGGGGAAAAAATGAAAAAATTATCTTTCATTCTGTCCCTAATCCTTATCATCGTAGTCATCCATCCCGCGAATATATCCGCAGAAGGAAAATCTCCGGACAATCCGAAAACAAGGATCTATACCGGTGAAGATCTCAGAACCATTGCTTTTCCGGTGGGCGGATTAGGAACAGGCAATATCACCATCGGTGGAAGAGGAGAAATCCGAGAAATGGAAATCTTCAACCGCCCGGCAAAAGGCATTTCTCCGAACCTGACCTTTTTCTCCATATGGGCCGGATGTGAGGGCCAAACTCCCTTTGCAAAAATACTTGAACGGGAGCTTCTCCCTCCTTATGTGGCATGGGGAGGTATCCCGAGAATGCAGCTTCCGGGGGTTTCCCGCTTTGATGAAGTCTCTTTCATGGGTGAATATCCCTTTGCATGGCTTGAATTCAAAGACAAAGATATCCCGGTGAAAGTCATACTGGAAACATACAATCCTTTTATTCCTTTGGACCCTGAAAGAAGCGGGATCCCAGGGGCTGTGTTTAACTGGAAGCTCAAAAACGAAAAGAAAAGCACGGTTATGGTCTCCATAGCCTTCAGCATGCAGAATCTTATAAAAACGGAAAATGAGAACGGAAATATAACTTATGGGAAAAACCTCAATGAATATACTGAAACGGACTCTTTCCGCGGAATCAGAATGAGTTCAAACCGGGCAAAGCCGGATTCCCTGGAATACGGAAATATCACAATCTGCACCACAGGAAAAAGAACGAAGGCACAGACAAGATGGTACAGGGGAGGATGGTGGGACAACGCTCATGTTTTCTGGGACGATTTTTCAGATGACGGACAAATAGAAGAAGTGAAAGACGCCCAGGAATCTCAGGAGGGACAGAGTGACGCAGCCTCACTCCTTGTTCAGGTCGAACTCAAACCCGGAGAAGAAAAGATCATCCCTTTTTACCTGACATGGTATTTTCCAAACAGGGAAAATTACTGGAACAGGGAAAAAGAGGTCAAAGGCAAAAGATTCCGGAACTATTACTCCACACAATACCAGGGCTCCCTGGATGCAGCCTTCTATCTCATCACAAATATCTCTGGGCTTTATGAGGACACAAAGGCCTTTCATGACCTCCTCTTTTCTTCAACTTATCCCCCTTATGTCATAGATGCCGTATCATCACAGGCCTCCTCTCTTAAAACCAATCTTCTTATGCGCACGGAAGAAGGCAAAGCTTTTGGTTTCGAGGGCCTTGCAGACATTAGAGGTTCCTGCCCCATGAACTGCACCCATGTCTGGAACTACGAAAACACCATGGCCTATCTCTTCCCTTCCCTGGAGCGGAGCTTCAGAGAAACGGATTTCCTGCACAACACCTTTGATAACGGCTATCAGGTCTTCAGGACCCTTATACCCCTCGGGCCTTACTGGTGGAAATTCAAACCCTGTACAGACGGGCAGATGGGAAATATCGTAAGGGTTTATCGCGAGTGGAAGCTCTCAGGAGATACGGATTGGCTTAAGAAGTTATGGCCTCAGGTAAAAAAAGCACTTGAATTTGCGTGGAACGGAGTCGGAGAGGTCGAAGAAGGACTCAAATGGCAGCAGGAACTGCTAAAAATGCCGTGGGACCCTGATCAAAACGGAGTCATGGAGGCAGAGCAGCACAACACCTATGATATTGAATACTACGGGCCTAACACCATGACCGGCTCCCTGTATCTGGCAGCCCTTAAAGCATCTGCAGAAATGGCTGAAGCCTTAGGAGAAAAAAATAAAGCCCAGCTTTACAGAAAACTTTTCAAGCAGGGCTCCAAAGCCTATGACGAGATGTTATGGAACGGAGAATACTACATCCAGAATGTGCAAGTGCTAGACGGATTGACCATTCCCGAACATCTCAAATCCCCGAAAGAATCCTATCCCAAATATCAATACGGATCAGGATGCCTGTCAGATCAATTGTTGGGCCAGTATCTCGCTTTTGTCACAAACCTGGGATATGTGCTGGAAAAATCTCACGTGGACAAGGCTCTTTCTTCCATATTCCGTTACAACTTTTTTGAGGAGCTCAGCCGTTTCTCAAATGTGCAGCGTGTGTATGCTCTGAATAATGAGGCAGGACTTCTGCTCTGT
The DNA here is from genome assembly GCA_964624145.1 of uncultured Eubacteriales bacterium. Lineage (GTDB taxonomy): Bacteria > Acidobacteriota > Aminicenantia > Aminicenantales > Aminicenantaceae > WJMT01. The sequence goes on along the minus strand of CAZUXT010000009.1, from coordinate 62,219 downwards.
TCATGGCCCAAAGGAAACCGGCCGGCCCTTCCCTTTGTTTATTCAGATGAAGTTTGGACAGGCATTGAGTATCAGGTGGCCGCTTCCCTTATATATGCCGGACATATTGATAAAGGATTGAAAATCGTCCAATCAACCAGAGAACGCTACAGTGGATTTAACCGGAACCCCTGGGATGAACTGGAATGCGGGCATCATTATGCAAGGGCTATGGCTTCATGGGCTGTGATGCTGGCTCTTTCCGGATTTCAGTATGACGGAGTGGATCACACGCTTTCATTCTTCCCGAAAATAAATGAACACGATTTTCATACATTCTGGTCAACCGGCAGGGGCTGGGGAAGCTGTACTGTGGATTCCAAAAATGCGGCCCTCAACGTCGCATTTGGAAGCCTGGAGCTGAAGCAGTTGTCTTTTTCACCCTCCTATCCCTGGAAATCCTTAAAAACATGCACTCTTGATTCCATACCCGTAAAGTGCCGGTTAATATCAGATCAGAACCAGTACAAACTGGTCTTCGAAGAACCCGTGGAAATTCAAAAAGGGCAAAGCCTGCAAATAAATTTAAACTGAAAGAGATTGACCCGGAATTTGATTAAACTTCCGAAAAGTTGGATCTTGAATAATAAAGGTTGATTTGAACCGTGCTTCCAAAAAAGGAGAACCGCACATTCCAGGAAAGATTGCTGCATTGGTACAGCCGCAATCAAAGAAAACTCCCCTGGAGAGAAACCAAAGATCCGTATAAAATATGGGTTTCTGAAATCATGCTCCAGCAGACCACTGTCCAGACAGTCATCCCCTATTATCGAAAATGGTTTCAACTCTTTCCGGATATCAAAGCCCTAAGCCAGGCTCCTCTTCAAAAGGTTCTCAAAGCCTGGGAAGGATTGGGTTATTACCAGAGAGCCAAAAACCTTTACCGCGCCTCGCAGATTATTATGGAAAAACACAAAGGCCTCATCCCGGAAACCTACCAGTCCCTGGGAAGTCTCCCCGGTTTTGGCCCGTACACGACCGCGGCAGTCCTTAGTTTTGCTTTCAACAAGCCCTATCCTGTATTGGATGCAAACGTGCGCCGTGTGCTGATGAGGCTTAAAGGACTGCACCGGGAAGCCAATCCTTCCGTGGATAAAATTCTCAAACCGTTTCTGCGTTCTCTTTTCCTTCCCCGTAAATCAAGCCTTTTCAATCAGGCTTTTATGGAACTGGGCGCCCTGGTCTGCCGGCCTCAAAATCCATCCTGCCTTCTCTGCCCTTTTCAGGAATTCTGTCAGGCTTATCAAGAGGGAACCCAGGAAATCATCCCCAAGCCCAAAAAAAGGAATTTTCACAAAATCGAAGCGGTCCTTGGAATCATCAAACAAAACAATCATTATTTGATCCAAAAAAGACCCTCCAAGGGGCTTATGGCAGACCTATGGGAGTTTCCGGGGGGAAAAATCAAAAGAGGAGAAACACCTGCTCAGGCCCTTTACAGAGAAATCAAAGAAGAGCTCGGATTGGAGGTAAAAGAAAAAAAAATTCTTACACAGGTAACGCACTCCTACACTCAATTCCGTGTGACTCTCCATGCCTTTCTCTGCACACTGCACGGAACACCCAAGGCAAACAACCAAGCGCTCAGATGGGTCACCCTCCGGGAGTTTAAAAATTATCCCTTTCCTTCCGGATCGGTCAAAGTCATCGAATTTCTCAGGAACAATCAAAACCGGATTTCAATTAACCTGTGAATAGTTCAGGTTAATCAAGCCGGTTAAAAGGAAAGGGATTTGGTATTGACAACCCATTTTTATTCCATGTATTATCAATAATGCAGCATCCAAACGACAAAAAATGATTGAAGCCATCAAATCCTTAGATCTGAATAAGGAAATTCACATAATTAATTGAGAAAGGAGTTTTCCATGAAATCTGTCTTGAGTGCCTTTTTCGGCATCGTGGCCCTTGCCTTTGGCCTTTTTGCAGCAGCCGATGTCATCCAAACTCAGGAAAGTGACATTTGGGAGGGGTTGGAAGCTGATCTGACAAAAATCAGTATCCGCAATGACATCCTGACACTCCGATTCAAAATCCGCAACACAGGCGATGATTCACAAATAGTGGAGTTCTATTTCAAAGACTGCTATGTCATCGATCCTACCAATCAGAAGAAGTATTTCCCCTTAAAAGACTCAGAAGGCCAGTATATCGCCGGTCCCAAAGAAAAAGACTGGGAGGGCGGCCGATACCATTTCTCTATTGATTCGGGCTCATCATCTGGTTTCTGGGTAAAATTTCCGGTTCCTGCTGACAATCCCGAAGCCATCGATATCAATATACCCGGTTTCTTTCCTTTCGAAGAGGTTCCTCTGAACTGAGGGCAAAACCCGAACCAAATAAAAAATGAGAGCCAAAACAACTTTATGTCTGCTTGCATTAAGCCTCCTGTTGTTCTGGAGCGGGAAAGCATCCCCTTCCTTCGCTCTGGAAGAAGAGGAAATCACCATACCTCCGGAGGCTCATCAGAAAGCCATTGAAGCCTTGAAAGCCCTGGGACCTGAGAGAGGAGCCCTTGAGCTCACATATAAAGTCCTGACAATCGAAGGCATCACCAGGAGCCTGACAGCCCGGATTGAGAAAATCCAGGCCACTCTCAAAGAACTCGGAGCCGAGGAAACCGAAACCGATTACAGGATCGAACTTCCCGGTGATATTCTCTTTGACTTTGACAAATGGACCATCCGCAAGGACGCTGAAGAGACGCTATCCAAAGTAGGAGAAGTCATCAGTGCTTATCAGCATCCGGTCAGCATCATAGGTCATACAGATTCCAAAGGGTCTGAATCTTACAACCTGGAATTATCAAAAAAGAGGGCCGAATCGGTCAAGCAATGGCTGATAGATCAAGCAGGCATTGACTCGAAGAGAATAGAGACCTCGGGCAAGGGAGAAAGCGAACCCGTAGCTCCCAATACCAATCCTGACGGCTCTGACAATCCGGAAGGACGGCAGAAGAACCGGCGCGTTGAGATAAGAATCCGCAAAAGCTAACTCTTAACAAGAAAGCGTTCACTGTTCCTTTTCCGCTCTTTTTGCCCATCTGTGGTATTTGAGGAGCCTTTTCAAAAGCTTCTCATTGCTTTCATTTGATTCTCTTATGAATATTTTATCAAGCCAATAAACAAGAGTGTCTTTTTCCATAGAGCTTTCCAGAACATCCCTTATTTCATCAGAAATTTCAAAAGATGAGAAATCTTTGATTTGATCCCACTTTTCGAGTGCCAGATCGTATTCCTTTTGATCCCAATAAAGTCTTCCCCAGGAATAAAGGGCCCTGTCTCTATTCCGGCCTCCGGTCTCACAAATCATCCTGTACAAGTTCTCTTCTTCCTCAAAGTACTCTCTAACAATACTCATCTCTGTCTCATAACCTTTTTTCATCAAAGCAGAAATCAATGTCTCATACATCTCTTTAACCACATAAGCTTTTGCTTTTTTGTTAAAAGCATCTACTCTGTAGTATTTTTGTGAAACCAGCTCTTTGGCTTTGTCATAAGAACGGAAAAGATACGTCAATCCCCTCCTCTCAAAGTCATAAAAGGAAGCCAGGCAGAACAAACATTCCACACCTGTCTGTGTCTGAGGAAATTGTTTCCAGTAACGGGCAAGATAGGTATCCATGGGTTTGTTGAAATAGAGTTCTTCAACAAAAGCAAACGCACCGGTTATATCATCGACCATTATGATGATATTGCTTTGATTGTTGTATATGAATTCCCGCAGGAGTTGAGCCAGATTCCCTTTGTCAGGATGATACTGATCCAGATAATTCTGTTTGAAATGAAAAAACTGCTGGTCCTCCTTTAGTTCCATCAAATCATCCAAAATCCTGTTTATGCTGCCTGAAGATATGTTCAAAGCCTGTTTCTTCTTCCGGGACTCGGATAAAAGCGGGGATGGAGTGGACAAATCCTCATAAAGATAAACCACCTGAAAATTCGGAGATAATCCCTTTAAAAATGAATCCACGGCTCTGTTTCTATCTCTTCCTTCAAAGAGGGAGCTTTCTCCTAAGCTCGGGAATCCCCGGGTTATAAAAAACAGCTCTGCTCCCTGGGCTAGAATGTCTTCATAAGGGCTTTCCCTGAAATAATACGTTTCAGGAATGAATTTGACTCCTTCTTCCGTATCCAATTTGACCCTTTTTCCCCGTACGTGCATTTGTGTTCTCTCCATATCCTCAAACCTTCTTAAACGCTTAAGGGTGTTAATATCCTGTTGAGGAAGATAAAAGAAATTTTTGCTGCCATCTGAATAATTTCTTGAGCTGTAGATCTTTCCACCGGAATCCAGTTGAATGCTCTCTGTTTGTTTAAACAATGTTGATATGTCTTTTTTGTTTAATTCCGGAGCCTCATATTCTTCACCGGCATTTTCTGAAACCATATATCTTTTGAGCATGTTTTTATAGAATTCTATTTTTTGCTTTTCGCTGAGATTTAAATCCGGGATCCGAACTCCTTCCAGTATTCTAAAAAATTCCTCATTGGAGAAAGCCGCCTGCGGATCCGTTTCCTTGATGTTCTGGTTTGGAAACATTTCTTCCTGGATCTCTGCCAAAGCTTTGATAAAGGCTTTGGTATCATGGGGATTGATCTCTCTTGTTGTTATGGATACCCGATGGGTGACCACACAGACCAGGATAATGATAAGGATGTGAAAAACCAAGGAGGCCAAAACAGAACGTGAAAAATCCTCTCTGCTTTTTCTGAAGAAAGAAGTCCTTTTCATGTGTCCCACAACCCCTTTTTTTTAATTTAAGACAATTCGCTCTTTTTTTCAACCAAAATAATCATCTCCATTACCCTGACCTCGATCCAAACTCATTTTAAATGGGACTTGACGCACTGCATTTGTCCTGTTTATGATTAAGAAAGGCTCAGGGATAGAGAAAATCAAAACAAAAATCACAATAAAGGAAAGGGCATAATGGCAAAAAAAATTCATGCGTACATCCATACAAGCAAACAAATTTTAACTAAGACTTTTACAGCTTTAGGCATTTTCTTTTTCATCATAAGCATGACAGGTTGTGCTGGGGAAGATAAAGAGAAGGTCCTTTACGCTGAACTGGACAGCAGCCCCTCTTTCTTGATCCTTTCTACGGAAAAAGCCTCCATGGAATATGGAGAGGCCCTGAGAGAAAGCCGCAAACTGCACCCGGAAGCACGATCAGAAATTTTTAATCCCTATGATTTATCTTCGCTAGAGTCTGCGCTCAAAGAAATCACTCCTTATTATGTTCAGGTATTCATTCTCCCGCAGGAGCTTGACGTAAATTTCGGGTGGAAATGGTTGACCATGTGTTCCCGCCTGGATGAAGACCCTTTTATGGATACAAGAACAGGCTTTATAACAGGCGCCTCCCCCAAAGCAGCGGCTGATTTTGTTAAGAGAATATCCAAAGCTGTTTCCGGAGAGCTTCGGATCCCTGCAAAGATGATCGACAATCTCGGTCCCAATATGCAGGCAGGAGAAAACTCTTTCCATAAATTTTCCCATTCCAATTTCGTCCCTGTTCTGGGAAAAGCCATGGAACTGGAGACCCTTTCCCATGGGACCGGGGGGATAAGTCAAAAACATCTGGATTCAATGAGCGGAGCCGGTATCCTTCATTTCGGAGGGCACGGGCATCCAGGGCAAATCGACAATGGCATGACTGCCGAACAGGTACCGGACACTGGATTTTCTCCGTGTGTGTGCTTCAGCGGAGCCTGCTACACTGGTGTTGTCGGAAAATATTTTGAAATGTTCGGACCGGACGGCACAATCATAGAGAAAAAAGTCGAAAAGGACAGGTCGTTCTGCTCGAATCTCCTTCAAAATAATGTGATCGGATATCTGGCCTCCCTGCACCCGGACCACGGCATGCCTGTTTATCAGGAGATGGAGCACATGTCCTTGAAAGGAGCCTCTCTGGGTGAGGTCATCAAGTACACTTATGACGGAGTCGTACTCGGTAATAAAGGCCGGCTGCCCGATTTCGAGAATCTGTCCAACGGAATGATTTCCCCCCAATGGACACCAACTGAAATCATGCTCAAAGGAACAGCCAGCAGAGTGCTCTTCGGGGACCCATCCCTGAGATTACTAAAGCCCCTCCCGGTTGAAAAGCCCTTGGAAATCACAATTGACCGCGAACCCGAAAAGCTCATTATCGGGGCTATCATGAACAATCCGGAATACAAGGCGATTTTCACAGATACATTCCACGACTATCTGGCTTTTAGGAAGAACATGTTCAATGACAGAGTCCTGTTCTCTGTCAAGCTGCCATCAGAATTTGAGAATCCTTCCTCTGTCAGAGTATTAGGAGCTGCCAACGGTCCTAACCGAATAAAATACAGACTTCATGCATGGAGTGTAGAAAAAGACGGAGGAGAGCATTTTTTACATGTACAGGTAGACCTTGCTTCAGAAGGATTTATGAAATCAGAGTGGCGTAATGCCGGTGCTGCTGTAGGGATCGAAGTGACTAAATAGTGTTCAGTTCCCTTTAAAGCCCTAATTTTTCTTCCAAATCAGGTGGCAGCGCATCCTTATGAACCATGACAGCAGTGGTCTTCATACGAAAGTAGGGTTTGGACATATAAAGGTATCCCTTATAAACACCATTAGCTCCGCCGGAATTCTTAATATAATAGTACGTGTTTCCGTTTTGATCCTTTGCAAGACCTACGACGTGCATCAAGTGGTCGTCAGTAGTATGAAAGCTGTCAAAGGTCTCCTGGCGGTTTTTTTGATTCACCTTCATTTCTTCCACCGGTTCTGTGATCTCGCCTTCAGGTTCCTCCTTGGGAAGAATAGCATATCCATTGTCCCGGCTCGAAAAATACTGCTCACTGACATCTCCGTCCCAGACGAAGGAATATCCGTTTTCAAGCGCATAGTCCACAGCCCGCTCCAAGTCATCGATGGGGACATTGTAAAAATCACCGCCGTAGCACCAGTTGTCAGGTATTTTCAAAATGCATGGGCTGTAAAAGGGCGCATATGTATAGGAAGTGAGCTCCACATAGTCATCCGGATTGATTTTGACTTTTTCTTCAGCAAAAGAACGCGGAGTGTAGGTTTTGCCTTCGTATTTAAAACTTTCCGGCGGCACACCCAGATAGGCGTTCAGTGCCCCCTCAAAAGCCGCTTTCCACTGTATAGTGGGGCGCCTCGATGAAAGCACTCCGTCAACGATCGCCTTCAAAACCCGGGACATCTCCCCATGGTCATGATAGTCCACACCCAGCCTCATTCCGCCATACACTGACTCGGGTACGATTCCGTTTTCCCGGAACCGATTCATGACATCATGGCTCAATCCTCCCTGTCCGAAGTTAGCTGTGCCGTGCATCCGGATGTAGTTTTCTGCCTTTTTCTGGTAATTGTAATGAACAACATACATTTCAGATAAGTCCATGGCTTCACCCCCCAGGCGCATGGCTTCGGATTCAATAAAGGAGACGGTTGAGAAGCACCAGCAGGTCCCGGTCCGTGCCTGGTTTTTTACCGGAGTGTGCTTGATCTCCTGAGTGACAGTGAACTGATAGGCCTTGTTCCCCTCTTCAGCCTGTATAAAAGCTGATGAAAGAAAAAATCCAAAAGCCAAAAATCCAATGATCATGTATTTTGTGTGATTTTTGATCTTCATAATACCTCCCACAGGATGATTTTTTCAATCCAAACTGGACTGTTCACCGATCAAAATAAAAACAAAAATCTGAGCATATCCGTTTTTCATGGAAATTCCAGATAAATCAATGATACATAGAAAAAAAACATAAAGTCAAAACAAAATCCAATGATAACTGAGATTCCCCAAAGCTTTTTTATCCCCTTTTGATTTCCTCTTCAGCGATCCTTATTATCAGTTCAGCGCTTTGTTCAATATCCTTGAGTGTCGTCCTCCAGGATGAGACACTGATTCTCATAGCTGTCCGGCCCTGCCATTCAGTCCCGCCACACCAGCATGTACCATCCTCCTGAATCCTCTGTATAATCCTTTTCGTGGTTTCAGAATCACCAAAAGAAACCAAAACTTGATTCAATACCACATCATTGATTATTTCAAGCCCGGCTTCACTTAATCTCTCCGCAAATAAAAGCGCGCCATCACAATTGGATTCGAGCAGCTCTGCCAGGCCGTTTTTCCCGAGAGAACGCAGAGCAGCCCATATTTCCAGACCCCGTGCTCTCCGTGATATTTCAGGAACATAGTGATAGGGTTCGCGTTTCTTCCCGGATACCAAATAAGCCGCATCAGTGGACATGGAAGAGACAAGATGACTTTTGTTCCGCACAAAAGCAATGCCGCTGTCATACGGAACATTAAGCCATTTATGAGCATCCGTGCCCCAGGAGTCTGCCTTGTGGAGTCCTTGTGTTAGAGATATAAATCTTGAGGATGCCGCAGCCCACAGACCAAAAGCACCATCTACATGCACCCATGCATTTAAGGAATGCGCTTTATCGCATATCTTTTCAATGGGATCAAAGGACCCGGAATTCACATTCCCTGCCTGAGTGCAGATAATGGTAGGATCTGAGTCGATCGGGATCTTTTCGGCTATCATCCTTCCCTGATTATCCACAGGAACCCGGATGACCTGATCCCTTCCCAAACCAAGCAGGCTCAAGGCCTTGAGAATACTCACATGTGCTTCTTCCCCCACAATGACTTTTATGCGGGGGGCATTGTAAAGGCCATCCTTTTCCACATCCCATCCTTTATTTTTCAATAAAGCGTGTCGGGCAGAAGCCAGGCACGTAAAATTAGCCATAGTGGCCCCTGAAACAAAACCCACCTCTGTTTCTGAGGGTAAATTCAAGACATCAATGAGCCACTTGCGGCAAATGCTCTCTATATACGAAGAAATAGGAGAGGCCGCTTCAATACCTGCATTCTGGTCCCAAACTCCTGCTAGCAGATTCACTGCTAAGGCCGCCGGCAGCGCCCCTCCTATGACAAAACCAAAATACCTCCTGCCGGTGCTGGCCACTGTAGCCGGGGATCCGTATAGATCCAATTCATACAAAACATCTAACGGATTCAGGGAATGCTTTTGAAGAGGCACATCCAAAGACTTCATTTGTTCCCTATCCAGTTTCGAAGGAAAGACCTTTCTTTGATCAATATTCTTTAAATATTTTTTAGCTGCTTTTGAAAAAGCATCAATGATTTTATTCATTTAACTCCCAGTCTTCCAGCTCCATAAGGAATAATTCGTAAGATCCGAAGTTATCTGAATTCGTATGGCCTGCTATGATAATCTCTCCGTTCTTCTTGACACAGACCGCCTTTCCCCAATCAGAACCCGGACCACCGTAGACATATTTTAGAATAACCCTTCCGTCTCTGTCCAGAAACGCTAAAAACAATTCATTGTTCCCATCAACAGATTTGGAGGCTCCGCAAACCACATAATCCCCTTGAACTGTTTCATCAATGGAAAAGCCGTAGTCGTAAAAAGGGCTGTTCCCCAGGTTTTGCCCCCACAACAGATTTCCCTTTTTGTCTGTTTTAACCACAAAAACATTCATAATATCTCTGGCATTGGAGTAACCGACTGAAACAATCCCTTCATCTGAACAGAGTTTCATTTTTGAGCTCCAGTCAAAAAAAGTCCGGCCCGCTTCAGGCAGAGCGCTTTCTAATTGTCCTCCTATGGAGTTGGCCCAGATTTCATTCCCCTCTTTATCAACCTCAATCAAATACATATCGCAGTTGCCTTTTCCGAACGTTCCTGTTGAAGCACCGATAATATAATTCCCGCTTTCAAGTTTATCAATAGAATTTCCAAATTCAAACCGTTCTCCCCCGTAAGTTTTCCACCAGACCTGATTTCCTTCTCGGTCAAGATTCATAAGATAGATATCTTCCTCTCCTTTTCCAAAGGAATGAGTGAATCCGCATATCATATAGCCCTTGTCTGTCTCACAGGAGGCCATCCCGACATCCCAGCTTTGACCCCCATAAGTTTTTCCCCAAATCACTTCTCCATCTTTATCAATTTTGATGACATACACATCCTTAGATCCGGCTCCGAATGATGTGGTGTATCCTGTTATCAAATAACCATCCCTCAGTACTTCACAATCATTTCCATATTCAGTCCCGGCTCCCCCAAAAGTCCGGGCCCACTGCATTTCTCCTTTTGAATCAGTTTTAACAACCAGAATATCAGCATCCCCTGATCCCTGGGAAAACGTATATCCAGTTACAATCAATCCGCCCTCATCTGTTTCAGCCACATCTCTCCCCCCGTCAGCTCCGAATCCACCCACTATTTTTTGCCAGGCAGCTCCTTTTTTCACCACACGGGCATCTCGGGCAAAAATGATATCTTTTTCTGGTTCGGATTTGTGCTTTCCTCTCTGGCCTCTTTGTTCGATCATGGTAGACAAAGCAAGGGAAATAACATAATGATAATACTGATCACGCGTCCCGGTGAGAATGCTGCCTTCGATCTGAGGAGGAAAATCCTTACCCAGATAAACAGCCCCGGCTTGAGCATATTCCTCTTTGAATGGGGGCTGTCCCAGTATCTTTTTTCCATTGATAACCCCTGCGGCAGCAAGAACCCTCGCCCCGGAACAAATGGTGGACACAGGAATGTTTCCCATGACTGCTTCCTTTACCTTTTCCATTGCCCGGGGATTATCCAGTAAATCCCTGTAAGGATCTTTATTAAAATAAGACGAAACCGGCATCACAGCCAACGCATCATAATGACCGATATTTGTTATTTCATCCAATCTGACCTCAGGAATAAACGGTTTCACTTTGAGGGATTTGGCATAGAAATCACAACCCTCCACAGACTCTCTAAGCCCTGCTATAGTGACATTCCAACCGAATTGTTCATACATATCTCTGTTCAAGAAATTATTAGCTCCGGTTTTATGACCAAAATAGGCCAGTATTTCCACACCCTTGAACCGGAACTGTTCATCCATCCAGCTTTTCAGAGGCTCATCGATCTCCATGAGAGATCTCCAATATTGAGGAAGGTCATACGAGTCTATTCTGACTGAGGTTAAATCATTTAACTTCTTAATCCTTCGATGGACCGGTATCTGGTGATAAAGGTTGAGTGTGTAGTTGTATTTTGATGGGAACTCCCTTAGTTCTTTATTCTCTAATTCTGCCAGAATGACGGCAGATAAAACAGCCTGGTGAACGAAAATGGCATAGCGGATATCTTTTTTGTAAAACTCAACATACTCCGGTTTCCTGTACAGCCTGTGAAACGTTTCTGCCCAGGTACTTAAAATCCCTTTCTCAGGCCTCAAAAGCAAATGACCTGCATTGAAATACGGCCTTATGAGCTCTTCTTCAACGGTTGGCTTCATGAAAAAAACTTTTTCATCAGGGACACGGCAGTCTTTATAAACCAAACTCCAGAACTCATCAAGCGGCTCATGGTATCTGCTGCCTATGTTGATGTGGTGGACCGGTCTGTAAGCCAATGCCTTTTCCGGAGAAATTTCAAATTCGACCGGTTCATTCACAAAGATATTATCCGGGTCCATCCATGCCAGAAGTCCATATTTTCCTTTGGCTCTCTTCTCTGCTTCTGCTGAAGCCAGGACTTTGGCCGCAAAAGGAAACCGCAGAATACGTTCATCAGCTTTAAAGCAAAACAATACGGCATCCAGTTCTTCCAGATGTCTCCGGGTATAAGCAGTGATAGGATCAATACTGTTGGGAACAAAGATCCAAACCGGATTTGAAGCATACTTTCCCCCGAATTTTCGAATGCTTTTCACCCATATTATGGTCTCCATTTCATTTGAACCGGGATCGATCATGCAGGCAAAAACAACATCTGTTCCGTCATGATAAGAATCATTAACTTCACCGTGAATGAAAGGATTGAGGAAAAAAAAGAACCCCATCAAAGCCATCAAAATCCATACTTGCATCTTTATTGAAATGTTCATAATAACCTCACTTTTTATGAATATTCCCGAATAAAATAAAAGATATACTTATTTTTATCATAATCTTTTTCAATTTGAACCTTCAATTTCAAATTGAGACAAAAGTACTATTTACATGACTCCTTTAACTCCCCTATTTTATACATTCAGTTACCATGAATGATCCAAAAAAATACCGTAGGTTTTGAAATGCAACGCAGAAAAATACTTTTCATGATTCTTTGTGTATTGATTGTTCTTTTCTTTAATTGTTCAAATGAAAATATCTCCCATCCCTATAATCCGGAAAAAAAATACACTCCGACAGAACTTGAGCAAGATTTCAATGCACTTGTCACCACCTTAAAACAGGCTCACGGTCATCTCTATGCTTACATAAGCCCGGATGGATTTAATGATCAAACCAATGCAATTAAAAAAGAACTTGACCGTGAAATGACAGAAATGCAATTTTACCGCCTTCTGGCACCATTTGTGAGCTCTATCCGCTGCGGTCATACTGAAATCAAACCATCTCTCAATCACTCCCATTTTCTCAATTCACACAGGATAAGCATCCCTCTGGGTTATGTCCTGCTGGACAGCAAATCTCCTCCCCACTTCGGTAGAGGTGTCATTCCTGAACATATCATTCAGCCCTGTGCCTCTGACCTTCCTCCTGCTGAGGATCCAATACTTAAGTATGCGCTGAAGAAGATTGAAATAAATGAAGCCACTTATCCTGATATCCATAAAGCGGTCCGGGACGGAAATCTCGAAAATGTCAAATCCATTCTATCTTCCCACCAAAACCTATTGAATGCCAAAGACAGTCTGGTCGGACACACTCCTCTCACTTTGTCTGCAGCTTACAGCAAATGGGATATTTTTCAGTATCTTATCAAATTAGGAGCTGATGTTAATATCATAACCCGTGCCAGTACCACATCCATGCACTGCGTCTGCCAGCACGACCGTCCAGATATGCTGGAACTCTTGTTCTCTAAGGGAGGAGCCCCCTGCTTAAAAGTGAAGGATATTTTTGGTGAGTACACACCCATGCTGAGAGCTGTGCAGCGCGGCAATAAAGAGGCCGTACTCTTTTTATTTGAAAAAGGTGCCAGCCCCAAAGAAACAACCAAAGAAGGATGGAATGCCCTGCATTTAGCAGCCAAATGCGGTCACCGCCATCTCTATGAAATGCTCAAACAAAAAGGTGTGCCCATGAGCGCAAAGGACCAATACGGGAAAACACCTATGGAATATGATTGGGTAAGGCCTGAGCCCATTCCCATGGATCCAAGTCTATATGACGAATATGTGGGGTTTTATTCCTGGAAAGAAGCTCCCGATAGGGCTGGAGTCAACATTTTTATCTCTGACGGATGTCTAATGCTTGATGATAACAGCCTGAATAAAATATACCCCATAGGCAAAGATACGTTTTACTGTGATCATGATCCTTGGAAAGTTTCGTTTTACAGGAGCGATATGGGTGTCGTGGATCAAATCGAACTCCAGTTTTTAAGACGCAGCGTGGTCCTTGAGAAGGTGATCCATTAAACCAAGTTTTTCTATTTTAGAAAACTTGATTCTTGATAAATCTGGAATCATTACAGATAAGGAGAAAACACTCATGACCAGAGTCGTCATCACATTGCTTTTAATCATCCTCTTCATTTTTATTTTTATGAGTTGTGAAAAAAAGGAATCCATTCCCTTAGTTGAAAATGAATATTTTGGACAGGCAACACCCGGAGATGATCCGGAAATTTTTAAGCCCGGGACTGTTTCAACAGGTTGCTTTGAGAGAGACGTGACTATGACACCGGACGGAAAGGAGATGTATTTCGGAGTGGCTTACGGATTCTATGCCACCATTATTTACACTCAATATAAAGACAGCACATGGAGTCCTTTAGAAGTGGCTTCATTTGCCAGGGACCCAAGGTGTCTCTATCTGGAACCACATGTCACTCCGGACGGAAAAAGGCTTCTTTTTCTCTGCACCCGACCTCCTGAAGGAAAAGAACCCAAACCCGGTTGGTTCTATCAAAATATCTGGGCAGTCGACCGGCTTGATAACGGCACCTGGGGAAAAGTTTATAATATCGGTTTTCCGATTAATACGGACAATAACGAATACTATCCCTCAGTTACTCATCAAAGAACTCTCTATTTCACACGTTCTGATAAAAATTCAGGAAAAACAAACATCTTCCGATCTGAATATATCAACGGTAAATATAGGGAACCAGAATTACTGCCAAAGGAAATCAACGAAAAAGGAAATCCATACAATGCCTTTATTGATCCAGAGGAACGTTTCTTGATAGCCTGTGTAGCAGGCCGAGATGATTCCGTATCACCCGGATTATCTGATCACTATATCTTTTTTCGAGATAAAAATGACAACTGGTCAGAAGGCATTAATCTTGGTGAAAAAGTTAACGAACCTGAGCAAAATGCCTCCTCTCAGTATGTGTCGCCTGATGGAAAATATTTCTTTTTTGGAGCCTCAAGAAATAAATTCTCAGACCAGCTCAGCCATGATCAGCTTTCCCTGGATCTTCTGCGGAGAATCCATAAAGAACCACAAAATGGAAAGTCGGATATTTACTGGATGAGATCAGACTTTCTCTTTGATTTTCATGAAAAGATAAAAGAGTCTTTTTTAAATTTTAATAGCATCTAAAATGAAACGATCAATAAAAAGAAAGGAAGAGAATCATGGTTATATGGATATTTAAAGCCGTTTTTATTAGCGCCTTTACTCTCATCATTGTATTCACTAAGAATGCGACAAAAAGAGCTCAAAATAAACACCAGTGCTCTTTTGATGAATTCAATGCCCACAAAACCGAATTAAAATCATTATTATGGATTCGGGGCATCCTGGGCTTCCCCGGTTATGTGTTCCTTATAGAGTGGCTGCTTCCAAAAACTTATTTTTCCTGGGCATATCTGGACTTTCCCCTGCTGATAAACTGGATAGGGCTTATACTTCTAGGCTTTTCAATGGGTTTTTTCTGGTGGGCTTTCCGTTCAATCAAAACCGAATATCATGGAACCAGAGGATTCCATAAAAACCATTCACTCATAACCACAGGAGTCTACAGCTACCTAAGGCATCCCATAAATGTGGCTTTCATTCCGTTCATGGTCTCCGCTTTTTTAATCACCTCAAACTGGGCTCTTGGAATCCTCTTAATAGCTGTTTCTGTTATTGTCTGCCTTGTTAGGTCCCCCTATGAAGAAAAACAACTGCTGGAGAGGTTCGGTGAAGACTATCAAAATTACATCAAGAAAACAGGGAAATATTTTCCTAAGCTATTCAAATCAAAAAATTACTGAAGAATCTATGGACCTATAAAGACTCTGAAAACAAACACCAATAGAAACTCTAACGGTCCATATAGCGGAAGAGCTCCAACAACTGGGCTCGATTCTTTATGCCCAGTTTTTTATATATAGAATAGATATGGTTTCTCACCGTTAATTCTGAAATAAAGAGTTTATCCGCAACCTGAGCCCTATTAAAGCCCCTTAATAATAACTTTATGATCTCGATCTCCCTTTCAGATATTTTATATTTCAAACACAAGCGTTCTACCTGGGCTTCAGTTTTCAAACGTCTCGTTAACCTCTGCATCCGGTTTTGGTGCCAGTTAATTAACAAGGCCGCTCCGATAAGAACAATGAAAGCACGAAACCACCAGGTACCCCAGAAAGGCGGCGAGACATGAATGGCAAGAGAAGCCTCCTCCGGATTCCATACTCCGTCACTGTTTGTGCCTTTCACTCTTAATTTATAAGAACCAGGTTTTAAATTGGCAAAAGTGAGGGTGTTTTTATTCCCCAGTTCAATCCAATCAGCCTGGTATCCTCCCATCTTATAAGCGTATTGATTTTTGTCTGAATTGTTGTAATCCATAGAGGAGAAACTCAACTGGA
This sequence comes from uncultured Eubacteriales bacterium, assembly GCA_964624145.1. Classification (GTDB taxonomy): domain Bacteria; phylum Acidobacteriota; class Aminicenantia; order Aminicenantales; family Aminicenantaceae; genus WJMT01. The sequence goes on along the minus strand of CAZUXT010000009.1, from coordinate 46,310 downwards.
AAGAATCTTTATAAGAAATTTTTACTTTTGTTTTCTCTGAAATAAAGTATTCTTTTCCACCCTCTTTCCCAAATATCTCAAGAGAGCTAAAACGAAGAGGATGTAGAAAAGTACTCTTCTTTAAATCTTCAGGGAAGAAAGCCGAGACACCCTTTTTCCCACCAAAAAAAAGCTCTCCTTGACGCGTCTTATAATAGGCTCCGATATTGAACTCGTTACTTAGAATTCCATCCTGTTGATTAAAGGTAATACAAGCCTGACTATCCGGATTAAATCGAGCCAACCCCGAATAAGTGCTGAACCACAGAACACCCTGAGAGTCTTCCAGTATTCCCAAAACATTATTATTGGGAAGGCCGTCCTCCACTGTAAAGTGATTGAATGTTTCGGATTCGGGATTCAACCTGTTCAACCCACCGCCATACGTTCCTGCCCAGATATTTCCTTTCTTATCTTCTATAACACAAAGGACAATATCAAAGCTCAGTGAATCTGGGTCTTCAGAATCATGATTGAAATGCGTAAAATTGTTGGTTTGTCCATCAAACCGGTTCAGTCCTCCACCCCACGTTGCTACCCAATAATAGCCCTTTTGATCCTGCATGATGTCCATGACAATATCACTGCCGATGGAAGAAGGATTTCTTGGATCATGCTGAAAACGGATAAAGCCGTTTTCTTCTTTGTCATACAAATTCAGTCCCCCTCCGTCTGTTCCCACCCACATCCTTCTTTTGTGATCCCTATATATTTCTAAGGCCACATCATGACTCAAACTCTTTGGATCGTTAGGCCTATTTCGAAAATGTGTGAGTTTCCCTGTTTTGAGGTCTAGGAGATACACTCCTTCACCAAAAGTGCCTATCCACAATCTTTTGTTGATATCTTCCTCCAAAGCCCACACCTGGTTCTGGCTGATGGAATTGGGGAATCCTTGCTGAAAGTGAATAAATTTGTTGGATTTGCGGTCAAACTGGCTCAATCCTTCTGATGTTCCGAACCAGAGAAAACCAGAACTATCTTCAAGAATAGCAGCCACTCTGTTATCACTCAAGCTTATTTTGTCTTGTAATTTCTGGTAGTAATGAGTGATTGAGAACCGCCTTTCATTCAACTGGAATATCCCGTCATTGGTTCCTATCCATAACAAACCTGATTTATCCTCAAATAGACATGAGAGCTCATCAGTGCTCAAACCATAGGGATCATAGGGATCTATCGGATAGTGAATTAGATTTTTATTTTCACGATCCACCCGTTCTAACCCCGCGCTTCCGCGGACTGACCAAATAATTCCGGATGAATCCTCCCAAAGATCAACGCTGGAGTCAGTTTTATAATCAGGATCAAAGGGATACAGGAAACCCCTCTTTTTCTCCGGATCGAATTCCAGGATACCATGCCGGAGACCTAACCATATCCGGCCGTTTTCTTCCTTTAAGATATCAAAAACCCCCCTGTTTAAAGAAAAGGATTCTTTATGAGCCGAGTCAAAGACATCTGAGAATATCCCGGTTTCAGGCTCATATCTTAAAATCCCTGAGTCCGAACCAATCCAGATCTCCCCCGGATCATCTTCAAGAAAACAGAAGATCCGGCTTCCTCTATTGTTTTTTCTGTTCTTTATTTCTTCGGGTTGTTGGAAAATTGCCTCTTTTGGTTCGAACCAGCAGAAACCACCCTGATCTGTTCCCACCCATATCCTTTCATGCGAATCTTCAAACAGAGTGACAACCCGGTTATCACATAATGAATGCGGATCTCCTTTGACATTTTTATAATGAGTAAACTGTCCGGTCCGGGTATTCAGTTTATTTAAACCCTGTCCATAAGTGCCTATCCATATATTTCCCTTTCTGTCTTCACATAAGGCCCAGACTCCGTTTCCGGAAATTGAATTGGGATTACTCTGTTGTTTCTGAAAAACCACAAAGGAATGGCCATCAAAGCGGTTCAGTCCATCCTGGGTTCCGATCCAAAAGAATCCCCTGCTGTCCTGAAGCATGCAGTTCACCTGGCTATTTGAGAGCCCTTCTTCAACAGATAAGTGATTGAATTTCAAATTGTTTTGGGCAGGACCGGATAACAGCGGTGGAAGAATCATACATAAGGCGACCAGGTGCAAGGCCATTCTTTTTTTTTGTCTCACAAGATATGAGTTGTTGGGTTTCATTTGTTTTGAATAAATAAAACGGTTATCGAATCATTATACTCATAAAAGTATGTTTTTCCAGCATTTAGTACTTTTGTCTTATTTCAGTATTAGTGATGTTTGTCCTATTGGAAATTAAAATAAATGCCCTAATCTATGGCTGTGGGGAAAAAAAAGTATAATCCGTTCAAAAATAAGACACGAGACTCTTTACTTGATATCATGACATTTATTATTGTTGTCATTATAATCATATTGTTTGTTTTCAGGTGCTGCAGCTTCGGATATAAAAAAAATCTCACTGTGCCTGAGAAGCAACAAAAAATAATGATCATGAATAAAAAAGGAGGATTCAAATGGCTATTCATATGAAGACTAAATGTTTGATTCTGTGCTTATTGATCATTTTTTTGACCACAGTCCAAGCAGAAACAGGAAATAATGATTTTAATTCAGAAAACTGGCAGATTTTTTCAGGAAAAATAGTCGATCACCTGGGCAGAAAAGCTTTTATGGGGACAGCTTTATTGAAAGGAATCGAATTCGAAGACGGGATTATTGAAGTGGATGTGGCTGTTGATGGCAGGCGCTCATACCCTGGAATTATTTTCCGCATGCAATCCCAGTTTAACCGGGAGAGAGTTTATATCCGCCCCCACCGGGCCGGACTCTATGAGGATGCCCTTCAGTATGTGCCTACTATAAACGGGATTGACGGATGGCAGTTATACACAGGAACAGGATACACCGCTCCTTTATCCATACCAGAAGGAGAATGGATTCATATTCGCCTGGAAGTCATGGGAGATCGAGGCCAGGTTTTTATCGGGAATTCAGATAAGCCGAACCTGGAAATTTTTCATCTGGAGCATGGGTTAAGTAAAGGAAAAATAGGGCTCTTAAGCCCGGAAGACGGCTCTGCCTATTTTTCTAATTTCTCATACACTCTCCAGGAACCAACAGACTTTCCCCCTCTTCCTTATCTTGTCACACCTTCCAATATTATGACCGACTGGGATATCTCTCAACCTTTGGACTATTATGACCATTGTCCTCTGGATAGGTATCCTTCAGAAAAAATGTTCGAAAAGATCAACTGGAAATCCGTTAAATCCAGTCCATCGGGAATAGTGGATGTCGCCAAGGAAGTCACGGCCCAGAACAGACCCTATCTGATCTATGCCAAAACCAACTTCAAAGCAGATCAAGATGGAGTCAAGCCTTTCAACCTGGGCTATAGTGATGTGATTTTCGTTTTTTGCAATGGACAACCCATATTCAGCGGGAACAGCGGGTACACCAGCCGGGATTCAGGATTTTTAGGAACTGTAGGTTTGTTTGATACTCTCTATCTTCCGTTAAGGAAAGGAAATAACGAAATTTTCATAGTTTTGGCAGATGTATTTGGCGGATGGGGATTTATTCTGCAAAGAGCGGACCAGGAAATGGTTCATGGCTCTCTGGAAAGAGTCTGGGAATCACCGAGTCTCTTTGCCATACCGGAAACCGCGTGTTATGACCGTATCCATGATTGTGTTTACATCTCCAATTATGATGGTTACCGTCCGAGTGGGGGTCGAAACTTGCAGTCTGTCAGCCGGCTTGACTTAAGCCAGAAAAAAGTCGATCCTCATTGGCTGAAAGGACTGAATAATCCCATGGGCATGGCTGTGGATGGAGAAACTTTGTGGATTGTGGAACCAAATGCCCTGGTGCAGATAAAGACTGATGATACCGAACAAATAGTGAGGCATGTCTATAAAAAAGCGGTTAGTTTAAATGACATCACAATTGACGAACAGGGAAATATATTTGTGTCTGATTTCCGAGCCAGCCAAATATTTCAAGTCTCCCAAGACAGAGGGTCTCTTCAAGAATGGCTGGATTCAGGTCAGGTGGTTAGGCCAAATGGAATTGAGATCGTGAGGGGACAGTTGATTGTGGGATGTAACGGGGACTCCTCAGTTAAAAGCATTGACTTGAAAACCAAAAAAATTAAACGGATAGCCCGGTTTTCCGATGGTTTGATCGATGGAATTGAAGCAGATGGTCAAGGTCATATATGGATTTCCCATAACCAGGGAAGGCTGTACAGAATTACTGCAGAAGGTGTGATTACAAAAATGCTGGATTCCACGAATAAAGGAATTCCAATGGCTAATTTTCTCATTATTCCCCATAAAAACCTTATTGTCATTCCCACCTTTATTGACAACAGAATCCTGATTTACCGCCTGCTTCAATAGATTATTCTTTGATCTTCAAATCCCCTGCATTCAGCGTGGGATATTGTTTAAGCCCGGTTGTTCATTTTTTCAGTATCCGGGGAATTCCCTTGATGAAATTAAAAACAGGGCTTCTTTTTTTTATCTTTGACAAGAAAGGTATCATTGAGACTAATGTTTTAACTCTCTTTCCTCGCCGGGCTGAATAAAACAAGGGAAAAGACTTTTTTATGACTTCAAAAAATCCTTTGTCATAGGGATACCACCAAAGCAAATTTTTGTTTTTGCTGAAATCCCGGCTGATAAATTTAGCATAGACCAGTTCCTTAAATCCAATAGGACCATGGCTTCGGCCGATTCCGGTTTGTTTGATTCCGCCCCAAACAGCCCCTGGCTCTGAATAAGAGGACATATGGTCATTGATAGTCACTGTCCCCGTGGAGATCAGATCTGCCATCTTCAGGGCCTTGTTCCGGTTTTTTGTCCACACCGATGCGGTCAGCCCGTAATGCGAATCGTTTGCCAAAGCGGCGGCTTCCTCAAGATCAGAAAAACTCATGATAGGAAGAACCGGTCCAAAGGTCTCCTCAATCATGATTTTCATGGAATGGTCAACCCGGGATAAAACCGAAGGACGGATAAAATATCCGGGCAGCTCCTTTATTCTTTCTCCTCCGTATATGATTTCAGCTCCCTTATTTCGGGCATCCTGAAGATGTTCCTCCACTGTTTCCAGTTGATTAAGAGTGGTCGTGGGTCCAATGTCAATCCCTTCATGTAAGGGATTTCCTATCTTCAGTTTTTTTGTTAGTTCCACCACTTTTTGTGTGAATTCAGAGGCGATGCTCTTCTCCGCATATACTCTCTCCACCGAACCGCAGCTCTGTCCGCAGTTGACAAAGGCTCCCCAGACAGCCCCTGATACAGCTCTTTGGATATCCGCATCCTTGAGCACGATCATAGGATCCTTTCCCCCTAATTCCAAATGAATATGGGTCAAGTTTTGGCTGGCCAGCTCCATGATTCTCTTCCCTGTGGATGTGCTTCCTGTGAACGATATCAATTGGATATCCGGATGAGTGATCATTTCTTCTGCCTGTTTGACCGGGCACGGCACAATGTTCAAAACTCCCGGGGGAAGGCCCGCTTCCTTAAATACCTCTCCAATAAAAAGCCCGCAAAAAGGAGTGGTGGATGAAGGTCTGAGCACCACAGTGTTTCCTGCCGTTAATCCAGAGACCACATCCAAAAAAGGAATCATAAAAGGAAAATTCCAGGGTGATATCACCAGCATAGGTCCCAGAGAACAGTATTGAAAAGAGCCTTTTTTATGATTGAAAAGAACCATATGATGCTTCATTTTCTCCGGTTTGAGAAGAGCATCCATATTATGGACATAATAATCCAGGGACTCCAATGAACTGATAACCTCCATGACCATGGATTCAAGCAGAGGAGATCCTTTTTCTTCGGTGATCAACTGGCTTATTTCAATGTATCTTTCCAGCAGTATTTGTTTGGCTTTTCTAAAAATGGCTTTTTTTGATTGAAGCGGTCTCTCTTTCCAAGATGGATACGCTTGTTTGGCTGCTTGGATGGCTTCCATGCAGTCCTTCTGTGATCCCAATCCAGCCCTGCCTATGGGCTCGATAGTGGCTGGATTGATTGAATCGATTGACTCTGCTGATCTCTTCCATTTATTTTGAATGAAGAGATGTTCCTCGATCATCTAAACCTTCCCTTTAAGATTTTTCGACACCAGTATTACTATTTTGTGCGTCCTTTTTTAAGGCAAAATGTTAAGGCTTTTCGTTTTCTTTTGTCAAGATAACATGTATTATAAACGAAATGACTAAAAAAACAGTAACCTTTTTTCTGACATTCCTCTGTACATTCTTTCTAAATCCGGGCCTGTATTCGAACCCAGGCACTCTACAGGCCCCTCAGGACTATGGCAATGCCATCAAAAAATTCGAACAGTATGTTGAAAAAAAGATGCACAGCAATAAAATCCCCGGTCTTTCCATAGGCTTTATGAAAGACGACTTTACCTGGGCCAGGGGATTCGGGTATGCAGACCTTGAAAACAAGGTAAAAGCCCAACCCCAAAGCTCTTATCGTATGGCTTCGGTCTCCAAAACATTCACGGCTATTGCTGTTCTCAAGTTAGTGGAAGACGGAAAAATCGACCTGGACGAGGAAGTCCAGACTTATGTCCCTGATTTTCCCAAAAAAAAGTGGCCTGTGACCGTACGCCAGCTTCTGGGCCATCTAAGTGGGATCAGCCACTACAAAGACTACGACAAAGAAGGTCATTTCAAGGATCACATGAACACAGAGCAGGCCCTTTCCGTGTTTAAAGATTTTGACCTGGTGGCAGAGCCGGGAACCAAATACCATTATTCCAGTTATGGATTCAATCTGCTCGGAGCGGTTGTGGAGAACGCTTCAGGCCGGCCTTTCGGAGAATGTATCACAAAGATCGTCTTCAAACCTTTAGGCATGAATGCCTCAAGAATGGACTCCCCTGAAGACCTCATCCCCAATAGAGTCCAGGGCTACCGCCTTATAAACGGGGAAATCAAAAATTCTGAATTCGTTGACATTTCAAGCCGGTTTGCCGCAGGAGGAACCCGGTCCACGGTGATAGACCTTTTAAAATACGGAAAAGGAGTCTGTGAGAAAAAGATACTAAAACCGGAAGCATGGGATTCGGTTTTTACTTCAATGGCGACCAGGGAAGGGCAATCAACCTGGTATGGAATGGGATGGAGGGTTGCCCCTTTAAAAGGTCACTTCAATGCCAGCCACAGCGGCTCACAACCGGAGACAAAAACGCAGCTTCTCATATTCCCCACTGAAAATTTTGTCATTGCGGTTGGAGCTAATTTGGAGGAGGCAAATCTTTCCCCTTATGTGAATGCCCTGTCCGAACTTATCCTGAACCAGGATTTAAACTCCAAAGCTTTTGTCTCTGATCCTTTTGAACAGGCCATCTACAATGCCCTCTCCCAGGTGTTTGACTACGGACTCAGCAGATATGACTACTTCGGCCTACAGGCTGCAGGAACCAGAAAAGAGGTCAGCCGGGCATTTGACTATCTCAATCAATACGCACGAAAAAACGCATTGAAAACAAATTTTGAAAAAGCAAAAAACAAGCTAAAAAATGGAATCCATCCTTCAGAGGGAAAGCCTTTTATCCGAATCGGAGCTTATATGGCATCCTATCTTGAAGGGGCGTACGGAAAATCCAAGCTTAAAGAGTATCACCAATCAGGCCCTCTGGCCTTTTTTTCTGACTTCAGCAAACTTTCATCAGACTATAGATTCAGAAAAGAAATCACAAACACAATACGTTCTTTACAAGAAGACTGGAAGCGCACCTATTCAGATGATTGGCGCACCATGCACATCACTACTGAAACTGACCTTGACTCCCTTCTCCAAAAACTCAAAAAACTTTCTTCGGAAGCCCGCATTTATCCGGATTTTTCTGAAGAAATTACAGGGGCGGCCTACGCTTTCGTTCAAAAAAACCAAATCGACAGGGCTATGGATCTCCTGCAGAAAAGTTCCGAGATATACCCGGACCAGCCCTTTACTTTGCTTCTTTTAGCTGAATGTTCTGTGCTTAAAAAGGAGGATCAAAATTCCCTTGAATATTATAAAAAATCTCACTCTTTAGATCCCATAAGCCTTAATCATTTTGCTTCCTTTTCAGAAAAACTAAAAAGCGCGGAAAAAACAGAAGAACTCCTTCTGCTTACAGACATTGCCCTTGAATTGTTCCCGGACAATGCGGAAGCCCACAAACAAGCCGGATATATCTATTTTGAATTCGGGAAAAAAGAGATGGCTGTAAAAATGTTCAAAAAATCATTACAACTTAATCCTGAACAAAAAGATGTCAAAGATATTCTGGATAAACTTCAAAAAAAGTAGGGCGCAGCTATGAAAAAAATAAAAATCTTGATAGCCGTATTCATTCTTTCCGTGAATTCTTTGTTCGCTCTAGAAGCTGACATATACCATAGAGAACAGCAGTTCGAAAGAAGCCGTGATTATGATGTGATTCACTATCTTCTTAAGTTCAGATTCGATGAGAAAAAAAAGACATACTGGGGAGAAACCACCATCACTCTCTCCTCTCTCAAAGATGATTTCAATCAGTGTGTCCTTGACGCAGCGGATTTTACGGTCACTTCGGTCATAAATCCAGCGAAAATCCCCCTTGATTTTCTGCACAAAGATGAAAAATTAATCATAAACTTAAAAAAAGCCCGTGATTACGGAGAAATAATCGATCTCACAATCAAATACCATGAAGAAAATCCAAAAAACGGACTTATATTTGTTAACGAAACACCCGATCACCCTCCTCAAATCAATACTTATTCCTGGCCTGAAAAAGCCCATCACTGGTTCCCCTGTTATGACTTCCCGAATGATAAAGCAACCCATGAACTTATTGCCACGGTCAAAGAGGACTACAAAGTCCTGTCAAACGGAGAGCTAAAAAAGACAGAGCATGATGAACAGTCAAACATCAAGACCTACTACTATTCCCAGGAGCTCCCCATTTCTTCCTATTTGATCACCCTCACAGCCGGGCCTTATGAAATAATCAGAGTCTCTCTGGATGGGCTCCCAGTGGAGTACTGGGTCTACGAAAAGGATATACCGGGTGCCATGCGCAGTTTTGGCAAGACCCCGGACATGATCTCCTTTTACAATAAAAAATTCGGATTTACTTATCCATGGGCCAAATACGCCCAAATATGCATCGCCGGTTTTGGCGGAGGCCTGGAAAACGCCAGTGCGACCATACTGGGAGATGCGACTATCCATGACCAAAAAGCTGAAAAGGACTTTTCAAGTGATTCTCTAGTCGCTCATGAGCTGGCTCACCAATGGTGGGGCGATACAGTGACTGAACGGACATGGAGCCATGTCTGGTTGAGTGAGAGTTTTGCCACTTATTCAGAATATCTGTACATCAATCATGACCTTGGAGATGATGAAGGAGCTGTGAATCTCAAACAAAAGAAAGACAGTTATTTGGCAGAAGCTCATCACAGATACATAAGGCCTATTGTGTTTAACAGATACAACAATCCCTGGGATATAATGGACGGCCATACCTATCCTAAAGGAGCTGTGGTCCTTCATATGCTGCGTTTTATCATGGGAGAAAAACCTTTTTTCAGAGCGCTCAATCATTTCATCACCAAACATGCTTTCCAGGTTGTGGACACTCATGACTTAATAACCTCCATTAAAGAGGCAACCGGACAGAACCTGGGCTGGTTTTTTGATCAGTGGATCTTTAAACCGGGTCATCCTGTGTTTGAAATAAACAAAAAATGGGACCCAACAGCCAAAGAACTGACCTTAACCATCAATCAAACACAAGATTTTTCCAAGGGGGTTCCTGTTTTTACACTCCCTGTCATAGTGGAAGTGACAACAGAGAAAAAAACTTTTACAAAAAAAATCTGGATAGATAAAAAAGAAAATAAATTCTCTTTTAAAATCGGTTCAAAGCCTCTTATGGTCCGGTTTGATAAAGGCAATTTTCTGCTTAAAGAATGGTCCTTTGACAAAACTCCGGATGAACTCCTTTACCAACTCAAAAATGACGATGTGATCGGAAGGATGTGGGCCGCATCAGAGCTTTACAACCACAAGTCAAACCCAAAAACCGTGTCCTCATTGATTGAAGCGGCTGAAAAAGATTCTTTTTGGAGTGTCCGGCAAAGTGCGGTCAAAACCCTGGGGAAAATGGAAAATCCGGAACTAATCTCTGTGCTTAAAAAAATTTATAAAGATAAAAGCTCAAAAGTGAGAGCAGCGGCCGTCAATGCCCTGGGGAACTACAAAAAAAAGGAGTTAAGGGCATTTTTCAAACAAATATTTTTGAAAGATAACAGCTACCTGGTCCAAGCAGAAGCTTTAACTGCCCTGGGAAAATGCGGCGATCCATCAGATATTCTGTTTATGGAAAAAGCAAAAAACACAGATTCACCCAGAAACATCCTGAAAAGAGCGGCCCAGAGAGCCATAGAAACAATGAAGAGCCTCCAGATTTGACCTCTGAACAGCCTTCGCTTCTGTTCAGGAATGAGATACTATTATAAATCAGTCCATTCTGTTCTCAAGCGCGCTATTTCCTGTCCGTCGCTTTCTCTGATAAGTTGATGTATGTACTGAGGGCATTCCCCTGCTCTGACTATTTGCGTGCGGGATGTGATCCAATCTCCGTAAAAAGTCTCGTTTCTATAATTGACCTCTATTCTGGTCAATCTCGAATTCATTATGACTTTTTCAGGCACTGTCTCCACCGCACACTTGATATAAACAACATTATTCACATGACGGTTAAAATCAAGGTCTGCTTTTAATACGGGAAACCTTAACTCCAGGTCACTTTTATTAAAATCCGGAAGACGCTTAAACTCATCATTTACAGCCCTTTTTTCATACATTGTAAAGGAAGGGAGGTGCTCCTTTATTTTTACAGGCTTTTTCTTTTTTAAATCCACAGCCATCCAGGATGATGTGGCTTTCGCTGCTATTGATTTTGAAGTGTGTATTTCATATTCTCTCAGGGTAAAAATCCCCTTGATCAGACAGGGCCAGGTCTTAACCTCAATGGTTTCTCCCTTCTTCGGGTAATGATCGATCTCTATGTGATACCTAGAAAGAATCCAGGCAAGATTTTTTTTCAGCAGCTCCTCTCCGGAAAGGCCTAAGGCAAAGGCATGTTCAGCAGCGGATTCCTGAAGGAAATTCAACAGCATCTCCAGTTTCAGTTTTCCCCTAAAATCCACATCAAAGTTGCGAACCGTAAACTTTTGTGTATATACCTTATCTGTCATTTCCCGGCTTCCAGATCCAATGACTTTCTTTCCAGTTCTGCAATTTTGATTGATATGAGCCTCTGTATGGAACGGGACTCGATGAATCCGACCAATTTGTCATCCTCTGTCACGACCGGAAGGCACTGCATGCGGTTTCTTTCCATCTCTTCCTTTGCTTCAGTCATAGACGTTTCAGGGTGAGTGACGGCAATGACCGGTTCCATCAAGTCATAAGCTAACAGAAACTCATTCAATCCTGAAAGCATGAAGGTTTGTTTCAGATGATCAATGGACATAATCCCCATGAGGTATTTGTCTTTGTTCACCACAGGATAGTAGAGATTATCATGGCTGCTGAATATCTCCAGAATTTTATTTAAACATGTATTTTCATAGATGACAGGAGGATTCTTATCCATGATATCCTTTACTTTGCTTTGCCTTATCAAATCCTCCTCCGTTACATTGAGCCCAACTTCTCCGGCTTTTGTCACAGCCATTTTAACAAAGGGCGGCCCTGCCAATTCAAGAACAAAGACCGTAGAGATGATGATGATAACAATAGCGCTGCTGATTTCTCCGGGAAATTTATGTCCTGCCAGAATAGAAAGACCTATAGCCACACCTGCCTGGCTGAAAAGGCATAATGGCAAATATTTCCGGACTGATTTTGAAGCCTTGGAAATACGCGCTCCAACGGTCGAACCCGCCATTTTTCCGGTTGTTCTTCCTATAAGGTAGACCACAGCTATCAATACAAGTGGGACATTCATATAACTTAAGTTCAGTTCGGCCCCGACTAAAACAAAGAACAGGACAAAAATAGGAGGAGTAAAGCCTTTGAGCAGGTCAAACATGTCCTTGCTTTTCCTAGGAGTCAAATTGACAACCGTCACTCCCAGGGACATTGATGCCAGCAGAATATCAAATCCAAAAAGAAGCGCTACCCCTAAAACTAGGAGCACAATTCCCACAGAAAACGCAAGCACTCTTTCTCTCTCACTATGACTTTTAAGTATCCTGCTCAACACATATCCTGAAAACACACCGATACATATGGAACCGGTGATTTCATACAGGGGAGAGATGAATGTCCCCAGCATACTGCTGCTCCCGTTTCCCAATATAAGCCCGGCTATGCTGGAGGCTACGGCAAAAAGCAAAAGAGCCAGTCCATCGTCCATGGCCACAATACCGAGGATAGTGGTGGTCAAAGGTCCTTTACTCTTGTATTCCCATAAAACATTTGTGGTGGCAGCCGGTGCTGTGGCAGAAGCGATAGCCCCCAACAGGAGTCCCAACGCCCAGGCCGTACTTGTATCATCCAGCAATAGACTTCCCACCACACCCACTAGAACCGTAACGAGAACGAACGCAGCAATCCCTTCAAACAGAAGTACATAAATGATCTGTCTTCCGTATTTTAAAAAAGTCTCTTTTTTTAATTCTCCTCCGATGGTGAACCCAATAAGACCCAGTGCAAAATAATTGAAAATCTGGAACGATTCCATAACCTGCTCATTGACTATGTTGGCTCCGGTCTTACCGAGAAGAATTCCCACGGCAATATATCCCACTACCTGAGGTATCCGCAGTTTCTGGAACAAACGCCCCCCATAAGTCCCTCCGAACAAGGCTAATCCTAAAAGGATCAATACATTCAGATGGATTGCCGGGATCTTTGAAAAAAAATCTAAAATTGAGTCAAACAATCATTCACTCCACTCGGTTCTGCTCTTTATATGGAAAGATTCAAGAGCAGAAGGATTTCCCTGCCTCTTTAACGGAATTCTCCTCCCTAAGGGGAAATATCTATGTGTTCCTTCCTGATCTTCCTTTAAAAAGTGTCTCATTTTATATCATATATGGGGGCAATAATCAACCTGTTCTATCCGCAAGAAAATAGTAATGTCCTTATAATTATTTCTTTTCTATCCAGTCATGAATTCTTATAATATACTTTCAAAAGGAAACCATGCGTAAATTGAGCTTTTTCTTTCTTATCTGTCTTTTCTTGCTTTTCTCTCAGTGCCGGACCCACCGATCCATTGAGCTTGAACCGGGAAAAGAGGAAATATCCAGTGAACACCTCTTGAGGATTAATGACATTATCCAGCTATCCATTGAAAACAAAGATATTCCCGGCGCTGTGGTGCTGGTGGGAAGAAAGGACAAGGTCATCTTCCGCAACACCTATGGAAATTCCCAACTGGTGCCCGAGCCCCGACCTATGGAACAGGGCATGCTCTTTGACCTGGCCTCGCTCACCAAGCCTGTGGCCACAGCGACTTCCATCATGATTCTGGTTGAGAGAGGCAAGCTTCATTTGAGGGAGAAAGTGAAGGACTATATCCCTGGATTCAAACCCTTCACGGATGAACTGGGTGAAATCGGAGAAGACGCCCGAATATGGCATCTTCTGACCCACACATCAGGACTTCCTCCTTATATACAGGATGAAAACATCACTGCCCATTTTGGAAGCTTCTGCACGCTTGAGAATCTGATCGCCTATATCGCTGCCCTGGACAAGACAAATCCTCCAGGAGAAGAATTTCACTATTCCTGTCTGGGATTCATATGTCTCTCCTCTATTATCAAACAGATAACCGGACAAAATTTGGCCGAGTTCTCGAGAGAAAACATATTTCTCCCTCTGGGCATGCATCACACTCTCTACAATCCTCCCGAGGAACTGAAAGAAAAGTGTGTTCCCACTGAAGTCACTAAGGAGCTCTATCTCAAAGGAGTGGTGCATGACCCTCTGGCACGGCTTTTGGGAGGAGTGTCCGGTAACGCAGGGCTTTTTTCCACAGCCGATGATCTGGCCATCTTTGCCTGGATGCTTCTCAACAAAGGCACATACAGGGAAACCAGGATCTTAAGCCCCCTGGCTGTAGAGAGGATGACTGAGATCTGCAGTCAGGCCCCCTTCGCAGGACGCGGATACGGCTGGGACCTGGATTCCGCTTATTCTTCTACTGGGGGGGATCTTTTCGGCGCTTCCTCTTTCGGCCATACAGGTTACACCGGAACGTCCCTGTGGATAGACCCTGAAACTCAAATTTATATCATTCTTCTTACGAACAGAGTGCACCCGGATGACCAGGGCTCTGTGGTCTCTCTGCGCAGCAAAATCGCCAACATCGCTGCCTCCTCCCTCCTCAAAAAAGGAAAAAAATAGATTCTTCTATTGATGTGCCTCTCTTCTTTCTCCCCTCGTTTTTAAAGATTCTTCAGCACAGCCAGCCTTTGTCTCGCCTTCTCGCGCTCTTCTGTTCTCATGTCAGCATCCTTCCAGAGATCGAGGAATTTTTCGTACGAGGCGATAGCTTTGGCTTTCTTCCCTTTTTTTTCGTACAGTTCACCTAGGTAATAGTAATTCTCAGGACGGATGAGCCGTCCATCCCTGTTTTCTGGATTGGGATCTGTCAATCGCTCATAGACCTCTATGGCCTGGTCCAGATCCCCATTTTCCTTATAAGCCTGTGCTAAAAAGGAATCGATGTTTAACATGTTATAAGTGATGATATTCTGGGTGAGCCATATCCAGGGCATTTTCAAACGTGGAGCGTCTTTGAGAACTGATATGGCTTCGTCATATGATTTCTCAGCCAGCAATATCTGGCCGAGAAGCCAGTAATACCCTTCCCATTTTTGGGGGGTCGTTATTTTGGGCAACAAGTCTTCCATCTTTTTCAGTTGTAACCGGGCAGAATCGATGTTACCACGTTTTAACTCAATTGCCCCCAAAGGACAGTGGAGCCAAAAGGAATTATAACTCCGACTAGCTACTGCTTCTTGGGGAGTTTTTTCCTGACACCGATCATGCCAACGCTGGAATTGATCCCGGCATAAATCGTATTTGCCGCTCTCATAATTGACATCAGCCATGATATATTCAGCTCTAGGATTTCTACTGAAACCGAACCAGGGGGTTTCAAATGCTCTTTGCAGATATTCGACAGCCTGTTTGGAGTTTCCAAGTATGTAGTGATAAAATCCCTTGAAAGTATATCCTGTATCAGCTTTTTTGCTTTCCGAGGGAGCGTTTGTAATGTATTTGTCCATCCATTGAAAAGTCTCTGTATAATCTTCTTTCATGGCATAGGCATAAGCGATAAAATTCTCGATATTAAAGTCAGGTTTAATATCCAGAGCATCCTTGAATTTTCTAATGGCGTCATCGATCTTTCCCATCTTTACATAAAAATGGCCTGTCGTAAGATTCGCGCTGGGATCTCCGGGAATAGCAGCAGAATACTTCTGCAGATATTCAAGAGCCTTTTCATTATCTCCTGTGTTCGCATAGGCAAAGGCCAGCTCCTCATACGCATCTCCCCAGGAAGGATCGAGAGCCAACACGATTTCTGAATGTTTGATGACTTCGGAGTATATATCATTTTTTCTGTAATGCTTGCTCAACTCCAGATGCGCCCATTTGTCTCTTGGGTATTTTGCAACAATGGTGTTCAAAATCTCCAAATACTTCTCTTCAGACTCGGCAAATAGCGTATCGATCATAAGCTTTTCTTTTTCTGTAAGGATAATCGTTTCCGAAAGTTCTTTAGCCTTTTCATAGTTTTCTCTTTGTTTTTTATAATCTTGAATCAGACCGTATGACCATCCGAGATACAAATAAGCCACAGCAAAATTGGGATCGAGCTCCACAGCTTTCTCGAGACGGGTTATGGCATCCTTTGTATATTGATTGTACCAATCCTCTCTTCCTTTGATAAAATAGCTGTAAGCCTCCATGGATGTGGTGGTATACTCGGAGACATCAAGGTCGGCTGAGGCTATCTCCTGCCTGGTGATACCGACTCCCAGGGCGATCTCCCTGCTGAGTTCACTGATCTGGGTGTTGATGATGCTGTCGATTCCCTCGCCCTGAGAACTGGCGCTTTTGATGAGTTCTTTGGTTGCCACATCGAAGACCTTGACATCGGTTGCGAATACATCTCCCACCTTCATCACACTGCCCAGCACAATGGATTCGATGCCTTCCCTGCGGCAGAGCTCGAATCCCAGGTCTTTATCAATGGTTTCCTCATTCTCTCTGCCCACCTGTTTCATCAGATCCTGCAGGCGTTCCCAGGTGGCCACATGAAGCAGTCCGGTGTTTTCCAAATTGGTGATCACAAGATTGGGAATGGCCCGCTGCAGCATATCATTGGCTTCATCACCGGTCAGGTTCTCGAAGCTTATGACCGCTATAGAGTTTTCGATCAGAGGAGCAGCCGCGCCTTTTCCTGGAAAAAGCTGCCAGATAACGACAGCGATAACGGCAAGGGTGAGAACCACAGCCGGAATGAGAAATCTCTTCCGGAGAAAGGGGGCCAAAAACATCTTTCTACGGGGTTTTATCTTTGTGCCGAGCGGCAGTCCATCTTCGATATTACGCAGATCGTTCAGCAGGGCCTCAGCGGATTGATATCTCCTCTCCCGTTCCTTCTCCATACAGATCAGAATCAACCTTCTCAGATCATCTGAAATCTCAGGACTGAGCTTTTTTGGGTTCGGAGGAAGCTTTGTCTTGTGTTTGAGAGCCACACTCAAAGCTGTATCCCCTTTAAAAGGAACACTCCCTGTCACCATCTCATAGAGGATCACTCCCAAAGAATAGATGTCAGATACCTGGTCTGCCTCTTCTCCGTCCGCCTGCTCAGGGGACATGTAATCCGGCGTCCCGATCATCATCCCGGACTGGGTGACTCCCGGAGCCTCAACCAGGCGGGCGATGCCAAAATCCATGATCTTGGCATGGTTCCTCTCATCGATCATGATGTTCTGGGGTTTGAGATCCCTGTGCACCACTCCCAGCTCATGGGCTTCAGCCAGCCCCTCACACACCTGCTTGGCTACAGCGACCGCTTGCTTTTCACTTAATTTCCCTTTTTTCCGGATCAGGCTTTTAAGGTCCTCCCCTCTGACATATTCCATAGTGATGTAAGGAGTCTCTCCCTCTTCATTCAGGTCATACATCCGGCAGACATGCCTGTGGGCGATCTTCCGGGAAAGCTTTAGTTCATTCTTGAAGCGCTCAATGATCTCTTTGCGGGCAGCGATCTCGGGTTTGACGACCTTGAGGGCCATCTCTTCATCAAGTTTTTCATCCTTGACCCTAAAGACCTCTCCCATGCCTCCTCTGCCCAGTTCTTCCAGAATCTCATATCTTTTGGCAAATGTGGTGCCTATGTGAAGCGCTGTGGTTGGGGTTTCCATAGTCTGGGTAGGACCTGCGTCCGGACCAAGCTGGGTCCCGCATTTTCCGCAAAAAGAGGTCCCCTCAGGATTCTCATAATGACACTTCGGGCATTTGATGGCCATCCCAATCCCCTGAAAGAGAAGAATATCAGCAAATCAAAAAAGTGTCAAGAAAAATGCTCATTCTCACATCGGTATTTGACAATGATGATATTTTCCATCTTATCTGTTTCTTTGACAAAAAGGAAATTTCCCTTAACAGCCATAAGGTCTCAACCTCTTCCGCTACGAGCCCATAAATTGTTTATAGGCCTTCCATTTACACGACTGCGCTTTAAGGATGATTTTTTCGGACAGAGCAGGAGAAATCCGGTGAGCGATCCACCCAAATTTTCCCAAGGGCGTCATGACAATTTTCTTTTTTCGCTTTTCCATTGCCTTGAGTATTATACCGGCTGCCTGTTTTTGTGTATGATGTTCCGGCCGATTCGAAGGCACCAGGAAGCCATTTGCCGCTAAAATCCTTTTTTCAGGGTCGTGCTCCGTAAATCCAAGATAGATCACTCCTATATGCACCCCGTAAGAAGCGAGCTCCATACGCAGTGAACCACAAAAATAGGTCAGAGCTCCTTTACATGCACAGTAGAGAGAGGCCTGAGGAAGGCCAAACAAACCGGAAATAGAGGATATAAATACAATCTGTCCTTTGGATTGGATGATAGAATCGATGGCTGCTTTTGTGAGAAATACGCCTCCCATCAAATTCGTATCCACCAGCTGCCTGCAGACTTCGTAGGAAAGCCGGTCAAAACGGCCGCGCATGGATACACCGGCATTGTTGATCAAAATATCGAGCTGTCCGTATTTAGCGATGGCTGTTTGAACGATCCTTTGCGCATCCTCCCAGACGCCTACATCTCCGCACACGGCTTCTACGTCTCCTCCCATTTTTAAAAGCTTTGATTTCGACTGTTCCAAACGCCTCCCTCCTCTTGCATTGATCACGACCCTGGCCCCTTTCTCTACTAAAGCTCTGGCCAATGCAAATCCGACACCCCGGCTCGAACCACTCACGACCGCTACTTTGTTGCTGAATGCACTCACAACTCCCTCCCATTACCGTTAAGAAATCCATAATCTTGAAGACTCTGTATGGATTCTGAAATGGTTGTCTCGATATTGGTCTCCTGCATGTTCAATTCCTGATTGGCTTTCGCTGAACTGTAGTAGGCGCGTATACAGGAAAACTTGGCTAGTCTCTCCTCAAGAACCGGTTTTCTTTTGGATATCTTTCCGGATAAAGAACCAAACAACCCTCCGAAACGCATGAGAACCTTTGGAATAACGAGGCGGGGAGGTTTTTTCTCCGCAATCCGGAATACGGTAGAGAAAAAATCAAAGTAGCTCATATTCAAACCTCCCAAAATATAGCTTTGTCCTGTCCTCCCATTAAAAAGTGAGGAGACCATGGCTTTGGCCGCATCTCTGGCATTGACGAAATTCCTTCCGCCTGGAGGCACAATCCGGATATCCCTGCTGATATACTGCCGGATAAGCTCTCCGGAACTGGGCCTTGAATCATAGGCTCCAAACATAAAGGTGGGAGCAACGATCACAGCATCCAAGTCGTATTTTCTCACATAACTTCGGACCAATCCCGATGCCTTGTACTTTGATTCCATATAGGCAACGCCTCTATAAGCATTGGGAAAGGGAGCCTGTTCGTCCCCGGGGTTCTCATAGGTGCCGAACTGATAGGAACTGGCTGACCCCACATAGACCACACGCTCGATCTTAGCCTTAAGAGAGGCATCCAATATCTTTCGGGTCCCGTCGAAATTAATCTTCCAGATTAAATCCGGATCACCCCAAATATCCGTCATTGCCGCACAGTGGAAGAGATAGCGGCATCCATAGAGCGCCCCGGCAAGGGAGCTGCCTCCGTTTAAAAGATCGCCTTTAACGGTTTCAATATCCAATCCCTCCAAGCTCCGGGATGTGCTTTTCGGATGAATGAGCGCTTTGACCGAAAACCCCTTTTTTAAAAGCTCTCTGACGAGATGGCTTCCTAAAAGACCATCTGCCCCGGTAACAAATACCTTTGTTCCTGACATTTCACACACCTCCTAAGATTTTTTCCCTTTTTCAGGTACCTACACTTAATCTAGGAGGGTTGACACACTAAGTTGTCAGGAGGATGTAAAAGATTTGTTAAAAAGCGGTTAAGAAAAAAAGTTGCAGAGCAGAAATATATGTGGTTATATCCCTTTGTTTTCTTTTTTCCAGACCGGATCCCGGAGAATCCATCCCACCACAATCAGCAGACAGACTATGCCGTAAATTCCCAGTCCGAAAGAAAAAACCCTGTTTTCAGGTCTCACCACATACGAAAGCATAAAACCGTACACACTGTTCACCAGACCGTGCATAAAGGCAGCAACCCAGATGCTTCCGGTTTTGATCACCGCATAACCCTGAATGATTCCCCATAATACAAAAAATATCACCCCTAAAAAAAGACCCAAAACAGACGGCGGATAGGTATGGATGCCTCTTAAAATAATGGGAAAATGCCAAATTCCCCAGATCAAACCAACCAACAGAACCCCTTTGAGATTCCCGAGCTTGGTTAATTCAGACTGCAAAAAACCGCGCCAGCCGTACTCTTCACCGAAAACCCCGGCTATTCCGCTTAATGGCACTCCGATAACAGCAACCAGAACAAATAGAACGATCAGGGCCGGAACATATAAAGATGAGGGGATGGGCAGGCCGTATATGCGTTCAATCCTGCCCACAAAAGGACCCAGCTTGAAAATGAGATTAAAACCAGCCTGCAGGAGAAAAAACAGCAGGATACCCCCTATAAAACGCTGCGCTATCTTCACATTTCCCAGCTTCAATCCGGCCCGTTCAAATGCCCCCTCACTGCTTTGACCGCGAATAAAAAACACCCCTAAAATCCAAAGCGTAAACAGGAGGGCTCCCAGACCCTGGAAGATCTGTCCGGATCCCGGGTTAAATACTGCAAGAAGTGTCAGAATCCCATAAACTACAGTAAGGATCATGAAACCTAAAAAGATCCAGCGCGGCTTTTCTTTATAGGTCTGATAATATATAGGGCTGTCTTTATAGAAAAACATCTGGAGAACAATGGCGACCAGAGCAGGAACAAGCATACCCCATGGACTCATGCTCAGGCTGCGGAAAGCGCCGGATCCTCCAAGGCCTATGACCAACCAGTCAAAACCCCAAGATAAGAGAAAAGTAAAGAAAAGGAAAACAAAGACCCGCTTTATTTTTATTTTTTTCATCCGTCCCGTCACCTATTGATCGTTGCCCAGCTCCCTGAGATAATCCAGCATAAACTGATTTTTTTTTCTCATTTTTCAGTCTCCTCGTGTTGATTTTTCTTCAGAAAACATTTTTACCACAGAAAAGACAGCCCTTTCTATAGGACGAACATACTAATTATCAAAAATGAGACAAATGTACTATCTCATCAACAGCAGGCTCAAGGCCATGACCAGCATTCCGCTCACCAAGCCTAAAATACTGTCATGCCCCTTGCCGTAAGCCCTGCTGGTAGGCAGCAGCTCATCCAAACCTATGTAGACCATAATACCAGCCACTCCGCTAAAAAGAATACCCATCAACTAAGGTCTCTATGTATCATTATGGCAAAACCAGATAATATCAGAACAAACTGAAAGAATCCATTCAATAACCTTCTGTTTTTTTATGGGCGTGATGGCTGACAAAAGGGGCAATCCCTTGAAATTGCCGCTTCATTTCAATCAGGGTTTTTGATAAATTGTATTTATAATCATCTAAGGAGTTACTGAAACAAAATGAGTCTCCCTGTTCAAGCCTTTTTGGCATTTATTCCAATTCTGGCGGCAGCGGTCCTTCTTGTTGGTTTTCGTCTTCCTGCAAAAAAAGCTATGCCCATGGTCTTTGCTTTGACCGTTTTGTTAAGCCTGACCATCTGGAGGGTCGATTTGGCTCGAGTGGCTGCTTCCACTATACAGGGCCTCTTCATTACCTTTGACATACTCTGGATTATTTTCGGTGCCATCCTTCTATTAAACACTCTAAAGCATTCCGGGGCTTTATCTTCTATTCGCAGAGGTTTCACAAACATCAGCCCTGACCGCCGGGTTCAAGTCATAATCATTGCCTGGCTTTTCGGTTCGTTTATTGAAGGCTCCGCTGGATTTGGCACTCCCGCAGCTATCGCCGCTCCTCTTATGGTAGCTCTGGGCTTTCCAGCCATGGCCGCCGTTATGATCGGGATGATGACCCAATCCACTGCCGTTACTTTTGGAGCTTGCGGTACACCCATATTGATCGGGGTGAGGGGCGGCCTCCAGAATCCTGAGGTCATGGCCCAACTCAAAGCCGCAGGTACCGATTTTGACAGTTATCTGCAAACCATTACAGCCCATTCAGCTCTGTTCCACGGCATCACAGGAACTTTGATTCCTTTTCTCATGATTATTATGCTGACCCGTTTTTTTGGCTCAAAAAAATCCTGGTCAGAAGGGATTTCTATATTTCCGTTTGCTCTGTTCAGCGGACTGGCTTTCACTATTCCCTACACATTAACCGGCCTCTTACTAGGCCCTGAATTCCCCTCATTACTAGGGGCTCTTTTTGGGCTTGCTCTGGTTACCTTTGCTGCCAAGAAAAAATTTCTGCTTCCTAAAGACCATTGGGATTTCTCTCCTCAAAGTGAATGGGATTCTAAATGGAAAGGGACCATTGATGTGAATCTGGACAGCCAAACTGGAAAAACACTGCCTGACTGGCTTGCCTGGACTCCCTATATTTTAATGGCCGTTATTCTGGTGCTTACACGTCTTCCCCATTTTCCGGTAGGCCATTTTCTCCAGTCAGTGAGTATAAAATGGAGCGATGTGTTTGAAACCGGGATCACTCCTTCCACAACTCCATTGTATCTGCCCGGAACCATTCTTATCGGTGTGTCTCTATTGACGTTACTTATCCATCGAATGAAGATCTCAAGCTTCAGGGCCGCCCTCACTGAGTCGAGCCGAATGCTCTTAGGCGCTGGCTTTGTTTTGATTTTCACCGTACCCATGGTCAGAATCTATATGAACTCAGGCATTAATGCCGCAGGACTGCCCGGCATGCCCGTGGCTATGGCCCAATGGGTGGCTGCAAATGTGGGAAAAATCTGGCCTCTTTTTGCACCATCCATTGGAGCTCTTGGAGCTTTTATTGCCGGAAGCAACACAGTGAGCAATCTCATGTTCAGTCTGTTCCAGTTCAGTGTGGCGGATACACTGATGATATCAGGGGCAGTGGTCGTCGCCCTTCAAGCTGTGGGCGCGGCTGCAGGCAACATGGTGGCTATCCACAACGTGGTGGCTGCTTCAGCCACTGTAGGCATTTTAGGCCAGGAAGGATCCATCCTTCGCAAAACCATTTTGCCCACTGTTTATTATGTGGTTGTTGTCGGAATTTTGGGCCTTGCTGCGGTTTATTTATTATGAGAAATTTGTTTACAAACCCAGCTCTTTTATAATGTGTTCGGCTCCTGAAAATTTCTCTGTAACAAAAAGCACATACCGTATATCCACACTGATGGTCCGCTGCAGCTCCGGAACCTCATAATAATCAGCGGTCACACTCTCATAGGTCATATCAAAGATAATACCTATCTGTTCGCCTCTGGCATTAAGAGTTGGAGAGCCGGAATTCCCTCCGGTCACACTGGTTGTGTTCAAGAAGCAGGCCGGGATATCATTGAGCTTCTTGTCTTCATAAAGCCCGTAATCCCTGGATTCATAGAGTTCTTTGATCTTCTCAGGTACCCGGAACGGGAATTCTCCGGTATCTTTTTCCAGAACACCGCTCAACGTGGTCTGGGATTCATAATACACTGCATCTCTGGGGCTGTAGCCCTCAATGAATCCGTAAGTGAAACGAATGGTCGAGTTGGCATCTGGTGCGATTCTCCCCTCCTCCTTCTCCAGAAGGCCAGACAGATAGGCTTTCTTGAGTTCCTGCCTTTCCTGTCCCAGAGCTTTTTCTTTTTCTCTGAGCTCTTCCATCTCTTTTTCAAGTTCTGAAGCCAGTTGGATAAGTGGGTCTTTGATTTTCATAAGTTCTTCTCTCGTCATATCAATAAGCTCGAGCCTTTTTTTCGTATCAGCAAGAATGGTGTTGTTATAGAGGGTATCCACAAAGTCATCAATAGCCTTTCCGGATCCTTTGGATACAAGCTCCTTTAACGCGTTCGGTATCTGTTCCTCAGGATAATCTTTAAGCTTTTTTAGCTGGTGCTTGAAAAAAGCCCTGTCCGCTTCCAGGTCAAATCCTCTGTCAGCAAGCTGGATCCGCATCTTTATTAAAGGAATATTCCTCTCCTGATATGCCGTTTCCCTTTCCATGTCCGGTTTTTCTTTCTCCTCAACCGTACGAAAAATGGTATAGGCCTGCGATAGGAGAGCGGATCCGAAATAAGAGCTGACCATCCTTCCCAGAAGTGTGTTTTTCTTATCAAAGGCTGCATAATTTTCCATGAAAACGGAGATGCCCTCAAGTACATTGCCGTACAGTTCTTCCCTTTCCGGCTTATCCTTCACCCACTCCATAAAACTCTTTTCCTGGTTTTCTTTTGTCTCAAGCAAATTGATTCTGGCTATTCCCTCAAATTTACCCTGATAGTTCTTAAGGCCATTGTTCAGGCCTTTGATGAGGCTGGCATACTTGATCTGCACCTCTCTGTCGTCTTTGCCTGCTTGTTCGAAGAAAGCAATGATATCCTTATACAAGTCCATTCTTTCTTTCATGTTTCTCAGGTCAAGACTAAGCTCTGCGAGTGTGCTGTTTCTGTACGTCCTCCCGGGATAGCCCATCACAAAAGAAAATTCCCCTTCTTTAAATCCTTTTGTAGAGATCTTAAGCACTGATTTCGGCTGATACGGAACATTGTCTTTGCTGTAATCCACTCCTTTATTCTCCGGAGATACATACGCTCTCAAAAAGCTGAAGTCGCATGTGTGTCTCGGCCACATCCAGTTATCAATATCCCCTCCAAAATTACCCAGATCCCTTGGAGGAGCATAGACGATACGGATGTCCTTTATGCGCTTGAACCGGAATAAATAGTATTGATTCCCGCTGTACATGGCTGCCACACTGGCTCTGATATCTTCTCCCTCTTTTTCAGCTTCTGCTATGAGCTTCTTTTCTGCCTTATCAATGGCTTCGTATTTTTCTCTATAGGTCATATCCGGTTTTATCTCTGCTATGATTTTGTCTGTGACCTCTTCATACCCCAGCAGAACATCCGCAATATATCCTTGGGCCGGGATCTCCTCTTCTTTTGTCCAGGCAATAAATCCATCCTGGATGTAATCCTTCTCCTTTGTGGCGGCTCTTTGAAGCGCGCCAAAAGCCACATGGTGATTGGTGAGGATCAATCCTTCAAAGCTTACGAATTCTCCAGTCCCCCCTCCCAAATTCACCACTGCGCTCATCAACCCAGTCCCATCTTCCCTGTACAGGTCGTCTGGGTTCATTTTCAGTCCTTTTGCCTTGAGCTTAAGACCTTTCATCTGATGGGGCATCCACATCCCTTCATCAGCCCAGGATACAAGCGCCAAGCTGAATATGAGTATGAATATCAGACAATACTGGAATCGTTTCATGACAATCAGACCTCCTTCTTCTTCTCAGTCTTTTTCATTATATCTATTGTAAATCCAAAGTCCATTTAAAAACCAAGACACCCGGAATTTTTTTTCGGGCAACCTTTTTGAAACCTTCTGCGTATGTATATATGTATCGGATTTCGATAAATGCACACAAAACAAAGAAAAAAAGAGGCCTATCATGAAACTTTTATCCAGAGCTGAGGAAATCATACTTCTGAGTGTTTTAAAACTGGAAGAAAATGCTTATGGGATATCCATAAGGGAACTTATCCATGAAGCAACAGGAGTGAAGTGGTCTCTGGCCCAGATTTATGATCCGTTGAACAAACTGACTCATAAAGGATATCTGATCAAACACAAAGGAGAAAGCACCCCTGAACGGGGAGGAAGACACAAGTACCTGTACAAAATAACCGACGAGGGAAAAGAAGCCCTTTTGGAGATTCGAAGAGTCTATGAGAACATATGGGAAAAAGTCCCCAAGAAGGTACTGACATAAAACAAAAAATGAGCAAATTAAAAAGGCATCCCCGTCTTGCGGAACATCTGCTCAAAATCATTTTCCGCCGGGAAGAACAAAGTGAAAAACTAGGAGACTTTGAAGAGGGATTTCAGTATGAACTCATGACAAAAGGACCATTCAAGGCCTTTCTCTGGTATTGGTCACAGGTCTTAAAAGTCATCCCTCTGAGTATTAAAAATTTCTTTTACTGGAGTTTTGCTATGCTCAAAAATTATCTTAAAATCGCTTTTCGTCATATCAGAAGGCACAAAGCCTATTCGATCCTTAACATCATAGGTCTTGCTCTCGGCATGGCCTGTTGTATTTTGATCCTCTTCTGGGTGCAGGATGAACTGAGCACTGATAAGTTTCATGAAAAGATTGACTCACTCTATGTTGTCCGGAACATCCAGCACTATGGGAGTGAAACTGAGGAAGGCATGGGTTCTGTCCCTGCTATAGGGCCTGCTCTTAAAGCCGAGTATCCGGAAATCATCAATACGGCCAGATTCAACAATGGTCAGGGAGAATTTCTTTTCACCAGCGGCGAAACGAAATTCAAAGAGCTCATACAAATGGCAGACCCGGAAATTTTCCAGATCTTCACCTTTCCTCTGATCCAAGGAAGGATCGAAGACCTGTTTTCCGGGCCGAATGTATTGGTTCTTTCCGAAAGCGTTGCTGATAAATATTTCGGCCGGGACAATCCTGTAGGAAAGACCTTAACCATTAATGAAGAGTATGATTTCAAAGTGGTAGGAGTGATGAAAGACATCCCTCATAACTCTACAATCCGTTTCAGCGTATGGATTCCCCTGGAATTTGCCAATACTGTATGGAGACCGGGCTATACCGAGACCTGGTACAATCTTGCTTTCAGAACCTACGCTGAAGTGGATCAAAATTTCAACCTGGAATCATTTAATAAAAAAATCGCAAACCGCATCAGGGAATCCAGACCTGAAACGAATTCAGAGCCCTTTCTCTATCCTTTTAGTCAAGTCTATCTTCAAGTCTGGGGAAGGATAGGACAGATCCGGATATTCACCATTATTGCTTTTCTCATATTGATTATCGCATGCATCAACTTCATGAATCTGACAACAGCCCGCTCTTCTCAGCGCTCAAGAGAAGTGGGCCTCCGGAAAGTAGTGGGTGCCAGGAGGACTCAGGTGACCAAACAGTTTTTTGGAGAATCTGTCCTGTTTACCTTTATTTCACTTATTACAGCCTTGATTTTGGTGAGACTTCTCATGCCCTTTTTCAGAACACTGACCGGCAAACCCCTGTATTTTTTAAGCCTCGTTAATGGACAAATAATATTAGGCATCTTAGCTGTGACCGTTCTTACCGGAATCATAGCCGGAATCTATCCGGCTGTATTCCTTTCTAGCTTCCGGCCTGCTGCCGTATTGAAAGGAAAAGGCATCTCAGGAAAAAAAGGAGATCTTTTCCGCAAAATTCTGGTTGTCGTGCAGTTTTCTCTTTCTGTGATGTTGATTATCGGAACTCTGGTCATCTTCAATCAAGTCAAATATATAAAAAATAAAAATCTCGGATTTGATAAAGAACACCTACTTTATATCCGGGTGGAAGGCAATTTAAAGAAGAGCTATGCATCCATGAAGCATGAACTTCTACAGGATCCGGGCATTAAAAACATATCCCTGGCCTCTCATTCTCCCACCGGCATCTACAACAACGGACAGGATTGGGATTGGGAAGGCCGTGATCCCAATATTAATCCTTTGGTCACTTATTTTGGTGTGGACCCTGATTTCCCGGAAACATTCCAAATGGAAATCACACAAGGAGAATCCTTCCGCAAAGGAACCGAGAACAGCGGTTCAAATGTTCTGATTAACGAGCGGTTCGCTGAAATCATGGGCCTGGATAACATTATCGGCGCCCGGCTTTCTCAAGGAGAACTTGCACTCCAAGTCATAGGTGTAGTCAAGGATTTTCACTTCACCCCTGTCTACAGGGAAATCGGCCCTCTTCTTCTTTATCACAATCCTCAAATGCGCGAATACAATTATATGTTCATCCGTTTGAATCCAGGAGATATCCCCGGAGCCCTTGCTTCCATAAAGGAAGCGGCAAAAAAATTCAACCCGGAATTCCCGTTTGAATACAGATTTTTAGATCAAGACTATGACCGGCTTTATAGAGGTTTGGAACGGGAAATGGGAATCGTCAGGACCTTTACGTTTCTGGCTATAGTGATTTCCTGTCTGGGGCTTTTTGGCCTAGCATCATTCACGGCCGAGCAAAGGACCAAAGAAATCGGCATCCGCAAGGTTCTGGGAGCATCTGTTACCAAAATCATTTTTATGCTGTCCAAAGAATATGCCAAATGGGTTCTTATTGCCAATGTTATTGCCTGGCCTGTGGCTTATTTTCTGATGCACAACTGGCTCAGTGACTTTCCTTACAGGATTCCCCTTTCCTGGACGATATTTTTGGGAACAGCTCTTCTCTCTCTTTTCATCGCTCAAATCACCGTTACATTCCAGGCACTCAAAGCCGCCCACTCAGATCCTGTGGATTCTTTACGCTACGAATAAAAAAAGGGAATTGATACTTGTAATTATTCTAAATTATAGATAAAATAATTGTGTATTTTCCATATGATATTTTTTAGAGAAGGGGTTTATGCATGAAACACAAAATGAGTTCCATACGGATTACAATACTATCAGTTCTGCTGACTGCCGCTGTTTCTCCTATTCTTTCAGCAGGAACCAAAACTCAAGATAAATCCCAGTATGAACATATGACCGGGAAGGAGATTTTTCTGGCTTCCTGCGCCAATTGTCATGGACCTGATGGAAAAGGCCAACCCCAAAGCCGGGTCGGATTTGATACTCCTCTTCCTGACTTTACAGATTGTAATTTTTCTTCAAGAGAACCCTCTCCTGACTGGGTGGCCATAGCTCACCAAGGTGGACCGGTCAGAGGATTTGCTCAACTGATGCCTGCCTTAGGCAACGTGCTATCCATTGAAGAAATCACAAAGGCCGTTGAATATATTAAGGCATTCTGTTCCGATCCTCATTGGCCTCCAGGTGATCTGAATCTTCCCAGGGCCATAATCACTGAAAAAGCTTATCCTGAAGACGAGGCCGTATTGACTTTTGGAACAAACGAGTCTCTTGATAAAATTTCAGGAGAATTTGTGTACGAACAAAGGTTTGGATCCCGCAATCAAATAGAGGTCAAGGTTCCTTTTGGCTGGAGCGAAATGACTCTTGCAAACGGAGCTGACCCTATAACTGACTGGACTTCAAATCTTGGAGATTTAGCTCTGGGTGTCAAGCGCACTCTTATTCACAGCTTAAAAAGCGGTTCTATTTTCAGCGCTGCTGCTGAAATCATTCTGCCTACTGGAGACGAAGCTCAAGGTTTTGGAAAAGGCACTTTCGTTTTTGAGCCCTTTTTATCCTACGGACAGATCCTTCCCGCAGACTTTTTTCTCCACTCTCAATTAGGAGCTGAATTTCCAGCTCAGAGCGATAAAGCTGAGACCGAAGCTTTTTTCAGATTGGCTTTAGGCCGAACTTTCACTACCGGAGGTTGGTGGGGCCGTGCCTGGTCTCCCATGATCGAGCTGCTTGCTTCAGGTGAGCTGGAATCCGGGTCCAACATTTATTGGGATATCATGCCCCAAATACAGGTGACTTTAAACACACGCCAGCACATCATGTTCAACATTGGCGTGCGTATCCCCGGTAATTTCACGTCGAACCGGGATATTCAAGTCATGGCCTACCTGCTCTGGGATTGGTTCGACGGCGGATTTTTTGAAGGATGGTAAGACAATGATTCGCAAATATATTTCCCTTATTGTTCCAATGCTATTGGTATTGACTTTAGCCTTGGCTGTTCCTTTACCCCAAATTTTCCATACAGCAGACCGCTGCATATCCTGCCATAACGGGCTTGTAACTCCCAAAGGAGAAGATATCTCTTTTGGAGCTAACTGGCGCTCATCCATGATGGCGCATTCATCAAGAGACCCTTACTGGCAGGCTTCTGTACGACGTGAAACCATAGTGCACTCCATGGCTACAGATGCCATTCAGCATGAATGTTCCGCATGCCATATGCCCATGGCACGGTATCTGGCTAAAGTCAAAGGGGAAAAAAGCCAAGTCTTTGAACATCTCCCCATTACAAAACAGGTCACTTATGAAGACCGATTAGCCGCCGATGGCGTCTCATGCACCATGTGTCATCAAATCAGAAAAGAAAATCTGGGTCAAAAAGAAAGCTTCACAGCTGGATTTGTTGTAGATACCAAAACAGCTTTGGGACAAAGAGAGATCTTCGGGCCCTATGAAATCGATGAAGGGCGCAAAGCTCTTATGCAGTCCTCATCTGATTTTCTTCCCACTCAAGCTGCGCACATCCAGACTTCTGAACTGTGCGCCTCCTGTCATACACTCTACACACATGCCCTCAATGAAAAAGGAGAAGTGATCGGTGAACTTCCGGAACAAGTCCCCTATCTTGAATGGAAGCACAGCTCCTATCCCGGGCATCGGAGCTGCCAATCCTGTCATATGCCCGCAGTTGAAGACATGACTCCTATTACCGGAGTGGTGGGAAAAGATCGGGAAGAAGTATCCCGCCATGTTTTCAGAGGAGGTAACTTTTTTGTGCCCAAAATCCTCAACCGCTACCGTTATGAACTGGGAGTCAAAGCACTCCCTCAGGAATTAGAGACAACCTCTCTTAGAACAGCCGCTCACCTCAGTTCCTCTTCAGCACAGATAAAACTGGAGAATATAACCCTATCTGAAGGACAACTTCAGGCAGAAGTGAACATACAAAATCGAGCGGGCCATAAACTTCCCTCTGCCTATCCTTCCCGCAGAGCCTGGATTCATTTTACGGTCTATGATCGGTTCAATGCCTTGATCTTTGAATCTGGGGGCATCAACTCTGATGGCTCTATCAAAGGAAACGATAATGACTCTGACCCTGACCTATTTGAACCCCATTACACAAAGATTAAAAAGCCTGATGATGTTCAGATCTACGAAGGAATTCTGGGCGGACCTGATGGCAAAGTGACGACTGTCCTGCTCACAGCTGTGAGATACATTAAGGACAACCGGCTCCTGCCCAAAGGATTTGACAAGTCCACGGCGGAGGAAGATATTGAAGTCCGAGGAAGAGCCGCTCAGGACCAAGATTTTCAGGGCAGTGGAGACATAATCATTTATAATATCAAGATTCAAGGTTATCAAGGCCCCTTTCGCATAGAAGCCGAACTCTGGTACCAGCCCATAGCCTACCGCTGGGCCCATAATCTTGGGCAGGAGCAAGCTGATGAAATCGAACGTTTCGTCTCTTACTTTCAAGCTCTATCTGATATCTCCGGAACCATCCTGGCCCAGGATAAAGCCAAAGTAGAGTCCGAGTCTAATTAGAGCCTGATCCGCACTGCTCATCTAAAATTAACTGTTGTATCCCTATTGTGAAACTAATATAATTCCTTCATGGGCTTATGGGGAAATAGAGCGCCTCTGCAAATACACTATATTATCCAAGATAAGGGAGATAAAAATGAATAAAAACAAACTCAACCGGCGTGATTTTATTAAAACATCCCTTACTGCAGCTCTGGCTGTCAACAGTCTATCCTGTGAATCTCTCTTCAAGAAAAAAAACGTTTTTGACTCAAAAGGGCTCCCTACACGGATACTTGGAAAAACAGGAATCAAGGTTCCTTTGATCGTGATCGGAGGAGGAAGCCGGTTCTGTAATGTGGAAGATCCGGAAAAAAGCATGGAGATCCTTACCCATGCCCTTGACAATGGCCTTTACTACTGGGACACCGCCCACAGCTATGTTTATAATGGAGTGGTCGCTGAAGAACGGTATGGACTGATACTCAAAGACCGGAGGAATGAAGTATTCCTTTCCACAAAATTCGGAGAACGGACTTATGACGGAGCTATGAGGCAGTTCGAAGAAAGCCTCAAACGCCTTCAAACAAACCATGTGGACCTTCTTCAGATCCATCTGATCACCTCTCTGGAAGATGTCGACAAAATAGGCGCTGAAAACGGAGCATTAAAAGCTCTCATGAAACTGAAACAGGAAAAAGCGACCCGGTTTATTGGATTTTCAGGCCATCTCTCCGCTGAAGCCATGGCTGAAGCAGCCAGACGCTATGATTTTGACACCATGCTCATCGCGCTCAATCACTACTCGGATGGAAAGGAAAACTTTGAAAACAAAGCCATTCCCGAAGCTGTCAAAAAAAATATGGGCGTTCTGGTCATGAAAGTGATCCGTCCTAAAGAAACAGTCCCTGATATCAATACTGACGATTTGATCTATTACGCCCTCAACCTGGAGCATGTCTCAGCCGCAGTCATAGGTACAGACGGTATGAATGTTTTGAAAAAGAACATCCAAATGGTAAGAAACTTCAAGCCAATGAGTGCCGAAAAGATGCAGCAGATGACCTCTCACCTCAAACCTTTTTTTGATAGCAAAAGCCTTGAATGGATGAATCCCGGCTATACAGACGGGATCCCTGTTTAACGGCCGGAGGTCACAATGAACGCACAATATCCAGTAAAAGTTCTCTTAATCCTGTTCACACTCTCCCTTTTTCTATACTGCGGGACGAAATCCCCGGAACCGCTTCCCGAACTGGCGTGTTATGACTTCGAACACCCATCCGCAGAGGCATGGATGTCCCGTAATCCTGACCACTGGAGAATCACGGAATGTGAAGGTTCCATGGTTTACGAACTCACTTCACCGGGCGAACAGAGTGTTGTCCGCGCTCCTACTTCCTGGTCCCTTATTAAAGGCTTTGATGTCACTTCGTTCCAGTTCACAGGCCGGGTCAAATGCAAAACAGACCCATCCAATGTCTACCGGGATATGTGCGTGTTTTTTCACTTCCAGGACTCCACTCATTTCTACTATGTGCATTTCTCAGCAAAAAGCGACTCCCTGCACAATATTATCGGCTTTGTAAACGGAAAAGACCGGGAGAAAATCAACTTCGAACCTGAAGGCGAATCCGTTTTTCGTTTGATTGATAATAACTGGCATGAATTCAAAGTGACCTATGATGCATCCACCGCAGAAATCAAAGCCTATATGGATGATATGGAAAATCCCATTCTCACGGCCAAAGACCCAACCCTATCCCACGGCCTGGTGGGAGTCGGTTCGTTTGACGACACAGGATATTTCGATGACATCTGTCTGAGAGGAAAAACAGAATCTCAATGAATGCCCCCCCCTCAAGATATATTAACAAGATTTTATTGGGGAGCTTAGGAAAGAATCTGGATTAACCGGTTGGCAAAATATTCAATGATTCTTTCCCGAACTTCTTCATCATCTAATGACATGGTCAATACCAAAAAGGCAGGACCGGTCTCTTTTTCTACCCAACCCATCAAAGTCCGGGAGCGGTTGAGGATGATCTCTCTCTTCTCAAGGTCACAACGGGTGATATGGAACAGGAACATCCCCCCTAACTGTCCTCGATCGACCAGGGTGATCCGGCATTCAAGTTTAGCCATGGGACAGTCGATGTAGTTTTCTTCTATAGGAAAGTCTTCGACCTGGTTTGTCGTCACATTGAAATAACTTTTTTCTTGGTTAGGAATCCCAAATTCGATTCTTAGGATTTCAATGATAATATCCGTATCGATTTTATCCTTGATGCTGAGATAATCAGCGCTTTCGGATTTCATCAGATTTTCAAGCAGTGCCCGATCACGAACAATATAACTGTTTCGGACAAGTGTTTTTTCGAATATATTTACATCTGAAATGACTCTTTCTGCCCTGGTAACTGATTGGGAAGGCTGTGCAATCCGAATAACAATCTTAAGCTTTGGATTTGAAGAGATAAGCTCTTTCAGTTCATCTGTAATGATTATTTCGTCCTGATCAGAAGAGTTTGCATACGGGTGGCCGATATAACTACTCGGACCCGATCCTGTGTACATCATGCAACTGAGGATCGATCCCAAACATCCAATCAGAATACAGATTTTCCATGCTTTCATCGCTTTCTCCCTAAAAGAAACATTTTAATTTCCCTTATTTAGAATCAATTTTGTTCAATTTATGCCCTTTGTGATGTTATGTTTGAATTATGATATATCGAAAGGAGATATCCGGTCAATAAGTATTCCGCATGAAATAGAGAATATGGATAGGATTGATTAACCTGAGGAATCGAATCGAACCAAATCATAGAGATTTATTCTTCAATTTGGTAAAATACAGCTATGAGTAATTAGAAAAAATTTAACTCAATGAATGCCCCTTCCCGAAAACACAAACTCACGCGCGGGCTTCCTATGGTGGAAGAACGCGACATACATTCTCTGGAGAGGGAAAAAGAAAACTTAAAACAAATCAACATAAAGCCTTATTTCTGGCAGCGCTGGTTCGGTTATTGGAAGCTTTCCGGCCCCGGATGGATCCAAAGCGCGCTCACTCTGGGAGCCGGTTCCGCAGGCTCAGCCATTTTTGCCGGCTCTGTTTTCGGATACAAGCTCCTCTGGGTCCAGCCTGTAGCCATGTTTCTGGGAGTTGTGATGTTTTCAGCCATTGGGCACCAGCTTCTCACCACACGGGCTAGGCCATATGACGTGTTCTGGAAGAGACTCCACCCCAGTTTGGCTATCATCTGGGGAATCAACGTATTCCTGGCCTCCGTAGTCTGGCAGTTTCCTCAATATTCCCTGGGTACTGAAGTCATAAAAGACATGTTCGATGTATTTGGTGCTTCCGTTCCTAAACTCCCTATCGCTCTTTTCATTTTAGTTATAGCTACAAGCATCTGCTGGAGTTATGGAAAAGGTAAACGAAAAAACATCCTGTTGTTCGAGCGTATTCTGAAATACATGCTTATGCTCATGGTCCTGTCCTT
Source organism: uncultured Eubacteriales bacterium (assembly GCA_964624145.1). Lineage (GTDB taxonomy): Bacteria > Acidobacteriota > Aminicenantia > Aminicenantales > Aminicenantaceae > WJMT01. Next base: position 11,747 of record CAZUXT010000009.1, on the reverse strand, counting down.
TCTTCTTGTGGTGATTAAAACAGGCATCGATTGGAACGCTTTGTTAAAAGGATTTTTTTGTTTTCATATCCCGGCTGATAAAGAAGGATTGACTATAGTTCTCGGCCAACTGGGAGCGGCTGTAGGGGTGAACATGACGTTTCTTTATCCTTACACCATGCTGGCCCGGGGCTGGGGTAAAGAACACAGAGGGCTTAAAAATTTTGACCTGGGAACATCCATGTTTCTACCCTATATTCTGGCCACAAGCTTTGTCATCATTGCGTGTGCCAATACCCTTCATCTCCAGGATATTGAAGTCCTGGGCGCAGTGGATGTGGCCCATGCCCTTGAACCCATTGTAGGGCTTACTTTAGGACGCCTTATCTTTTCATTCGGTGTTTTAAGCATGTGCCTCACGACGGCTGTCATTGAAATGCTTCTCTGCGGATTCGTTCTGAGCGAGATGTTTCATTTCAAATATCACGGCTGGGCGTATAAAGCCAGCACCATGCTGGCCAATATCGGCATCATAGGAGCTTTCTTCAAGATGCCGCTCTGGCTCCCTGTGCTCACATCCTCATTCAATCTGGTTATGATGCCTGTTGCCTATATATGCTTTTTCATACTGCAGAATAAAAAAAGCTACCTGGGGGAGGAGGTCAACCGCGGATTAAAAGGAACGATATGGAACGTCCTGCTCATCGCAGCCATCCTGGTGGTAGCTGCAGGGGCTGCAGTGAAAATAATTTCATTATTCTAGTTAGTAGGTGAGTTATAAAGATTCCTTACCAGATCAGACGAGCGATTAAAATAAATTGTTACATTGAGTTGACTCATACTGTATATATTAGTAAGAACATTTTTAAATAAATTTAATAATTTACCTGGATTATTCACGAGTCAAGGTTGCTGCATATGCGAGGCACAAGGTATGAAGGTGTGGTCCTTCACTGCGAATGCCTTGTAACGAAGCAGAGGCAGTAAGATTGGCTCGCCTCAATGGTAAAAAAATGGCGATTAAGATAAAAGTAAAAACAAACAAAAACACTTCAGTTGTCATTTTTGTAGAAAGCATGTATATCCTTGAAAGCAAAACAAAAAAATTAACGTCGCCATTTTTTTATGAATAGGTCAGGTTAATAGAGAGAATATAATGAAGTCATTTTTCTTGTGTGTGCTGGTTGTTGTTGTATTTCTTGGAACAAATGCAATCACAGCCGAAGTCCCTTCCATCAAAATCATTTTATCTGATCCTCTGGAACTCGGATCTGAGAAATATTTGTTTTCCTCTGTTTCCTCTGTATGTGAAGATGAATCCGGAAATTTCTATGTTCTTGATCGCATGGAAAGAAAAGCCTTAACGTTTGATCCCAAAGGAAATCTCCTTCTCTCCTTCGGGCAGAAAGGGCAGGGTCCCGGAGACTTCCAATCACCAGGTCGCATCATTGTAACCGAACAGGGCTATCTAGCTGTGTGTGAAGATATGTATGATGTTTCCTTTCACAGAACAGACGGCACATTCATCAAACGTGTCCATTTATCCAATCGGCTTGCACTGGGATATATCGGAGAAAACCTTTGTTATGCCTGGTCATGGGAGCCTGAAGACCAACAGCAGGTAACAGTTGACCCAGACAATAAAATAATTAAGAAGTTTTACTCAGTACCTAAAAATTCCTTTTCCGTCTCCATTCCTGATGAGAGTGGCCGGATGGTCATGTTCAGCTACAGCTCTGATATATATGCTCCTGAGCTTCTCTTTGCTCATAATGCATCACTCAGCGCCGTAGCCAAAAGCACTGTGTATGAAATCATACTTCTTGACACTAAAGGAAATGAAATAAAGCATCTTGAAAGGGATATCCAACCTTCTAAAATAACCCGGGCGGAAAAAAATTATTTGAAAAAAGAAATAAAAGACCATGCGGACCAACGGGGCTGGCCTCCAAAAGTGACACATGATTTATATGACCTGATTCCCAGGGATAAAGTATTCTTCAATCATATCTGTCTTTCCAGTCAATATGCCTTTGTATTCCGCATCCCTGAAGATATTTTAAAAGAAAAGGCCCCTGTTCCGGTAGATGTTTTCTCATTGAACGGAGATTTCCTAGGAACAGCAGAACTTCCCTCACAAGCCGAACACATCTCAAAAAACCATATGTATTTCATAAAAACAGATGAGGAAAGCAATGTGTATCTATCCATAAAATCCTATAAGATCCGATTCGATAATCCTGAATAAAAGAGTCTTCTTGACATACCCATATGCCTTATTTTAGTATCTCTCTATCAGGCTGTAAGAAATTGAAACATATTTCAAAGAGTATATCACTCATTTTAAATCTTAAACCCATAACAACAAGGAGGAACGTATGATAAAAAGTATCAAATCTCTGCGCATGGTATTTGTTTTTCTTTTACTGGCTTTTTTAATCCCCTCTTTAAGGGCTCAGGAAGAGATCACCACCCCTGAGGACTTTTTCGGATTCAAGATGGGAGCTGACCGGAAAATGGCCCGCTGGGATAAAATCGTCGATTACTTCATGCTTCTTGAAAAAGAGAGCCAGAAAATAAAAGTCGTGAACATGGGCCCCTCTACCATGGGAAATCCGTTTCTCCTGGTGATTGTTTCATCCACTGACAATCTGGCGAATCTGGATCATCTACAGGAAATAAACGCTATCATCAGCGATCCAAGAGGCACTCCGGAACAGGAAATCAAAAAACTCATATCCGAAGGCAAAGCCGTGATATCTCAGTCCATGAGCCTGCATGCCACTGAAATAGGACCCACTCAAATGACACCTGAACTAGCCTATGACCTTTTGAGCAGAAACGATGAAGAAACACAGAGGATTCTGGACAATGTTCTGTACTTTATGTTCCCCTGTTTCAATCCTGACGGTGAAATCATGGTCACGGATTGGTACAGAAAATATGTGGGAACCGAGTATGAAGGAACGGGTTTGCCCTGGCTTTACCATAAATACGCAGGTCATGACAACAACAGGGATGGAGACTATCTGAATTTGGTCGAATCAAAATACGCTGCCAAGATCCTCTATAGGGACTGGGTCCCCCAGGCTTATATTGACCATCACCAGATGGGAAGCTACGGCGCCCGGCTTTATGTCCCACCTTACTGCGACCCCATCCGTCCTTATGCAGACCCTCTTATCTGGCGTGAGTTGAGCTGGTACGGGGCCCACATCGCTTATAAGCTGGAAGAAAACAACAAGACCGGCATTATCAATGATGCCATGTTTCCGGGATGGGGGCATTTCGGTTGGCACTGGATCACTCCGTTTCACAACATAGCCGGCATGCTGACCGAATCAGCCAGCTCCAAACTCGCCACCCCGCTTTTTATCCATCCAGGTCAGCTTGAAGGAGGCTCAAGGCAGTTTCCTGAATACAAAGCCCAGAGCAATTTTCCCCATCCCTGGCCCGGAGGTTGGTGGTCTCTTCGGGACATTGTTGAGCAGACCAAAATTTCAGCATGGGCGCTTCTGGATATTGCAGCCAGGCATAAAGAGACCGTACTGTGGAACGCCTATCTCAAAGCTAAAAGACAGACCGAACGGGGGGCCAAAGGCAGTCCCTGTGCCTATGTGATCCCCAGAAGCCAGCACGATTATCTCACAGCCGTCAAAATGGTCAACACGCTTCTCCTCTCCGGCATTGAGGTAAAGACAGCCCAAAGTTCCTTCACAGCAAACGGTGTCACCTATCCCGAAGGCTCCTTCCTCGTCTCCCTGGCACAGCCTAAAATGGGCCTTATAAGAAATCTTATCGGACGCACTCTCTATGCTGACAACGACTGGACCAGAGCTGATGACGGCTCCCCTCTCCGACCTTATGACCTGGCCACCCACACCATGAATGAATTCATGGGTGTCCGTGTGGATCCTGTAAATGAATCTATCGAAGGAGACTTTCAAGTCATCGAAGAACAATTTACAGTCAAAACAGATGTTGAACCTGAAAGCAAAGTGTATGTACTGGACGGAAGGATGAACAACAGTTTCTGGGCTATCAATCTGCTCCTCAATAAAGGCGCTCGTGTTATGAGAGTCAATAAAAAGACCTCGGAACTCAATACCGGAGACTTTATTGTTACAGAGGGGTCGAAAACCCTTTTTCAGGATGTGGCTGACCTCACCGGAGTGGACTTCAAGTCTTACAGCGGTGATGTGGCCCAGTGGACCCATGAACTTAAGCGTATGCGGACCGGTATGTACCAGCGTTACTTCGGAGGAAATATGGATGAGGGATGGACCCGTTTGGTTTTCGAAAATTTTGCCTTTCCCTATACCAGCGTCAAAGACAGTGAAATAAAAAAAGGAAACCTTAACAAAAATTATGACGTGTTCATTTTCCCTGATGATTCACCGGCCGTGATCAAAGGAGAACTTCCTGAAAGATACCGCCGCTATATGGGGCAGAGCCCACAGGAATACAGAAGCGGAATAGGAAAAGAAGGTGCGGAAGAGATAAAATCTTTTGTTAAAAACGGCGGAACCCTTGTCACATTCGGGGATGCTTGCGGTTTTGCCATTGAGGAATTTGCTTTAAATGTCCGTAATGTGGTGGAACGTATGGATCCAAAGGAATTTTTCTGCCCGGGTTCAACGTTAAAAGTAACCTTTAACAACCAGAATGCTTTTGCTTACGGGATGCCCTCAGAAGGATTGGTTCTCTTCTATTCCAGCCCTGCTTTT
>CAZUXT010000009.1:0-6941 GCA_964624145.1 uncultured Eubacteriales bacterium | reverse complement strand
TGCTTACGGGATGCCCTCAGAAGGATTGGTTCTCTTCTATTCCAGCCCTGCTTTTAAGATCACTCCCGGCGGACACAATGAGGATTATGAGGTCATTGTCCGCTATAAGGGAAGAGACCTCCTTCAAAGCGGATGGCTTATCGGAGAAGAATATTTATCTAAAAAAGCAGGTATGATTTCAGCACAATACGGCAAAGGCCAGATCATCCTCATAGGATTCAGCACTCAAAATCGATGCCAGACTCACGGAACCTTTAAGCTGCTTTTCAACACCATCCTGCGCTGATAAAAGGGAAAGGAGGAATAAAAATGAAAAAAAGGAATTTTATCGTTATTTTGATGGCTCTGGTACTGGTTTTTTACTCGGTAATGTCAGCACAAGAATCTGATAAAAATCCTATAAAAGAACAAAAACTTTCCAGAACCCATCATACGGTCAAGATCGGAGAGCAAAACATTTCCTATACAGCCACAGCAGGAGAACTGATGGTTAGCAAGCCTGATGAAAAGCCAGGAGCCAAAATATTTTTTACAGCTTATACAAGAGACAATGTGAAGGATATGTCCCAACGTCCCATAACATTCGCTTATAACGGAGGGCCTGGTTCCTCCTCTGTCTGGCTTCACATGGGATGTTTAGGTCCCAGGAGAATCCGCATGACAGAAGAGGGATTTTCAGCGAAGCCCCCTTTCGGGCTTGAGGATAATGAGCATTCGCTTCTCGATGTCACAGACCTTGTCCTCATCGACCCTGTATCAACCGGATACAGCCGCCCTCTGCCCGGAGAGAAAAAAAACCAATTCCATGGAGTTTATGAAGACCTTGCCTCTGTGGGTGAGTTCATCCGGCTGTATATCACTCAATTTGAACGGTGGTCTTCTCCCAAATTTTTACTGGGGGAAAGCTACGGCACTTTTCGTTCTGCAGGGCTTTCCGGTTTTCTCCAGGGACGCCAGTACGGGATGTATCTCAACGGCATCATCCTCGTATCCTCAGTTCTGGATTTCTCCACTATCGGGTTCAGTAAAGGAAACAACACTCCTTATGTGCTTTTTCTTCCCCACTACACAGCAACAGCCTGGTACCACAAAAAACTTTCACCGGAACTGCAAAACAGAGAATTGACCGAACTTCTGGATGAGGTTGAGAACTTTGCGCTCAACGATTATTCAGTAGCTCTCTTAAAAGGAAACCGTCTGCCCGAGCCGGAAAAAGCAGATATCGTGAAAAAGCTTTCCATGTATACGGGCCTTTCGGAAGAATACATTTCTCAGACTAACCTGCGGATCCGTCATGACCGGTTCGTGAAAGAACTGCTCAGAAACGAGTTTAAAACCGTGGGCCGTCTGGACAGCCGTTTCACCGGAAGAGACGAAGATGCGGCCGGAGAAAATTATGAATTCGATCCTTCCAGCGCCGCTATAATGGGCGCCTTTTCCACCATGTTTAACTACTATGTTCGTGCGGAACTCAACTACCCTAAGGAAATCCGATACAATATCTACGGCAATGTCTATCCCTGGAATTTTTCCCAGACCTTAGGCACAAGAAGAACCATTGAAGCTGTACCGTATATGGCAGAGACACTGCGCAGAGCCATGAGCGAGAACGAGAATCTCCAGGTGTTTGTGGCAAACGGCTATTATGACGGGGCCACCCCTTATTTTGGAACCGAATACACCTTTTCCCAAATCGGGCTGAATGATGAGTTCAAAAACAGAGTGCATATGGGCTACTATGAGGCAGGTCACATGATGTACATCCGCAAACCATCGCTGGCCAAGCTGAAAAAGGATCTGGCTGAATTCATCCGCTCTGCCTCAGGAAAATAGGAGAAACACTTCTTTTTTTATGAATAATTCAGGTTAAAACCTGGATGATGAACGAGTCGATGTCACTGCAGGTGCGAGGCGCAGTGTGCGAACAGGTTAGAAGTAATATCGTATACGCAGTTCCAGGCGTAATTTGTTTTGTTTCTCTCCGAATTCTGTGCCCCGATCCCCCAACAGAAACATGGCCCTGGCCCGAAGTTCAAGGTCTGTGACCGGTGCATAGAGCAGTTCCGGAACAAGAGAAAAACTGCCGTCTCCCAGGTTGCAGATACTGGTAAGAGAAGGATTGAAATAGACGATATTAAAAGGTTCTTTTTGAAGGATACGAAGATAGAGATAATTTTTTCCCGGAGAAAAAGTGCGAAATCCTGTTAAAGACGACGCCAGATCTAGTTCATCCTCAATTTCGGATGCCAAAAACATAGCATAACCGCTGTCGATCAACCTATAGTAATTATCCATCTCCTTCTGTGTATATCCTCTCCCGTTGCGGTAATATTCCAGGAAAAAAGTGGTGTTGCTTTTCGTGAGATACCGGATACCCAGGAGATAACTGCAGCCGTTTCCCTTTTTTTGATCTGAGACTCCCTCATCATCAACAATTTCTTTGGAATATTCTGACCAATAAGCCCCTTCGCCGTGTATTTCAATATTTGAGGTGATGTTTCGGGAAAAATCAATCCCGTACCGTGAAGAAATTCCCGGTCCGGCCAGAAACATCAGGTCAATGTCTGTGTCAAACAGCAGAGAGTACAGCTTCCCCCCGTAATTCAGAGTGTTGTGTTGGCCTAATTGGCTGTTCGCATTTTCAAAAACCGGAATCAAAATCCCTGTCAAGGTCAACGTCCGGAGCTCACCCGAAAAACTCTTGATATAATCAGCAGAGATCACTGTGAATCCTTCCAGGGCGAGGTCCGGGTCAAAAGGATTTTTGGGGTTATCAATAAACGCAACCGGATTCCAGGCATAACCTTTGCCCCACTTCAGGCGTTTTTTCCCAAAATCCATATGAAAGTGCAGTGAAGGTTTGAGCGAAAGATATCCTTCATAGAGGTCGAGATCCTGGGACCAATCCGAATGAGAATGGTTCAGGTCCGCATTAAGACGTATCTGAGCTTTGGCGATCCCTTTCTCATAGCTCAAATCCAGCAGGGCCTTGAAATTGTATTCCAGAGCGCTTTTGTTTTGCTCGCTGTCATAATAATTCAGGAAATAGGATCGAGATTCCCGGTCAAGAAGAGAAAAAACAGGCCTTGCCTGCAGGTACCCCCCGAACTGAAAGGCCTTTTTTTCTATCTCTGAAAGGTCAAAAGAATAATCTTCCTGGGCATTAGCCGGCCGTATAAGCAGAGAACCTATCAGAAGAAAGCATGTTAGGTATTTCACTTGCGCAAAGTTTCCATATTGGGCATAAAGGTCAATGTAAAGACCTCATCTTTCAATTCCCTTCCTGCGATGCTCGCAAATATCATGACCGATTTATACCCTTCATGAAGAGGGCTGTCCGTCTCCACCACCGAAGGCCGGACAATACCTCCTCCGAAATCCTTGACCTCCTTGAAATGAATGGTCTTTATGAGCATAAAAGCTTCGGTCATGCACTCGATTTTTTTAGGAAGAATCCGGTCCTTATCCACCCATATCCTCAGGTGGTCATAAGCCACCGAATTCGTCTTGGCCTTTGTATGAAGCAGCCATTCTGTTTCCAGGTCTTCTGTTTTTTCAACAAAGTACTCTTCAGCATAATCCAACCGGAGAATATCAGCATTATTGAACACTCCTCCCACTACGGACTGCATACTGGTGACTCTTATGGGTTTCCCTACATTAGGGATATACAGCCACATGTTCTCATCCAACCGCAGGGTGCTGCGCCCCTTTTCACTATCCGGGGACAGAAAAAGCGCTGCCACCTTATCCGCCCCCTTTTTCACAGTAAACAGGACAAATTCCTTTCTGCGGCCGTTTGGTTCGATATTGATCAGCTTCCTGTAAGACTCAAAGGATTCAGGACTTAAATTCCTATCCAGCTTTTTTAAAATGTCATTCCCGTCCTGTGCTGAGAGAGGCACAACCATGAGAAGCGCTAAACAAATTCCAAAAATTCGATACATCTCCCGCCTCCTAGATCTCATGTTACACATGCCTTAAAGCATTGATAGGCTCCATTCTGGAAGCTTTATAAGCCGGCTGCAGAGCTGCCAGTATGGAAACCAGAATGACAATACCTGATATTAAAAAAATCTGTCCGGGTTCAAGGCGGGGAGAAAGCACCAGCCCTGTCTGCCGGCCAAAGTTAAACGATATCTCCACAGCATTGATGACATAGGTCACTGCACAGGTGAACACAATCCCGACCAGAGTGCCTATCAATCCCAGGAAAAATCCCTCTATGAGAAAAAGAAAAAGTATCTTGCCTGGTTTGGTGCCTATAGCAGCCATGGTTCCGATTTCCCTTATCCTTTCATAAACCGCCATAATCATCACATTCATAACACTGATCAAAACAATGGCGATCAACATAAGCCTTATGAAGAATGTCATGACCTCTATCATCCGGGACACATTATAAAAAGGAGACAGGTCCTCCCACGTCCGTACATCAAAGACAGGTTTTCCTGCTTTATTGAGCTGGTCGGAAAGAGCTGCGTCCAGGGCAGCGCTCACACTGTGCAGTTTATCAAAATCATCCAGCCTAATGGCGACTTCGCTGACCTCCATCTGATCCATACGGAGCATCTCCATGGCATCTTCAATATGCATATATCCGTCTCTTCCTCCGGGACCTGTCACGCTTTCAATAACAGCACCTACCCGGAACTGCTTTCCATTGACCGAGCCATCCCGATTAGTGGCAATGACCACTATGGTATCTCCGACCTTGACCTCCATGCCTTTGGCCAGAAGTTCCGGGATGAACATCTCTCCTTTTTTGATGACCTTTTCCCCCTGCTTGACCCTTCCCGGAAGAAGCGGGGCCACAGCCTCCTCCTTATCAGGATAAACCCCATTGACTCTGATATTCGTGGTTTCCATAAAATTACTGAACATTCCCGCAAACTTAATCCTGGGAGAATAAGCCTTGATCCCGGACATAGAATTTACGACCTTTTCCAATTTTTCCATATCTTTCTGAGTGAGGTTCAAAGTCAGGGGAAGGCTGTCAATGGAAGCCATATAGCCCTGCTTATGAACCTGAATATGGCCGAGCATGGAATCTGTTATCTGGCTGATCATGAGATTCTTGAAAGCACTGGAAGAAGACACAAAAACAAGCACAAATGTCACTCCCACTGCAATAAGTGAAGAAGTCAGAAGAGTCCGCCTCTTATATCTCAACAGGTTTCTCAGCGCTATCTTCACCAGCTTAAACATGGCTGCCTCCTTTTCCTGAGGCTTTTCCGGTGATCATGCCGTCAGTGAGCGTATAGATGGTCTCCACCTCTCCCACGATCTTTCTGTCATGGGTGGAAAAAATAAAAGTCACTCCTAACTCATCTTTCATTTTGTGCATGGTATCTATGACTTTAAATGCTGTCTTGCTGTCCAGATTAGCGGTCGGTTCATCTGCCAGAACCAGGCTGGGATTGGTGACCAGAGCCCGGGCAACCGCCACTCTCTGTTTCTGGCCTCCTGATATCTGGTCCGGATACTTGTCTTTCTGATCCAGCATACCGACCGTATCCAGAAGCGTTAAAATCCTTTCTTTTCTTTCAGCGGCTGATACGTTTTGAACCACCAGTAAAGGATATTCCACATTTTCATACACCGTTAACACTGACATCAGGTTAAAATCCTGAAAAATAAATCCCAGGTTTTTTCCCCTAAATTCAGCCGCCTCTCTCCTGGAAAGACTGGAAGTATCTGTTCCGGCTACTTTGAGGCTCCCTGATGTGGGCTTATCCAGACATCCGATGAGATTCAGAAGTGTTGTCTTGCCGCTTCCGGAAGGCCCCACAAAAGAAACAAATGACGAGGGCTCCACGGAAAAACTCACAGATCTCAAAGCTTCAACACGCTGTTCGCCAAAGGCATAGACTTTGGTCAAATCCTGAGCTGAAATCAAACTCATGGTTGTCCTCCTCTCCAGTACTCATTCTACAGGAAACCATTCTACCGTATTTTTGAATCAATGAAAATTCTTCATCCCGAAAATATATACAGCTTATGATTCCCATACAGCACATTATCTCCAAAAACAGGAACAAGTCTGGCCTTTCTTCCCATTGGATGAGAGACTTGATTTTTTTATTTAAAGCGCTAAAATAAAAAAAAGGGGAAGAGATGAGTAAAGATCCTCGATCGGTTCTCTTTGTCATTTTGTTTATATCACTTATTTTTTGGAGTCACTCAAATCCTTTTCTCTTGGCGGATGAAAACAGTGACCTCAATCAGATCCTGGAAAACTGCGCCCAATACTGTGAACAATTATCCCACTCTGCCCTTTATTTTGTGTGCACAGAAAAAGTCGAGGAGACGATAAGAAAACCCCAGGAAAGCGCCGCTCATACATTTCATTCCTCGGGAGGAACGACCTATACGGTGTACGGAGGGGTTCAAACAGAAAGACATACCTATGTCTATGACTATCAATTGATTAGAAAACAAGGGGTCATAAAAGAGAGCCGGATTTTACTCAAAGAAGACGGAAAGAAAAAACATGAAGAAAACGCTCCCTTGAAAACCAAAAGGTTCTATTACAAGCATGTGATCTTCGGCCCCACAGGACTGCTCAGCCGGAAAGCTCAGCTCAAGCATGACTTTAAAATCATCAAACACCTTAAACTGACCTTTAAGGCCACCCGGCCCCCGCCTCCTCAAGCTCAGCTCTCTATTGCGGCTGAGGAACAATCAGAATATATGTGATATTCTAATCCCATACTTCAGGGACAAGGGAGATCTCTTTTCTTTATAAGCCTCTATTACGCTGATTTTCTGATATTCTCTATTTTCTGTGGATTACTTGTTGACTTGACCCAAGTTTCATATGTATGATGGGTGATGAAGTTACTTAGTGGAAGGGAATTTGATTAAATCAAGTGAAAATCAACACCAACAGAAAAAAGAAATTCCTTCTATGATGATGTGATGCAAGTCTTTTTTAATCA
>CAZUXT010000008.1:39170-112780 GCA_964624145.1 uncultured Eubacteriales bacterium | reverse complement strand
GCTAAATCTTCAATGTCGCTTCAGCCACACCTAAATTTCTAAAGGTACCAAAGGTTAGCTTGTGCTCTCGGCTGCTGCGCAGAAATGAAATTTTTTGTCTTTAAATGGATTTGATGATATAAAATGTATCGTAATGCTGCATAAATAATGGACCGGGGAGAGGATATGAAAAAAACAATATATAAGTCTGGCATTGTTTTTATACTGATTGTTTTTACGGCTGCCCTTTGCAGAAAAGCGGGACAGATCTCAGTGGTAAAGGTCCCTCCTGTTGATGTGAAAAACAATCACTATACAAGCAACAGGGAGCCTTTGCTTCGAACACCTTTTATCAAACTGACCGTGGGGCTGGTCAAGCCTAAAGGATGGCTGCTGCAGCAGCTTCAACTCCAGGCGGATGGATTCCATGGGCATCTTGACGAAATAAGCGAGTTCCTTGAAAAAGAAAACAATGCTTGGCTTGATCCTGACGGAAAGGGTGAAAGGGGATGGGAGGAAGAACCCTACTGGCTTAAAGGATTCAGCAACTGTGGTTATCTTCTCAATGATGATCGGATGATCAAGGAGTCTCTTGTATGGATCGAAGGAGCCCTGAGAAGCCAGCAGCCGGACGGATGGTTTGGCCCGGCTTTCAGAAGCGGTGGAGCGGCTACAAAACTCAAAGGGCGAACAGATTTGTGGCCCAATATGATCATGCTGTTCTGCCTTCAGGATTACTACGAATACACAGGCAGTAAAGATGAACGGATTATTTCACTGATGACAGATTATTTCAAATATCTGTCCGAAATACAGGATGAAGAATTCCTGGTGGGTTACTGGCCCAGGATGAGGGCAGGGGATATGCTGTTCAGTGCGATCTGGCTGTATAACCGTACAGGGGAAGAATGGCTTCTTGATTTTGCCCGAAAAGTCCATCGAAATGCAGCCGAGTGGGAAGAGGATGTTATCAACTGGCATAATGTAAACATTTCTCAGGGTTTCGGAGAGCCGGCAACATTTTATCAGGTTTCCAAGGATGAGAAACACCTCAGAGCCGCTGATAGAAACTGGCAGAAGGTCAGAGACCTCTACGGGCAGGTCCCGGGAGGAATGTTCGGAGGAGATGAGAACTGCCGGGAAGGGTATTCAGGTCCCAGACAAGCTATAGAGACCTGCGGCATGGTAGAGATGATGCTTTCAGAAGAGACCCTTCTTATGATATCAGGGGATACCCGATGGGCAGACCGTTGTGAGGATGTGGCATTCAATTCATATCCGGCCTCTATGACCGCTGATTTGAAAGCGCTCCGTTATTTGACAGCCCCTAATATGGTTCTCTCAGACAGTCAAAGCAAATCGCCCGGTCTTCAGAACGGAGGGCCTATGCTCTGGATGAATCCGCACAAACACCGCTGCTGCCAGCACAATTCAGGTCACGGTTGGCCCTATTTCACCGAGCATCTCTGGGCTGCTACTCATGATAACGGACTGAGCGCGGTGATTTATGCTCCTTCAGAGGTCACAGCTGAAGTGGGAGAGGGGACAAAAGTAACGGTTTCGGAAACAACTCATTATCCATTCGATGAGAATATAGAGTTCGTGATTTCTACACCGGAAAAAGTGGATTTCCCTCTTTATTTGAGGATTCCGGGATGGTGCCGGAAAGCCGAACTTGAGATAAACGGAAAAGCCAGGGAGGTGATATCAAATCCTGGTTCCTTTTTGTGTGTCAACCGAAAGTGGCGGAACGGAGATAAAGTGAACCTTAAGTTGGTTATGAATGTGAGCATCACCCATTGGACCAAAAATCTTGATTGTGTGTCCATCAACCGGGGGCCTCTGACCTATTCGCTTAAAATCGGAGAGAAATATGTTCGCCATGGAGGAACAGACAAATGGCCGGCCTGGGAAATTTATCCAACTTCAGATTGGAACTACGGGATACTGTTAAAAGACGGTGTGCCCGCCGAGGGTGTGGAGGTTATGGAGCAGCCTTGGCCAGAAGATGATCAGCCTTTTAAAGCGGATTCAGCCCCTATAGAGATCAGAATAAAGGCTCAAAAAATACCGGAATGGCATCTCGATGATTTAGGATTGGTCGGGGAAATCCAGCAGAGTCCGGCACAGACAGATCAGCCTGTGGAGACTGTCACCTTGATTCCCATGGGATGCGCCCGGCTTCGAATATCTGCCTTTCCCTCCGTACTATCTGATGGTTCTGGATACAAATGGGAGAAACCGGAGAGAGGAGATGGATCATAATTCTTTTCTCGCTTTTGATATAGGCGCTGAAAGCGGAAGGGCCCTTCTGGGCACGCTGGAAAAAGATGGAATCCGGGTCCAGGAGGTTTATCGATTCAAAAACAGGATGATTTCTAAAAGGGGCCACCTTTATTGGGATGTTTACTATCTGTTCGAAGAGATAAAAAAAGGAATAAGCAAAGGCGCCCATGCCAACAACAGCCCTATCCTTTGTATTGGAGTAGACACATGGGGGGTGGATTTTGGCTTGTTCGATAAAAAAGACCATCTCATGTCTCTTCCCTTTGCCTACAGGGACAAGCGCAATAAGAAAGCCATGGAAGAATTCTTAGAAAAAATACCCCCCAGACAGGTCTATCATCTGACCGGGATCCAGTTTCTTCAGTTCAATTCATTGTTTCAGCTTTATGCTTTGAGGACTCAAAATCCTGAAATCATAACGAGAGCCAAGAATCTCCTCTTTATGCCGGATATTTTTAATTATTTTCTCACAGGGGAGATGGCCACTGAGTTTTCCTATGCCACTACGTCACAGCTTTTCAATCCCCGTAAAGATGGGTGGGAGGGGCGTCTTTTTGAGATCCTGGATGTGCCCGTATCCATGATGCAGGATGTGGAAGCGGCTGGAAAGATTCTCGGCCCTGTGAAAAAATCTGTGGCAAAGGAAACCGGGATGTCCTCTGTGCCAGTAGTGCTGACAGCCACACACGATACGGCCTCAGCCGTAGCTGCTGTGCCGGCCCAGGGAGAAGAGTGGGCTTTTATAAGCTCGGGCACCTGGTCCATAATGGGCATTGAGTTAAACTCTCCCCTTATCAATGAGGAAAGTTATACACTGAATTTCACTAATGAAGGAGGGATCGGACATAAGTTTAGATTATCCAAAAACATTACAGGATTATGGCTGCTTCAGGAATGCAGAAAAAAATGGAGGGGACGCCGTAATATTGAATACGGCGAATTAATGAAAAAGGCGAGTTCGGCAAAACCTTTCCGGTCTTTCATTGATCCTGACTGTCCTTTGTTTTTAAAGCCGGCGGATATGACAGAGGCCATAGGAGAGTTCTGCCGGAAAACCGGACAGCCTCGTCCGGAATCTGTTTCCGAGTTCGTGAGGTGTGTTCTGGAAAGCCTGGCATTTAAATACAAGTTTGTGTTTGATGAACTGTGTTCTCTCTGCGGCAGGCCTATCAGCAAAGTCCACATCATAGGAGGCGGTTCCCGCAACAGGGTTCTCTGCCAGTATACGGCTAAAGCGTTGGGCCTTCCTGTTGTTGCCGGGCCTGCTGAAGCTACGGCTGTGGGCAACATAATGATACAGGCTCTGTCCGCTGGAAAAGTGGATTCCATAGAGAGTGTGAGGGATATGATTTCAGCCTCTTTTGACCTTCGGATCTATGACCCGGCGGGGAGTGAAGAATGGGAGAGGCATTATGACCGTTTTAAAAGGGTATGCAGGGAGAGCCATGAAGAGACAGAGGACCTGCATTATAATCGGTAGGAGTTGGATATGAAATTTAAAAAAAGTGAAAAAGCCTATAAGGAAGCCAAAGAAAAGTACAGGGACATTGGTTCGGATGCGGAAAAGGCTATTGAAAAGTTAAAGGATATTTCCATTTCCATTCACTGCTGGCAGGGAGATGATGTGGCCGGATTCGAAAAACCCGGTTCTCAGCTTACAGGAGGGGGCATTCAGGTCACGGGAAGTTATCCGGGAAAAGCAAGAACAGTGGAAGAGCTCCGTCAGGATTTGGAAAAAGTCTATTCTCTGTTGCCCGGAAGTCACAGGCTGAACCTTCATGCCATCTATGGTGAATTCGGGGACACATTCATAGACAGGGATAAGATAGAGCCTGAACATTTCAGAGGATGGATTCACTGGGCCAAAGACAAAGGACTTAAACTGGACTTTAACTGCTCTTGTTTCTCTCATCCTCTGGCTGATGCCGGTTTTACTCTGAGCAGCAAAGATAAAAACATACGTCTTTTCTGGATAGAGCATGTGAGAAGATGCCGGCGGATCGGAGCCTTTATGGGGCGGGAGCTCAAAAGCCCTTGTGTTCACAATATATGGATTCCGGACGGATCCAAGGACGTTCCTGTTGATAGAAAAGGGCACAGAGACCTGCTCAAAGAGTCCCTGGATGAAATATTCAGAGAGGAGTATCCGGAAGAAGAGCTTAAAGACTCTCTGGAAAGCAAGCTTTTCGGAATCGGAAGCGAATCCTATGTGGCCGGGTCTCATGAGTTTTATCTGGGATATGCTTTGACAAAAAACAAGATGATATGCCTTGATACAGGACACTTTCATCCCACAGAGAACATCGGAGATAAAATTTCAGCAGTGCTTCAGTTCTCAGAGGGGCTTCTGCTTCATGTCAGCCGCGGTGTCAGATGGGATAGTGACCATGTCGCTGTTTTGGATGACAGCACGCGAAACCTTTTTGAAGAAGTGGTCCGGGGCGGTTATCTCGACAGAGCACATATCGCGCTCGATTTTTTCGATGCCAGTTTGAACCGGGTGGGAGCCTGGGTCATCGGGGCCAGAGCTGTTTTAAAAGCTGTTCTGGCAGCTCTTCTCGAGCCCAGAGAAAGGCTTTTGGAAGCGGAAAACAGGAGTGATTATTTTTCCCGGCTGGCACTTCTCGAAGAGCTCAAGACTATGCCTCTTGGGGCTGTGTGGGACCGTTTCTGTCTCATGATGGATGTTCCTCCCGGGCAGGAATATATAAAGGAAATCATCCGGTATGATACCAATATAAGCCGAAAAAGGAGCTGAATTTAAAGCAGGTAAAAATATTGTTTGAGTCAAAATTCAGTTAGAAAAATTCAATAAACGATTGACATTTCCTTCTGTATAAGAAAAAATCCAAAGAGAAAAACTTCACTGTTTGATTGGGAGGATTCCATGAATCAAAGGGGAGATAAAGAGATCAGGGGAGGATTTTTTCATAGATTTCTAAAATTGTTTACGGATATCCGTCCAGGGGAAGCGGGTACGGCTTTACTCCTGACCTTGAATATTTATTTAATCCTGGGGGCTTATTACATCATAAAAATCGTCAGAGATTCATCCATCCTCACGGAGTGGGGACCAGAGACAAAAAGCTATCTTTACGGTGTTATCTCGATCCTGCTCATCTTCGTCATCAAGATATTCAGTTCTATTTCATCAAAAGTTCCACGGCAGAAACTCATAGCATGGGTCACTCTGTTTTTTATATCAAACCTGATCATATTTTCCGTGCTGAATCTTTTTGGCATTCCCTTCAGCACCATCAGTATCATCTTTTTCATTTGGGCCAGCATTTTTAATGTTGTGGTCATTGCTCAGTTCTGGGGGTTTGCCAATGATGTCTATACGGAAGGCGCCGGAAAGCGTCTTTTTCCCCTCATTGCTTTTGGCGCCACTTTCGGTGCCTTCTCCGGTTCTTATATTTTTAAGCGCATCCAGAATTGGATGGGAATGTACCAACTTCTTCTGGTATCCGCGGCCGTGCTGGGTATTTGCATTGCACTCACCTATGTGATCCATAAAAGGGAGATCAGGGGCAAAGTGGAAACAGGGCCGGATGTCCCTCTGAAAAAAATATCTACGGATAAAGAAAAGCCTTTGAAAAAAGGGGGAGGATTCAAGCTGGTTTTTAAAAAACGCTATCTCCTTTATATTGCCCTTTTTGTTCTTCTGCTGAATCTTATCAACACCAATGGGGGGTATATTCTGGACCGGGTGATAAAAAACAGGGCTCTTGAGTCTGTTCAGGCTGGGACAGCAGGAGGTCTTTCGGTCGAACAGATCATTGGAACTTTCTATTCTGATTTTTATATTATCATGAACCTTTTGGCCATGTTTATCCAGCTGTTTTTGGTATCCCGAATATTTAAGTGGTTTGGAGTCAGGACAGCTGTCTTTTTCCTTCCTTTTATTGCGTTGGGAGGGTATTTTTTCATCAGTATGGGAGCCGCTTTGCTCATTGTCAAGTGGATCAAAGCTACTGAGAATGCAACGGATTACTCATTGATGAACACCACAAGGCACGCTCTCTTTCTTATTACTTCAAGGGAAGAGAAGTATAAGGCCAAGGCTGCTATAGACACTTTTTTTCACAGGGCCGGTGATGTCACGCATAGTCTGATTGTTTTTCTTTGGGCCCAATTCATTGTGGTCGAAAGTTTTGCTAAATTCAACATCATTATGGCTCTGGTTTGGATCGTTCTGGGATTCTTGATTATAAGGGAGCATAAAAAAATATCCTTGAAAAAAGAGCAGCCTCAGACAGCTGGACACGATTCTTAGGGGAGAAAAGTACCCTATAGCATGATTTTTTGTGTTTCAATGAAGCGGATGATGATCATAACAGCTCCCAGCAGCATGAAAGTGATGCTTATGGCTTTAGCCAGCGTCTTTTCTTCTATTTGATTAACGAACCGCGCCATGAGGGTCCCTCCGAACACAGCGCTTATTCCGATGATTATTCCGGAAAGGGGTCTTATGTTTCCGTGTATCGCAAATCCCACAGATCCGGAGCTGGCGGTTATGGCCATAATGAGCACGGATGTTCCGATGGCCAGATGAAGAGGAAAATTAAGGACGAAGATAAGAAGTATCAATATGAAGCCTCCTCCTCCTGCTCCCAGAAGACCGGTTAAAATGCCCACAATGAATCCCAAACACAAAGAGGCGATGATTTTTTGTGCCGGAGTTTTGAATTTCAAGACTTTTTTAACTTTAACAGCTATGATTTCTCTGTTTATACCTTTCTTCCATATCACAATCCCTAAGATGATCATATAGACCCCGAAGATTCTCGCCAATCCCAGTTCCGGGATGCTGTCTGAAAATCGTGCACCCAGTTGAGCGCCCAGAACAGAACCGACAGCTATCCACAGTCCTGATTTCAAAGCGATATTACCGTGTTTATAATAAGAATAGGCTATGGCTGCGGGGGCTATGACGTCCACCATTAAGCTCGTTCCTATACAGTCATGGATCGGATAATTCAACAGCATGTTGAGCAGAGGGACCACCACCATAACACCCGAGGAACCGGTCAATCCTGTTAATATTCCGGTGAATATTCCGATAAGAACCATTGCCGCTATATTGATTGGAGTCATGTTTTTAACTTTAAAGCCAATATTATACCAGAAAACTCTGAGAAGAGAAGTTAGAATGTTTTATTTGACTTTAAGAACCAACACACATTTTGCCGGGAGATTTATCTTGAGAGTATTGTTTTCCAATACAGCACCATCAAATTTTGCAGGCTTGACTTCATGTAGATTTTGAAACGTATTGTGAGCTGTCATCTTATCCGAGGTCAGGATTTGACCGGTAACGGTCTCTGCATGGATACCTCTCAGCTCGCATGTCAGGTTTGCGGAGTCATTCGGGTTGAGATTGCAGAGAGAGATATGGATTTCTTTCTGGCTGTTTTTTGAGGCAGACACACTGATCTGGGGAATGCTGCCGTCTTGAAATGTATACTCGGGGCATTTCAGGTCAAGGGGAATAAGCATAGCATCCTGATGGACTTTGTACATGTCAAAAACATGATACGTGGGAGTGAGGATCATTTGCTCTTCTTTGGTGAGCATGAGAGCTTGGAGGACATTGACGGTTTGAGCCAGGTTGGCCATCTTTACTCTTTCGCAGTGTTGATTGAATATATTCAGGGTCGCTCCAGCTACCAGTGCGTCGCGGAGTGAGTTCTGCTGGTAGAGAAACCCCGGATTGGTGCCTGGTTCGACTTTGTACCATGTGCCCCATTCATCTATGATCATTCCCACTCTTTTCTGCGGGTCATATTGATCCATTATGGTCGAATGCCTTGTGATGAGTTCATCTATAAACAAAGCTTTTTCCAAGGTTTCGAACCAATCTTTTTCTCCGAATTCAGTGGCAGAATTTTTGTTTCGCCATCCGCCGGGAACCGTATAGTAATGAAGACTCAATCCATGCATATACCACCCGGCCCTTTTCATCAGCACTTCTGTCCACTCATAGTCTTGGCCGTTGCTTCCGCAAGCGATTTTATAGATCCTGTTTCCGGAATAATTCCGGACATAGGTCTGGAACCTCCTGTAGACATCCGCATAGTATTCAGGACGCATGCTCCCGCCGCATCCCCAGTTTTCATTCCCGACGCCGAAAAAGGGAAGCTTCCACGGAGTATCCTTCCCGTTTTTACGGCGCAGATCAGCCATGGGGCTCTGTCCGTCAAAAGTGATATATTCAATCCATTCTTTCATCTCTCTGACGGTTCCGCTCCCTACGTTTCCACAGATATAGGGTTCGCATCCTATCTGCTGGCAGAGGTCAAGAAATTCATGAGTGCCGAAATGATTGTTTTCCGTAACGCCTCCCCAATGAGTGTTAACCAGAGCGGGGCGTTCGCTTGGAGGGCCTATTCCGTCTTTCCAGTGATACTCGTCCGCAAAACATCCTCCGGGCCACCGGAGAACCGGAACTTTGATTTTTTTCAGGGCTTCCACAATATCATTCCTGATCCCTCTGGTGTTTTTGATCTGGCTGTCTTTCCCTGCCCAGTAACCCCCGTAAATGCACCGTCCCAGATGTTCTGAAAAGTGTCCGTAAATGTGTTTGCTGATTGTGAAATGACCCTGGTCTGCATTGATAACAAGAGTGGCTGTGTGTGTCTCGTTTTCTTGAGCAGCGCTGATGCAGGTGAGTATGGCAAAACAAAAAACCAAAGCAAATAGATAGATTTTTTTGGGCCGCCTCATTTTTTTTCTCCTTATATAAGTGAGTATGAATTGTTATTGAGTTTATTTTAGAGAGGAGCAAAAAACAAGTAAAATGTTCATCAAATTATTATGGATTGATTTTCAATATATGGTAAAATCAAAAAAGCTGTTTGGAAAATAATGACAATTCAAAGGAGCAGCCCGATGAAAAAGCCTGTCTATGTGTTAATGATTTTGGTTTTTGCAGGGTTCGTATTTATGAACAGTGCCTGCCAAAAAAGAGAAACCGGAGATTATTCCATAAAACCGGTTCCTTTCACTCAGGTTCACATTAATGATGAGTTCTGGTCTTCCAGAATTGATACCAACCGCCGCGTGACCATTCCTTATGCTTTTGAGCAGTGCGAAGAAACAGGACGCATTGACAACTTCAGAATAGCCGCAGGAATAAAAAGCGGAGGATTCCAGACTGTCTATCCCTTTGATGACTCGGATGTGTATAAGATCATGGAAGGCGCCTCGTACTCCCTTCAGGTGCATCCTGATCCTGAACTTGAAAAATATTTGGATGATCTGATATCCATAATCGGCAGAGCCCAGGAAGAAGACGGTTATCTTTATACGGCAAGAACCATTAATCCTGAAACTCCGGTGCGCTGGTGCGAGGGAGACCGCTGGTCTAATCTCTATCTGGGGCATGAGCTATACAATGCCGGTCATCTCTATGAGGCTGCGGTGGCTCATTTTAGAGCTACGGGAAAAAGAACGCTGCTGGATATCGCCTTGAAAAATGCAAACCTAGTGGCTGAAGTATTTGGCCCTGATAAAAAAAGAGGGGCTCCGGGACACCAGGAAATAGAGATAGGCCTGGTCAAGCTGTACCGCGTAACCGGAGATGAAAAATATCTTGATTTAGCCAAATTCTTTCTGGATGAGCGCGGGCACAGCGAACACCGGAAACTTTACGGAAGATATTCCCAGGACCATGAATCCGTGGTGGAACAGGAAGAAGCTGTAGGACATGCGGTGAGGGCTGTTTATATGTATTCAGGGATGGCTGATGTGGCTTCTCTGACCGGAAATTCTGAGTACATAGAGGCGATCGACCGTATATGGGAAGACGTAGTGTATAAAAAACTTTACATTACCGGAGGAATTGGGGCTACCGGAGCCGGCGAAGCTTTTGGAAAAGCCTATCACCTCCCTAACGCCACCGCCTATTCCGAAACCTGCGCATCCATAGGAAATGCGCTCTGGAACTTCCGGATGTTCCTTCTTCACGGGGAAGGAAAATACATAGATGTGTTTGAGAGAGTGCTTTATAACGGGCTCATTTCAGGTGTTTCTCTTGAGGGTGACCTTTTCTTTTATCAAAATGTTTTGGAATCTTTCGGTCAGCATGAGAGAAGCCCCTGGTTTTCCTGCGCCTGCTGTCCCGGTAATATCTCAAGATTCATGCCATCTGTTCCGGGATATGTGTTTGCAACAGACAAAGATAAAATTTATGTCAATCTCTTTACTTCCTGTGAAGCCCGGGCAGAGTTGAAGGGCCAGACCGTGAGAGTTGAGCAGAAGACAGGTTATCCTTGGGAAGGCGATGTGACGGTCACTGTTTTTCCTGAGAAAGAGGAGAAATTTTCCATAGGGATAAGGATTCCTGGGTGGACCCGGAACAAACCCGTACCCGGTGACCTGTACCGCTTTTATAAAGAAAGCGAAGAAAAAGTCTCCCTTAAACTAAACGGAGAGGAAAAGACGCTCAAAACAGACAAAGGGTATGCCGTTATAGAAAAAGTGTGGAAGGATGGGGATCAGATAGAAATTCACTTCCCCATGCCTGTAAGAAGCGTCCTGAGCCATGATAATGTTACGGAAAATACAGGAAAAGTCAGCTTTCAGAGAGGCCCTATTGTGTATTGTGCGGAATGGAAGGATAACAGCGGACAGGTCAGCCATCTTGTTTTGCCTGATGATATTGAGGTCTATTCAGAATACAAGCCTGACTTCTTTGACGGAGTTTCTGTGATAAAAGCTGAAACCCAGGGTCTTTATGAAAGCTCTGAAGGAGAGATTTTAAGCCGGAAGGAAAATTTCACGGCCATCCCTTATTATTCCTGGGCACACAGGGGAAAAGGGGAAATGATGGTCTGGCTGGCGCGCACTCAAGAAAAAGCCCGGCCAGTGCCTCAGCCTACTCTGGCATCACAGAGTCAGGTAACCGTGTCAGGGGATAAAGACGGCTTTTCTGTCAACGACCAGAGAGAGCCCGGAAATTCAAACGACCGTTCCGTTCCTTATCTCCACTGGTGGCCCAATAAAGGAAACAAAGAATGGGTCCAGCTTGATCTGCAGCAGATGGAAACAATATCTCAGGTCGAAGTATACTGGTTTGATGATACCGGACGTGGTGAATGCCGGATTCCCGAGTCATGGAAAGTCCTGGTCAAAAAACAGGGAAATTGGGAGCCAGTAGAGAACCAGACTTCCTATGATGTGAAAAAGGACCTATACAATGCGGTTGCGTTTAAGCCGGTTCAGACTGATGCCCTTCGTGTGGAGCTTAAGTGCCAGCCTGATTTTTCAGCAGGGATTTTGGAGATAAGAGTCAAATAGATAAAAGTGATGTTTGAATGAAAAAAGGAGGATAGGCATAACATGAAAGATAAAAAGTCAATCAAAAGGCGCGAGTTTCTTAAATTGTCATCAACCGCGGTGGTTGCCGGATTGGCAGGGGGACTCACAGGAAAGACACAGGAAGAAAGCGCGGCCCAATCCTATACCATAGAAGAGGCGGCGCGCAGAGTGGGACAGCTGCCCCGCACAAAACTGGGCTACAGCCAAAGAGAGGTCTCCATTATCATAGGATCCGGTGACCTGGCCGCAGCTCCCAGGGAAGCAGGAATCCTGTGCGGTATGAACTACTGGCATAAAGCTAACCGGTGGATGCGGAGCGGAACCCCGGATTCTATCCTCAAGAACCGTGAGGCGCATTACTGCCAGGTCACGGTAGACAGGGTGGGCGGAGACCATTATGTGGGCCGCATTGATGAGGAAGAACATTATGCTTTTGTTAAAGAAGCATTAAACCGGACAGGCCTTGGGTATTTCGATGACATGCAGCTCCATTACGGATACCACAACAGAGAAGAACTTAAAAAGGATCGGGGTTTTATTCGGGCTTTTGAGCGTTTAAAAAAAGAGGGGATGGTCAAGCATCTCTGCCTTTCACAGCACAGTTATTCCGGGAATGCCAGGGTTCCGGGCGGGGAAAGTGCGGCAGAGGTCCTGACTGCTGTGGTTGAAGACGGCGTCTATGAACACGCCCAGTTCATGTATTCCTACGGAGCTGACCCGGAGATGGATGAATTCATGGAGTTTGCCCGCAAAAAAGGATTCGGCACCATTGCCATGAAGACAGCGCGCGGTATCGGACGCATGAAAGATGATCCGGTGTTTATGGAAAAACTCCCTGCCGGAGTGTCTCCCCATAATGCTTTGGTGCGGTGGCTGACCACAGAGACCAAACTGGATGTTGTGGTCATGAGAGTGAGGAACCTCAACGAATTTGTGGAATCCTATTCAGGGGCGGGAAAAGACTTGAGGGCCAACGATGCCAAGGCCATCGAGATGATGACAGAGCAGGCTGACAAGACAGCCTGCCGCCTGTGTACAAAATGCCAGCCCCACTGTCCTCAACAGGTACCTATTGCTGAAATTCTCCGCTTCGAGCGGTATGCTGTGGATGACCATGATTGGAGCAAAGCCAGAAAACTTTATGCCAAACTAGACCTCAGAGGAGATGCCTGCGTTCAATGTGAAACCTGTATCCCTTTTTGTCCGCAGGGTCTGAAAATACCGGAAAAAATCGCAGCTGCGCACATTCTTCTCAGTTAAGGGAATCATCCTTTAGGAGGAAGATTTTGTATTTGTTTATTACAGACTGTAAAATGCTGTGCCTCATTTGACTGGAATATTCTTTTTTACTATGATGGAATTCTCCGAGCTTAAAGAGCTAAAGCAGAGGCTATGCCTTTGAGCCGATAGGGTAAAACGGGAAACGGTTTTGCCTCCCGGATTGGAAAGGAGAATCCCGCCGATTTTTAAGGGCTTTTATCATTCAAAAACAGAAGAAACATGAGGAAAATACTTGTATCCGCAGTGATGCTGGGATTTCTCTTCTCGTTTCACTGCGGAAATAAAGAAAAACAGGGACTCCTGGTCATCCATGCCGGTTCTCTGTCAGTACCGTTCAAGCACATGGCTGAGGAATTCATGATGCAGAATCCGGGTATTATCGTCAGAAGAGAGTCTGCGGGAAGCCGGATCTGCGCCCGAAAAATCACGGAGCTCAACAGTCCGGCTGATGTGATGGCCTCTGCGGATTCTGCAGTGATACAAACCCTTCTTATACCCGACTATGCGGATTACTGTATTGATTTCGCAACCAATGAGATGGTGATCATGTACAGAAAGGAGAGCCGTTATTCCGATGAGATTGATGCGGAAAACTGGCATGAGGTGTTACTCAAGGATGATGTATGGTACGGGCATTCAGAACCCGATTCTGATCCCTGCGGATACCGAACCATGCTGTGCTGGAAACTGGCGGAAAAGTATTATGGAAAACCGGGCCTGTTCAAAGAGCTTGTGAGAGACTGTCCGAAAAAAAATATCCGGCCTAAGGAAGTCGACCTGCTGGCTCT
The DNA here is from genome assembly GCA_964624145.1 of uncultured Eubacteriales bacterium. Taxonomy (GTDB): domain Bacteria; phylum Acidobacteriota; class Aminicenantia; order Aminicenantales; family Aminicenantaceae; genus WJMT01. Next base: position 99,125 of record CAZUXT010000008.1, on the reverse strand, counting down.
TCTTGAAAGCGGAGAGCTGGATTATATTTTCATTTACCGCAGTGTGGCGGAACAGCATAAAGGGGAATTTGTTCTGCTTCCGAATGAGATCAATCTCAAATCTCCGGAGATGAAAGATCTCTACCTGCAGGTGAGCGTTGAGCTCAGCGGAGAGAAACCGGGTGAGACCATTTCCAGAAAAGGAGCGCCCATGGTATATGGCATCACTGTGCCTAAAACAGCGGTTCATCCTGAACTGGGAATGAAATTTGTATCATTCGTTCTGAGCGAAAAGGGAAAGGAGATCATGGCAAAAAACGGACAGCCGGAAATCACACCTCCCCGAGTGGATTGTTTTGAAAAGCTCCCCCAGGAATTAAAGCGTTTTTTTAAAAATGAATAGGATGAAAGTCAAACCTCTTTTCTATCTTTTAGGAACCCTGCTGGTTCTCTTTATCATCGTGCCCATCTTCCGGATGATTTTCTCGGTCAGCCCATCGGAGGCCGGGAGCGCTCTCGGGCAGGAAGAGCTTATGAGCTCCATTTTTTTGACTTTAAGAGCTTCTTTATGGGCGACCCTGATCGCACTTGTTTTAGGGATCCCTCTGAGTTTTGTCCTGGCCAGACATGATTTTTTTGGCAAAAAAATAATCGAAGGTCTTATTGATATCCCTGTGGTCATTCCCCATACAGCCGCAGGCATAGCGCTTTTAATGGTGTGGGGGAGAGAGTCGGTTTTTACCCGGTTCACAGGGATTTCCATACCGGGCACAGAGGCGGCCGTATCTATTGGAATGCTGTTTGTGTCCCTGCCTTTTCTTGTGAACAGCGCCAAAGAAGGATTCAAGATGATAGACGTTCGTTATGAAAAAACAGCCATTTCTCTGGGAGCTTCACCTTGGAAAGCGTTCACTTCAGTGAGTCTTCCCATGGCTAAAAAGTCGATCGTCTCAGGCTCCATCATGATGTGGGCGCGCGGAATTTCTGAGTTCGGAGCTGTGGTGATTCTGGCCTATCATCCCATGACAGCACCTGTTTTAATTTTTGAGCGCTTCCAGAATTTTGGTCTTGATTATGCGGCTCCGGCCACAGTGGTCCTGATTATAATAACCCTGGTGATCTTTGTGATTTTAAGAGTGGTGGGGGACAAACAGTGATCAGACTGGAGGGAGTGTGTAAGAATTACGGGGATTTTCAAATCAAGGACCTTTCTCTGGAAGTGAACCATGGAGAGTATTTCGTGATCCTGGGGCCCAGCGGAGCAGGGAAGACACTGCTTCTGGAGATGATGGCGGGGTTAGAATCTCCGGATTCAGGGAAAATCACGGGGTTGGATCAATCGGGAATAGGCTTGATCTACCAGGATTATATGCTTTTTCCCCATATGAATGTGTTTCAAAATATCGCATACGGTCTGACTATTCAAAAAGAGAAGAAACAAGTCATCAAAACAAAGGTTGAAACAGTGAGCGAACAGTTGGGAATTGCAAATCTTTTGTCACGTGATATCAAGACACTTTCAGGAGGAGAAAAACAGAGAACCGCCATCGCCCGGGCCATGGTGATGCAGCCTGATGTCTACCTCTTGGATGAGCCTACCGCCGCTCTGGACCTGAGCATAAAGACGCAGATACAGCGATTGATTCTCGGTCTTCATAAAAAAGACAATCCGACTGTGGTTCACGTAACGCATGACTTTGAGGAAGCCCTGGCCATGGGAGACCGGATAGGGCTTCTTTTTTCAGGACAGTTGATACAAAAAGACACGCCGGAAAATATATTTAATCACCCGGTATCAAAAAAGGCGGCTGATTTTTTGGGGTATAAAAATGTCTTTTCGGGCCGGATCAAGGATTATATGATGGATATCACCGGGATCCGTATCATGACCCCTGAAAAAGAAGCAGACAAAGCCCATATCGCTGTGCGGTCGGTTGATATCCTGCTTTCCAAAGCCAAATTGGAATCATCGGCCCGCAATTCCTTTTCCGGTAAGGTCATCAAAGGCATCAAGCGGACCAATCATATGGAGGTCATTGTGGACATCGGAGTCCTGCTTTATGTGGATATCACCTATCCGTCCTTTAGGGAAATGAAACTCGGGCCGGGAACCCGGATTTGGGCGACTTTTAAAACAGCGGCTGTGAAAGTGTTTTTGCACTAGGGGGGGAAATGATTTTATTTGAAGAAGCTCAGAAAATAGTGAATGAAGTCCCGGTAAGGACAGAGGTTGAAACAGTACCTTTGGATAAAGCCGGAGAGAGGATTTTGGCTCAGGATATTATCTCATCCATCAATATGCCTCCTTTTAATAAATCAGCTATGGACGGGTATGCTGTGATTTCAGATGATCCGTCGGAAAAGTTCAGGGTCATTGAGACCATTCCGGCCGGAAAGTTACCGCAGAAAAAAGTGCATCGGGGAGAATGCGCCAAAGTCATGACAGGCGGGATCGTACCTGATGCGGCGGACAGGGTCATTATGAGAGAGATGACCGAGGAAAAAGACGGCTACATGTTTGTTACAGCGAGGGAGACAAACAAAAACGTCTGTATTGCCGGAGAGGATATCAAGAAGGGAGATAGAGTCTTAGCCAAGGGCATCAAAATAAGGCCTCAGGAAGTGGGGTTGATTGCTTCCATGGGGTTGAATAAAGTCACGGTGTATAAAAAACCTCGGATTGGATTGATCTCAACCGGTTCAGAACTTGTGCCTCCGGGAAAAAGAATCAACCAAAGCCAGATCTATGACAGCAATTCTTATTCCTTATCAGCCCAGATAAAGCGGACAGGCGTTCGGTTGGTTGATCGGCGGATGGTTTTGGATGATCCGGACAAAATAAAAAAAGCGATCCGTGATTTCATGGAACGCTGCGATGTGCTGCTTGTATCCGGAGGCGTTTCCATGGGCGATTTTGATTATGTCCCTTATGTTCTTAAAAAACTTGGCTTTACACTCCATTTTGAAAAAGTGGCCATCAAACCCGGAAAACCCACTGTGTTCGGAACAAAAGGAAATCAAACCGTGTTTGGTGTTCCGGGAAATCCGGTATCCACTTTTGTTGTGTTTGAGCTCTTTATAAGACCCTTTCTCTTGAGGTTAATGGGGCATACCTATGAGCCTCTTCTCATTTCCGGTGTATTGAAAGAGAGCATACAAAGAAGAAAGACCGGACGGGCTTTTTTCATACCCGTTGAATACAGGGAAGGGGCTATCAAAGAGCTTCCTTATCACGGCTCTGCCCACATGCATGCTCTCACCCGGGCCAACGCGCTTCTATGTATTCCCAAGGGAGTGAAAGAACTGCGGAAAGGGAAAAAAGTCCATGTTAGACAGATTTAATCGGGAAATCACTTATTTACGGGTATCTGTTACAGACAGGTGCAATCTCAGATGCCGATACTGCATGCCTGAGGAAGGAGTGTCCTTAAAGCCTCATGATGAAATACTGACTTATGAGCAGATCACTGAGATATGCCGGGTAGCCTCCGGACTGGGAATATGGAAAGTAAGGCTTACCGGCGGAGAACCTCTGGTCAGGAAAAACATCGCTCATCTTATTAAGATGCTGAAGGAAATAAGAGGAATCAAAGAGCTGTGTCTTTCCACAAACGGAACTCTTCTGGCTCCGCTGGCTCCGGAGCTTAAAAAGGCCGGCCTCTCAAGAGTGAATATTTCTCTGGATACTCTGGATGAAGAAAAGTTCAGAGAGCTTACACGGGGAGGCGATATTCAAAAAGTCTTTGAAGGAATCGAAGCGGTCAAAAAAGCAGGATTTCCGAACACGAAAATCAATATGGTGCTGATCCCCGGATTCAATACGGATGAGATCGATCAGATGTTTGAATTTTGCAAAAAAAACGGGCTTGTCCTTCAGAGGATCAACCATTATTCCTTGAGTTCGAACTTAAAAAAAGATACTGGTTATGAAGCAGAGCGGCCTCCGGACTGCAATATGTGCAACCGGATACGGCTCACTGCGGACGGGATGCTCAAGCCGTGCCTTTTTTCAGAGCAGGAAATTCCCGTGGATTTTAATGATATTGAATCCAGTATCCGCTTGGCGGTTCAAAGCAAACCGGCCTTAGGGCAGGCCGGAACAAAAAGGGGAAACTGGGAAATAGGAGGTTAGAATGAAACTCACACATGTGACAAATAAGGGAAAAGCCAAGATGGTGGATATCGGAGCGAAGAAAATAGTGCATCGCGAAGCCGTGGCTCAAGGCCGGATTTGTCTCAGGCCTGAGACGGTCCGGTTGATAAAAGAACAGAACATAAAAAAAGGAGAGGTGCTGGGAGTGGCCCGGATCGCCGGGATCCAGGCGGCCAAAAAAACTTCCGAGCTCATTCCTCTCTGTCATAATATTCCCATAAATAAAATTGATATCGATTTTGATGTAAAAAAAGACAGTATTGATATCCGGGCCTCAGCCTCCTGTGACTGGAAAACAGGTATTGAGATGGAGGCCTTGACCGCTGTTTCTGCGGCGGCATTAACCATTTATGATATGTGTAAAGCTGTGGATAAGGAGATGAGGATCACAGACATAATGCTTAAGGAGAAGACAAAAAGTGAGATTCACGGTTGAAGCGGTGTGTGTCTCTGAGAGAAAGGGATTTTTATGAAAATGAGAAAAGGAGGGACCATCCATGCTGGAGATCGCGGTCATTACCGTATCGGATAGGGCTTATAAAGGGGAGTACAAGGACCTTTCCGGGCCTCAAATTAAAAAGATGATTGAGGAAAGCGGGATAGAGGCTAAGGTGAGTTTGAGCGTGGTCCCTGATGAAAGAAAAGCCATAGAAGAAGCTTTGATGGCAAATTTAGGCAAAGACTATATTTTGACCACAGGAGGAACAGGAATTTCCCCCCGGGATATCACACCGGATGTAACGCGGGACGTGTGCGACAAAGAAGTGCCGGGTATCAGTGAATACCTCAGACAGGAGTCTTTAAAGGAGACCAGATACGCTGTCTTTTCTCGTGGATTCAGCGGCATTAAGGACAAGACCATGATAATCAATTTGCCAGGCTCTTTGAAAGCCGTGACTCTGTGCACAAGGCTTCTTCTTCCGGTCCTGGAACACGGAAAAAAGATGATCCTGGGCGGCAAACACTGATTAGTTGAGCTTCCAGCTCACATTGAAACGCCTGACTTGCTGGTAACCCTCTTCGTCTTCAGAGATGACATAGAGTTTGTTCTTTTTCCAGATGCGGGGGCGGTGTTCCAGAGGGATCTTGGCGATGTATTTTCCCCGGGAATTGAACACGTCATAATAAAAGTGGCCGTTAGGAGCTTTTTCATAGGTGCGCACAAACACTCTTCCTTCATCATCCACGCTCAGATAAATAAAAGGATGGTGATGGGAGTCCCAGGATAATTTAATTCCAGGGGGAGGTTCTTCTCCATAGTTTGATTTTATAAATTCTTCTTTTTCCTCTTCGGTGATTTTTACAGGGTCATAGTCCTTTGATATCTTCATGAACAGGCTTCCGTCCGGTTTCAGGAACCAGATCTCATAGACGCCGTTATATCCCCAGATGATGTGGTCATGTCTGTCGATTTGCCAGAAGCACTGGGCATAAAGAGGATTGATCACCGGGTATTGAGCGAGCTTATAGGAATAAAGGGTCTTTTTTTCAGTCATATCCGGATTGAATATTTTTAGATAACCGGTGACGGTTTGGTCCATAACCGTATAACCGGCCACGATATGATTTTGAGAATTGGCCACAGGATGCAAGAAAAAAATCATACCTTTAAGGTTTAGAGATTTTAGATACTGCCCATCCAAAGAAAAAAAGTGAAGAGCTCTGGTACTCCAGTCATTGACCATGATCTCAAGGTTGGCCGTTATGGAAAAATCTTGAGGGCTCTGCATCTCACCGGGACCCTGCCCTTTTTGGCCGATGATTTTTAAAAAAGCGCCTTCCCTGTCAAAGACTTTAATGTGCGTTTCTTTAGAATCCAAAACATAGATATTGCCCTCAGAATCCACATCCATATCATTTGCCTCGGAAAACATATACTCCTCTTGCCCCTCACTCTCTCCGATCGCAAGGTCTTCTTCCAGGTGAAACACGTCCCCTTCATAGAGAGGTGTTTTCGGGTTATGGACCACGATCACCCCGTTTTCTTTGTGAATCTCTCCTTTCCATTCTTCCTTCTGGCTGTGGCAGGAGTAAAAAAGAAACAAAAACAATCCCATAAAAAGTGCGGTATAAAAAGGCAGTTTTTTCATTTTGTTGTCCCCCCCTGAACATTTTGAAACCTTAAAAAAGCATTTTCTTAAAGATAAGAAATTAGTTTTTTTGTTGATGATGATTTACTCTCAATTTCATCAAATTTCCACTCTCTAAGCGACATCATCATTAATAATACACACAAAAAACACGTCCGGTCAACAAGAAACCCACAGAAAAGAGAGAACATCATAGACCTTATTTATCTTCTCAGCCCATCCTTTTATATATTAACTCATGGAGATAATTAGGTATCAGAATGAGAAGAAGAAAGTTGATGTTTTGTAGAAAAGCCATACAATTTTCTTGGGTGGTTTGGAGTGTATCTACCAACATCCTATGAGAAGTCAAATATGACTGTCTCTTCCTCTAGAGGGTATAAATGGATTTTCATCTTCAATAATAAGTGGGCACAAAGGATCACCTAAACCATATAAAGATTTATGAAACGCTGTACTAAGGCTAAAAATCTTCGTAAGGTCTCTTTGACAATCGAGTGTTAGTATGATGTTTGTTTTTTCTATTCTTCCCAACCTTCAAGATGAAAAATGCGCACAATCCAATCCATGAAACGTGGGGAAATGGAGTTTAAAATGCTATAAAAAACCAAATGGCCAGGAACTATGACTTCAACTTTATGTTTCTTAATTCCACGAACAATGGCACGGGCTACTTTTTCAGCAGGTATTTTTGCCGAGATTGAGGGTACCTTTATGTGCTCAATCATCGGTGTGTCGATACGTGCCGGGAATACATTGCACACATATATATTTTTCCCTTTTAATTCCTGCCTTAAAACTTCAAAAAAACCTGTTATGGCAAATTTGGCAGCCGTATATGGACCATCCATCGGCAAACCTTTCTTTGCGTCTAAACTACTCACAAGAACTATTTGACCCTGTTTTTGATCTATCATATAGGGAATAACGGTTGAAACTCCATATAATACCCCGTAAAAATTGATTTCAAATGATTGTTCAAAATCAGATTTTTTTAGCTCTGTGACCTGTCCGCGAACATATCGTCCTGCATTGGCGATAAAAATATCAATCTGACCAAACTCTGATAGTGCTGTGGTAATCAAATTGTCTACTTGAGTTGGTTCAGTTACATCGGTTGGGATCACAATGACCTTTTGACCTAATGCTTTTATCTCTTCAGCAACACATTCCAGAACATTTTTACGTCTGGCAGCAAGAACAAGGGATGCACCGTGGCGTGCTAATTCAATTGCTGTAGCACGCCCGATACCGCTGGAAGCACCAGTTATGATAGCGACTTTATCTTGGAAATATTTTTTGCGCATAGAAATTTATAATTCCCTTCTTATTTCAAAAGGATCAGGTCGATTATAAAATTGTTCACTAATTTCCCCTGGTTCTCTGATCATCTGAAGGTAGCTTAACGGTTCTGCATTGTCGAGACCAAGCTCCTTAAAGAATGGGTATTTATACAAAAAAGATAAGAATTTGGTTTTTTTGTTGCTTTTGATTTTCCCTCCATTTCATCAAATTTCCGCCCTCTAAGCGACTTCATCGCCCATCATACATAGGAAATAACGAGCAAGTCAACAAGAAACCCACAGAAAAGAGAAAACATCAGAGAATCGGCGGAATAGAGGCTCAAGAAGAATAGAGATTACCCTTGGCCCCTTAATTAAGGGATTAGAGTATCAAATATATTCTGATTGTTCCTCAACCGCAATAGAGAGCTGAACCTTTCTCATCTTTCCTTTGTGAGCATTGGCATAGAGGCCGTAATAGCGGACCACTTCAATCTACCGATTCTATAGTCTATTATATTTTATTTTTCTAACAAACTTATCACTCTGTTTCTTGATATCCGCTATGTTTTATTTTCGCTCTCATTACATAGGGATATATTAATATCTTGTGTGGGACTTTTCAGTTAATACCATAGTATGCTTTAAGGTTAACAGATACAAAATGCAGATTCTCCTCCGTATAGGTTGATGAGGGATCTCGGACTGTTGTTTATCTACTATGCTCATCCAATATTTTTGACACAACTACATTATCACAATCCTGGCAAAGCTTAAGATTCTGACGTCCATTAGTGAGCATCTCTCCCCTTATTTCTCTAAAATATTCATTATCCCAGATTTCTTTTAAGGGTTGCTTTTTTACATCTCCCATTGTATAGACACCAAGTGCGTCATTACTACATAAACTTACTTTTCCATCAGGCCGAACTATAATTTGTCTGAACGGAAGTGTGCATTTTCTTTTAGGGGCTTTTTGTTTGCCTTTATTTGGTGCCAGCCCTCCTCTGGAAGTCATGACTTGGTTCAATGGTAACATTCTTATTTCTACTTTTTCTTTTAATATTGGATGTTTACTGCAATAATCAAAAATCTTGGCCACATTAGGATGTTTTATATAATTATCATCGTAGTTATCAATAATCATCTTATCCAAATACGGGATAATACTCAAAAATTTTGAAAATGAAAGGAGAGTCCCATTTGTATAAATATAGACATAAGCCTTAGGAAGACAATTCCTGGTGTATTTATAAAATTTAATTATTCTTTTATCTAAAAAGGGTTCGTTATTTGAATACAATGCTATACTTCCTCTATAATCAACTTCCTTTAATTCATCGATAATTTTATAGAAGAGTGATTCTTTCATCTTTGCATATGGTCTTTGTTTTTCATTTGCATTTACCGGACAGAAAGGACATAAACCATTGCAGCGGTTTATGGTTTCTATTTCAATATTACTAAATAAATTTCTGTTTCTAACCTGGTTTCTGATAAAGAGTTCACATTTAAAATAGTCAATTAACCTGTTTTTGGCAATTTTCTTAAATATCTTCTTACTAAGTTTGGATAAAGGAATGTTATATATTTTTTCAAAGGAGCCTTTGCTTTTAAATGAATAGGGAATCATTTTTAATATCTTTCCAAAAATTTTTTACTCCAAATTTAACTTTGGAGAAAAAAGTCATATTAATATAATTACTGTCGATACCTTTTCTTAAGTTTTTCTATAAAAACTTCTGGAAGTATTATTTTTAAAATGGTTTTAAATCTCTTTTTCCAGAATTTCAATTTTGTTAATATTTTGAAATAGTATTTTAAGAGATACGGAATTTTATCTATTGAAATTACCTTGTTTGTATGGAATTCAAATACAATTTCCCTAACCCTTTTATTACTATTATTTTGCAATCCATGAGGTTTGCCTGTTGGATAAAAAATAACATCATGTAGTTTGGCCTTTTTTCCAAGTGTTTCCATCTCACCTTCTATTATTATACTGACTACGTCATATAAGTCCCTATGAGTTTTGATGCTGCCTCCAGGGCTTATTATGGAAGTATGACAATGTAATTTATTTAAATAAAGTGTCGGAAATTCAAATAGTGTTTCTGCAATAAATTTCTTATTTTCCTGGCTCCTTAATTGTTCGGGTATGGTAAAATAACCAGGACCTTGGCCATGTTTCTTATTTTTTGAGTTAGTTTTCCATTGCAATGCTAAAAAATTCGCTGGGGTATCACCTGTAGAAATGAATGTATGAGGAAAATTTGATGGGTAGTATACAAATTGCCCTTTTTTTAAATCAATATTTCTATTTTTACTAAAATTATCATCAACACGGTGTATTAGCCTAGCATTTCCAGATAAAAGAAATAGTATCTCTTCTTCATTGTGTTTGTGCAATTCATGCGGGCTGTGACCTTTTGCATGTGTTGACAGGTGGCATGAAAATTCCAGTAGCCCGGTAGTAATACCACTGAATATAGGGTAAAATCTACATTTCTCATTTTTTAAAAGAGCCGATGGAATTTTAAGATTGTAAATACCGCTTGATATCTTGCCCAACATTACACATACCTCTTTTACAGTATGTTTTTATAAAAAACTTAGCTAAATATATAAAAGGTACCAGTAGAATCCCTAATTATTATATAATTAGCCTGGATTATTCACAAGCCGAGGTTGCTGCAGATGCGAGGCACAGGGTGCGAAGCTGTGGTCCTTCACCGCAAGTACCCTGTAACAAAGCAGATGCAGTGAAATCGGCTTGCCTTAATGGTAAAAAATGGGCGATTAAAATGAAAGTAAAGACAAACAAAAACATTTCAGTTTTCATTTTTTTTAAAAGCATGTAGTTCCTTGAAAGCAAAACGAAAAAACGGACATCGCCATTTTTTTTATGAATAGGTCAGGGTAGTTATGATAGTATAATAACCGGTGAAAAGCTAATTTAGAAAATGTGTAATATTCTTATTTTTGAAAGTGGAACGGTAGGCTATGGGGGATCTTTTAAATGCTGCCATTCGATTGCAACTATCCTGAAGGAATATGGTTATTCGCCTTATATAATTTCAAATTATGATTCAATTTATTGGAAAAAATTAAATCATAATGGAATAGTTGTAAAGAAATTATATTCCAACAATTTTTTAATTTGTTTAGAAAAAATCTCCAAAAAGATGAATAGAAAGTTCCCATATTTCTCGGTGATAATTGATTATTTTCTGTATATTAACATTATAAATAATTTAAAAAGGTTCATTTTTAATAAAAATATAGCATTGATCCATACTAACACTCATTTTTATTCTGATTTTCTGGTGTATAAGCTGGCAGTTGCCTGTAAACTGCCGGTCATCTGTCATCTCAGATCAATGCCAAGAAGGTCTTTAACTAGACAGGAGAAAAAATTAACAGGGTATAAAAACAGTTATTTTATTGCAATATCCAGAGCCGTTTTAAAAGAATGGGTCAGAGCAGGGCTTCCGGAATACAAAATAAAAATAATCTATGATGGTCTATCCGGAATAGTTGATAAATCTAATGATGAGAACTACTTTTTAAAAAATCCCTCTATCATCTATCTTCTATTTGCAGGCCGCTTAAAAAAACAAAAAGGCGTAAATATATTAATAGATGCCTTGAAAATTCTAAAAAGTGAGAACTGGAAATTATCGATAGTTGGTAATGGGCCAGAAATGAAAAAACTAAAAATTATGGCTATAAAAAAGGGACTATCAGAAAAAATTACTTTTTATGGCTTTAGGGAAAATATTAGAGATTTTTATAGAAGCCATGATATCCTTATTGTCCCCTCAATGAAGGAAGAGTTTGGTTTAGTAATTTTAGAAGCTATGGAGTTTGGTGTCCCTGTAATTGGTTCTGATAGTGGGGGCATCCCAGAGATTATAAAAAATGAAAGAGATGGTTTGCTGTTTGAACCAGGCAATCCTGTATCTTTAAGTGCATCAATTAAATATCTGATTAAAAATCCTGAAAAAAGGGTCAGTATTGGGTTAAAGGGAATGGAAAAAGTAAAAAGGATATTTTCAGAAAATGATTTTAGGGAGAAATTAATTGAAACCTATGATGATATACTAAATTAAATGCTTCAGTTTATTTTTTTAAAAGGTACTGTAATGTTTGCAGGTTTATAGAATTCTCATGAAAAAAAATAAAATAGATATTTTATTAATACACACGACAGATGTAACTGGTAACAAAATAAGCGGTATAGATACTTTTATTAAAGATTTTATAAAATATCTGCCTGCCAGTTACAATTTAGAATTAATAGGTATCTCCTCTGGTAGAAAAAAGCGCCCTGTTGGTCGTTGGGAAAATCTTAAGTTAAATGGAAGAGAATTTAGATTTTTGCCAATACTATATGTAAAAGATGTAAATAAAAAAACACGAATTCCTTTGATTTTACTCTTTACTTTGGCATTACTGCGATATAAAAAAAGGATTTCATTAAGAAATAAAATACTCTTATTTCACAGGATAGAGCCTACCCTGCTTTTCAAAAATCAAAGAAATAAAAAAGTGGTTATCATACACGGTAATATGCAAGAATTATATAACAGGAAAAATGAAGTCAAATGGAGCAGATTGCCTTTTTTATATTTTAGTTTAGAAAAATATTTATTAAGAAGAATAAATAAGATCTATATAGTAAATGAAAATGGAGTAAGATTTTATAAAGAAAAATATCCGTTTATTAAAGACAGGATATTCTTTTTTCCAAGCTGGGTTGATATTGAAATTTTCTATCCTATTGATTCTAATGCCAGTTCAAATGAAAAAAAAGCATTTCTGAAAAAGTTGGATTTTCCTATTGATAGCATTCTGATATTATTTGTAGGCAGGCTAGAAAAACAGAAAGATCCGTTTTTATTAATTGATACGTTTAAATACCTGAATGCAAAAATGCCGCAAACCAGGTTACTTATTGCAGGGACAGGGAGTTTAAAAAATAATCTTTTAATAAAAATCAAAAAAAATAATTTGCAAAAAAGGGTCTTTTTCCATGGACCAGTATCGCCTAAAATACTTTCAAATATAATGAAAATTTCCGATATTTTATTATCTACATCTGCATTTGAGGGTATGTCACGAAGTATTTTGGAAGCTCTGGCTTGTGGAATACCAGTTGTTGCTACTGATGTTGGTGAAGCAGATAAGATTATAAGGAATAGTATATCAGGTTTTATTTCAAAAGACAGGAATCCGGAAACAATAGGTAAACTTATTATCAGAGTGTTGAAGCAAAAGAAAAATTTCAAAGTAGAGAACTGTGTGGAAAGTATAAAAAATTATACTGCAGATGTTATACTAGGTAATTTTTATAGAGAGTATGAAAAATTGTAATAAAAAATCTTATAAGATATGTCTGATATGTTCATCAGGGGGCCATCTGGTCCAATTATATAGTCTTAAGGAATTCTGGTCAAAATTTGACAGGGTATGGGTAACATTTCAGGGAGAAGATTCCAAACATCTGCTGGCTGCTGAAGAAAAGATAGTAGCCTATGGTCCAACTCACAGGAATATAATAAATTTTTTCAAAAATTTAATTTTATCTTATAAAGTAATCAGAAAACACAAACCCGAATTGTTATTTTCTACTGGTGCTGGAATATGTGTTCCATTCTTTTATATGGCAAAGCTATTCAAAGTAAAAACTATATACCTTGAATCATTAACCAGAATAAATACTTTATCCCTCTCCGGGAGACTAATTTATTATTTTGCTGATTATATATTAGTGCAGTGGCCGGAACTAAAAAAAAGGTACCCGAAAGTAAAATTTCTGGGGAGGCTTATATGATATTCCTTTCTGTAGGTTCAGAAAATTTTAGTTTTAACAGGCTAATAAGAATAATCGATAATGAAGCAGGCGATAAAATGTCTGGTAGTAAATTTTTTGCCCAGATTGGCAAAAGCACCTACAAGCCTTTAAATATGTCCTATACTGACTTCTTACCATATAATAAATCACAGGAATTGATCCGTGAAAGCGAGATAATTATAATACACGCAGGAGTGGGCACAATAATAAATTGCTTTGAGAATGAAAGGATACCTATTATCTTTCCAAGATTGAAAAAGCATAAAGAACAAATAGATAACCATCAATTGGAGTTAGCCAGGCGTTTGGAAAAGGAAAATATGATTTTAGCCGCATATGATGAAGATGGTCTAGTAAATAAAATAAGATGTTATCATAAATTAGTAAAAAATATGAAATTCTCAAAAAATAATAATAAAAAAACTCTTATAAATAATCTGTTTAATGTCATAAAGCGCTAATGGAATAAAGGATAAGTCAATAGAGATAAACCCATATAAAAGAAAGAACATCAGAAAATTAGCGTCCAGGATCACTCATAACGCAGGGATTCGGCGGGGTTGGCTTGAGCGGCTTTCCTGGTTTGAAGGCTCACTGTGATCCAGGCCACTGCCAGGGCTACAAGCGCTGAGACAATAAAGATATCCAGAGTGACCTCGATCCGGGAGGCATAATTCTGCAGCCAGTTCTGCACGATGAAATAGCCAAGGGGCCAGGCAATGATGTTGGCAGCTACTACCCACATGGTGAATTCTTTGGACAGCAGAAGAATGATCCCAGAGACAGAGGATCCTAGAATCTTACGAATGCCGATCTCTTTGATCCTCTGTTTGGTGCTTAAAGAAGACAATCCCCAGAGACCCAGACAGGAGATAAATATACCCAGATAGGTCAATATGCTGATCATCTGGCTGAGGCGCTCTTCTTTCTGATAGAATCTTTTAAAATCCTCATCCAGGAAAAAATACTCAAATGGGTATTCTGGAAAGAGTTCAGACCACTTGTTTCGAACAAAGCTCATGGTTTCCTTTATGTTTTGCGTTTCCACAGTGAGAGTGAGGAATGCAGAATACAGGTTGCTGTTTAAAAAATGCCAGAGGATCAGGGGTTCGATGGGATTCTGTAGCCCCTGAAAATGGAAATCCTTGACTACTCCGATGATGCGGTAAGGATTTGGTTTGCCACCAGTAACCACCTGCTTGTTTAAGGCTTCTTCTGGCGAAGCCCATCCCAGACTTTTTAATGCGGTCTCATTGATGAGAAGGGATTCAGAAAAGTCAGAGGATATGGTTTTATCCAGCATCCGTCCAGCAGCCAGTTCGATTTGATACTGGGAGAGAAAGTTGGAATCCATTCCCAGAAAGTTGAGCTCACGTTTGTGGCTCCAATCTTCAGTTTGCTTCCGCAAGGACTCATGTATCATGCTTCGTCCGGGTACAGAAGTAGAAGCAGAGACCTGCTTGATGGTGGTGTACTGGGCAAATTCATCTTTCAGAGCCTGCACCCGCTCTCCTGATAGAGGAGTCTTGCTGCCCCCGATGCGGAGCACCACGCGGTTCTCGGTTTCAAACCCGAAATTCTGCTGATTTTTCATATGCGAAATCTGCTTGTTCACCAACAAGGCGCAGATAATAAGCAGGGAGGCGATGGCAAACTGAAGGGTGATGAGCGCTTTGCGCAGTGTCAGGCTCCCGGTACCCGAGGGTCGGGCACCTCTGATCACCTTTTCCGGATCAAACCGGGCCATGAAAAAAGCAGGATAAGTGCCGGCGCCCAGACCAGCCAGCAATGTTAGTCCTCCAAGGAAAACAAAATAAACCGGTTTCATCATATCCTGTATCTGGAGAGGGAGATTCACCAGGTTTTTGTAGGTGGGAAAGAAAAGGATGGTGATGCCGATGGCTGCAATCAACGCCATAAACACAAGCAGGCCCGATTCTGAGGTGAATTGAAAAATAAGCTGAGCCCGGGAAGCGCCCACTACCTTGCGGATCCCCACTTCTGTGGCCCGTTTGATGGACCGGGATGTAGACAGGTTGATGAAATTGAAGCAGGCAATAAAAAAGACAAAACTCCCTATGATTGATAAGATCAGCAAATTGGTGGAATCACCCGGCGGCTTGAGTTCTCTCTCCAGGTTGGAATGAAGATGAATGTCAGATATATTCTGTAGAAAATAATGGGTTTCCCATCCAGGGGATTCGATGGGGTTTTCGAGCGACTGAATCTGCTCTTCGAATTCCTGTGAATCACTCCCTTCAGCCAGCTTCACATAGGTATAAAAATCGCGTTTTGTCAGGTTCGACTTTGTGAATTCTTGGTCCTGTTCAAATCTGTCAAAGGAGGCAATGAAACAGTAGGGAAGGTGAGAATTGGTCGGGGCATCCGGAATAACTCCGGTCACACTGTAATAGGTATCATCGATCATCAGCCGTTTGTCCAAGGGATCTTTATCTCCAAAATATTTTTGAGCTATGTTCTTTGTGATCAGCAGTGATTTTGGACGGGAAAGCGCTGTTTCCGGGTTACCCTCTAATAATTTGATATTGAAAAAGGGAATGAATTCTGGATCGCTGTACAGGATCTGGTCTTCTTGAAACACTCGGTCTTGATAGGTGACCTGTTTGTTGGACTCAGAAGCAAACCTCACTATTTGTTCGACCTTAGGGAACCGATTCTTCAAAGCAATGGCCATGGGAGCCGAGGTCGTGGCGAATTTCCATGACGATGCCTCACCGCTTATCTCCATGGCTATGCGGTATTTGTCTTTTGAATCTGGAATGGACCGGTCATAAGTTGATTCAAAATGCACATAAAAGAAAATCAAAAAACAGGTGGAGAGTCCGGCTGCCAGACCGAATACGTTCACCAGTGAATAACTCCAGCCTCTTGCTAAGCGCCGGAATGCCACTTTAAGATAATTTCGAATCATATCAAATTTCCAGGTTAGGTAATATTGATTATTCTTGTGGAATAAGCCTTATAAGCCGAGATGGCAAGTCTGGCAGGAGTCCAATCCACACGGAGGTCATCAAGTTTTTCTCCCTTCATATAAATGGATTCTTGATCTGTGACTCCCAGGTTCTTTTTTCTTGCTAGAGTAAGGATTTGGTCCACATAAGAAATATCATGGTTGATAACCCGCGCAGCTGTGGCATCAGCCGCGACAAGGTCAGGGCTGGCAAGGATCAGCCAGGAACCCAACCGGTCCTTCATGTCCACGGTAATGCCCAATCCTTTATCGACTGAGGGGCCATTTCCTTCCACACAGATAGACCCATCAATAACCGCGAGGTCAGGTTTTATGGCAGAGGTGATATCTATATAGAGTTGGGCTATGGCTTCTGGCGTGTAATCGTTCCGGTGGAGGTCGACCCGGTCGTAGTCCGGTTTATTTTTCCATCCATAACGCTTTAGTGGAGTGATGCCGATAAAATTCTTGAGGGAAAGAGAGAGCTTTGCCCACATATGGGTCTTTATCACAGGGATAGAAATGATCCGGTCAGCTTCAGTTAAAAGACTGGAGATGGCAACCTTTTTGAGTGATATTTCAGTTGGAACTTCGATCCATCGGGGCGTATCCACTTCAAGGCAGCTCAGTCTGACCTGACCCTTATACTGAGAATTGAGGCGTTCGGATTCTTTAACCATATTTGTTGAGCCGTCCAGATAGGTGGCATACTTCCAGTCAAACCGGGGCATTTGAGAGCCGTCGCCGATGATCACTTCAGAAGCACCTGCCTTCAAGCATTGTTCAGCTACCGTGATAATAACTTCTGGTTTGGCGCACTCTCCAAGTTTGAATGGATTGCGTCCCAGGTGAGCCCAGGGAAGAGTCACCATGTTGGGCTTGATGAACACACTTTCTCCCGGATGAACGACTTTCTCAATGCCTCCAAGTGCCTCCAGGGCCTGATTTGTCATGACAGAGAGGTCATTCCCGCGGAATGCAGCCACTTGCACCTTAGACTCAGGCGGGATTTTTTCTTTTATGGGATTAGGCATGGGCTCTGATTGATTGGAACGATTGTGAGATACAGCTGTGAGAAAACCTATGGATGACAGTCTCAAAAATTCCCTGCGGTTTATTGGTTTCATCTGATAGTCCTATCACTCACAATTATCTTCCCCTCAGCAGCCATGTCATTAATATAATAGTGGAAGACAGATAAAGTCAATAAAGGCCGAAGATGATTTTTTTTAAATATTTCTTTAAAAAAAAGAATCGTCCCAGGTTTTCTTTTAGAAAGAGCTGTCCAGAGTGACCATTACTGGTTCTATGGCTTCTTCATAGATGATTGGCGTGCGGGGATAATAGAAGAGGTTCTGATAGAGCCTGATCCCCAAAACAGAAACCAGAATTCCTGTCCAGAACACAGCCAGATACAGAGGATTTTGAAGCAAAACCGCCGCCAATGAGGTAGTGAGAAAATAGTAAAGAACAAATCCAATGATGTAGGGTCCCAGATAAATATGGAATTTTTCTTTTCCGGGCATGTATGAACAGGCAAAAGGGATTTTATGGAATCTTGCAAAAAAAGCTTCCATTAAAAGAACAGAGATTCCCAAAATATAGATAAACAGATAAAAGGCTGTGCTTATGTCCCAGAGAAGAGAAAAGATAACCAGGAAAAGCATGCTTACCGGAAGGATGTTGAGAAACAGGATGCCTTTGCGAAGTCCGGATACATAGTGACGGAAAGATTTTTTCTCTGTAAGCTGAAAGATCCAGTTGGCTTCCAGAGCAGAGGGAACATTGGCCACATTCCGGATCCCCAGGATCAAGAAAAGATTAAAGATGAGCGGAATGGACAGAGAAACTCTGGTGACCTTGCTGAGATCAATAAAGGAAACAAGCCAGCCCAGAAGATAAAAGAGAATGATTCCGGCTCCGGCTGCCAGAAAACCAATCAACCGGGTCCGGTGGATCTGGCTTGCTTTCATGGTCTTTCTGTAAAAGTCAAAAACTGCTCTTTGGTCCGGATGACGGAGCAGTGTCTTGTTCAGAATAGGGATGACCGCTTCTTTTATTCCTGTAAAAAGTTTTTTCCGGGAGACAGAGGCAGTGAATTTCTTGAGATTCCGGCGAAAGCTCAATCCCACGGTCACATAAAGAGCTCCTAAACTGACAGGAATGGAAAGCAGGGCCGCAGAGGCCAGCGCCAGGAACACGGGGTCTTTATTTCCTAAAAGCGTTTCATAAAGACCGGTAAACCACAGAGGAGGTACAAGGAGCATTTGGCACGATGCCTGGGCTTTCCAGGCGGCCAGGGGCTGGGTTAAGCCTTCGTAAAATGTCAGGTCTATGGTCAGCGCGTTTAATCCCAGAAAGACCGCTATGACCAGGAGGATGCCTCTTATGTAGCCGGAGATTTTTTTAAATAGCTTTTCTCCCAGAATGACAGATAAAGCTCCCACGAAGGCGGTAAAAAAGAAAAGAGTGAAAAAAGCAGCAGCAAAAGATGCCAGAAAATGGACCAGAAAAAAATAAGGAATAAACGATAGTTTATTGGACACATATGTGGCAAAGGTACTGAAAAAGGTAAAAGCCACCAGAACGTTTATCCCTAATGCGAAAATACCTGAAAAAATAAAGAGGCTCAGAAATTTAGCAAGAAATAAGGTCCGGACATTGAGGGGAAGCGGTGCAAAATGAGCGTAATCGCGAGAGTCCAGGAAAAGAGAGTCCCATTCTAAAAGGGATAAAACAGCAATGACCAGCATGGTGACTGAAAGCATGATGAATTTTTCCTTCCACGATGTCCCTTGATCGGGAACAATGGTATAGTGACCGGTCAGCCAGAAAGCCACGAATCCGAAATAAACACTCAGTATGGCCATGACCGCAATGATCCGCCCTGTCATCTGTTCTTCGAACGAGACGATGTCGTTTTGGAACAACCTATCGAAAAAATGGCGGGTAAGGGTGAGGAGAATTTTCATGATTTTCTCATTCAGTCTGTTTTATAGGTGATGATATCCATCATTTCTCTGGCTTTGGCTCGGGTATCTTCAGTCACGGTTAGCTTGCCGAATATGCTTTCCAGGGAGGGCGCTTTCATGAGTTTCCTGAGGTTATCTTCAGAATCATCCGCCACGATTCTTCCTTCATGGATGATGATGATCCGGCTGCATATTTTTTCGACCACTTCCAGGATGTGGGAAGAATAGATGATGGTCTTTCCCTCTTCGGCAAGAAGGTTTAAGAGGTCTTTGATAAACCGGCCGGTGATCACATCCAGGCCGCTCAGGGGTTCATCAAAAAGAAGGATATCCGGGTTATGCAGCAGACTTGAAGCAATGAGCACTTTCTGGATCATGCCTTTTGAATATGAGGAGATGGAAAAATCCATTTCAACGGATAGATCGAGAAGTCTCATCATTTCTTTGATTTTGGTTTGGAGTTCTTTTTCCGGAATATGCCGCAACCGTCCTACCAGCGTCAGGTATTCGGAGGTAGTGAGATGGGGGTAGATTTGTGAGTTTTCCGGAATATACCCGATATGCTTTTTATATTCTATGGGATCTTTCTGGATATCCGTGCCTTTGTAGAAAATGTGACCTTGAGTGGGCTCAAGAAGACAGGCCATCATCTTCAAAGTGGTTGTTTTGCCTGCTCCGTTAGGTCCCAAATACGCGGTGATTTCTCCTTTTTTCAGTTTGAAGCTCACATCATCCACGGCGCGGATGGCACTGTATTTTTTGACCAGGTTTTTTACTTCAAGCATTTTGCTCCCCTTGTGTAATGGCCATCTGAAAACTATTTTTTTTGTTTGTATATTGTCCCTTTAGGCTGTTGTATTCCTAATATAATAGGGAATGTCAGCTGAAGTCAATAAAAATGATTCAATACCATTTGACTCAATTGAAAAGGTGTGTAAGATAGATATTAGATAAATAAAATGAAAAAAAGAATGCTTCAATTCTCTTTTTTTATGGTCTTAATATTGTTTTTTTTCTGTCTGGTTTCTTCTTCTGCGGCAAAAAGCAAAGGAAAAGGATGGAATGTCCTTCTTATCACCATTGATACACTCAGAGCCGATAGATTGAGCTGTTACAGCAGGGAACATCTCGAAACTCCGCATATTGACTCTCTGGCCCACAGAGGGGTTTTGTTCGATTATGCCTTTGCTCACACCCCAACGACCCTTCCTTCTCATACCAATATTCTTTTGGGCAGAACGCCTTTGTATCACGGTGTCCATGATAATTCCAATTTTACCGTACATGAAAAATATGTGACTCTGGCTGAATTTTTAAAAGATGCGGGATACGCCACAGGTGCTTTTGTTGGAGCCTATCCTCTGGATTCAACATTTGGGCTTGACCAGGGATTCAGCACTTATGACGATGAGTATGGGAGCCAACTCGATCGAGGAGATAAATATTATGTGGAAAGAAGAGCTGAAGAAGTGGTTGACAGAGCGCTTTTGTGGGTTAAGAGACAGTCTTCTCCCTGGTTTATGTGGGTGCATGTGTATGATCCTCATGCGCCTTATGAGCCTCCCCAGCCTTTTGAAGATCGATTCAAGAAAAACCTGTACGACGGGGAAGTTGCCTATGTGGATTCTGAGATGGGAAAAATTTTTGATTATCTGGAATCAGAAAATCTGTATGAGGATACCTTGATCATTTTAACCGGAGATCATGGCGAAGGTCTGTGGCAGCACGGAGAGTTAACACACGGATATTTTGCCTATAATACGACTATATGGATCCCTCTTATCTTCTATTTTCCCGGAATAGAGCCCGGAAATGTCCCGGATTATGTGGGGCATATAGATATCTTTCCAACCATATGCGATGTATTGAATCTCAAAGAACCTGATATCCTTACAGGAATTTCGCTTCTTCCTGCGATAAAAGGAAAAAAGATTGAACACGGCCCTATCTATTTTGAATCGCTCTATCCCTATTACGAAAAAGTATACAACAGAGATTGGGCTCCGCTCTACGGATTCATTGAGGACGGAGAAAAATATATAGAGTCTCCCATTCCCGAGGTTTATGATTTGCTGGAAGATTTTAGCGAAAGGAACAACCTGGCCAAGGAAAAAGAATTAGGCAGGTACAGAAAAAAACTGGATGACATAAGGGAGAAATATTCTGCTGAGGCAAAAGAGGATGCCCAGAGTTCTCTAAATAAAGAAGCCCTTCGCAAGCTGAAAAGCCTCGGGTATGTTTCAGGGTCTTCCAGTGGAGAAGAGAAGGAATTCGGGCCTGATGAGGATATTAAAAGTCTTCTGCCTCTTTACGATAAATCAATAGTGGCGAAACAGACCTATCTGAAAGGGGAAAAACAAAAAGCCATTAGGATGCTTCAGGAAGTGATCACAGAAAGAAAGGACATTGGTCTGGCTTATTCAAATTTGGCGACTCTGTATAAAGATGAAGGGAATTTTAGCGGGGCGCTTTTGGTCATTGAAGAGGGGATGAAGAACAATCCTACAAGTCATGAGGTTTTTTCAGCTTATCTCAATTTTTTAACTGAGGCCGGTCAAAGCGATAAAGTCATTTCTGTTTTTAATGATACTGAAATCTCGCAGAAAGATACAGACCCTGAATTGTGGAATTTTCTTGGGATTGCTTATACCAGAAAAGGAGAATACAGAAAAGCTTTGGAAGCCTTAGATAAAGCTGTTTCCATAGATAGTGATTTTGCTGCGACCTACGATAACATGGGAAATGCTTATCTCTCCATTTATCTTAATACAAAAAATGAGCAGGAATTACAAAAAGCCATAGAAAATTTCAATAAAGCGGTTGAAATCAATCCTGAAAATGCGGTGGCGTATAATGGGCTGGGTGCTGCCTACAGACAGGCTGGAGATATGGATAAAGCTATTAAGGCATGGGAACGATCTCTTTCCATTGATCCGGAATACGGGCTTCCTCTTTACAATCTTGGTTACAGTCATATGAACAGAGGAGAAAATAAAAAGGCGTTGAAGTATCTTTCGAAATATCTGGACCTTTATAAAAACAGCATACCTGAGGAAAGAAGGGAAAGAATAGAGCAGTGGATCAGACAATTGGAAGAGAAGTAGTATTAATGGTCAAACGACCTCACTCATAGCGTATGCTTTCGACCGGATTCGAGTAAGCAGCCTTGATTGTTTGGAGCCCCACAGCCAGCAAAGCGATCAATAAAGTCCCTAAACCCGTCAGAACAAAGATTTCAAATCCAAACGAACATCGATAGGCATAACCCTGAAGCCAACGCCGCAAAAAGATGTATCCCACAGGCCAGGCTATAATGTTAGAGACCACCACCAGTATGATGAATTCGCTGGATATCATCCGCACTATGCTGAGAGCTGAAGCCCCCAGAACCTTGCGGATACCGATTTCCTTGGAGCGGCGCTGGGTAGCATAGGTTGCCAGTCCAAACAGACCCATAAAGCCCAGGATGATGGCCAGGCCTTCGAGATAGCTGATCGTCGAGGCCAAACGCTGCTCATTGCGGTAGAGTCTGTTAAACGCATCATCAAGAAAATAATAGTTAAAATTCTGGCTTGTGCTGGTTTGATTGAAAGTCCTTCTTATTTCGTCCAGGGTTCTTTTGGGATTGTCAGGCCGGATGCGAACCGCAAGGTTGACTCTTCCGAAAAAATCTTGACTCAGTGTAAAGACAGCGGGCTCGATCCTTTTATGGAGAGTGTCAAAATGGAAATCCTCAACCACTCCGATGACTGAGGAATTTTTGAACTGTTTGCCAATGGGCTCTTTCCATCCGACTTTTTTCACAAAGGCTTCATTGACTAGAATTGACTCGGAATCTGCTGTAAATTCCTTTGAAAAATCCCTTCCTTTAGCTATTTTCATTCCAAATACTTGGAGAAAGTCGTGGTCGCCCTGGGCGAGGTAATAGTCCATCTTGATGGTCTCCCCATTTTCTTTTTTAAAGGAAGCTCCACCTATGGAAACACCCATGCTCAGGGGACTGGAATCTGTGACCGTGGCCCTCTGCACGCCTGAATATTCGAGAAGGCGGGTTTTCAGCACTTGAGATTTTTTTATGGTCTCATCTTCATTAAGAGGGAGGATCACCACGTGTTCTCTCTCATACCCTAAATTTTTGTTTTTTATGTAATTCAGTTGTCTGGTGATCACAATGGTTCCGATCATCAGGACGACCACTGCTGAAAACTGAAAGATGACCAGAAGGTTTCTGGTTTTTTTCCCTCTTATCCATGTTCCGGTCTGTTTTTTTAGAATGGAAGTCGGCTGGAAAGCTGAGAGTACCAAAGACGGGTAGATTCCGGAAAAAGCCCCCACAAAAAGCAGGGTGATCAAGATGGAAAGAACCAGAGGCATTTTTTCCACATGGCTCAGACTTAAATCATTTCCCAGAAATCTTGAAAAGACAGGAAAAAGAGCCAAAAATATCAGCAGAGCGAAGACCATGGCCAAGCAAGTGAAAACATAGGATTCACCCAGAAACTGCCTGACCAACTGAGCTCTTCTGGCTCCGATTACCTTGCGCATAGAGATTTCTTTGGCTCTGGTTTCAGCAAGGGCAGTGGATATATTCATGGAATTTATTCCTGCAATCATGAGGATCAGAAGCGCTATGGTGCTGAAAAAATAGAGCGTCTGGATACGATTGTTACTTGCAGTGGCTCCTGATACCTGGGATTTAAGATGAATGTCGGTTACAGGCTGCAGATAAACCGGATCCTCCCGCTTGTATATTTGAGGTCTGGCTTCCCGGATCAGGTTGGCCGCCTTTTGTTCCACTATGGTTTTGGATTGGTTTTGTTGGAGCTCTGCATAAGTGTAAAAAGCGTCGATATCCCATGTTTGGAACCATTCGCTCAGGCTTGGATGAGAGGCCATTGTGGAAGTGGAAACCAGATAATCAAACTGAAGATGCGAGTTTTTAGGAGGGTGTTTCACGATTCCCGTGATATTAAGGTCATAGTCCAACAGACGGCTTTTATAACGGAGATTCTTTCCTACAGGATCCTCAGAACCGAAGATTTTTTGGGCCAGAACATCAGTAAGCACGACTGAATTCGGTGTTTTTAAAGCTTCGGAAGGATGACCGCGCAGCAGTTCGAATGAAAAAAGATCAAGGAAATTTTCATCTGCAAACAAACCATCCTCTGTGAATGTCTCTGATCCGGTCTGAAAAACTGCGTTTCTTGACCTTTGGATGATCCCGGCATTTTTGACTTCAGGAATATGGTTTATCAGGCTTTCAGACAAAATCGCCGGTGTCGTGATGGAATAGTCCGTAGCCTCCGGCTCGCTGTTCCGGATTCCGATGCGAAAAAGCCTGTCTGATTTCTCATGAAACCGGTCGTAGCTCATTTCGAACTGGACCGATGTCATAATCATGAGGAAACACGCCATGCCCACAGACAAACCAGTCACATTGATGAGAGAATGGATTTTCTGCCGCTTGATCTTACGGAGGGAGGTCTTGAGATAATGCCAGAGAAGAGAAGGCATAAAGCGTGGAGCCTGCCAGGGCGGCCTGCCGGAACGGCGTGTGGTCCTCACCTTATAAAACTCACCTCCCAGGACATCAGCTGGCGCGAATTCCTTTGAAGCGCGGAGAAAGGCTTGTTCCTCATTCATTCCTTCTTCTGTTAGTTCCTCTATTTCCTCGCGCAGTCCTTCCTCAAGCTCGATGACATGACTTTCCTCCAGTCCCGGATCCTTGAACAAAGATTTTTTCCAATTTTTAATGGCTTTTTCTAAATCAAAATTATTCATGGGTCTCTGCCCCTTTCAGTCCATTATGTCAATCCAGGACCTCTGCTGTTTTCCAAAATTTTATGAGTGTGTTGTGAACATTAAACCAGAGCTGTTTTTCTGCACTCAGTTCTTTTTGCCCTAACTCTGTGATGCGGTAAGTCCTCCGCATTCTGCCTTTTTCTGAAAGTTTCCATTGGGATTGGATCAATCCCTCTTTTTCCAGCCTGTGCAGCACAGGATAGAGCAGGGAACTGGGCCATTCCAGTTTTCCGCCTGAAGCGTTACGGACCTTTTTGATGATCTGGTATCCGTAGCTTTCGCCTGCTTGAAGGATGGAAAGGATGACCGGCTTATAGGCCGCGGCAGTCAGTGTTTTTGATGACATTTTATATCTCCATAAATCATATATATAGTATATTAGTATATATAAGATTATCAGTCTTAAGGGAAAGATGTCAAGCCCTGATTTTTGAAGAATAAAAAAGATTGGATTTATGCTTTTTTTATACTATGATAAGTCATATTTGATTTTTAAAATGATACCAATACCGGAGGGAAAACAATGAATGCAAAAAAGAAAATATGTGTGGTTTTCTTTCTTTTTGTTTTTATGAACAGCCTGGTTTTGCTGGGGCAGGAGCCTTATAAAAAGCCCCCTCAGGAAGTGATTGATATCCTGAAAGCCCCCTCGCCGCCCCAGGCCTCTCTGAGTCCTGATGGAAAAAGAGTGCTTTTTTACACCTATGAAACCATGCCGTCCATGGCATACATGGCCCAGCCTTTACTTCGATTGGCTGGGACACGGATCACACCTTTGAATAACTCAAGGCAGCAGACATATTTTATGACATCATTGATCATTAAGACCATTGAAAAAGGCAAGGTCATTCCTGTAGAGCTTCCTGAAGATGCTCGGTTCAGCTTTCCCCGTTGGTCAAATGACGGAACCTGGTTTGCATTCACAGACTATCTGGACGATGGAGTGGAGCTTTGGGCTGTGGAGGCAAAAACCGGTACGGTGAAAAAGCTCAGCGGCCCGACCATAAATGCTGTTCTTGGTTCAGGTTTTAGCTGGCTCCCGGACAATAAGCATATTCTGGCTTACATGGTTCCTGAAGACAGAGGCAAACCCCCTGAGGAACCTTCAGTGCCCGTAGGTCCCCATATTCAGGAAGTCTCCGGAAAATTTGCTAAAGTATGGACCTATCAGGACCTTCTTGAAACACCCTATGATGAGAAACTTTTTACTTATTATGCCACTTCTCAAATAAAGAGGATCGATGTGACTACCGGAGAATCTGAAAATCTCGGAGGACCGGCTGTTTATGTTTATGCGGATCCTTCCCCGGACGGGACCCTTCTGCTGGTCCACAGGATCAAGAAGCCTTATTCTTACAGCGTTCCTTACTATTATTTCACTCATAATATAGAAATTTGGGATATGGATGGAAATCTGGTCCATTTGCTGGCCGAAGTCCCTCTGGCAGATGACGTTCCTATGCGGGGTGTGCCTAAAGGGATCCGGTCTGTTGAGTGGCGTGCTCTTCAACCTGCCAGTCTCACCTGGGTGGAAGCTATGGATGAAGGAGATCCGGATAAAGAGGTCCCTCACCGGGACATAATAATGACCCAGTCCTATCCCTTTAAAGAGGAGCCTCAGGAAATCATAAAAGTCAAACACCGTTATTCAGGCATCACCTGGCTTGAGAATCCGGATATGGCTTTTCTCACTGAATATGACTGGAAGCGCCGCTGGCAGACCACTTATTTGATCGATGTGGATGATTCTTCCAAGGAACCCAAGAAGGTCATCGACCTCAGCATACATGACCGCTATAATGACCCGGGCCGTCCTGTGTATACCATCACTCCAAATGGAGAATGGGTGGTTCTCCAGGACAAAGACTGGATTTATCTGAGTGGGCGAGGAGCCAATCCTCAGGGAGAACGTCCCTTTCTGGATAAGATGAACCTTAAGACAATGAAAACGGAGCGGATATTTCAATCTGGTGAGGACTGTTATGAATCATTTGTTGATTTTACAGGGAAATCCAGAGATCGAATCATCATTAACTTTCAGTCCAAAACGGAACCTCCCAATTATTTTGTTCTCGATCTGAAAAACGGCAAGCGGCAGGCTTTGACTGATTATAAGGACCCGGCTCCTCAGATGACCGGAATGATCAAAAAGCTTGTCAAATACAAGAGAGACGACGGAGTGGACCTCAGCGGGACTCTTTACCTGCCTCCTGATTATAAAGAAGGCCAGCGCCTTCCCCTTGTGTTTTGGGCGTATCCTCTGGAATACAGCGACCCGAGTGTGGCCGGCCAGGTAAGAAGCTCTCCCAACCGGTTTACTTTTTTCCGGGGCACCTCACAGCTTTTCTTTGTGACACAGGGTTATGCTGTTCTGGATGGAGCCCAGCTTCCCATTGTGGGAGACCCGGAAACAATGAATAACACATTCATTGAGCAGATTGTGAGCGGTGCCAAGGCAGCCATTGATTATTTGGATGCCGAGGGTATTATTGATCCTGAAAGGGTAGGAGTCGGGGGACACAGCTACGGAGCCTTTATGACAGCGAATTTCCTGGCCTATTGTGACCTATTTGCTGCTGGGATTGCCCGGAGCGGAGCCTATAACCGGACTTTGACGCCTTTTGGGTTCCAGAGCGAGCGGAGAACCTTATGGGAGGCACCGGAGATATACTTCAAGATATCCCCGTTTATGCATGCGGATACAATCAATGAGCCCATTCTTCTCATCCATGGTGAAAAAGACAACAATTCCGGAACATTTCCCATCCAATCGAGGCGCCTGTTCCATGCGTTGAAGGGCCATGGAGCAACGGTCCGGCTGGTGATGCTGCCTCATGAGAGCCATGGCTACAGAGCTGAAGAATCTGTCTTCCATGTTCTGGCTGAGATGTTTGAGTGGTTCGACAAATACGTTAAGAACAAATAGAAAAATTTTCTCTACGTATCAATCAGGAATAAAATCAAGGGCGGTTCTTTCCCGGAAAGTATTGATTAGCGTTAATAGGTTAATGAAAAACAATAAAAATTACTTGACAAACGATAAATCATCACTTATTTTAGAGAAAAAGGAGTGATGAATGAAAGGAAACAAAAAAGAAGATCAACCTTCATATGTCAGGGCTTTTTCTCTCATGGTCGATATTATTTGGATCCTCGCTGTTGTGGGACTGGTTCTGGCCCTTGTGATGGGTTTTGTTATCATCACAAAGTCAGGGGGAGTTAAAAGCATTATGATCCAGACCGGGATTTCTCTGACCGGATTTTTTAACTCAATCATTTTTGTGCTGATCATCTTTTATCTCCGGAAAATACTCCGCTCAATCAAAGCAAAATCTCCATTTGAAGTGGCCAATGTCCAGCGTATTAAAAATATCGCCTATGCTGTCTTTGTTCTCATACCCATTGATATTCTGGGGAAAATCTTGATGCGAGGATTTGATAGCACCTTCAGTTCTGCCGGTTTTATAGACTTAATCTGGGACGGATTTATTAAACTGTTAATAATAGGATTAGGGATCCTGGTCATTGCGAAAGTGTTTGAATCAGGATTAGAGCTCCAGAAAGAAAAAAATCTTACCATATAAGCGGTGCACAATGTCTATTCAAATCAATCTGGACCTTATGCTGGTTAAAAGGAAAATGACCTTAACAGCGCTTTCGGAAAAAGTCGGAATAACCGTTCAAAATCTATCCATTCTCAAGCAGGGACATGCCCGGGCTATCCGGTTTTCCACTCTGGATGCTGTTTGTAAAGCTCTGGATTGTCAGCCAGGGGATATTCTCTCATATGAGCCGAATCCGGAGGATTGAATTTCATCTGTTCTGGGTGTTAATTTCTCATGACAAAAAAAGCATAGCTGTAAAATTCACTGAACTTTTCATAGGCTTCAATCTCTTTGACAGCATAGTCAATGATTTTTTCCGCTTCCTTGTTGTTTTTGTATTTCTTCTGCATCTGGATGGTGATGCCTTCCAGAGCCGAGTAGAATTCATCCCAGGCGTCCTGGGGCATGATGAAATGATGGACGAGGTCATATCCTGCTGAGCGTATGATATTGATATTACCAGGAACATCAGTAATCGCCGGATATTCTTTTTCCCAATATGCGACAGCTCCCGGGGGTGGATTTTCCTTTGTCCATACTACTTCTGTAAGGGCCATGAACCCTCCCGGTTTTAAAAGCTCTTTAAATTCTCTCAATCCTTTGTCAAAACCTATAACAAAAATGGCGCCCTCACACCAGATGAGGTCGAATTTTTGTTGCAAAGCAAGTTGGTTCATATCGCTCTGGATAATCTGGATCTTTTCATAAAGCCCTGATTTTTTTGCCTTTTTTCTCAGTTCTTCAAGAAAAGGCCCGTAGTTGTCCACAGCTGTGATCCGGCCGTCAGTGTTTTCAGCAAGAGAAAGTGTTTGAGCTCCTGTGCCGCATCCGATATCAAGGATTTGAGGAGAATCAGGGATTGTGCAAAAAGAGAGCGCCTTTTTTGTGTAGCCTGACTTGCCAGGGCCCTGCCTGGGCATCTGCTTGAACATTTCATAAAAGATTTCATTCAACATTATCACGCCTTGTTTTCAGGATTTTATTAAATCAGGCCTTATGAAACTCAAAGCGGCTCTTATTTGCTTCTCGGATGGAGTCATGCCAAGGAAATCAATGATTTTTCTGAGGGTATTCTCAGAGTCTTCCAGGAGGTCAATGAGTTTCAGGTCAATGTGTCTTTTATCTTTGAGGAAATCGTCTATTCTTCTGTAACCATCTTCTGCGATTTCTTCATAAAGGGATTCATGTGTGAAGATAAAACCAGATTTTAAAAAGACTTTAATGAAGCGCATTATGATCTGAAGCTTTTCGATTAGAGAGAAGTAGAGGAATTCATGTCTCATTTCAGGAAGCCAGTTTTTGAATTTCGCGGCTCTTTTTAGAGAATTTGCGATACTTTTAGAATCGCGTTTTAAACTGATGTAGTAGGGGTTTTTGAGATGATGATGAAAATAAGGGAGGGTGTATATCATAGTGGGATTTTTAAAGCCCCAGAGTTCCCTTTCGTTTTTTCGAATGATTTCTATGATCCGTTCTTCATGGTCCTTGACCGCCTTTTCTACGAGACCATCGCTTTGGTTAAGCCTTTGTGCCTGGTCCAAAAGTCTTTTGGACTTGAAGAGCATGTATTCATTAAATCCGATAAACTCTTGATTCTCGTAACATCCGAATTTATTCAGATGCTTGCCTATTTTCATGTTGTCTTCTTCTCCCATCCAGACTCCCAGGTGGTAAAGGACTCCGGAAAGAAGAGAAGAACCGCTCCTAGGCATGGAAAGTATGACGACTGTTTTCATAATTATTATATTATGACGCTTCTTAGTTAAAAATTTTTCATTAATTACAAATAGTATTGAAGGTTAACTATACATTCTCAAAAATGATTAATCAAGAATAAAAAATTTGCTTTTTAAGGGAGAAGAGATTAAATTAAACAGTCAATTATGAGTGCCAATCATTAATAGAAAATGACGCATGAATAGTCCGAAACACACAAACACTGATAAGGGGAGATAACATGGAGCTTACTTTTTTTGATATTAGCTTATTCCTTCTCTTTTTTGCCGTGGTTGTCGGAGTCAGTCTTTATAAGAGCCGGAAAAGAGAGACCGGAGAGGATTTTTTCCTTGCAAGCCGGGGGCTTCTTTGGCCTTTCATAGGCCTTTCGCTGATAGCTGCCAATATATCCACTGAACATTTTGTGGGAATGTCCGGACAGGGTGCTGGGATTGCAGGAATGGCAGTTGCCAGTTATGAGTGGATGGCGGCCATATGCATTGTTCTTGTGGGATTGTTCTTCCTTCCGAAATTTTTGAGAAGCGGCATTTTCACTATCCCTGAATATCTGGAATATCGATATAATTCAGCGGCAAGGGGCCTTATGGCCTTTTATACCATGCTGATTTATGTTTTTGTCACGATTTCTGCGGTCATCTATTCCGGCGGCTTGACTCTTCATACTATTTTCGGCCTTAAAATGACTCATGCTGTGTGGCTGATTGGAGGGATTGCCGCGCTTTATACAACATGGGGAGGGCTTAAAGCTGTAGCCTGGGCTGACCTTTTTCAGGGGACAGCCCTTATTGTGGGAGGCGCCATCACTCTTTTTCTTGGCCTTCATGCTGTGGGAGGTCTCGGGAGTTTTTTGGAAGTGAATGCAGACAAGCTTCATATGGTTCTTCCAAAAGACCATTCAGTTCTTCCCTGGACTGCCTTGGTTATCGGTTTGTGGATTCCTAATTTTTATTACTGGGGTCTTAATCAATACATATGCCAGAGAACTCTTGCTGCTAAAAACCTGCGGCAGGGCCAGCTTGGGGTCATATTTGCTGCAGGTCTTAAATTGATCATACCTTTTATTATCATATTTCCTGGAATAATGGCTTTTCAGTTATATACAGATCAGCTGACCGCGCCTGGTGCCACCACAGATGCCGCTTATCCTCTGCTCATAAGGAATCTGATCCCTGTAGGAGTGAGGGGGTTTATTTTTGCGGCTATTGCCGGAGCTGTGATCAGCTCTCTTGCCTCCATGCTGAATTCAGCTTCCACCATTTTCACTATGGATCTATTCAAACGGCGCTGGAAAAAAGATGCTTCGGAAAAGATGGTTATAGGGACAGGGCGGATCATGACCATGCTTTTTGTGGTCATAGGCTGTCTGATCGCTCCGGCTCTTGACCATCCCAGTCTTCAGGGAATTTTTACTTATATCCAGGAATTCCAGGGCTTTATTTCACCGGGTATTCTGGCAGCATTTGCATTTGGATTGATTTTCAAAAAGGCTCCTGAGTCAGCCGGCCTCTGGGCTCTGATTTTAAATCCCATAGTCTATGCCATTCTCTTGATATTCTTCGGTAATGTACCGCTGTTCAATAATTGGGGTTTGACTATCGTGTCCATTGCTTTTCTCAACCGAATGGCCATCACTTTTATAGTCATCATTGCTGTCATGACTGTACTGACTCTAGTAAAACCGCTAAAGAAGCTCAAGGTGATGCCGGTTCGCAAGGAATTTGATATGAAACCCACACCGTCGGTGCTGTGGCTTGGATTGGGAGTCATAGCGGTTACGATTGTTTTATATATCCTGTTCTGGTAACGAAAAGAGAGAAAAAGAGTGACTTTAAGTCTCTAGCATTATATTTTAAACTGAGCAAGGAAAGAAGCAATGAAGCGCAGTGAATTTATGGAAATACTAACAGAGGAATATTCCTCGAAGAACAGGAAATCAGGACTGATTTATTCATCGGCTTCCCGTTATCAAATCAGAGGGGGAAGTCATAATCTCAGGCTTTTTCCTCCCTTTCCCATTTATCCGGTTAAATGCAAGGGATCGAAAATCTGGGATGAAGACGGGAATGCTTATATTGACTTCTGGCAGGGCCATTTTGCAAATATTCTGGGACACAATCCGGATATTGTTGTTGATACATTAAAGGATTGTTTCAATAACGGCCAGGGACTTGAAACCGGCTTCCCCGAATATGCTCAGAGAAAACTGGCAGAACTTATTCTGAACAGGACAAAAGCGGATAAAATCAGGTTTACGACCAGCGGCACATTAGCTTCCATGTATGCTGTGATGATGGCCAAAGCATATACAAAGAGAGAAAAAGTATTGAAAGTAGGCGGAGGCTGGCATGGGGCGCATCCGTATGCATTAAAGGGGATTTCTTCTTACCAGGGTGGATTGAATCAGATCGAATCCGCGGGTCTTCCACCTTTGGCTGATTCCATGGTATTAGTAACCTGTTTTAATGATATACCTGACCTTGAAAGTGTGTTTAAAAAGTATGGAGAACAGATCGCGTGTTTTATTATAGAACCTTTTATAGGGGCAGGGGGTTTTATTTTTTCTTCCAAGGACTATCTTCAGAGAGCCAGGGACCTGACCAAAAAATACGGTGCTGTTTTGATCTTTGATGAAGTTGTGTCAGGATTCAGGTTCCATGCGGGTCCGGTTCAGATTTTATATGGAATAAAGCCTGAATTAACGGTATTCGGGAAAGCCATTGGTGGAGGAATGCCGGTCAGTGCGGTTGCAGGAGAGGAGGCCATTTTGTCTCTGTGTAGCCCTGATGCCGGAAAAGAGGATCGGGTCAAATTCGAAGGAGGGACTTTTTCCGGTCATCCCGCCTCTATGCTGGCCGGTGCCACTTATATCGAGCATCTTGTTGCTCATGAGTCTGAGATATATCCTCGAATAGGGAAACTCGGAGCTAAAGTCAGGACGAGTGTTGAGGAAATCTTTTTAACTTATGGATTCAATGTGAAATGCACGGGGAAGGGAGAAGACATTGCGGATAACAGTTCTCTTATCGGAGTTCAGTTTCTGCGCACAAACATTGATAAGGTGACTTCTCCGGAGCAGGTTTGGAATCCTGAGGTGAGTGATGTGGAATTGAGGGAAAAGGCCTTTAAGTTTGCTATGATAGTGGAAGGATTCCATACTTTCCATGGGTACGGAGCTATTTCCATGTCTCATCAAGAAAAGGAGATACAGGCATCTTTAGATGCCGTTGAAAGAATAGCCCGGAAATGGAGAGAGTATCATGTTCAGGATTTGTTATAAATAAAAGGATAATAGAAGGATCACAGAAATGGACAAGATAGGTGTTATCATCTATGGCTGCGGTGTTATGGGAAGAAAAATAGCCCATACTGTATACAGCAAGAAAAGTTTTGAGATCAAGGGAGCTGTTGATACAGCCCCTGATCTAGTGGGGAAGGATTTAGGCGAGCTTTTTCCTGATAAAAAAAAGATAGGCATAATAATAGAAAAGGATGCGGAAAAAGTCCTGTCAAATAAAAAGGCTCAGGCTGCTGTGGTTGCCACTACCTCATACCTCAAAGATGTGGCTTCTCAGATAGTCCTCTGTGTGGAGGCTGGTTTAAATGTGATTTCTACCTGTGAGGAGCTTTCATTTCCCTGGCGCAGCGAACCTGAAGGAGCTGATAAGATTGACAGGCTGGCAAAGAAAAAAGAGGTAACGGTTACCGGCACAGGGATCAACCCTGGATTTCTCATGGATACGCTTCCTCTTGTTCTCACAGCGCCGTGTTTGGAAGTCAGCCGGGTCAGGGTTATTCGAATGATGGATTCTTCAAAACGAAGGATTCCTTTTCAGAAAAAAGTAGGGACCGGGTTATCTCAGAAGGAATTCCATAAAAAAATAGAGAAGAAAGAAATAACCGGTCATGTGGGCTTGCTGGAATCCATATATATGATAGCCGATGGATTAGGCTGGAATCTGGATGAAGCCGTGGAAGCCCCTCCCATCCCTGTGTTGGGTGAAAGTGATGTGGACACGGGATTAGGAAGAATCAAGTCCGGAAAAGTTGTTGGATTGTCCAGTACGGCTTTCGGAAAGATTGATGGCAAAGAAGTCATTACATTGGTGTTTAATGCCCATGCTGCTGTAGATGAAGAATATGATGAGATCTTCATAACAGGAGTACCTGACATTCATCAGAAGATCATAGGGGGTATTCACGGTGATATCGGAACGGTTGCCGTGACTGTCAACTCCATTCCAAAGGTCTTACAGGCCTCTTCCGGATTGAAAGCCATGAAAGACCTTCCTCCATGCGCAGCCATCTCGACTCGTGAATAACCAGGCTTTAGCTTAAGGGGACTAAGATTTGGATTTTGTTATTTTATAGATTCCCAGGGTTAGAAGAGGGATAATAAAAACAGCGAAAAATCCCCAGCTTATGCTTCCATATCCTTTGGCAATCAGATTGATCAAGCCGAAGCTTGAGAGACCTATACTTATGATGATCAATCCCGAAGCAATCAAGGGCCTCATCCAGCGGGGGAGCTTCTTTCCCCTGAGGGCAAGGGAAGCTTGGATTCGCTCGTTAACAGCATGAATAAAGCCAGTGCCTGTTTCTATGAGAGTGCCGAAAAGAACGATTTGGAAGAGAATCATGAAGAGGGGAGCATTGATCTCTTTAAGTACAAAGAGTGCCGGAATAGGTTCAGGCAGGATGTCCGGGTAATGTCCCAAAACGGCCATATAAAAGAGAAATCCCGGAATGATCCCAATGAGACCGCCTACAAGCCCTGCTGAAAGGGCTTGTTTTCTTGTTTTGATATGGGTTAAACAGAATAAAACAGCAGGTATGATACCCATGTTATACAAGGCGTATTTAAAACCTCCCAGCATCCACGAGGATTTGATGAGAGATAAAGATAGATTTTTTTGGATTTCAGGGCCGAATTTCAAAAAGCTCATGACTAAAAAAGCTCCATAGGTCAGATACAGAAGAACAGACCAGGAGGAGAGAAAATTTTCTATCAGATTTCTTCCTTTAAAAGTCAGGAATCCTACGGCTGCGAGCATGAGGAATACGCCTAACATATAAGGGAGGCCGAAATTGTCTTTGAGAATGACACCTGCTGCAGAACCGATAACAGCTAACACCAGAAACAACATGACAAAATAGAGAATCTCAAAAATTATCCAGAAAGGGCCCAGCAGTTTTATAAAGAAAGTTCGGTAATCATAGGCTTTGAATTTACGGGAGAATTCAAACGTAACAGCAAGGATCAGGGACCAGATGAGGGTAGTGACAAGAAACATGCCCAGGATACCACCCAGAGGTCCGTATTTGAGAAAATATTCAATGAGTTCCCTTCCGGTTCCATAGCCTCCGGCAATAACCACGGATTGGAATACAAACCCGGGAAGAAAGTATTGTTTAAATACAGGCGAACCAATGGATTTCATTTCTTTTACCCAGGAATTTCTTTAGCGTTTGGTTTTTTGTTCTTATGATTCTTTTTCTTCCTTTATCTTCAGGGCTTCATAGGTTTTTAACAGTGAAAAATCCGACTCAGAGAGAAGCTTTTTGAAATTCTTGATATCTTCTTGAAAGAAAGGATTGAACTTTTCCAGGAATTCATTGAGCTTTGTTTTTGCTTTTTCATATTTGACTTGAGATGCCTGGGTAATGGGCCGGTATCCTGCTCCCATGATTCCCCAAACCGCACTCATGACCTGTCTTCTGAGTCCGGCTGAAAGGTCAGCAATGCCTTGTTTTGCAGGAGTGGGATCAAGAATTTCTGAAAGCTCTTTAAGTTTTTTCTCCAGATTTTCTACCTCTTTCAACAGCTCTTTTTTATTCTCGTTTTCAGAAGACTGAATGTTCTGTTGGATGACTTTCAAGGCCTTTTGAGTTTCTTCAATGCGGTTGTTTGCTTGCGTAACGGTTTCCGTTAGTTTCTGGGCTTTTTTACCCATCGTGTGATTTTGTTTAAGCACATCAGGGTCAATGTCGATGCGGGGATCTGTTTTGATTTCAAAGGAATCGGGTTCTTCTTGGTCTCCGTATTTTATTGTTACTTTATATTCTTCCGGAAGGACTTCCATTCCACCTCGCCTGTATCGTGAACGGCCGGATTCTTCTGAGTCATCTGCTGTGGTTTCTCGAAAGTTCCAGTACACCCGGTTTATGCCTTTTTCTTCAGTTCCTTTCATTTCAGCTACCTGGTTTCCGCCTTTATCTTCAATAATGATGTTGACTCCGGAGGCGCTTGTTTCAGGCCTCCTTCTCTGTGTCAAGGTTTGATCAGATGTTTTTTGAGGTTCTTGCTCTTTTTTCTCACTGGGGATGAGATAATATGTGATGCAGGCGCCGAATCTTTTGTTTTCTCCCATAAATGCCGTGTCTCCGGGACACATAAAAGATGTGAGACTTCCTCTTTGAAACTGAGTGGCGTCAGGGACTTTAAAAAGATGGAGTTTTTTCTCAATCACCTGATCTGAGATTTCTCGAAGCGGGGATATGTCATCAAGAATGTATAAGGAACGTCCATGGGTCGCAATAATCAGATCGTTTTCTCTTGGGTGGACAGCCAGATCTCTGACAGGCACGGTTGGAAGTCCATGGGTCCATTTAATCCAGCTTTTTCCTGTATCAAAAGTGACATACAATCCAAACTCCGTCCCTAAAAATAATAGATTCTCGTTGACCGTATCTTCTTCTATCACATGACAAAATCCATCGATTTCCGGAGTGTAAAGACTCTTCCAGGTCTTACCAAAGTCGTTCGTGACATAGACGTATGTAGTCCAGTTAGCTCTTCTGTGGTCATCAAACACGACATAAGCTCTAGCCGCATCAAATTTAGAAGCTTCCACATGGGGGATCCAGGTACAGGGCGGGGCCATTCCTTTTTTTCCTGAGGTGAGTTCTTTTGAGACCAACTGCCATGTTTCCCCTCCGTCACGGGTCAGCTGCAGGTTTCCGTCATCTGTACCTACCCATATGACACCTTCTTGAACTGGGCTGGGAGCAATGCACATAATGGTGGTGTGATTTTCAGCATTGGTGACATCCAGAGTCAATCCTCCGCTTTCGGTTTGTTTCTGTTTTTCAGGGTCGTTGGAAGTCATGTCAGGGCTTATGATTTCCCAGGTTTGGCCTTTATCTCTGCTGCGATGTACAAACTGGCTGCCGAGGTATATGGTTTTGGGATCAAATGGATTAACAGCAAACCCGGCATTCCAGTTGTAACGATGCTTGACATCAGATTCAGTGGGAACAATATCCCGGCTTGTTCCGGTGGTTATGTCAAAATAGTAAAGGTTCCCGCCTTGAGACATACCGTATCCGGCGCCTGTTTTCTCTGGATCCGGTTCGGTATCAAAACCGTCGCCTCCTCCGACTGTTTTCCACAAATAATTGTATATGCCTCTTTCTTTGAGTGCGTATGCCTGTCCCATCCATGACCCGTTATCCTGGAGACCCCCATAGAGATTGTAAGGAACTTCCATATCAAAACTGACATGGTAAAACTGGCCAATAGGAAGATTTTCCACAAAGCGCCAGGTTTTGCCGCGGTTGACGCTGATCACGACTCCTCCGTCGTTTCCTACGATCATCCTCTCTCCATCGGGATGGACCCATAAGGCATGGAAATCAGAGTGGGCCTGTGAGAATGAAGGGAGGTTTGTGAAAGTTTTTCCTCCGTCCTCACTCACCATC
The DNA here is from genome assembly GCA_964624145.1 of uncultured Eubacteriales bacterium. GTDB lineage: Bacteria > Acidobacteriota > Aminicenantia > Aminicenantales > Aminicenantaceae > WJMT01. The sequence goes on along the minus strand of CAZUXT010000008.1, from coordinate 60,978 downwards.
ATTCTGGAATGAAGCATGTAGATAATATTTTCATTCACAGGATTGACCCAGATCCGCTGATAATAGAAAGGACGATTGGACACATCTTCCTTATTGTTTACGATTTGCCAGCTATAACCCCCATCTTCTGAGCGTAGCAGGACGTTATCCTTTGCTTCGACCAGGGCATAAACCATTTGAGGTTTGTTTGCTGAAAAAGCGACTCCTATTCTGCCCAGCTCTCCTTTGGGGAGTCCGTCTTTATCAGTCAATTTTTTCCAGTCGTTACCTCCGTTTACGGTCAAATAGAGGCCGCTTCCCGGCCCGCCTGATTTGAAAAACCAGGGCCACCGTCTGTGCTCCCACATAGCGGCTATGATTTTATTCGGATTATCAGGAGTCATCGCCATGTCCGCTGCTCCTGTTTTTTCATTGACGTAAAGGACTTTTTCCCAGGTTTTTCCTGCATCCACAGTTTTAAATACACCCCGTTCAGGATTTTCCCCCCAGGTAGTGCCAAGGGCTGCGACATAAGCTGTATCAGGATCATTGGGGTTTAAAAGTATTTTCGAGATCTTTTCTGTCTTCTCAAGTCCTAGGAGTTTCCAGTTTTTGCCTGCGTCTACGCTGAGATACACACCGTGGCCCACACCACAACTGTTTCGGGGAGCCGCTTCTCCTGTGCCTACCCATACAATATTGGGGTTGGATTGATTGATGGCTATAGCGCCTATAGAAGATACAGGTTGGTCGTCAAATACGGGTTCCCAAGTGAAACCAGCGTCGGTTGATTTCCATACTCCTCCCGTGGCCGCACCCACATAAATGATATCAGGATTCGACGCCACTGAATCCACAGCTCCTATTCGGCCGCTCATGCTGGAAGGACCTATGCTCCGGGCCTTAAGCCCGGATAAGAGTCCGGGTTCGACTTTGGCTAAAAGACCCAGGTTTGTGATAAAGAGAAACGTAATGATGAAAACAAAAGGTTTGAGACATGAGTTCTTCATAAAAACCTCCTTTTTTACCCTATTATCAATAATTTTTGACGGAATGCAAATCAAAGAGAAGTACAGTTATGGCTTTGCTTCCTTCCAGAGATCTCAACATTCCCTTATGCTCGCTTGTACCAGCGGAGAATGCTTGATGATTGCCTTATTTTTCTTGACATTGTGGGCTTAAAAAATTAGTCTCAAGATAGATAAAAAATATAAAATTTGATATGTAGAGGAGATATTTTTATGGGAAAAAGTAATTGGAAAAAGCCTCCCAAGGAGTGGAAAGCGAAGACAAGGGCAGCGCATGTTGGTTATGACCCGTTCTTAAGCATGGGGGCAGTGCGCCCCCCTATTTTTGCAGTATCAACTTTTGCCACTGAAGATGCGGAAAAACTGGAGCATATGTTTCGAAGGTCTTATGGATTTGAGCCTCCCTTATCTCCGGATGAAGAATGGCCTATTTATACCAGAGTATCAAATCCTAATTTTATTATGCTGTGCGACCGCATTCAGTGTCTAGAACAGGGAACCGAAGATCCTACGGCTGTTTATTTCCCGAGTGGGCTTTCAGCCATATTCACCACAGTGCTCACGTTATGCAAACCCGGAGATACATTGATTTTCGGATACCCTGTCTATGGTGGTACAGATCATTTATTGAGACATATGGTTCCGGAAAGGTTGGGTATAAATGTGGTTCCTGTGGATGCCACTGATTTGAATCAGGTGGAAGATGCCCTGAAAAAACATGCGGATACAGTGAAGTTGTTTTTTATTGAGACACCTGCCAATCCGAGTTTAGCCATGGTTGACATTCAAAAAGTGGCGGACCTTGCTCATGAGAATACAGATGCTCTTTTGGCTGTGGATAACACATTTATGTCTCCCATTTTACAACATCCATTTATGCATGGCTCTGATATTGTTGTTTATTCAGGAACAAAGTCCATAGGGGGTCATTCTGATTTGATTGCAGGCTTTGTGATAGACAGGGACAAAAAAAGAGCTTTTAAAATCCAGTCAGTTCGTATAAGCACGGGCCCAACCCCATCTGCTTTTGATGCATGGCTTCTTTTTAGGTCTCTGGATACTCTGGAAGAAAGAGTACTGAAGGCCCAGAAAAATGCGAAGAAAATTGCCCGATTCCTGAAGGGACATGATAAAATCGAACGAATTATTTACCCTGATTTTTATGACAAAGAGAGTTCGGAATGGGAGATTTTTCAGAAGCAGTGTAAAGGCCCTGGTTCCATGATCACATTTGACCCTAAAGGAGAGAAAAAGGAAGCCTACGCCATTCTTAATAACCTTCACATATTTGGATTAGCCGTTTCTTTGGGCGGAGTCGAATCCCTGGCAGAAAGTCCTTGGTTTCACACTCATATGGATGTTTCGGATGAGGATAAAAGAAAATCTAGGTTCAAGCCCCAGACGTTAAGGCTTTCCATAGGTATCGAAGACGCTGATGATTTATGTAAGGATCTGGATCAGGCTTTAGCCAAGATTTGATTTCATTCATATGCCGGCCTAAAGTCTATGTTAAACCTTTTGGATGACCTTCTATAGAGATTGTACAATATAAAAAATTCCTATTTTTGAGTGACTGGGGTAAGGCAGCAAGATGATGCGATTGCCAAAGGAATGATTATTTTACGTTCGAAACTGATACTTTTTATTGCCCTTAACAAAAATATAACCTTCAGCGAAGAATACGTCTTCGCGAATTTGTTTTTCTACATTCCACCCGGCTTTAATAAGCGTGGGCGGTATAAACTGTGTGCCAATATATCGTTCTGAAGACTCTTTTTTATTCATCATAAACGATTCTCTTAAAACAATTCTGCATCATTATAATTTATTTATATTCATTCTTTCACAAAATATCATCCCTTAACAAATATCCTACTATTGAACCTCTCTCTATCAAGAAATTCAGAATAATAATAACTTGGTTCTTAACTAATAATGACTTCCTTATATGTAGACGATTTTGTAAAATATATCGTCTGATAAATGTATCAATATAAAAAATAGTGTTTGTATCTAGCTCTTCTGAAATTAATTGTTTGTTATTGTTTAAGATATGGCTTATCCAGGTCAATCCATCTTGAATAAAATTGCTACCTATATCATTTAGGACTTTTGAAATGGAATATAAAACGGTTGGGTGTTGGCCCATTTCTTCTGATACTTTTTTATAGAATATTTTCTCTCGTTCTTTAAGGGTATGCCATTTTTTTGCTTTTTCATTCCAATGAACTCCTGCTAATAGATAACTACTTATAACATCTTTTGCATAATAACTGCTTTGGTTTTTACATGAGTCTGATACCTTTCCATAGAATGAATTCCATACTGTCCAGAATTCATTATATTTGGACAGCCTATCTTCCGCATATATAAATTCCTGAAAGAATTCAGACATTTCTCTTGAGCAGTAAAAATTCTCAATAAAAGGCTGCAAATATGTTTTTATTTCTTTTTTTGGGAGATTTAAGATAAAATATGCAAACTTTTCTAAGAATCTATGCCTTAGAGTATAATCAATTCTGTCCTCATGATCATCCTGTAAAATTTTCTTTGCAAAAATGGGAAAAATTACACTTAAGAATTTTTTATGGTCCTTGCTAGTTGTTTTTAAAGGCAATATCTCAAACGCCGTCTTTAGAATTTCTAAATCTAACTTTTCTAAACCATCTAATTCATCATAGGAAATTTCGTTCTTGGCAATCCTTTCAAGCTCCTTCTTGTACTTTTTCTGAAATGCTTTAGAGACCTGGATTCTTAAATCGCCGTAGTGTTTCTTTTTATAATTCTCCTTTCTTCTTTTATCAATAAGTGCATAATGATTTGGTGATAGCAATAGATATCCCAAAAACATAGAGTTAGCGTCGTTAAAATTTATTTTCCATAACTTATGCAAAATGCCTCTTGCAGCAAATGTTGATATTTCTCGCGACGGAATAAGCAATAATCTAAACAGCAACATTTTAATATTTTGCTTATCTCTGTGAAAATGCTCTATAAGATTAGGCAAAAGAGCAATCGCGGCTTCTGTGCCATCAGAAATTTGATACATATACCCCTCTGTCATCAAGGGTATAGATGCATATCCAATAATTATTTCTTTGCAGAATTCTTTTTCATCTGAATCAAGTTTGTTATAAAAATCACGCATTAAAACAGAGCAAGCATAGGCAGGTACTGAATGGTTAAACAGAGAATACTCTTCCTCTTTTTTGATTTTAAGCCCTTCAAATATCTCCTTTGCTTCCGTAATTACCTGCTTTGGATTAGATTCATACTGAGAATACTTCTCATAGGTCTCATTTTCTCCTCTGAATCTGCTATCTGCCCATACCTGCAAACCTGCATACTTCATCTTCTCGGAAATTTTTTGAATAGTATCTTCACTATGCTTTTTCAATTCAGGATCAATTTCAGGATTGAATTTAATCAAAGCACCATTGTCTGTCTTCTCAATTTCTGGACTCATTTTTCTTCTGTCCATTCTCGCTAAATATAGTTTCCATGTTTTGTCAGAGTCTGTTTCTGATGATTTATCTGGAAGTTCTGCATAATATTTATCGAATATGTCCCATATGATTTTCTGTCTTTCCTTAACCTCCTCTTCACTCTCTTCTTTTGTTCTGAACAACTGATAATTCAACGCTAAATGCTCGAGGGAGTACTTTCTATGGATATCATCGCAAGTTTTAATTCTCTTATCTTGATATATTTGATGTTCATAATTAGGTCCGTAACCTATCGAATACTGAAATTTTGCTTGTTCATCCAATAAAAGCCGGCTGGTATCATATAGAAAAAAATCCTTGGTCTGGAAAAGTATTTTGGCAATACTGAAAAGTTTTGAAGATTGGGCCAAAACTATACTTGCAACCATTGCGGTTATTGATGCAGATTTAGATTTTTTTATAAGGTATAGGCACCAGCCTTCAATAGCCTCTTTTGAGGCTGATTTTGTAGCCTCAAGGAGCCATTTCTCGAGTGCCATATGCATAGACTTAAGAAGATATGGAGCAACTTGAGTACCCCGATACATGCACCAAAGCCTGTTACTTATGTATTGCTTTATCTCTTGATTTTTATCGACAAAAACGTCTACTTGTTCTATTTCCCCATCAAGTTCAGATTTCACATAGCATTCCACAGTTTTATTTGTAAATGACAAAATGAAGTCCACTGTTTCTTTAGGAGCTATTCTTAAAAGCTGGTATATAGGTGTTTGAAATGCGCTTGCAGGGAAATAGTCATAATGCCTTGATGAAATACAAAAGTAATCTTCCATGTCCATTCTTCTTGAATATCTATAATCATCATCTAATTTATCGGGATTATGAAACCAATAAATATCTGCTAATTTTATTACATAATTCGGCAGAGCTTTAACTACCTCGAAGGAATCAGTGAGAGATGTTAAAATTGGCTTAATAAGAGCGTAATATCTATCTCTACGTTTAACTGCCTTATTAGAGATAACTTCATCAAAGATAGCTTTCAACTCATCCTTAATTTCTGATGAGCCTTGCAAAATAATTCTTATTAATTGCTCTTTCTTGTCTCCCGAGATATGGTAGGACTGTTCTTGTATGATTTCGTTATAATAATATAACGCTATCTGGCTCGCCTGTTTTGTAGTTTCGCCCACTTTATTTTTGTTATTCCAATCAGCAAGCATAGGAAGAATTATATTCATTCTTTGTAATCCTAAATCGTCTTTATGCTTATATATAAAATTGATCGTGCTTTCCCATCCTCGACCTTTTGGTTTGATGAAAATAGTTTTCAATGCACTCCATGCTGTTTTCTGAATACCAAAAATATTGAGCAAGTCCTCATCAATTTCTTTACAAGCGATTCTCAGCAAGAAAATAATTTTCACCAAGAGAGCTTGGTTATTTTCTAAAAGCTTATCTTTGAATAGGTTGAAAAAAGCTTCTGCATAATCGGATAACAATACTGATACATAAATTTCGTCTTTCCAATGGCTCTCAATCGCATCATCAATGATTGTAGATTCAATAAATGTTTTTACTTCGTTTTCATTATTAAATAGTTTCTCTGAAAGCCAGTTCCGAAAGGCTCGCCGAATCGGCAAAGAACTTCCTATTTCCTTTAAGAAGTCTTTGTAATCATTTGAGCTTAAAAATGTTCTTTCAATAATGTTATCCAATGCCCACTCTTCATAAATGTCATGGGTAATGAAGAAGCCCCCTGCGTTAGAATCATGTTTTATAATTTCATCATTCTCAAGACTTCGTAAAACTTCATCATCGAAATCCTTAGTCTTTACAAAAAAGTTTCCCTCAACCGCCCTCTTATGTGCAATTGCTAAAAAGCATTCTTCCCTTTTTATATGCATGTTATTCTTCTGGTATGAAGTTTTAGATATTTGTTTGTTCCATAATAGACTTTTAAAATCCGAATAACTTATTGTGTTTCCTAAGCTATCATAATTTTGTAGATATTCATTTAGATAGAAAGGGATTCGTAAAAGATCAAGCAACCTCTCATTCTTTGGTAAATTAAAACTATATTTTTTCGAAATCTTAACAAGTTGTGCCGATGTAAGATTTTCGATATTTACTGGGTGGCAGTGAACACGATAAATTTCAATAAACTGGAATCTTAAATCGTCCAAATAGCTGTGCCTTGTTGTAAACATAACTTTCCACTTGTTAATTTGCAAAGTGGACAAAAATTCTTGAAAAACTTCTTTATCTTGAATATCAGATAACTTTTCAGCAGAGTCGATTATTATGTATTTTTCCTCGAAATCTTGGTGTTCTTTCATGAAATCCGATAGGGTAAATGATCCATAATGTGTAAAAAGTTGATTTATGTTAGAAATGCAAAATTCGACACCTTTAAAGATGTAAAAAGGAGCTCTATCTTTGATTGAATGATAAAAATCCTTAATGAGGGCGGTTTTCCCTACTCCCGCCCCACCGCTTAAAATAGCCATAGGAGAAGTAGTCAAGACATCTTGTAGCATTTTTTTATTCTGTGCCATATCTATTTTTATTTCACTATTTCTGAAGGTTATTTTTGAATTTATAGCTGTAAGGATAGCTTCCGTGTGTCGAGTTAACTCATTTAAGAAATCAATCACACTCTTGCCTAAGCTAAAAAAATGCTGTGCTATTACGGCGTTATCTTGACAGACAAATGGAGAGTCAAAAAAGCTTTTACTTTTCCAATCTATTTCCACGCCAAGAGATTTAGCATGCTTTTCTATCTCGATTTTATATACAGGGTCTTTTTTGCCTTTTTTGCTGCTTTCTGAAAACTCCTGATTTATATAAAATATGATTTTGTTAAGATTACCATTCTTTTTCTTTGCCGTTTCAATAGAATCTTTTATGTCGTCTTTATTCTTACTAATCTTTGTTTCATAGAATTTTGCCTGAGGCCCTATCATTTGACCATTATGTTCAATAGGCTCGGTTTCTATTCCAGCTTGATTTTTATATCTAAATATTCCTGTGTTTTTGTTGAATTCTTTGCAAAACAAGAGATAGCAAAGCCACTCGAAAGACTTTTGCTCTTTACCGTTAAACTTTGCTTTAAAATTGTTCCAGTTTGCTTCCTGTATGGACATAAATTATCACCACGCAACCCCTATGAATGATTAGAGATTGCTTCTTGACCTTAAAAAGTTTTCCAAGTCCTCTGGTTTTATCCGCCATTGTCCGATCTTAACTGCACGAATTTTCTTCTCACGAATAAGTTCGCGAATTCGGTATCCAGATAATCCTAATTGTTTTGCAACCTGCTCGACAGTTAAATATCCTTTAAGTAGCATAAATTACCTCTGTTTTTAATATATTGTTTTATCCAACATTAGACCACATTATACAACATTTGTTTTTTAATAACAATCAAAATTCTAAGGGGTAAACAGTCACAAAAAAGGCAGTGCGAAAGACAGCGAAGCTGGCTAAAGCCGCCTGACTGCGACTGTTGGACGGGCGGGATTTTTGAAAAATAACCCAAAGGGCTATGCCAAAGCAAGAAGCAATTGCATCATCTCGCCGCTTTGCCTCCATTCAGTCAAAAAGAGGGATTCTATATATTGAAAAACTTAAATAGAAGGTAAGTAAACGGACATTCAAATTGATACTAAATTTTCCATAATTTTTCATCTGTGTGTGGATTAGATTTTATCAAATAAGATGAAAATACCGATGATAATAAAGATGACGCCCCCGCTGTATCTTATGATTTCAGGTTTTATATACTTGCTCAATAATGTACCCAAAAGAACTGATATGATGGTCACTATGACATATGCTGATACTGAGCCAAGCCATACACTGATCGGTTTGCCGGTTTTTGCTGCCATGCTCATTCCCACTAACTGGGTCTTATCAGCTAATTCAGCAATGAATATCGCCCAAAATGTCGCTATAAAAATTTTAAGGTTCATAATGACACTCCTTTGACTAATCAGACTTATAGTAGAAACAGCATATAGGATTTATATATAAAACGTCCAGTCAAATCAGGAAGGACTTAAAGAAAACAAGGAAGGGCTTACCCTAAAGATAAGAATGGATCTGAAAAGATAATCAGTGTCTGTGTTTACAGAAAAATTTCTTTGGCGGTTGGATTCGGCCCTAATTTTTCTATTTCTTTTGTGTATTCATTGGTGACTTTGGCAAACCGGGTGGCTTCGGAAGCAGAGACCCACCACAATCCTATGCGCTTTTTTTCTAAACCCAGTGTCTCAAAGATACTGTTCAGCATGACATATCTGCGGCGTGCGTTAAAGTTTCCTTTTTGATAATGACAGTCACCCGGGTGACACCCCATCATCATGACTCCATCCGCACCTTTAATAAAGGATTTGAGCACAAAGAGAGGGTCTATTCTGCCTGAACACATGACTCTTATGGTCTTTAGAGAAGGTGGGATTTGCATCCGTGAAGTGCCGGCAAGGTCAGCTCCTGTATAGGAACACCAATTACATAGAAATCCGATTATATTTGGAGTATATTTATCATTCATTTTCATAACCCCTGTTCGTTTTGTTTAAAATCATTGTTCTCCGATTTTTGTGAATTCATCTTCTTTGTATGTGCCCTGCGGAGCAGGTTGTTCAATATTTTTTCCAGGAAAGTAATCAAATTCTTTCTGAAGAGAAGACCCTACTTTAGAAAACACAGTGGCCACAGGAATATTTACGGGGCACACATCAGAACACATCCCGCAGCTCACACAAGAAACAGCCATGTGAGTCATTCTTCCGAGATGGAATAAAAGATTCCCGGTTGGGACTTTAAGACCGCCTTTCTTCTGAAGATCGAAGCTCAAGCTGGCAGACTGGTATTCATGGGTTTTGGAGTCAAAGTCGCATAAGACGCAGTAGCAGATAGGGCACACGTGGCTGCATCCATGGCATCCCAGACAAGGTGCAAAGATATTTATAAGGGATTTCAATCCTTCCCCTTCTTTGCCTGTTTCCTTAAAATACTTCTCTTTGAGTTCTTCTCTTTTTTTCTTGAATTCATTTATTTCCTTTGTTTCAATTTCTTCCGAAACCGAACTTCCTGCAGCTTCTTTTGCGAACTCCTCTCCTTTGGGGGAGTTGAGAAACAGAGTGAATTCTTTATCCAGATCTTTGTTTCCCAGAGTAGCGACCGTGATATCCGCATTAATGGGAAGGAAATTTTCGCAGAATTGACAGGTTTCCCGTGTATCAGGTAGGATCTCTGCTTTTTTAACAGAAGACCAATACTGAGATACCATTTTGTCCCGGTTTTTATCTCCCATTAGGTTCAGGGGAAGAACTCCACCGCAGGTCAGACTGATAATGAGAAAATTCTCAATATCCCCTTGAGCTCTTTTTATAAGCTCTACAAAGGCTCTGAGTTCACAAGGCCTGAGGACAGCAGCGATAGGTTCCTCTGTTTTACCGAGCAAAGTAAAACTGGAGAGAGCTTTTCCGGCATTGAGCGGCATAAAAGGGTACAAAGGAACCGCCTTCTTGAATTCGTCCGGACTGGTAATCAATGAGTAGGACACAGCGCCGTTGTCATCCATTTTTTTCAGCGTGAATACGCCTTTTATTTTTTCTTTTTCTAGAAGTGATTTCAAAAAGTCAAACAGACCCTCTTCAACATTCTTTTTGATTTTAATCGCGTTGGCCATTTTATTTTGCCTCCTCAGTCACTTTTTCTTCACATTCATTAGGGATTTCTACCTCGCAGAATTCATCTTTTTTAAAGTCCTGCAGAGGCAGGGGATCCTCCCTATTCAATCCCGGAACATAACCAAATTCTTTTTGAGTCTGGTCTCCGACCATACTGAAAAGTCGACCCACCGGGACGGATACTGGGCAGGCGTCTTCACAGGCACCGCAGGCAACACAGGAGAGAACCATATGAGACATCCGTCCTATATGAAACAGCATGGTATTGAGAGGAAATCTCAAGGCTCCTTTTTCTCTAGTTTTTTCGAGGTAGGTTTCAGGTTTAAAGTTTATCATCTGTGAGTCAAAATAGCACTGCTGGCAGTAGCAGATAGGACAGGCGTTCATGCAATTATGGCAGTTGATGCATTTATTCAATTCATTAAAGAAGCCATCTTGCTTTTTTGTTTTTTCCTGCCATTCTTTGAGGAAGGAGTCTCTTTTTTTGCTTTTTTCATTGACCAGGTTCTCTTTTTTTGACTCCCATTTATCGATGGAATCTTTGGATTCAAAACCAAGTTTCTCCATTACGTCATTTCCTGTGGAAGAATTGGCAATTAGAGTGATTTTGTTATTCTCTCCAAGAAGCCCTATATGCAGATCAGAGCCAGTCCCATCCATCAGGCTGAATCGATGGCAGTTCTGGCATGCAGGTCTCAGTGATTCACTGATTTCCCATTTTTCAGATATCTTTTTAAAAGAGTCCCCGATTTTTTTAGGGTCGTTCATATAGTCTGTGAGTGGCATGGCACCGGGGCAGTCGATGCTTATAAGAGTCACATTGTTCAGGTCTATTTGATGCAGTTTGAACAGTTCAACGGCAGCCCGGACTTCACACGGCCTCATCAAAGCCGCTATTTTAAGGTCTAGCTCTCCGTTTTTTGAAAAGCTTGATAAAGCCCTTCCTCCCTGGACGGGCATGACAGGAGGCAAAGGATCAGCTATATCAAACAGAGATTCATCCTGAAGCAGGATCCATGAATAAGCATCTGTATCAGGGACTTTAGCGGGAATTAGTAATGCATCAAAAATATTTTCTGCCAGGGCCTTTTTGAAAATATTGAGAACGGCATCTTTAGCGCTCTTTTCAGCGGGCAGAGTTTTTCCTTTTTTAGGATTGCTTTTTGTTTCTTTCTGATTGTTATTCATTTGTTTCTCCTTATGATATTCAACTGTTTTAACGCAGAGCTTCCATTACTTCCTGGTAGAGCTGGTAATAAGTGAAATGTTTTGAATGAATGGCGCCTGAGGGACAGCTTCCCACACAGTTCCCGCATCCTCTGCAGATCGCCTCATTGACAACAGAAACACCTTTAAAGGCATCATAGCTGATGGCTCCATAGAAACACACGGAAAGGCATGTCTGGCATCCTGTGCACAGGTCTTCTTTGATTTCTGAGACTTTCACTTCCGGTTTTATTTTCCTGCCTGGTATCAAGCTGGAAAGTATTTTTCCTGAAGTGGCATGTGATTGAGTCATGGATTCTGGTATATTCCTGGGTCCCAGGGCGCAGCCTGTTATGTAGACTCCTTCCATGGGAGTCGCCACGGGGTCCAGCATTTCATGCAGCTCTTTAAAGAAACCGGATTCATCAAGGGGGAGATTCATTAATTCGGCCAGATGGGATGTGTCTTGAGACGGGACCATAGCAGGAGCGATCACAACCATATCAACTGAAAATTTATCTGTGTTTCCGTTGTTTCTGTATTCTATTTCGATTTTATCTCCGGATTTTTTTGTTTTCACAAACTCATCCATTCGGATAAATTCAACGCCTTTTTCTTTGGCCTTTTTAAAGTAAGATTGGTCTTGTTTATGGGGCAAACATAGGTCCATATAAAGTTCCTTGACCTCAACATCCGGAAGATTATCTTTGAGATAGTGGGCAAATTTTAAGTTGTACATACAGCACACCTTGGAACAATAGCCTTTTTCTTTTCTGCCGGCACAGTGGATGAGTGCAACGGATTTCGGTTTTTTGCCATTTTTCAGCTCTATTTTTTCAGAATGGATCATATCTTCAAATTCCAAAGCGTTCACGACGTTTTCGCTTTCTCCGTATCCGTATGCAGGATTTTCCTTCAAGTCAAACAGATCAAAACCAGTGGCCAGAATAACGGCCCCTGCTTTGATTTCTTCTTCTGTTCCTTCTTCATTCTCCTGGCCGCTTTTGATAATTGCTTCAAAATTGCCCAGAAAACCACGGACTTCTTTCACTTCACTGGATGTGTATACTTTTATATTTTCGTTGTTTTTTACTTGTTCGATTTTTTCCTTAACTACTCCTATTTCAGAACCTTGATGAGGGAGAATCTGTGATAATTTTCCAGCCATTCCCCCTAAAGCATCTTTTTTTTCGACCAGATGGACTTTTCTATTAGGTCCGGCTAAAGACAGACTGGCTTCGATTCCAGAAATGCCTCCTCCTATGACCAAAACGTCGACATTGATTTCGAGTTCCTTTATTTTGAGCGGGTCATGAAACATAACTCTTTGAATTCCGGCTTTAATATATTTGATGGCTTTTGATGTGGCTTCTTCTTTGTCCGGAATCATCCAGGCGCATTGTTCCCGAATATTGATAAGCTGGAATAGATAAGGATTTGTGCCAGCCTCCTCGCAGACTTTCATAAATGTGTTTTCATGGTCTTTGGGAGAACAGGCAGCCACTACGACATGAGTTAGTTCTTCTTTTTCAATGTCTTCTTTAAGAAATTTTTTTCCGTCATTGGAGCATAATAAAGAGTGTTTTTTGACTGTCTTTACTTCATCCATAGAAGACAGCTCTTCAATTACTTTATCGATGTCTATTCTTTCCGGAATATTTGGGCCGCATTCACAAACATAAACTCCAATCTTTTTATTCATTTTTTAATCCTTAGTAATAAATTTCAATTATCTGTTCAGCCTTACTGTAATAAGGATAGCACCCTCCCGGCCGCTGCTTCAGCTTGGGAAACTGAGTCAGGGATATCTTTAGGCCCTTCAGCACAACCTATGACAAAAATACCTTCTTTTTCTGAATCTGTGGGGCTCAGGTTTTGATCCTTGGTTGAGAAAAATCCCATTGAATCTTGGCTTATCCCGAGTATTTTAGCCAGGTTTTCAGTTCCCTTTGATGGGATCATAGCTGGGGAGAGAATGACCATATCTGATTTGATAACATTCTTTTTTCCATTGCTGCTGGTGTAGTTGATTTCAAGGTTTCCGTTTTTCCCCTTGACCTCTATGTCTTCATAGCGGATAAAGTCTATTTTCTTACTGAGTTCCTCATAGAATTTTTGATGGGATTTTCCTGGAATACACAAATCTGTATGGAATTCATGGATTTTGGCTTCTGGCGCTTTGTCTTTGATAAAATGAGCGAACTTCATTGAATACATACAGCAGACTCCTGAGCAGTATCCTTTTTCTTCTCTTCCTATACAGTGAATGATCCCTGCGGATTTTATAGGTCTCTCTTCTCGTAAGGTCAGCTTTCCTTCCGTGGGGCCGTTCTGCGCATAGAGTCTCTCAAACTCCATAGCAGTGTAGACATTGGGGTGTTTTCCATATCCGAATTGAGCAAGGCCGCTCACATCAAACTGGTCAAATCCTGTGGCCACAATAACAGCTCCCACATCCAGGTTAATGGTTTCATTTTTTTCCGTGAAATCAATAGCGCCGAAGCCGCAGGCCTGTTCACAGGCATTGCAGTCCTTTTTCTTTCCGTTTAACCGGACACAGCTTTCAGGATCGATGGTAGGAACATTGGGGAGAGCACCGGGGCAAGCTACGGCGATAGCTTTTTTCTGAGACATTCCTTCTTCAAATTCATTGTCTAAACTGACCGGACAGGGATCAAAGCAGGCTGCACATCCAATGCAGTTAACAAGACTGACGTACCTGGCTTTTTTTTCTATTTGAACTTTGAATTCACCGGCAGAGCCTTCTGTTTTTTTGACTTCGCTCAGAAGGTATAGAGTGATATTGTCATGCTGGAGAACTTCCTGTTGTTTTGGAGCGAGCATACAGGTAGCGCATTCCATATTGGGATAGACTTCTTCGAATTTAATGGTCTGGCCCCCGATCAGAGAATCCTTCTCTACAAGATGCACTTTCAGTCCCGCATCAGCCAGAATCAGGCTTGCTTCCATCCCTGCCACTCCGGATCCTATGACCAGTACATTTTGATTTTTCATTTTCTTTTCCTTTTCTTAAACTTTAGGGTTACTCGTTAGGGGATTTGGACCTATCTTAGAGATGTCGTCGGCAAATTTGTTCACTATTTCAGCATAACGCTTGCCTTCAGATGCGGATATCCAGGACAGCTGGATTCGGTCCGGTTCAATATTCAGGACTTCAGTTATTTTTTTTAGTAAGGCAAATCTCCTTCTGGCATAGTAATTGCCCTGCTCATAATGACAATCTCCGGGATGGCATCCGGCAACCAGTACTCCGTCAGATCCCCAGATAAGGGAAGACAGAACTAAATTGGAATTCACCCTGCTGGAGCACATGACTCGAATAACGGAGAGGGATGAATCAACATCTGCTTTGCTTGATCCAGCTAGATCAGCACCGGCATAGGAGCACCAGTTACATAAAAAACCGACAATATTAGGTTTGAACTTCTTTTCCATGTTTTTTCCTTCTTCAAATTGATTTTAGAAACGATTGTTAATGACGTAATGTCTTTGAAAAGATCGGAAAAACCTGGATGTTAGAATTGAATTTGAGCGGAATGTTTTCCTTCGGCATCTGTGTTGCAGAACAACAGAGTTTTTCCGGTCTTTTCTGCCCAGGCTTTGACATCTTTGGGAAAAGATTCGCAGTCAGCCACCACTTCTAATATGTCACCGGGCTGCATTTGAGGAGCCATAGTGGCGACTTTTAAAATAGGTTGCGGGCATTTAAGTCCCATTGCATCGAGAGTTTTTTGTGCCATTTTTTTCTCCTTTTAAAGTTTGTTAATATCTAGAATGAAAAAGTCAAAGTGGCGTCCTTGATTTCGTTTATGAATGTTGTTGCACCAATAATTTCGACACCATCTCTGAGATCTTCCTTTTTCAGGTCTTTTGCGTCCAGAGCGAGTTCGCAGACATAGATTTTCCCACCCAGGGCTACTACTCCATTATACAGCTCTATGAGCTCAGGAAGACCTTTACCTTCCATTTTCTCTATCTCGCCTTTGACCATTGCGGGAGCTCCTCCGGGACAGAAAAATATTACCACATCATCTCCTGATGCGGCCGCAGATGAACCTAAAATAAACGGCGGGAAAACATTTCCCGGTTCTGAACCATTAACTGTAATTGCGACTTTAGCCATATAAACCTCCTAATAAATATTTAAATATTTGTTTTTTCTCTTAAGCTGGAGAATGAAATATGAATTCATTTTATTGCCTGAATAATTTTCTTTATTTTTTCACATTCTTTTAAATAATAGCAACGAAGATTTCCGTTTTTTCTGAAATCAACAATGCCGGAGAATTTTAAGATATTAAGGTGTTGGGAGATGTTAGGTTGAGTGGACCCAAAAAGGTCTTTGATTTCATTGACGCATCTTTCGCCTTCCAGCAGTTTTTCCACAATAACGAGGCGAATGGGATGAGCAAGAGCTTTAAGAGTTTGTGCCTGTTTTTCTTTCTCCATATTTTTTTATGAAAAATAATTAGGGATCTATTATATAAGTATATAAACATAACCTTATATTATATTTGAAGACTTTTTTCAATAACTTTTTTTTTTATTTTATTTTCCCTCTAAAAATACCACAAATCCATAGCAAAATTTCCATTGATTTCTCAGTGGTTTCCTTTTAAAATTTGGCCGTTCGTCATTACTAAACTAGAAATGATAAGAGACATCCTCTTCGAAGGGAGGAAAAAATGAAAATCAAAGGTTTTTTAGTGATCCTTGTTTTGGTGGCGGTCATCGCCTTTTTTATCTATTATATTGGTTCGGGAGAAAGAAAAATCATAAAAAATCAGGTGGATTCTTTTACAAAGGCAAAAGAGAAGCTCACAAGGACGAACATGAATAATTTGAAACGGGCTGTTGATTCTTATGCGGCTCAGAGAGGAAGGCTGCCGGAAAAACTTAAAGATATGAGATTGGATATTCCAATTACAACAGGGAAACTGGATGCATGGGGGACTGAAATCAAATATGAAAGGCTATCTGATATAGAGTTTCGGTTGACTTCAGCGGGAAGCGACAGGATTTTTAGCACAGATGACGATATCATCGTCAAGTAAAAATAGGAGGGAAAAATGAAGATGTTTATAGGTTCACGTTGGGTGGATAAGGAAAATAAAATTCAGGTCCATGATCCGTTCGATGGCTCTGTGATAGACACGGTGCCCAAAGCCGATCCGGATGATATTGAACAAGCTCTGGAGGCTGCCCATACAGGTTTTGAAACAGCCCGGAACATGACCGTTCATCAGAGAGCTTCCGTCTTATATAAAACAGCAAAATATATTTCTGAAAGAGAAGAGGAGTTTGCTACTCTTATTGCCAGAGAAGGTTCAAAGACTATCCGTGAAGCACGGAAAGAAGCTCAAAGATGTGTCAACACACTCACGGTATCTGCAGAAGAAGCCAAACGCATTCTTGGAGAGACAATCCCTTTTGATTCGTTCCCTGGAGGAGAGAAAAGAATCGGATATTACTACCGCTTCCCGGTGGGAGTTGTGCTGGCTGTGACACCTTTCAATGACCCTTTAAATCTGGTCGCTCATAAAATTGGTCCGGCAGTGGCCGCGGGCAACAGCATCCTTTTGAAACCAGCCACATTGACTCCTCTCTCAGCCATTAAATTGACTCAGGCTCTCCTTGAGTGCGGATTGCCTCCTCAAGTGATCCAGGTAGTGACCGGATATGGAAGTGAAATAGGGGACTCTCTTGTTTTTGATAGGAGAGTGCGTATGATTTCGTTTACAGGAGGCGTAGAAGCGGGAAAACAGATCACCAGCAAAGCAGGCATAAAGAAGATCGGAATGGAACTGGGTTCAAATTCTCCGGTTATCGTATGGAAGGATGCTTCAGAGGATCGGGCAGTGGAATCCTGTGTCTCCGGAGCGTTCTGGGCAGCAGGCCAAAACTGCATTGGCGTGCAGAGGATATATGTTCATGAGGAGCTCTATGATTCTTTTAAAAATAAGTTTGTCAAAAGGACCGGGGAATACAAGATAGGCGACAAGTTAAAGGAAGACACAGACATGGGGCCAATGATTACAGAGGAAGAAGCTGTGCGTGTTGAAAAATGGATCCATGAAGCTGTATCCATGGGAGCTAATGTTTTGTGCGGGGGAAAGCGTGAAAAAGCGCTTTTTGAGCCCACGGTTCTGGAAAAAGTCCCGGAAAAAGCCAAAATTTACAGGGAAGAAGTGTTTGGACCGACTGTCAATCTGTTTTCCGTGTCCGATATACAGGAGGCGGTTGAGAGAGCCAACAGCCTTCCCTTCGGGCTTCATGCCGCTGTATTTACCAAAGATATTGATCTGGCTTTTAAAATAGCGTATGGTCTGGATTGCGGTGGAGTTATGGTGAATGATTCCACTGATTACAGATTGGATTCCATGCCATTTGGGGGGATAAAGAATTCCGGATTGGGAAGGGAAGGGATCAAGTTTTCCATTCAGGAGATGACAGAGCCCAAAACCATCTGCTTCAACCTAGAATAATTCCACTAAGTATACTATCTTATCAACATCATATAGTGATTATATAAAGAGCCCCATAAGAGAAGTGAGTATGGTTGAAGCGACATTGAAGATTTAGCCTTCGAATGAGGCTTTTCGAGGGAATTCGGCGAAGCCGGACGGTGAGTATGTCTGACCCACGGACGGGGGGAGTTACGGAACCGCCGAGAAAAACGAAGTAGAATGGCGTTAAAAATCTGAAGGGAGCATAAATCATACTCACGATACTAATAGAGGCCGAGTAGCTTTGGCAGCCATTCGCTGAACCATGGAAAATAAGTGATCAGCATGAGCGCAGCAACCATAACCGCATAAAAAGGAAGAAGGGATTTTGTGACTTTGGTTATTGTGGTCTGCCCTATCCCGCAACCCACGAACAGAACAGAACCGACCGGGGGTGTGCAGAGCCCTATACACAGATTAAACACAAGCATGATTCCAAAGTGAAGGGGGCTCATGCCGAGTCCGGTCACTACAGGAAGGAGAATGGGTGTGAATATAAGCACAGCCGGAGTGATGTCCATGAACGTGCCTACGATAAGGAGCATCAGATTTATCATCATTAAAATAATGAATTTATTATCTGTGATTCCTGTCAGACCTGAACTGATATCCTGAGGGATGTTTTCATAGGACAGGATCCAGGACATGGCTCTTGAGGTTCCGATCAATAGCATGACCACGGCTGTGGTCTCTGCTGTTTTCAGAAGGATACGGGGGATCTCCGGAATGCGGACTTCTTTGTATATGAGGACTGAAAGGATAAAAGAGTAAATAACAGCCACAGCGCTGGCTTCAGTTGCCGTGAAGATGCCGGTTATGATACCTCCGATGACAATAATGACCAGCAGCAGGCTTGGAATGGCTGAAAAGAATTTTTTTATGGCCGTAAAGAATTTTTCTTTGTTCCCGACCGGGTATTTTTTGATAACAGCTATCACAAAACAGGCGGCCATTAAGCCTAATCCCACCAGAATTCCAGGAAGATATCCGGCAACAAAAAGAGCTGCAATAGAAATCCCTCCGCTTGCAAGGGAATAAACAATGAGAACATTACTAGGGGGAATGAGAAGACCTGTGGTTGAGGCCGTTACTGTCAGGGCCGTGTTGAAATTTTTATCATATCCTTCTTTATTCATGACAGGGACCATGAAACCACCAATGGCCGATGTGGCTGCAACGGCAGAGCCTGATATGGAGCCAAAAAGCATGCATGCGAGGACATTGACATAGGCAAGACCTCCTGGAAACATACCTACCACAGCCTTGGCAAAATCAATGAGGCGGCGGGCAATGCCTCCTCTTCCCATGAACTGTCCGGATAAAATAAAAAAAGGTATGGCTAAAAGAGCAAACCGGTTGACTCCGCTGGTCATCTGCTGGGCCACGGTAGTAAGGGCCGGGCCCGGATTTATAGTAAACAGCATGGTCAGTATTGTTGAAAGAGCGATGCTCACAGCAATAGGGACATTGAGTGCAAGGAGAATTATGAAACTGAGAATGAGTATGATAACAGAGATCTCCATGAGTTTATTTCCCCGGTTTAAAAGATTTAAAGAGGAAGTTCATCTTTTTTGCCTGTATTTGACAGGATGGCTTTGTCTTTATCCTTAACGTAAGCTGTAATAAATCCTACGGAATAAAGGGTAATCAGGATTCCTGATAAAGGTATAACGGAGTAAACATATCCCATTGGTATCCCTACAGCCGGGGAAATCTGATTCAATTTAAATGTCATGATGACCAATTTCATGCCCCCCACAACCATTATAAAAAGAGCAAAAGAAAGAATGATAAGATTTACGGTTACTTCCAGAGCCTGCCTTTTTAGTCCCTTTAGTTTGGATGATAAGATGTCTATTCCCAAGTGGGCTTTTTTATAAAAGGCATAGGCAGCTCCCAGTATGCTGACCCATATGAGAAAAAAACCCGCCACTTCTTCAGAAAAAGGACTCGGTTTCCTTAAAATAAATCTGGTAAATACCTGCCAGCTGACATCCAGGACCATGAGGCCCATTAACAGAGAAACCAGAGCTCCGGTGATCTTGTTTATTTTTTGAATAAAATTTGGCATGTGCACATTCTTTTTTTGAGTTTTTTTATTCCATCTCCTTTATTTTATTTATCAGTTCAAAGATTTTAGTGCCTCTATGCGAATCATGGAGCTTTTCTGCGGACCGGATGAAAGCCGCTTTATCAGGATATATGATTGTGACTCCTGCTTTTTTAACTTCTTGAAGAGCCTCCTGGCAGGCTTTCTCCCAGAGTTTTCTCTGGAAATCCACGGATTCACCAGCGGCTTGCTGGAGCCATTTCTGTTCTTGTGGGGTGAGTTTGTTCCATACCATAGTGCTGATCAAGAGTATATCCGGAACCGAGGTGTGTTCGTCCAGGGTGTAGAACTGACACACTTCATAGTGGTGAGAAAGAAAGAAACTGGGAGGGTTGTTTTCCGCTCCATCGACAACCCCCTGTTGGAGTGCGGTGTATAATTCACCCCAGGAAATAGGGGTGGGGGAGCCGCCCAGGGCTTTGACCATGTTGACGGATGTCACACTTTTCATGACTCTGATTTTTAGACCTTTGAGGTCTTCTGGGGAATGAATGGGGATCTTTTTGGTATAAAAACTCCGGCTCCCCGCATCATAGAAGCACAGGCCGCGGAGAAAACAGTCCTCTCCTGAAAGAAGCAGGGATCTGCCGATATCGCTTTTCAAAACATTCCACCTGTGGGTATCACTTCTGAAAACATAGGGAATCCCAAGGATTTTCATCTCAGGGACAAAGGATTCGAGAGGAGCCGTGGAAACTTTAGTCATAGCCAGGCTTCCGATCTGTAAAAGCTCTATCAGCTCACGTTCTTGTCCTAACTGTCCGCTCGGATATATTTCTATGGTTAATCTTCCATTTGATTTTTCCTTAACTTTTTCAGCCATAAAGGCCATGGCTTTATGAACGGGATGAGTAGTATCCAGAACGTGGGCGAGTTTAAGGGCTCTGGAGGGTTTTTTAAGGCCGCATCCTGTAGATAAGAGAGAAATAAGGGAAAAGAAAAGAACCAAGGAACGCAGGGACGGTTTGTTTTTCATAACAAATCTTTGGTCTTGTGAGTCATGGTTCAGTTTAGTATGATTTCCATATAAAATAATTCTTATGCCGAGTATACATGATAAGGATTTTGATGTTCAAGTAATAGTTCTTGAAAGAGATTTGCCTATCGCAAAGAAGAGGATGATAATAGGAGCATCACCATTTACTTATGAATAATTCAGGAATAAAAGGAATGAAAAAATGAGCGAAAAATTGACCCTGAAAAAGCTTAAAAAATATAGAGGAGAAGAGGTCTGCCTGTCAGATTGGTTTGAGATAACCCAGGCCCGTATCAATGACTTTGCAGAATGCACAGAAGACAAGCAGTGGATTCATGTGGATATCGAAAAGGCAGAGAAAAGTCCTCTGGGAGGAACCGTTGCTCATGGTTTTTTGGTGCTCTCACTCATACCTTATTTGAGCCGGAAAAGCGAAATCTTTTCATATGATTGTAAGATGATGGTTAATTACGGGATGAATAAAGTCAGATTTATCCATCCGGTCGGACCTGGATCCAGGATAAGAAACAGGGCTGTTCTTGAAAAGGTGGAGAAACGAGGATTTCGCCGGATTCTGGCCTCTGTTCAAAATACGGTTGAGATAGAAGGGAAGGACAAACCAGCCTTGGTAGCGGAAGTCCTGGTTCTTTTCTATGTTTAAGACAGACCCTGTTTAATGATATAAATATAGAGACTGAACCGTATTGAGATTTAAAAATTTATGTATTATAGGTTGGAAAATTATTTAATCCTGATAGAATGAGTAGTTCTGTAATAGGTACGTTTAATGACTGAAGAATTTGATCCCGAGAATAATTATAATAAAACGAAACAAGA
>CAZUXT010000008.1:0-39070 GCA_964624145.1 uncultured Eubacteriales bacterium | reverse complement strand
GTTTAATGACTGAAGAATTTGATCCCGAGAATAATTATAATAAAACGAAACAAGAGATCGGTTATGTTTCCCGCCGGAAGGCTTCCCAAAAAGATTATGACCGGATAGGCTTTAAATCAGGCCTTGAAGTCCATCAGCAGTTGAAAACCAAAAAAAAGCTGTTCTGTAACTGTCCGGCCGGACTTTATAATCCTAAAAAGGAATATGATGCAGAGATCATCAGACATATGCGGCCCACTCTGAGTGAGCTGGGAGAGTATGACGGCACAGCATTGATGGAGTTCAAAACAAGAAAACAGATCGTGTACAGAATAAAGAATGAGACGGCCTGCACATATGATATAGACGACACACCTCCTTTTCCGCTCAACAGGGAAGCTCTTGATATAGCATTGGAAATCTCGCTTTTATGCAAATTAAATATCGTGGGAGAAGTGCATATCATCAGGAAACAGTATTTGGACGGAAGCATTCCCACCGGATTCCAAAGAACCGCTATTTTGGGAGTGGAAGGGGAGATCCAGCTGAGGGAAAAAAAAATCAGGCTGATCCAGCTCAGCCTGGAGGAAGATTCCTGTCGTGAGATATCGGATAGAGGCCATGTGAGGAAATACCAGACTGACAGACTGGGGATGCCTCTCATTGAGACTGTGACCTATCCTGATTTTGAAAATCCTGAGGAAGTAAGGGAAGGAGCCGAGTATATCCGCTTTTTAAACCGGAGCACAGGGAAGGTAAGAACGGGAATAGGGTCGGGAAGAGAGGATGTCAATGTGAGCTGCAGAGGAGGAAGCCGCAATGAAATAAAAGGGGTTTCTCATAACAAATGGATTCCAGAGCTGACGCATAATGAGGCTTTCAGGCAGTGGGCCCTTCTGCATATAAGAGACAAGCTCCGAGAAAAAGTAAAACAAGTAAATAAATGGAAGATACGGTCAGAATCCATCAATCCCAAAGCATTCCGCCTCAAGTCACATGCTTTGAAAGACGCGGTTAAGAATGATTTCAAAATAAAGGCGGTCAATCTTCCTTCATTCAAGGGAATCCTGTCGCATTTCACACAGCCCGGTCAGATGTTCGTGGATGAATTGAGCGGCCGGATCAAAGTGATCGCGTGTATAGAAAAGCCCCATCTGGCTCATTCAGAACAGATAAGAAAAGACATATCTGATGACCAATGGAAACGGATTCGAAAGATTTTAAACTCAAAGCCGGGTGATGCCCAAATGGTTATCTGGGGCCCTGAACATGACATCCCTACAGCCCTTGAAACCATAGAGGAACGATGCCGGATGGCGTTTGAGGGGGTACCCCGGGAGAGCCGGAAATCGTTCAAAGACGGCACAACCGTATTTGAACGGGTTCTTCCCGGACCGGACCGCATGTATCCGGATACGGATTCATCCCCTATACCTTTAAAGGAAGATTATATAGAAGAAATAAGAAAAAGACTTCCAGTGGATGTTTCAAAAAGAATGGGCCAGTTGAAGAAATGGGGTGTCCCAGAGGATGCCTTTACTTATCTTTTAAGAAACAATCTGGTCCCTGTAATGGAGAAAATAATAAACGACCTGGAGATAAGTCCATCCTATGTGGGAACTCTTTTCGGCCATGTGTTGAAGCATGTCCAGGGCCAGGACCAAAGTTCAACCGGATTCAGATATGAGAAGATTTACCAGTTACTGAAATTTCTCCATGAGCATTCCATTGAATTTGAACTGGCTGGGAAGATTATTCCCGAACTCTATCATCATCCCCAGCAGGATTTTGATCAACTTTTGGATAAATGCAGGTACAGAAAAAGAAAGGCAGAGGAAATTCTGGCCCGGATTCCTTCTGTTTTAGCCCATTTCTCCCCTTATAAAAGGATCAATAAACGAAAAGAGGCCGTGATTGATTGGGCTATGGGAGAGCTAAGATCCATAGCTGTAGGGAACATCCCTCTTTCCGAACTCAGACGGAATGTCAGAGAAAAGGTTGAGAAAAGTGAGCGATAAAGATTTGTTTCAGGGTTATAAAGGAAAAGCCTTAAACCTGCTGAAAAAATTCAATGCCAGAGTCTGGGGAAAGGTCAGAGTGGATACCACGAGGGGAATGTTTGAGGGGACCATCCTTCCGAGGGCTGAAAATGATGATGACCAACACATCGTTCTTAAGATAGCCACCGGCTACAACATAGGGATTGACATAGAAACCGTGAATGAGATTGAGGAACTGGGTTATAAAAAAGCCAAATACCATATTCCGGAGAAAAAATTTCCCTATTCAGATGACAAACCCAATGTCAAGCTGTTTGGAACCGGAGGGACTATAGCATCCAGATTGGATTACAGGACAGGAGCGGTGATTCCGGCTTTTTCCCCGGGAGAACTCTACGGAGCTGTCCCCGAGCTTGCTGATATCTGCAATATCACTACTGAAAAATTGTTTGGGGTTTTTAGTGAAAATATGGGGCCCATGCAGTATAAGGTTCTGGCTAAAGCCATACAAAAGGAAATCCAAAAAGGAACAGACGGAATCATTATCGGTCATGGTACGGATACTCTTCATCATACAGCCGCTGCTCTGACTTTTATGGTTCAGGACCTGCCTGTGCCGGTCGTGCTTGTGGGTTCTCAAAGGTCTTCGGACAGACCCAGCTCAGATGCGGCCTTGAATCTGATGCATGCTTCCTATGCAGCAGGATATTCGGATATTGCCGAAGTATTGGTGTGTATGTTCGGACCCACTTCAGACGAATACGGTTTTCTTCACAGGGGGACTCGCGTGAGGAAGATGCATTCTTCCTATCGTTCCACTTTCCGGACTATCGGAGATGTTCCGGTAGCCAAAGTCACCAGAGACAGTGTGGAACTCATTAAGAAGAAATACAATCCCAGGAGAAAAGACAAGAAGTGCAGGATATTTCCTTATTTTGAGGAGAAGGTCACCTTGATTTATTATTATCCCAATATGCAGCCTGATATGATCGATTCTCTGGTGGATAATGGATATAAAGGGATCGTGATTGCGGGAACAGGCCTGGGACATGTGAATAAGCCGGTTTATCCTGCCATAGAAAGAGCTGTTAAAAAAGGAGTACACATTTTTATGACTGTACAGACTCTCTGGGGTTACGTGCATATGTATGTGTACGATACTGGAAGAGATTTGATGGCCAAAGGCATTATCCCGGCAGAGAACATGCTTCCTGAAGTGGCTTATATCAAACTGGGATGGGTCCTGGCTCAGACAGATGATCCTGAGAAAGTAAAGGAAATGATGCTTGACCCCATTAACGATGAAATAACGGAAAGGGAGCCTTACAACGGATATCTGATTTACCAAGGAGGAGTTCCTGAGGTAGAGGAATTTATCAGGAAATTTCATAAATAAAAAAATGGGAGATATGGAGGGGTTTCCATATCTCCCCTTGTGATTCGGCTTTTTAATCCTTAAAAAAAATACTGATCGTGTCAGAAGTTAAGGATTTCTTCAGCTTTTTCTTTATCTATCTCAGTAATATAAGGAATACCGCTTATGTCTTCGGCCTGTCTTGTCAGGGAGGCGATGTCATTCCTGGAAATATATTTGAGCTGGAATTTTCTGCTTCCTGCCATGAACTGTCTCAAGCCCTGGCTGAGCCTTTCAAAGTATCCATAAAGGCCCAGACCTCCTGTCGGAATATCTTTGAATCTCTCTCCGAATTTCCTCTTCAGTTTTGGTGCTGTGACAAATATTTCTTCAGCTGTGTTTCCAAACCGTTCCACATAAACAGGTATCTGCTGCTCATCGATTCTTTTTCCAATGGTTTTTCCAACCATTGTGGCAGCCATAGGTCCTCTGGCCATACTGACCAGTTTGAAATAAGGAGCGCCTAAAGCAAGGACTTTAAAGATCTGATCCTCAAAGGTGATGCCTCCTGCCACAGCCACATCAGGAACGTATTTTCCTTTTTTGTCGATTTTTTTGAGGTATTTGTAGAGAAGCGACCAGAGCTCGATTCCGGGGACTCCCCATTCATTCATCATTCGCCACGGACTCATTCCTGTTCCGCCTCCGGCAGCATCCACTGTGAGCAGGTCTAACTCCGCTTTAGAGGCGAATTTGACAGCACGGGCCAGATCAACAGGCCGGTAAGCTCCGGTCTTCAGGAAAATATATTTGGCTCCTGCTTTTCTCAGCTCTTCAACCCTTTTCATAAAACTTTCTTCTTCCACCATTCCCAGCCTGGAATGCCTTTCGAATTCCTTAAAGCTTCCTTTTTTGAAAGCTTCGATGACATCAGGATCTTCGGGATCAGGAAGTACGATGTATCCTCTTTTTTTCAGTTTTTGAGCTTTGTCCAGAGTTTTCAGTTTGACTTCTCCGCCGATATCTTTGGCTCCCTGTCCCCATTTCAGTTCAACCGCTTCCACACCTAATTTTTCTATAGTGTATTTCTGCACTCCCAAACGGGTGTCTTCCACATTGGCCTGCACAGCCACGGTTCCATAGCCTTTTTCCTGCCAGTCTTTGTAGTATTTGATCCGGTTTTCCATATCTACGGATCGAACGACTTTTCCATTTTTGAATTCTGACTCTTCATCCATTCCGCAAACATTTTCTCCCACAATAAGTATGCTTCCTGAGATCGCAACTCCTGCAGCTAATCCTTTCCAGTTCTGTTTGGCCACATTCGTGGAACCCATGGCTCCAATTGTAAAAGGGACCTTGAGTTTAAGGTCTTTGTTGCGGCCTATGGCTCTTTCAATGCTGACTTTAGGAAAAGTCGCCTTGTCGCTGTCAGCCTCCACACCATACGCTCCGGCGGCTGTGCCAAGAATGGTGAAGTCAGAAAGATCAACGGGATATTCTTTTTCTGAAGCAGAGGTAATGATCCCAAAGGGCTGTGGATACAGAACCTCATGTCCGCGGTATGCTGATTTTCCTATTTCACACATACCAATACAGCCGTCAACACAGGTCACACACATACCGCTAAAAGGGCTGATAGATCCCTCTGTTCTGTTCTTTGTAAGAGTAGCGGCACTCCTATTTAGTTTTGTATAAGACATTCTTCATTCCTCCTTATATACTCTTTTCTTTGTATATTAAAAGAAGCATTGTTCTCTGATTATTTTTTGTTTATGTCCTGATTCGCTTCTTTTTTTTCATCCTCTTCCCTGACACACGTACCGCAGCGTCCGGCATCATACATCCAGCACTGCAGTTCATCATAGACGTCCAAGCAAGTCGGATCCATGGTCAGGCAGGCATTGCATACATTTGTATCCGGATTAGGTCCGTGGCATCTCAGCTGACAGGCCGGGCATATGTACATGCATGCGCCACAGTGGCGGCAAACATCCGAGCGGACATCAAATGGCGTTGAGATTCTTTTTTTGTGTCCCCGGTTTTGGAAACCGATAGCTTTGGCGCCCATCTGTTCCGCACACATGCGCACACAGAGTCCACACAGAATGCATTCTTCATTTCTGGGCTCAAACCGCATTTGTGTCACGCCAAATTTTGAAGCAAGGTCTTGGATTGTCTTTGAGTTAGGAGCGACGGACAGCATCAGTTCTATCATCATGCGGCGGGTCTGGATGACTCTTTTTGTATCTGTATGAACGACCAATCCTTCACTGACGGGGTAAGTGCAGGAAGAAACCATTTTGGTTTTGGGTTTTTCCCCGATTTCCACAAGACACAGCCGGCATCCTCCATAAGTGCTCAGCCCTTCGTTGTAGCAAAGAGTCGGTATTTCCAGGCCGTAGAATTTAGCTGTTTCAAGGATGGTCCAGCCTTCTTCTGCTTTGACGACCAATCCGTTAATCTTGAGATTAATCATTTTCTCCTCCTATTGCTTTTTTCCCGTCTTCGGTTTCCAGTTCACATCTCAGGCAGCGTCTGGCTTCTTTTATAACTGTCTTCTTATCAAAGCCCAAGTCCACTTCTTTAAAATTTTTGTGTCTCTCTTTTACGGGCAATTTAGGCATTTCCGGCCTCTCCGCTTTCTCTATTTCTTCGTCGGTAAGCTCAACAGGCTTTACATACATGGAAGGCCGGCTGAGTTTGTATTCAGGAGAGTATGTTTTTCCTTCTAAGTATTTTGAGATGGAACGGGCTGCTTTTTTGCCCATAGAAATAGCTTCCACTACCGTACTGGGTCCGGTCACAACATCACCGCCTGCAAAAACACCTTTTTTGTTGGTGGATAAGGTATCTTCATCCACTATGAGGGTATCCCATTTGGTTGTTTTTATGTTGTCTTTGGGCGTTAAGTAGGAAGTGTCCGGTTGTTCGCTGATAGCTGATATGAGGGTATCGAGTTCAACAGTGAATTCTGAACCCTTGATAGGGATAGGTCTTCTTCTTCCGCTCTCATCCAATTCACCCAGTTTCATCTTTATGCATTCCACTCCTGTAACCTTTCCGTTTTGAGTCAGAACTTTGTTGGGAAGGATTAAATATCGAATGTCAATGCCTTCTTGGATCGCGCTTTCGATCTCCTCTTCATAGGCAGGCATTTCTTTTCTTGTCCTTCTATAAAGGATGTAGACCTGTTTGGTATTTTTGTTCCTTATAGCGACTCTGGCAGAATCGACAGCCGCGTTTCCGCCTCCGACTATCCCTACTTTTCCGCCCAAAGGAAGTTCTTTTCCTAAATTAGCCAGTTTGAGTATTTTTATACCTTGGAAAACTCCTTTGGCATTTTCGCCTGGGATTCCCAGCTTCATGGATTTATGAGCACCGGTGGCGATAAAAACAGCTTTATATCCTTTTTCAAACAGGTCCTGGATAGAGAAATCTTTTCCCAGAGCCGTGTTTGTCTTTAAGGTTATTCCTGAAGTTAAAATATTTTGGATATCAAAGTTAAGCTTATCGTTGGGCAATCTGTGTTCAGGGATGCCTACAGCAAGCATTCCTCCGGGAACAGACAGTGATTCAAAGATAGTGACTTGAACGCCTTCTTGATTGAGATAGTAACCCGCTGCGAGTCCGGCTGGTCCGGAGCCGATAACAGCGACTTTATGGTTCTTGTTATTGGTTCTGGTCTCAGGGGCCAGTTTATAGTCATTTTCAATAGCCCAGTCGGTGAGAAATCTTTTTATGGAGCGGATGGCAATGGGTTCGTCGATTTCACCAGCCCGGCAGTTTGATTCACAGGGATGATGACACACCCGGCCGCATACTGTTGGCAGGGGATTGTCCTTTCTTATGATATCAACAGCTTTCTTAAACTCTCCATTGGCTGTTAGAGCAATATAAACCGAAGCCTGCTGGTCAATGGGACAAGTATACTGACAAGGGGCTGAAACGATTTCTTTACAGACCAGAGCAGGGCATTTTTTCTTCTTGATATGTTCTTCGTATTCTTCTCTGAAGTATTGAAGTGTGGAAAGGACAGGATTGGCTGCTGTTTGGCCTAGTCCGCACATGGAGGCATCCTTTACAGCGTGAGCCAGTTCTTCAAGCAGTTCCAAGTCTCCCTCTTTTCCTTTTCCTTCAGTGATTTTAGTTACGATTTCCCACATGCGCTGGATTCCTTCACGGCAGGAGAGGCATTTGCCGCAGGATTCATCCCGTAGAAAATTGAGAAAATATTTGGCGATGTCCACCATACAGGTGTTCTCATCCATGACGATCATGCCGCCCGAGCCCATAATAGAACCCGCTTTGGTCAAACTTTCATAATCTATGGGAAGGTCGAGCTTTTCTGCGGGAAGACATCCTCCGGAAGGGCCTCCGGTCTGGACAGCTTTGAATTTTTTGCCTTTGGGAATCCCTCCCCCGATGTCAAAGATGATTTCCCTGAGGGTGATTCCCATGGGGACTTCAACCAATCCCGTGTTGTTGATCTTTCCGACCAAAGAGAATATTTTGGTACCTTTGCTTTTTTCCGTACCGATTTGAGAGTACCAATCAGCTCCTTTTTCAATGATAAGGGGAATGTTCCCCCATGTTTCCACGTTATTGATGTTGGTTGGTTTTCTAAATAGTCCCTCCACAGCAGGAAAGGGAGGTCTTTGTCTAGGCTCTCCCACTTTCCCTTCAATAGAGGCAATGAGAGCGGTTTCTTCGCCGCAAACAAAGGCTCCGGCTCCTTTGGAAATATTGATTTCCAGGTCAAAACCTGAGCCTAAAATATTTTTGCCTATGAGTCCTAGTTTTTTGGCTTCATTAATAGCCAGCTTAATGTTATTTAAGGCAAGAGGATATTCTTCACGGATATAGATATAAGCCTCATGGGCTCCTATGGCATAGGCTCCGATGATCATCCCTTCCAAAACTCTATGAGGGTTTCCTTCCATGAGACTTCGGTCCATATAAGCTCCTGGATCCCCTTCATCAGCATTGCAAATGACGTATTTTTCATCTCCTTTTGCTTTTCTTGTGAATCCCCATTTTACTCCGGTTGGAAATCCGGCACCCCCTCTGCCTCTTATTTGAGAGGATTTTACGATTTCAATCACATCTTCAGGCGATAAAGTATCAAGAACCTTGGCAAGTGAGGCATATCCTCCGATGGATAAATAGTCATTGATTTCAGTTGGTTCGATTTTTACATTATCTCCCAGCACAAGTCGTTTCTGCTTTTTGTAAAAGGAAATATTTTCTTCGCTTTTTGGTTTTTCTCCAGTAGAAGGATCAGTGAAGAGAAGGCGGTCAAGAATTTTATTATTAAGAGCAGTTTCCTTGATGATAGCTTGGGCATCTTCAGGTTGGACATGCTGATAAAAAATGTCATGAGGCTGCAAAATGATATTTGGTTCTGCCTCACAAAAGCCGTGACACCCTGTGATTTTCACCTGGATTTTATCTTCAAGATTTTCTTTTTTTATTGTTTTGTTTAGAGAGTCTATAACCTCCATTGAGCCTCTGGCCTGTCCGCAGGTACCGGCTGATACAATGAGTTTGATTTTGTCATCTGATTCAGATCGTTCTTTCTGTTTTTCGATTACTTTCTTTAGTTCGCCCGTGGATTTAATTTTCTTTATGTTCTTCATTTTTATTCTCTTTTTTCTTGTACTTATTTAAGATAGAATCAACTTTCCTTATGGTTGTTTGGGCGTAATAGTTGTCATCAACCACAACCACAGGCCCTATGGCGCAGCATCCCAAACAGGCTACTGTATCGAGGCTGAACTTTCTGTCTTCAGTGGTATGGCCCGGTTTGATCCCCAGTTTTTTTTGAAATTCGTCCAGGATTTTAGGACCCCCCCGAACATGACAGGCTGTACCCAAACAGACCTTAATGATATGTTCTCCTTTTGGCTCTAGGCTGAAAGCACTATAAAAAGTGGCCACACCTATAATATCGATTAAAGGGATGTTGAGCTGCCTGGAAACAAAGATCAAGGCATTTTTGGGAAGATAATTA
The DNA here is from genome assembly GCA_964624145.1 of uncultured Eubacteriales bacterium. Classification (GTDB taxonomy): domain Bacteria; phylum Acidobacteriota; class Aminicenantia; order Aminicenantales; family Aminicenantaceae; genus WJMT01. Next base: position 29,724 of record CAZUXT010000008.1, on the reverse strand, counting down.
TATTCAGCCTGAATCTCCTGAAGGATCCCTATAAGGGCACTCTTCTTATAATTATATTTAGTGATGAAAGATTTGACTTTTTCTGTTTCGACATTCAAAGTAATCCCTCCGGTTATTTAGTATTTTTTTTATCATTATTATATAGATATGAAGATGTTTTTATTGCCTTTGATTCAAAGAAAAAGAAATGATTGAATGTTGGGGAAAAAAACAAAAAGGACGAGAACAAACAGAGGATAAAAAATATTATTATCTCTCCTTTCCTTCCGTTCAGAAAACCAAATAACAAAGCATAAGATAAATATAAAAAAAAATTATTTTATTATGAAATGACTTTATAACAGAAACAAAAAATGAATGTCAAGTAAGCAATTAATTCAGTCTGAATGGATAGGCTTTTTTTCAGGATTTTTTGAGAAAAGATAATAGGATTTTCTTGCAATGGATATCTGATTCATGGCTTTGTCGTACTGGCTGTGAAGGGCTTTTTCTCTTTGTTTTTGACGGTGGAATCCTTGATCTTCGAACTGCTTCACCCACCATTTGGTACCGGCTCCGATGATATGTCCGTTTTTTGGATAGCCGTAATCGTCTGTGTGTATGGTTCGGAAAATGTGGTTTTCTTTTATGTCCCGCTCCCAGTCTTTGATATAAACCGGGAATATTTCTCCGAACACTTCATCGTTTCCAAAAGCAGGGATGTTGCAGAAAAGGAATCCGTTCCCAGAGAGAAGGCTGTAAAGTTTTTTTATGTATTTGGATAGTTTGTTGGGATTCAGATGTTCGAATATATCGAGTCCGAGTATGAAGTCGTATTGCTTCTTAAGATCGACTTCCAGGATTTCTCCGAAATGGATGTTCTCTTTTATTTCAGGGAAAGCTTTGGATAGGAAAAGCCTGCTTATTTCAATTCCCTCGCTCTTTATTCCCCTGTCGAAAAGGCATTTCATGACTGTTCCGTTTGCACACCCTAGATCCAGTACCCATTCAGGATCGAACTTTGAGATGAGATCTGAGAGGACCTTTTGGTCTTTTCCTACTTCAAGATTCCATACTCCTGGTTTTTCATAGTAACCGTTATCAATAATTTTTTTCTCAAGCCAGTCAAAATCAGAAGGCTCTCGAACTTCAAACACCCATATTTTTTCTTTAGCGTGTGTGTCTATCACTTGTTTGTACTGGTTAGGCTTTTCGCTTCGTATGGAGGGAAGCAGCAGATGATGGAGATTCTCTCTTGCTGTTTTGTTTTTAAATTCTTCAGACTCTATGATGCTCAGCACTACCGAGACCCTTGAATGGCCTTTATCCAGAAATTTAAGATAAAAATTTTTCCCTTCCTCGTCAATCTCTCTCCCCAAAAGCCTCTTATATATTTCTTCCAGAAATTCTCCATCTGGCTGCTTTTGTTTTCCGGATTTCTTAAATATGCTTTTCACTTCTTTATATTTTAGTCCCCTCTATTTCATTGTAAAGCAAATTATGGATGGAGACAGGAACCTTTTTATTGATTAGGGAAATGCCCTATATTATAATATCTTCATTTTAAGAGAGAAGATATGAAACGGATCAAACTGATCATTCCTATATTTGCCATCACTTTTTCTACTGTTTTGATTGAGATCTTATACACACGGATCTTTTCTGTGATATATGTCAGCTCTTTTGCTTTCTTGATGATCTCCCTCGCTCTCTTCGGATATGGATTGAGCGGTGCTTATATGTCCATAGGCCGTATCACAGATAAAAAAGATGCGATGAAGTATTTGGAGCTGTTTCTGCTGTGTTTTTCATTAAGTCTTCCTGTTATTTATAAAATAACCATATCGACCAGTATAGATTTCTTGAATCTTTTCAGTCCATTCTCTAATTTTCTGCTTTTGATCCTAAATTTTTTCCTTTTACTGCTTCCTTTCTTCTTTGCAGGAGCTTCTCTGGTTTTGATATTCAGCCTGTACTCTTCTGAGATCGGGAAGCTTTATTTTATTGACCTTTTGGGAGCTGCGCTGGGGGGAATAGCGATTATACCTCTCATCACAAAATGGGGGCCTTCAAAAGCCATATTGATCATATTTTTGTTTTTGGGATTCGCATGGTTTTTGATAGCCAGAATAAAAGCCGTTAGAAAAACAATCATCTTTTCCCTGATAGTGGCTGCCTTTGCTGTTTTGTTTGTTCATTCAGAGGCCCTATTTCCGATTATCCCCAAGATGATAAAAAGGGGCTATCTCAGACACTATAATAACAATTTAATTGAGTATTCGAAGTGGAGCCCCATCAACAAGATAGATGTGGCTCCTTTTTTGAAAAAGAAAAAAGTCATTTGGATAGATGCAGGGACCATGCAGTCCTGGCTTGCCAAATTTAACGGAAGGCTGCATGAGCTGGGACAGATAAAATGGGCTAATGAGGCCATTCCTTTTCAGCTGACAAAAAGAGGAAGTGCCCTTATTATCGGGTCTGCCGGAGGTTATGAGGTTCTGTGCGCTCTTTCCAATAAATTCAGGAATGTAGTTGCTGTTGAGATGGATCCTGAAATATGCCATCTGGTCACAAACGAATATTCGGATTATATCGGGAATATATTCCAGCAAAAAGGAGTGCGTCTTCTCAATGACGAGGGAAGAAGTGTCTTGAAAAGGATAGACAACCAGTTTGATGTTATCCAGATGGTTAATTCCCACAACGCGGATGCTTTATTGTCCGGCGGGTTGAGCATTGCAGAAACGTACATCTATACGGTAGAAAGTTTTAAGGATTACTGGAAGCATCTCAAAGACGGCGGATTTGTGTATATTGTGCACTGGTTTGGTGAGAGGCTTTTTTCAACGGCCTTTGAAGCGCTGAGAGAGATGCGGGTCAAGGAGCCTGAGAGGAAATTTTTTATCATACAAAGGGAAAACGGATTTAATTTCTTTTTCATGAAAAAAGGGAACATTGACCTGGATGAAACAGAGATTCTTAGGGAATTTGCAGGAAAAAGGGAGATCGTCTATTCTCCTTTTGAAAAAAAGGACAATATTTATTACAGATTAGCTTCTTCCGAATACAAAAAAACGATTAACGATTCTTCTGTGAACATCAGGCCTGTCAGAGACAACTCTCCTTATTTCAACCAGCCTAATAAGATCGGCCAGTTTAAATTCAAGAATATGCAGGTCAGGGGAATGGCTCAAAGTGTCGTTAAATGGGCTTTGACTTATTCAAACTCTGTTTATCTATCCATTCTTTTTCTTTCTATTGCACTACCTGTTGTGCTCATATTTCTACCCTTGAAAGCATCCTCCGGAGGGCAGGTGAGTAAAAATTTTGTTTTTTATTTCTTCCTCATAGGGCTTTCTTTCATCATTGTAGAGATCATTATGATCAAGATTTTTCAGTTGTACCTGGGAAATCCGGCTTATTCCATATCTGTGATTATTTCTTCTCTGCTGGTCTCATCCGGTATAGGATCGCTTTTATCAAAAAGGATGAAACAGGCTGTTGGTAAAGGCTTTATCCTTGTTTTTTCTGTGCTTCTCTTTTTAGTACTGGTTCTGTATTCCCTGTTTCTATTCAAAATCATATCAGCTTTTATTCATTTAAGCCTGATGTGGCGGGTTTTTATCACTTTTATTCTCATTTTTATTCCGGGTTTTTTAATGGGGGTGTTCTTTCCCACAGGAATTGAATATTTGGGAAAAAGACAGAAATCCATGATTGGATGGGCCTGGGGTTCCAATGCGTTCGCCACTGTTTTAGGTTCTGTCATGACCGTCATTATCGCTATAAACTGGAATTTTTCTACTGCGTTGTTCTTAGCCGCCATCTTCTATATCTCTGCCGGATTGATATATAATTTTTCCGCGCGTTCTCCCCATTCATAAAAACGAAAGGGAGGGACTCAGGTGCTGAAGTGTTTTTTTAAGTCATCCGGAAATCTGGGCCTTTTTTCCATATGAAAGACAATGAGATTTTTGAGGACCTTCCTGGCTTTTTGGATCTTTTCTGCTGAGAAAGGATATTTTTTCTCAGATGCCGGGGGATTTTTCAAAATCCAGGAATAGACCGAAATTTCATCTGAGCTTATTTTTTCTTTGTCTGTTGTGCGGCAGCGGCTGCAAAGGATGCCGTCCCTTTTCACAGAAAGCCATCCTGTCTTTTCTATGTTTTTACGGCATTTTTTGCATTTTATTAAATCAGGGAAAAATCCGTTGATCTTGAGGAACCATAGTTCAAAGTAAGCTGTGAGGAACACAAGCTCTTTTCCTTTTTTCAGAGCCCGTAAGATTTGAAGCAGGAGTCTGAACAGAGTATCTTCTTCGCTTTGTGCGGGAAAAGAATTTTCTATTAATTCAGAGAAATAGCTTAATGTGAAGGCTGTTTCTAAATGGCTCTGGATATCAAAGAACGATTCCAAAAGGTCACAGTTGCTTACCGTGACTAGATCTTTGTTCTCTTTTTCATAAAAATATATAGTGATATATGATGAGGGTTCCAGACAGCTTCCGAATCTATTGTCGAATTTTCTGGCACCTTTGGCCATGCCTTTCAATATTCCTCTGTCTCTTGAGAAAAAAACAGCAATTTTATCTTGATCTCCTACATTGAAAGTACGAAGAACAATGGCTTCAGTCTGGTCTTTTGGCATAAAATTTATCTAGGAAAGATATTTAAGAAAAAGGGTTCCTAATCCTAAAAATGTCAGAAGCCCGAGCGAATCCGTGAACATTGTGAGGAGGTTTACAGAGCCGAGGGCTGGATCGAGTTTTACCAGTTTAAGGAATAATGGAATGAGGGTTCCTACCAGAGCGGCTATGAAAAGGTTGATAATAACGGCAAGACCCAAAACAAAGCCCAGATAAGGATTTCTGATGAGAACATAAGAAACCAAACCTAAAAGCATACCAATCACTATTCCGTTGCATATTCCCACTACGATTTCTTTAAACAAGGCTTTTCTTGCAGAGATCCACTCAGTCTGGCCAACAGCTATTTCCCGGACCATAATGGCAACGGTCTGGTTTCCTGCAATTCCCCCCAATGCAGCCACCAGCGGCATGAAAACAGCAAGAGTTACGACTTCCTGGATTGTTCCTTTAAAGCAATTTACGACAAAAGGAGCTACGGATGCTGTCAACAGACTTAAAAGAAGAAAAGGAAGCCGTTTTTTTATGGATGAAAACGGGCTGTCTTGAATTCTATCCGAAGTGTCAAGAGAAACCATTTTATACATATCTTCGGTGGCCTCTTGGTCAATGACATCGATGATGTCATCCACAGTCACAACACCAACGAGTTTCATATAAGAATCAGTCACAGGAATGGCTACCAGATTATAATCAGCAACGATCCTTGCTACTTCTTCCTGGTCTGTATCGGTTTGAACGCTTATCACATCTGAAGTCATTATGTTTTTGAGAGGCGTGTCCGGTTTGGAAAAAAGGACCTGACGCAAAGAGACGACACCTTTGAGACGGTTCTCATCATCTACCACATACAAGTAAAAAGCCGACTCCACATCCCCCTCAAGCTGCATGGCTGTGATGGTATCGGATACATTCGTGTTTTCATTCAGGGCGTAGAAATTGGGGGACATGATCCTCCCCGCTGTTTCTTCCTCATGTTCCAGCAGCTCTTTGACCTCTTCAGTGGGCTTTTTTTCTAGGGAAGTAAGGATGCTGTTTTTGAGCTCTTCGGGCACTAATTCAAGAATGGGGGCGATATCGTCTGAGGGAAGGTCATGAAAGATTTTGGTTGCTGTTTCTATAGGAATTTGCTGTACGATCTCTGCCGCATCTTCCGCAGCCATTTCGCTTAATAATCCAGCGGCTTTTTTATTGTCATTTTCATGAAGAGTGATCAAAAGGATGATTTTTTCCCGTTCGGTGAAATGATTAATAAGCCCGGCAATATCAGGAGGATGAAAGTTTTTGAGAAGATTCCAGAGTCTCTGTCGTGCGCCGATGTTCATGAATTTACGTGATGAATTGATGACCAGCCGGATGGTGTCGAGCTTCATTGTCTTTTTCCTTTGATTGCTCAAGATATCATAAAAGGGCTTTACTGTAAATTAATTTCACTTTGACTTGTGAAAAAATGAAAAAATACTATTTTGAAAAATGAATCCCCAGCCTTTTTATATTTGACTGTAAGGTTTTTTTCTCTATTTCCAGATCTGATGCCGCTTTGTCAAGGTCCCAGTTATTCCTGACAAGAGCACTGTGGATAAACTCCTTGTCAAAATTTTCCCTGGCCTTCTTTAAGGAGATCGTTTTCTTTGCCCCATGAAGGAATTCAGATTCAATGGGTTCGACAAGAAGGTAAAGATGGGAAGAATTTATTTCATCCTCTTTGACCATGATAACAAATCTTTCTATAACGTTAATGAGTTCACTGATATTACCCGGCCATGAGTAATTGATAAAAGCCTCCATGGCTTTTTTATTCATTGTCTTTTGTTTTTTTCCGTATTCGAATGAAAAATACTTTAGGAAATAGTTGATGAGGAGAGGGATATCTTCCTTTCTTTCCCTTAAAGGGGGCATTTTTAACGGGATGACATTTAATTTGAAGAAGAGCTCTTCTCTGAACTTGTTCTCTGTTATCAATTCCCTTAAATTGTGATGGGTTGATGAGATGATCCTCACATCTGCTTCAACTGTTTTAGAGATTCCCAGAGGTTCATATTTGTTTTCCTCAATAAATTTGATGAGTTTGTCTTGAGTATTCAGGCTTAATTCTCCTATTTCATCGAGGAATAGAGTGCCTTTGTCTGCAAGGAGAAGCTTGCCTTTTTTCCCTTTTCCCGAATCACTCTTATCTGTATGTCCGAACAGCTCATTTTCGATCAGGTCATCCGGAATGGCAGCGACATTTATTTGGACAAAGGAGTGATGATTTCTTTTACTGTGTTGATGGATAAACCTCGCAATGAGTTTTTTCCCAGTTCCGTGTTCACCATAAATGAGTATTCTTCCATCGGTCGGAGCCGTGGTTTGGATTTTTTCTCTTATTTTTTGTATGGCTTTTGTTTTTCCTATTAAGTTGAATTTTGATCTCATTTCCTGCCGCAGCTGTATGTTCTCTTCTACCAGTGATTTTTGTTTGAGGGCGTTTTGTGCTGTGAGAACGACCTTTTCCAGAGAAAGAGGTTTTTCTAAAAAGTCATAAGCGCCCAGCTTTGTTGATTTAACGGCAGACTCTACAGAACCGTGACCTGTAATCATGACCACTTGGATATTTTCATCAATAGTTTTTATTTTTTTGAGGACTTCTATTCCGTTCATTTCAGGCAGCCAGATGTCAAGGAGAATGAGATCATAAGTTTCGCTTTTCACATAATCTAAGCCTTTTTCTCCTGTACTGGTTGTTTTCACCTTATAGCCTTCATCTTCAAAAATCCCTTTCAGGGACGAACGGATTCCAGATTCATCATCGATGATCAGTATGTTTTTTTCTTTCACATCGGAACCTGTATTATGAATTTTGTGCCCATAGGCTTATTGTCTTCGACTCGAATGATTCCATTATGTTCATTGATGACCTGATTGACGATGGCCAGGCCAAGGCCCGTTCCTTTTCTCTTGGTAGAGAAGTGAGGAAGAAAGAGTTTTTGTTTGTCTTTTTCTGGAATACCCGGGCCTGTGTCTGATATCTCTATTCCAATTTTATTGTACTGTTTGTCAAAGGAGGTCTTTATTTCAATTTCTCCTTTCTTGTTCATAGCATCAATGGCATTGTCAATGATATTGGTCAGCGCGCGTTTCATCTGTTCTTTGTCCAGTTTTATTTTATTGGGGATACTGTTATCGAACTGAGTTTGAAACTTTATTTCCGAGAATATGCCTTGGAACGGAGCTATGGTCTGCGTGATTATTTCATGAAGATCTGTTTCTTTAAAGGTGATCTTTGGCATGCGGGCGAAATTTGAAAACTCATCTATTAGGTCTTTAATCGTTCTTGCTTCCTGAATGATTGTTTTTGTGCTTTCGACTAAAGTCTGATCAGTGCTGGCTTTTCGTTTTCTGATCTTCTTTTCTATTCTTTCTGCGGACAGCTGGATCGGTGTCAGTGGATTTTTTATCTCATGGGCGACTCTTTGTGCAACTTCTTTCCACGCAGCTATTTTTTGCGCCTTTATCAATTGGGTCAGATCATCAAGCACTATGATCAATCCTGATGTCCCACCTTCGTCCTGTTCTATATGAGAAATAGTCAAGGCAAGGGTTGTGTCCTGGTTGTTGAAGTTTATAGTGATTTCTTTGTCAGAAATTTGATATTTGTTTATGACGGCTCTTTCTATATTATGTGCGATTTCCTTGTACTTTAAGTCTTTCAGGACTTCCTTGTAATTTTTCCCTATAAGGTTTTTTCTTTCCAGTGCCAGCATTTTGAGTGCAGAGGGATTGATGGTCGTTATCCTGTCCTCGGAATTAATGGTTATAACCCCTGTGGTGATATCATTCAATATGGTTTCAATATACTGTTTTCTTGATTGGAGTTCAGATGTTTTCTGCTGTATATGTTCCCTGCTTTCTCTGAGATCTGATATCATCTTATTAAAGGAATCAATGAACATACCTAATTCATCGGAAGCAGGATCCTGGACCTGTACATCCAGGTTTCCTTTAGATACCTCCCTGGTGGCATTTGCCAGCTTTTCAACAGGGACTGTGATGCTTTTTGCCAGATGAAATCCAATCCAGCTTGCGGCAAACACCAGCAGAAGTGTTATAAACACAAGCATTAAAAGATAGAATGTTTTTACAGGATTTTTTTGCGTCTTGACTTGTCTGTATCTCTTTACATAAGCTGAGACGCTGTTTATCTTTTGGGCATAGTTCTGGGGAAGGAATTTGCCGGCCACGACCAGGAGATTACCTGTTTCAGGAATGGGGATGGAGACTCCTCTTCGTATCATCTCTCCGCTTCCCATGGATTCAATGGTGCTGAAGACTTCTCCTAGATGGGCTCTTTTTACGTAGTTGCTGTTCATATTGCGGTAGTACTGGAGAGGAAGATCCGGATTCATCATAGAAAAAAGTTCTTCTTCATCCAAGAATACGCTTATTTCATCTAACTGGTATTCCTTTAATTTTTCTCTTACAAAGTCTATAAGAGGAACCCTGTCATTTGGATCTGCAAGCTCACGTGTTTGAATGGCTTTTCCCAATTGTCTCGCATAATGGAGGGTACTGTCTTTGGTGGTTTGATAGAAGCTTTCAGTGAGGTCGCTGGTGTCATCCAGTATTTTGTCTATAGGGGTTTTAAACCATTGTTCGATGTTTCTCGTAATAAGGTCACTAGCAAAAAAGAAAAGAAGCAGGGTGGGGATGAGTGATAAAGAAATGAAAAATACCAGTAGTTTTGTTTTGAATTTTGAGCCGAGTACTTTCCTTTTTCTCTCAAGATAAAGCTTAACCAGATTTCTTCCGAGTACAAAGAGAAGAATGAGAAAGAGAAGAATAACAATGATTTGAAGGAGGGAGAGCAGTATATTCGTTACTGATATGGGAGAGAACTGTTGGGTTCCCCGTATAATAGATTCAATGACAACAAAAAATATAATCAAGAGAAGAATCGAGGCACCGATTATACGGGAGCCTTTTTTTTTCGAGTTTTCCATGTTATTGATAATAGTCTATTTTCTTTAAATTTAACAGATTTTACAAAATTTTAGTTGAATGCGTTTCTTTTTCCTTTGAAAAATATTGTTCATAATTTTTGGATGTTACGCGTAAATTTTTAATAACTTGCCCTGGCTTGCCCAGGGGCTCTCCCGGAATTCCGTTGATGCTGTAAGTGAAGCCGCCTGCATTGCCTATATGAATAAGAAACTCATTTTTTGCAGTTGAAAAAAGCTGCTCTCCCGGTTGCTTTAATCCCGTAAAAGAGAATTTTCCGTCAGCAAAAATTTCTATCCATGTCTCTTGATGAAAAGTCATTTCCAGAATCATTCCGTCAGTTGGAATTATTGATTTAAGGATAAGGCTGGAAGTGTTTTCAGGAGATAAAAGCGCTGTTGTAGCCGTGTATTCATTAATGGAAAATGATTTTTTGCCTTTGAGCAGAAAAAAGATTATGACAAGAGCTATGATGAAAATTATGGAATAACCAGCTATTCGGAGAAAGAGCTTGAATTTCCTCGGGACTTCAGTTGGGGGGATTTGTTCCTTAGGCTGTTCTTTGGTTTCTTCTTTTTTTGTCTGGATGGTATGGTGAAAATGGTCTAAAATCACTTCTTCTTCCAATCCGATATATCCGGAATAAGCTTTTATAATGCTTTTTATGAAGAAATTACCAGGAAGCATGTCAAAGTTATCTTCTTCCAGAGCCCTTAAATATCTAATATTGATCTTTGTGGTGTCTGCGATTTCTTTTAGAGAGATTCCCCTTAATTCCCTTTCTTTTTTTAGCTCTTGACCAACAGAATTCATCTCTTTGAATTTTATGACATCTTCCCTTGATATGTCAACATGGCCAGCGGGATATCAATGTGTGGAAGTTCCTGATGCGCGAAAGTTCGAGCATACCGGGATAAAATGATGAATGGGTCAGGCTAAAGGGATCTTGAAATAAGGGAGCAAGGGGAGTACATTTACACATAAATGTTTGATTACAAAAAGGCTAAGAAGACCCAGTTGATGCTGTCCAGGAAATTGGATCTTGTTTGGGGCAGAAAAGAAGTAAACAGAATAGCTGGGGCAGACTGCAGTTATGATTATAAAAACAAGAAAGTTGGTGCTAAAGTCGTTGTTTTCGCACTGCCTGATTTAGAGGTTATTGAAACCTCTGAGGGTGTGGCTGATTTTGCCATTCCCTATGTCCCCGGATTCTTGAATTTTCGTGAGGCTCCGGCCCTGATAAAAGCTTTTAGAGATTTAAACACAGAACCTGATGTGAGCCTTATTGACGGGAATGGCATCGCTCATCCCCGGAGTATGGGGATCGCCTCTTATTTGGGAGTTGTATTGGGCATTGCGACGATTGGCTGTGCTAAAAGCCCTTTTTACCCGTTCACATGTCCTGATAAAGAGAGAGGGGCTTACACTCATTATAAAAACAGGAAAAATAAACATGTGGGATACTGTCTGAGGACACGTACAGGAGTCAAGCCTATTTTTATATCACCGGGACACCGGATTAATTTTGCTGCTTCCCTGGATATAGTATTGAGGTGTTCGAAATACAGGATTCCGGAGCCAATAAGATACGCTCACAGACTGGCCGGCGAGTTATTCAAGAACAAATGAGGCGTTTTATCTTTCTTTTTTATGAGTAATCATATATTGAGAAATCTGGCTAAAGAAGAGTAGCTCCCTGAAAAGCCTATGAGACTTCCGCCTGTTATAACAGCAAGACACTGGCTCAGGCTCAGATAGCGAAAGCTTATCAACTCCGTTAAAGTCCCCAGAGAGGCTCCTAAATACAGAGGGAATAGTTTTGTTATGATGGCAAGCAGCAGTAAAGAGCACAAGCTTCCCAAAAAGCCCAGAATGATTCCTTCTATAAGAAAAGGGGTCCGGATGAAAAAATTTGTGGCCCCTGTAAGCCTTAGGATCTCTATTTCTGATTTACGTGCCAGAACATTGAGCTTGATTATGTTTGAAATGATAAAAAAAGAAGCGAGCACGAGAATCCCTCCTAAGAAAAATCCCACTGCTTTTGCCAATCGGCTGAATGCTTGGATTTTCTCCAGCCAGTCTTTATTGAACTGGACGTCATCAATACCTGGCATTTCTTTTATATCATTGACAAAGTTGATTGTTTCCTCAAAGGAAAGGGCGTTTTTTTTGGCAATGGCTTCAAAGGAGGGAGGGAAGGGATTCATCTCCAGGTTGTTAACGATACTGTTCAGTTCGGGAAATTTTTCACTGAAATTATCTTTTGCTTGCTGAGAGGAGATGTAGCGGACCTCTTCAATATAAGGGCTGTTTTCTAACCTGATTTGAATGGAATTGAGATCTTGTTCAGATATATCCTCTTCAAGAAAGGCGACAATAGCGAGGTTCTTCTGGATTTGTTTGGCAATGTGTTGGAAGTTGTTCGATAGCGACAGGAATATTCCTATGATAAGAAAGGAAAGACATATTATAAAGAGTGAGAACAGGTTGCGGCCCTTAAACTGCCAGAGGTTTTGGAGTGTCTCTTTTATTGAAAAAATGAGTTTCTGGTGTATCAAAGAGATTCCTTCCTTAAGATTTTTCCTCTGTACAGGAAAAAAATTTTTTCACCAAAATTCCTTATCAGCTCTCTGTCGTGGGTGCAGATAAGAACGGTTGTTCCTTTTTTATTTATTCTCTTGAAGAGGTTCATTATCTCAAAGGCAAGCTCTGTATCCAGATTCCCGGTCGGCTCATCTGCAAGAATGATTTTCGGGTTATTCACCACAGCCCTTGCGATAGCGACTCTTTGCTGTTCTCCGTATGAAAGATGTTTCGGATATTCCCACATTTTGTTATGCAGGTTTACCATGCGTAAGGAATAAAAAACCCTTCTTCTGACTTCTTTCTTAGGTACCCCCAGAAGTCTGAGCACTATGGCAATATTATCAAAAACTTTCTTATGAAAAAGGAGACGGAAATCTTGAAAAACAATACCCATCATGCGTCTGAGAACATATATCTTGTGGTCGGGTATTCTGAGTATGTTTCTCTGGTCGATCAGTATTTGCCCCTGTGTGGGAAGGATTTCTCTATAAAGTATTTTCAGAAGGGTAGTCTTTCCGGATCCGCTGGGGCCTGTTATGAAACAAAAATCCCCTTTTTCAATTTTCATGGAAATACCGGAAAGAGCCCAGTTGGGCCTTTGGTACTGTTTCCATAAATTATAAACTTCAATCATTGCGGTTTTGTGCGGCAGTAAAATAAGTTTTTCTGATGGTTCTATTATATAGGTCTTGGATTTTGAATAAAAGTCTAAAAGAACAGATACATGAACCACCCGAACAGAAGAGCTCCTGCAGTCATGATCAAAAATAAGGATATAAAGTATTTTATTTGATCTTTCCTGTTGTCTCTTCTTATCAAGGCAAGAACTATGCTGACAAGAGCCGCATAGATGATCATTGAGATGATATGGCTGTTAAATATCATTTCTTTTTCCCATATATAATGTCAAAGGCATCTAAAGCAACCAGATAATTGAGCAAACCGGCTCCGGCGATATAGGTCGTCCCAAACTCAAAGGTGATATTTTTCAATACGCCCGTACCCAAGGAAAATATTCTGGAAGAGAAATAAAGGGCTCCGTAACCCAAATCAGAGAAAAAAGCAAGTATGGTCAAAGGATTCTCAGCTTGCAGCGGATAAATCCTTCCTCCCAAGTAAAGGCCGAGCGCTGCCATAAGTGAGATGCATAAGAAAAAGGTCACTGCCTTCCAGTAGCTTTTTGCCAGAAAATGACCGAGTCCGGGAATGAACCAGCTCAGTATGAATCCTAGAATCGCTTTTGTTTTCATTTTTGTTTAATGAAAAATAATAAAAGAAAAAGAAAATTAAAGCAAGCAGAAAACATTTTCTGAGATAATATTTCAATATTTTGTGTGAGCTAGCAACAGTGATATAATATAGAGGCATCTTCCAGCTGCAGGGAGTCATATTTTTCAAGAATTCAATTTGTTGGAAGAAGTTCGGATTGAAAGATTTCAGAGTGATATCAAGGAGAAAAAAATGAGAGGATTAGAGAAAATAGCAGAGGAGACGGTGCTGGATATCAATAAGCTCAGGAAGATTGAGCGAATCATATTGGAGCATAAGCAGTTTGCAGAGACGGCAGTTAGGGAGGGAATAGACTGGTTCTGCTCTGAGCTGGGAATGCCTTCTTATTATTTTGAGACCACACCTTTAAAGACGATTTCGGCACACATAGAAGCTCTTAAGGCGGCAGAGATAATGGCTGCTGTCAAAGCAGGGGTTGAGTTTGATATTGATTTAAAAACAGAATCAAAAAACGAAGCTCTCTATTTAGTGGTGGATGAGCATGATAAGGCGATGGAAGTTGAAAGGTGTATAGAGAACAGATATCCGAACTTTAGAGTTCAGTCTTACAGAACTTCTGGAAAAACATCGGGACGCAAACATCTACGGATGTATCTCGTGTATAAACCAAAAATACCGTTGGATAAGAAACAATCTGAAGAGACTGATTTGAAAAAGATCGCATGCAAAGACTTTTTAGAAACAACCACTAAAAGAACGTATGAAAGATACCAGCGTGTCATGGAACAGACCAAAGGGTGGGAAACTCCGCTTATAGAAGTCAGCCTGAAGAAAGAAACGAATGAGCATAGGATAATGGTGGTCTGTGACAGAGATTCGAGTTCCCGGTTTTTTTCTAATATTTCGGATGTTATGAATTCCTATGACCTTGTCACAAACAGGAAGTATATAGAGCAGTTCACTAACGGCAAAACCGTATATGTTTTTTATTTGGATAAAGTAAAAGACAAAGAGATGCTTAAAAATATAACAGAAGATATAAGCCTTGTTTATGTTATCCCTGAAAGCCCTCTTTTAGAGCTTTTTAAACAAAGAAGACTCAGCGCTCAAGAAATGGTTTTCGGTGTATCTGCCTGGAGTTTTGCCCATCAATTTTTAACGGGATACAATGAAGAATATGTGAAACTTTCAGATGCCTTAAAAGAGTCGCCAGAGCTTCTTGGAACTTTGCGGACTCTAAAAGTCAGGCTGGCTAAAGATACATATACAGAGACAAAAGTATGGGATTCTTTTCTGAATAATCATTATTATCTGAAAGTACTGTACGGTGTTTTTGATAAAAAATTCAATCCTGCGAACAAGCAAAATGAAATAGACAGGGATTTATCAGAGGTTGAAAAGGATATGATGCGCCGTCTGCCTACAGATACAGACAGGGAAATATTCAATGCGGTTGTTACTTTTATTAAAGTCATTCAGAGAACTAATTTCTACAAAGAGGAGAAAACTTCTATTTCCTTTATGTATGATACGGGTTTTTTGAACAAAGTCGATTATCCTGAAACTCCTTTTGGAATTTTTCATGTCATAGGGATGGAATTCAGGGGATATCATATCAGATTCAGAGATATAGCACGGGGAGGGATAAGAATTGTGAGGTCAAGTGACTATCAGAATTATATCAATAATTCTGACTTTATTTTTGATGAGAACTATAATTTGGCTCTCACTCAGCAGAAGAAGAATAAAGATATACCGGAAGGTGGGTCCAAGGGAACCATTTTGATTAGATGGGGGTATAATGGTAAGGCTGAAACAGCTTTTAAAAAGTATATCAATGGACTTCTGGACCTTCTGGGCGAAGACAAAAACATAAAGGATTTTTATGGGAAAGAAGTCATTCTCTTCCTGGGACCTGATGAAGGGACAGCTGATCTGATGGAATGGGCCAGTTCAAGGGCAAAAGTCCTCGGGTATCCTTACTGGAAGGCTTTTTCCACTGGAAAGCCGCTTAAGATAGGGGGCATTCCCCATGACCTCTACGGCATGACGACTCATTCCGTTCATCAATTCGTATTGAAATCTTTGAATGATTTAGGGCTTAAAGAAGAGGACATGACAAAAGTTATGACAGGAGGACCTGACGGAGACCTGGGAAGCAATGAAATACTGATATCTAACGATAGGATTCTAGCGATTGTGGACGGGTCTGGTGTTTTATATGACCCTGAAGGAATCAACAGGGAAGAACTGGAAAGACTGGCGAAACTGAGGAAACCCATAGGGAATTTTAAGAAAAGCCTGGTTTCTTCTAAAGGCTTTCTGGTTACGATAGAGGATAAAGATATAAAGCTTAAAAACGGGACCTATATTGTCAGCGGACTTGAGTTCAGGAATTCCTTTCATCTGGATAAGCGGTTCAAAGCAGATCTTTTTGTGCCGTGCGGAGGGAGGCCCTCGTCCATAAACATAAACAATTGGAAAAAATTCATTGATGAAAACGGAAAACCCAGGTTCAAGATAATATCGGAGGGAGCCAATCTGTTTATCACTCAAGATGCCAGACTAAGACTTGAGGAAAATGGAGTCATCATATACAAGGATGCTTCAGCTAATAAAGGAGGGGTCACCTCATCCTCTATGGAGGTTTTTGCCAGCCTGGCTCTCAGTGATGAAGAGCATGATAAGTGGATGTGTGTTCATAATGATATGGTCCCGCCATTTAGAGAGCAGTATATAAAGCAAATATTGAGGATCATAGAAGAGAACGCTTCACTGGAGTTTGACCTCATTAAAAAAGCGCATAAGAAAAACAATATACCAAGGCCCATTTTAACAGAAATGGTAAGTGATAAGATCAATAAGGTGACAGATGCTGTTTATTCTTCTGTACTATATAAGAATGAAGAATTTTTTAAAGATGTGCTCAAAAGATGCTGTCCGGACGTTCTTATAAAACAGGTTGGCTTCGACGCTGTTATGGAAAGAGTACCTGTGCTGTATCTGAGGGCTATTTTTGCTTCCCGGCTGGCGAGCCGTTATGTTTATACGTTTGGTTTGGAGGCGAATGAAATAGATTTTCATAATTATGTGGATCAATGCAAGTAATTTTATTTCATCGGTTCATATCATTTGACTCACTCAAAAAGGTGTGTAAGATAGATATTGGAAAAAATGAAAAAAAGAAAAGGCAGCCTCTCTTTTTTCGTGATTTTAATGCTGGCTTTTTTCTGTATGATTCCTTCTGCTGCGGCAAAGAGTAAGGGAAAAGGATGGAATGTTCTTCTCATCACCATTGACACACTCAGGACCGATAGGCTGAGCTGCTACAGCAGGGAACATCTCGAAACGCCGCATATTGACTCCCTGGCTCATAGGGGAGTTTTATTTGATTATGCCTTTGCTCATACATCAACAACCCTTCCCTCTCACACAAATATTCTTTTGGGCAGAACGCCTTTGTATCACGGTGTCCATGAGAATTCCAATTTTATCGTGCAGGAAGACCATTTGACCCTGGCCGAATTTTTAAAAGATATGGGATACGCCACAGGTGCTTTTGTAGGGGCCTATCCTCTGGATTCAAGGTTTGGGCTTGACCAGGGATTCAGCACTTATGATGATGAGTATGGAAGCCAAAGTACGCGGGGAGATAAATATTATGTGGAAAGAAGAGCTGAAGAAGTGGTTGATAGAGCGCTTCTGTGGGTTAAGAGACAATCCTCTCCCTGGTTTCTGTGGGTGCATGTGTTCGATCCTCATACGCCTTATGAGCCTCCCCAGCCTTTTGAAGACCGATTCAAGGAAGACTTGTACAACGGAGAGGTAGCTTATGTGGATTCTGAGCTGGGAAAGATTTTTGATTATCTGGAATCGGAAAAAAGCTACAAGAACACCTTGATCGTTTTAACCGGAGATCATGGAGAAGGGCTGGGCCAGCATGGAGAGCCAACCCATGGTTTTTTTGCGTACAATACAACCATAAGGATCCCTCTTATTTTCTATTTTCCCGGAATAGAGCCTGGACATGTCACTGATTATGTGGGACATATGGATATCTTTTCTACTATCTGTGATGTATTGAATCTTAAAAAGCCTGAAATACTTGCCGGGGTTTCGCTTCTTCCATCCATAAAAGGGAAGAAGCTCGAACACGGACCCATTTATTTTGAATCACTGTATCCGTTTTACAGCAGGGGATGGGCGCCGCTTCGGGGATACATTGATAATGGAGAAAAATATATAGAGTCTCCCATTCCTGAGGTTTATAATTTGAATGAGGATTTTGACGAGCAGAACAATTTGGCCCAGGAAAAAGAACTGAGCAGGTATAGAAAGGAACTGGATGAAATGACGGCGAAATATTCTGGTGAGAAAGAAAAAGGAGCCTTGAGGACTCCTGACAGCGAAACTCTTCGTAAGCTGAGAAGTCTTGGTTATGTATCAGGAGTATCACGTGAAGAAAAACAGGAATATGGGCCCGAAGATGATATTAAAACACTTCTCCCTCTTTACAATAAGTCTGTCATTGCCAAACAGGTCTATGTGCAGGGGAAAGACCAGCAGGCCATAAGAATGCTTCAGGAAGTGATCACAGAAAGAAAGGACATTGATGTGGCGTATTCAAATTTGGCAACCCTGTATAAAGAGGAAGGGAATTTACGCGGAGCCCTTTTGGTTCTTGAAGAAGGAATGAAAAATTTGCCTGAGAGCCATGAGATTTTTTCAGCTTATGTCAATTTTTTAACTGAGGCCGGCCAAAGTGACAGAGTCATTTCTATTTTTAATGAGGTTAAACTCCGAGAAATGGATTATGACCCTGAATTATGGAATTTCCTTGGGATTGCATATACAAGGAACCAAGAATACAGCAAAGCTTTGGAAGCCTTAAATAAAGCTGTTTCCATAGATAGTGATTTTGCTTCGACTTACAACAACCTGGGAAATGCTTATCTCTCAATTTTTCTCAATACTAAAAATGAACAGGAATTACAAAAATCCATCAAAAATTACAAAAGAGCCGTTGAGTTCAATCCCGAAGATGCGGTGGCATATAACGGGCTTGGCGCTGCATACAAACAGCTAGGTGACCTGGATAAAGCTGTTGAGGCATGGGAACAATCTCTATCCATTGATCCTGAATACGGGCTTCCCCTTTACAATCTTGGTTATATCCATATGGAAAGAGGAAATAATAAAGAAGCATTGGAGTATTTTGTGAAATACCTGGACCTTTATCAAAACAATATTCCCGCAGAAAGAAGGAAACAAATAGAGCAGTGGATCAAACAAATGGAAGAGAAAGAGAGTTAAATGATAAACAAATGAAAATGAATTCTTTAAAAAATAAAAATATCGTGTCCTTAGTAAGACGAATGGGAATGATTTTCCTCTTCCTCTTTCTTCTAACCTTAAACCAGTGGGCTCAAGTTCAAACAAATGGCTATTTTGCTTATGAGTATATCAACAATCAGGTGGATGAGGGGATCTTAAAGGGGGCCTTTGCAAATCCGCTTTTTGGATTCAAGATATCAGGAGCGCTCACTCAGAGTTCAAATTTCGTATGCGAAGCTTTGTTCAGGGAGGGGAGAGAGGTCGAGCTGAAACAGGCCTGGATCAATTTGGGGATCTCTGAGGCTTTTACATCCAAGTTCGGTCTTTATATGGTGCCGTTTGGAAAATACAATGAATCGAACAGGCCTTATCAAACGGCATTCATCAACCCTCCACTGACCGCTGAGTATTTATACCCAAGGGACTGGAGAGATATGGGCGTTCTCATAGAGGGCCGGGTAAAAGTATTTAATTATTCGTTCTATGCCGGTAACGGACTGAGAGAATCTGATACATTGAGTGCCGGGGATCAGTTTGATGACAACAATAGGAACAAGTCATTAGGAGGAAGATTTGGCTTTTTCATTGACCAGGGATTTGAAGTCTCTTACTCCCATCACAGGGGGCGATTTGATGAGGAAGAAGAGAGAAGTCTGGTTTATCATGGGGGGAATATAGACTGGCGGAGCGAGAGCTTTCATGTCCTGGCGGAATACATGAAAGCAGCCATTGAAAATCCTTTTGGTTTTGAGAACGGTGAATGTGAGGGGTATTTCGTCCAGATGTCCATAAATTTCGGCAGTATCAGTCCGGCTGGGAGTTTCCAGAAAATCAAATACAGCGATCCCTTCCATGGCGATGGATTTTTATCTTCTTTTGAACCAGGGAGTGGTTTGGATCTGGAGAAAAACAGATGGAGTCTGGGATTGGTTTACAGGGTTCTTGAGAATGTACTGCTTAAAGTGGAATATGATTTCAACAAGGATGTAAAGGATGACACCAAACACCATGCCCTTCTTTGTCAGATGGCATTGAGTTTTTGAACTTGTTTACAGAAGCGAGTTTTGATAAAATTTCGCAGTCACTGCGGTAAAGATAAGAATCTGCGGCAGGAGATATAATCAAACCTGGGTTATTCACGATTTTTTATGAATAGGTCAGGATAAAGCTGTTTTAAAAGAATCTAAGTTTATAAGAGAGTTTCATATGTCAAATATTGCGGTAATAGGGATGCAGTGGGGAGATGAGGGAAAGGGCAAAGTCACTGATTTGTTGACGCCTGCATTTGATATCGTTGCGAGATATCAGGGGGGGAATAATGCAGGTCATACCGTCTTTGTCAAAGGCAAAAAAATCGTCCT
The DNA here is from genome assembly GCA_964624145.1 of uncultured Eubacteriales bacterium. GTDB lineage: Bacteria > Acidobacteriota > Aminicenantia > Aminicenantales > Aminicenantaceae > WJMT01. The sequence continues at coordinate 9,611 of CAZUXT010000008.1, read as the reverse complement.
TCATCTCATTCCGTCAGGAATCCTCCATGAAAACAAACTGTGTATCATAGGAAACGGAGTTGTCATAAACCCCAGGGCTTTTTTAGAAGAGGTTGAGCAGCTAGAGAGTTTAGGGATCAAGGTTGGCAACAATATAGTCATAAGTAAAAACGCCCAGCTGATCCTTCCCTATCATTCCTCCATAGAGGAGATTACGGAAAAAATAAGAGGTGATAAAAAAATAGGGACAACATGCAAGGGAATAGGTCCTTCCTATGTTGATAAGACGGCCCGGCAGGGGATAAAGACCGGTGACCTTTTGAATGTGGATGTGTTGAGAAGTAAGATCGAACAGAATGTCAAACTCAAGAACATTATTCTCGCTCATTTCCAGAGCCCTGTCTTTGAACCAGAAGAAATCATTAAAGAGTGTCTGTATTACAGGGATAGAATCGGAAAGTACCTTCAGGATGTATCTTGTCTTATTGATAAAAAGATAGGAGAGGGAAAATCCATATTGTTTGAAGGGGCTCAGGGAACCCTTCTTGATATTGATCATGGTACATATCCCTATGTGACCTCGTCTAATTCCACGTCCGGAGGAGTGTGCACAGGACTGGGAGTAAGCCCGGATAAAATAGATCATGTCATAGGCATAGTTAAGGCATATACAACACGGGTGGGCAGTGGCCCTTTCCCTACGGAGATTCACGGGAGCACAGGAAAATATCTTCAGAGAAAAGGGGATGAGTTTGGAGCGACTACGGGCCGTCCGCGCAGATGCGGATGGATTGATACCTTCGCATTAAAATATGCTGCAAGGATAAATGGGATAAAAAAAGTTGTTCTCACCAAACCGGATGTGCTCGACGATTTGGATGAGATTAAAATAGGCATAGGCTATTCTTACAAGAATTCTTCCATGGATTGTTTTCCTACCGAAAGCTGGGTTCTTGAGGGTGTCAAGCCTGCATACAAGACCGTAAAGGGCTGGAAGGAGAGTATTCACGGAATAAAAGATGATCGTTCACTCCCGGAATCTTTTCTTGATTATGTGAAGATTATAGAGGACCTTATCCAGGCAGAAGTCGTTATGATATCAACAGGAGCTGAAAGAGGAGACACTGTGTTTTTCAGAGACAAAATGGATAAATTTATTGATTTGGACAAAATCGAAGGTCGGCAGGATACAAATGGTGCATCATAAGCATATGCAGTGGATCGAACTGAGTGCCAAAGCACTGAAGCACAATATCAGCCAATTCAGGAGTCTTTTAGGAAAAGAGCGGAAGCTCCTGGCCATGGTCAAAGCCAATGCCTATGGACACGGTATGATTCCGATTGCCAGTGCCGCAGTCAATTCAGGTTCTGACTGGCTCGGGATTCATTCTATTGATGAAGGGATAACGCTGAGGGAGAATGGATTCAAATGCCCTCTTTTGTCAGTCGGATATATTCCTTTGCACAGGCTGCAGCAGGCCGTTGAGAATGATATAAGGATAACGGTTTATAATAATGAGACCATAGAAAAGCTAGGGGATATATGTCGATCTCTTCATACAAAAGCTTATCTCCATATCAAAGCAGAAACAGGAACATACAGGCAAGGTCTTAATGAAAGTGAAATCATCCCTTTTATTGAAAATATTGAGAGACATGAGGGGTTGGTCATAGAAGGCATTTCATCACATTTTGCCAATATAGAAGACACCACAGAACATAGTTATGCACAGGTTCAGCTCAAAAGATTCAAAAAGATTTTAAATAGGATTGAAAATCGCGAAATAACCATACCGTTCAAGCATATGGCCTGTTCCGCAGCTGTCATACTGTTCCCGGAAACATACTTTAATATGGCTAGGATAGGTATAGGCCTCTATGGATTATGGCCGTCAAATGAAGTGTACATATCCAGTTTACTGAGAGACAGGCCTGAATTTAATTTAAAGCCCGTGCTTTCCTGGAAGGCCAGAATTGCACAGGTTAAGCATATCCCCAAAGGGCAATTTATTGGGTACGGATGTACGTATAAAACAACAAGGGAGACGGTTCTTGCCATTATTCCAGTCGGGTATTATGACGGGTATTCAAGAGGCCTCTCAAACGTATCCTATGTATTGATAAAAGAGTCCAGAGCTCCCGTAAGGGGAAGAGTGGCCATGAATTTTATCATAGTGGAGGTTACGGATATACCAGGAGTTAAGGTGGAAGACAAGGTCACTCTTCTTGGAGAAGAGGGAAGTGATTCCATCACAGCGGACAAACTGGCTGCATTGACCGGAACCATCAATTATGAGATAACCGCACGAATCAATCCAGGCATACCGAGGATTGTAACCTGACTGATTCGCTCAAAAAAGTCCGGATGGCGAGGGGTTAAGATTAAATATATAATTCCTATAGGAAAAATTGACAATTAGCTTGTATTAATGTATATTTTGATATAAACAGCGGATTTTCATATAATGTTAAATCTATCATTTTTTATCAAGGAAAGATCAAACACAAATAAGGAGAAAATGGATGAAAGAAAAAGTAGAAGCCGCTTTAGATAAAATTCGCCCTTCTTTGCAAGCTGATGGAGGAAATGTGGAGCTGGTTTCAGTTAAAGATGGAGTTGTAAAAGTCAGGTTGACTGGAGCCTGTGCAGGCTGCCCGATGTCTCAAATGACTCTAAAAATGGGTATTGAAAGGCTTTTGAAAAAGGAAATTCCAGAAGTGAAATCAGTGGAAGCTGCATAGGTTTAAAGAATTCTTTAAATCTTTCCGGATTTTTGATTGAGAATTTGAGGGAAGGAAAAAATGGAATACAGTGATAAAGTCATGGATCATTTTCAGAACCCGAGGAATGTCGGGATCATAAAAGATCCTGATGGAGTCGGGAAAATAGGGAATCCCATTTGCGGTGATACAACCACTTTTTATATAAAAGTGAAGGACAATGTTATTGATGATATCAAATTTCAAACTTTAGGATGCGGGGCGGCGATCGCCAGCTCCAGTATGGTCAGTGAAATAGCTAAGGGGAAAACTCTGGAAGAAGCCATGAGCATTTCAAACAGTCAGATCGTGGAAGAGTTGGGCGGACTTCCCGAGAAAAAAGTACACTGTTCAAATTTAGGTGCGGAGGCCCTTCACAAAGCCATTGAAAATTATAAAGCCAAACAAAAAGGAGAGAAGAGGGAAGCGGATAGAAAAATATTAAAGGAAAAAATATTTATGTGCCCGAGATGCGATGATCCTTTAGCTGGATCCGAATTGTTTTGCCGGAGATGTCAGATGGAGCTTGAACTCTGTATGGAATGCGGAAAACCAAAAAAGAAAGACGATGAGAAATGCCCTCACTGCGGAGCCACAAAAATCCGTGTTTAAATTTTTATACCAAAGAGAGAATCATCATGGAGACAAGAGAATTAACTTATAAAATTGAACAGCTTAAAAAGGAGAGAAATGCCATAATCCTTGCCCACAATTATCAGCTAGGAGAGGTACAGGATGTTGCGGATTATTTGGGGGACTCTTTAGGCCTGAGCCTAACAGCATCCCGGACCGATAAGGATGTGATTGTATTTTGTGGCGTTTATTTTATGGCAGAGACCGCTGCAATATTAGCTCCTGATAAAACCGTTTTGATTCCTGAAGAGAAAGCACGCTGCCCAATGGCAGATATGATAAGAAAGAGCCAGTTGAAGAAATGGAAGAATAAATATCCTGGTTGTAAGGCGGTTTGTTATGTCAACAGCACAGCTGGTGTCAAAGCCGGATGTGACGTCTGCTGTACATCATCAAATGCCATTCCGGTCGTGAATTCATTAGAGGATAGAAAAGTGCTGTTTGTTCCTGATAGAAATTTAGCTTCTTATGTTGATGAAAACAGCTCGAAGGAAATCATTCCCTGGGACGGTTACTGTTATGTACACGATGAGATCAAGCCAGAGGATATTTTAGAGAAAAGGGAGCTCTACCCTGATAGCGAAGTATGGGTCCACCCTGAATGCCGGCCTGAAGTGGTGAGGCTTGCTGACAAGATTTTTTCCACCGGAGGTATGGTTGAAGAGGCGCACAGGACAGCTAAAAAGGATATCCTTATAGGAACAGAGACGGGAATTATTTACAGATTGAAAAAGGAAAATCCTGAGAAAAATTTTCATCCTCTACGGAAGCGCGCTGTGTGCAGGGATATGAAAAAAATCACTTTAAAAAAAGTCTACCTGGCGTTAAAGAACATGGAGACAAAGGTCACGGTGCCGGATGAAATAAAAGAGAAAGCCGGTAGAGCCATAAAGAAAATGATAGATATCAGCACTCATGAATGAGATGGATAAAAAAGAGAGAGTCACAAAAATCATCAAAATTTTAAAGGAACTGTATACCCAGAGTCAAACGGCGTTAAATTTTCAAAGCCCTCTTGAGATTTTGGTGGCCACCATATTGTCAGCACAGTGCACAGATAAAAAAGTTAATGAAGTGACTCCCGGTTTGTTTAAGAAATATCAAAGTGCAAAAGACTTTGCTGAAACAGAGTTAACAGAAATGGAAAATGAAATCCGCCCCACCGGATTTTACAGGAACAAGGCAAAAAATATTCAGGCTGCGGCTCAAAAGATTGAAAAGGATTTTTCAGGAAAGGTGCCGTCCTCTATGGATGATTTGATAACTCTTCCCGGAGTGGCAAGGAAAACAGCGAACATTGTCCTTTCCAGTGCCTATAACAAAGCTGAAGGAATTGCCGTGGACACGCATGTCAAGCGTCTTTCACAAAGACTGGGCTTAAGTAACGAGAAAAATCCTGATAAGATAGAGAAAGATTTAACAGCTATCGTCCCCAGGAAGGAATGGCTTCATTTCAACTATATGATGGTAAACCACGGAAGAAAGATCTGCCAGGCAAAAAAGCCCCTCTGCGGAGAGTGCCAGTTGAACCAGATCTGTCCTTCCGTTCAAATAGAATAGTTCTTTTCCACTGTCTTTCTTCCAGTATAATATTTGAAATAGAGAGCCTGTTTCTATTATCATTTTATATAGGCGGGAAGCGTATGAATATATTTTCATTAATTCAGGAGAAGAGATGATAAATAAAGCCTACCTTTTTCATAAAACCAAAAATGATGAAGTCCAGTGTGATCTGTGCAGCCACAGGTGCCGGATCGCTCCCTCAAAGTTCGGGATTTGCGGAGTGAGAAAGAATAAACAAGGGGAACTCTACACATTGGTGTATGGAGAATTGATAGCGGCGCATGTGGATCCGATCGAAAAAAAACCTCTCTATCATTTCTTACCCGGGACATCGGCCTTTTCCATTGCCACTGTCGGTTGTAATTTTCAATGTGAGTTTTGTCAGAACTGGCAGATCTCACAGGCCTCAAAAAGAAAAGAAGAAGTGTATAGCGAGAGGTCATTTTCTCCGGAGGAAATCGTTGCTGCGGCTAAAAAAAACAACTGCCAGAGCATTAGTTATACCTACACAGAGCCGACTATTTTTTTTGAATATGCCTATGATACAGCTCAGATTGCCGCAAAGGAAGGCCTGGCAAACACGTTTGTAACCAATGGATATATGACCCGTGAGGCTCTGGAAAAAATAAGGCCTTTTCTGGATGCATGCAATGTTGATTTAAAGTCTTTCAGAGACAAATTTTACCGGAGAGTTTGCAAAGCCCATCTTGAGCCTGTTCTCGATTCCATACGGATTATGAAGGAGATGGATATATGGATAGAAGTCACGACCTTGATCGTTCCCGGGCAGAATGATTCGGATGAAGAACTGAAGGACATTGCCGGGTTTATATCCGGCCTTGACAAGGATATTCCATGGCATATAAGCCGTTTTCATCCGGATTATAAATATTCGGATTTAAAGCCGACTCCGTTAAGTACAATGAAAAAAGCTTATTCCATAGGAAGAAGTGCCGGTCTCAATTATGTTTATCTTGGTAATATCCCGAACGAGTCAGGGACCACGGTGTGTCCTCACTGTGGAAGAGACGTTCTTGTACGGAGTGGATTCTGGCTCATAGAAAACAATATCTCTGATTCGAAGTGTGGCTTTTGCGGGGAGCCCATAGCAGGAGTTTTTTAACCTTGCTTTTTTTAAAATTTCCATGTAAATGGGGCATTATATGAAGGTCAAATACAGATTCCTGAATCATACAGCGGATGCAAAGTTCCAGGCCTATGGCCATTCCCTGGAAGAGGCTTTCCAGAACGCTGCGGAAGCCACTGCGAATCTGATGTGGTCAACAAAAAAAGTGAAACCCAGGATAAAAAAGAAAATTAACATAACAGGAAAGGATAGGGAACAACTGCTGGTGATGTTTCTGGAAGAAATACTGTTTCTCCTTGATTCGGATGATTTCCTGGTTCGGTCCGTCAAAGATTTATCGATAAGGAAAGAGAAAGCGGATTATGCTCTTGAAGCCTGTTTTTTGGGAGACAAGATTTCTGATGAAAGTGAAATTTTCGGAAGTGTCAAGGCTGTCACATACAATGATATGATCATAGAGGAAAATGACCATTATTTGGTTCAGGTCGTTGTTGATGTATAGGGAGGAGGAGTATGAAATTAAAGCGAATCAGTGAGTATATCTGGGAGATACCTAAACAGGGTGATATGAATGTTTCTGCGGTTGTGTATAGCTCTTCGTCTCTTATTGAAAGTGTGCAGAAAGATCTGACCCTTGAACAGACCAGAAACATGGCCTGTCTCCCCGGGATCCAGAGGGCTGCTTATGCTATGCCTGATGCGCATCAGGGGTATGGATTTCCTATCGGCGGAGTGGCTGCTTTTGATATGGAAAATGGTGTTATTTCCCCGGGGGGAGTGGGATATGACATTAACTGTGGGGTGAGATTATTACGAACGGATTTTTTTGAAAAAGACATAAAAAAGCACAAAAAAGCCCTGTTAGATGAGATGTTTGCACGGGTTCCGACCGGAGTAGGCAGGGGAGGGTCTGTTCATTTAAGCAGTAAAGAGATAAAACAGGTCTGTATAAGAGGGGCTCAGTGGGCCGTAGAAAAGGGATTCGGCAGGGAAGGGGACCTTGAAAGAACAGAAGAAGGAGGGTGTATAAAGCCCGCCAATCCGGAGAATCTGTCCCCTAGGGCTCTGAGCAGAGGGTCAGGTCAGTTGGGGTCATTGGGCTCAGGGAATCACTTTCTGGAAATTCAAAAAGTGGTCACGATATATGACAGGAATATTGCTGGGGCTTTTGGCATCCATTCAGAAGGACAGATATTGGTCATGATACACTGCGGCAGCAGGGGATTGGGTCATCAGGTCGCTTCCGATTACATAAGACTCATGGAAAACGAGATAGGAACCGGAGGGCTCCCTGACAGACAGCTCATCAATGCTCCGTTGAAGTCAAAACTGGGAAGAGAATATTTTGAATCCATGAATGCGGCCGTTAACTTTGCTTTTGCGAACAGGCAGATGATAGCCCATCGTGTAAAAGAAGCTTTTCAAACCATTACAGGGACACCAGAGGGCATGGAGCAGGTGTATGATGTGTGCCATAATGTTGCCAAATTTGAGAATCATAAAATAAAAGGACGGGAAGCAAAACTGTGTGTCCATCGAAAAGGGGCGACAAGGAGTTTCGGGCCCGGTCACGCAGAAATCCCTGAAGTGTACCGTCATGTGGGCCAACCTGTTTTTATTCCGGGAAGTATGGGCACTTCTTCATATGTTCTTGCTGGAACCCAGAAGTCCGAACAGCTGAGCTTCAGTTCAACGGCCCATGGGGCCGGACGGGTTATGTCCCGGCGACAGGCGCTGAGGAGTTTCAGAGGAGAAAAGATAAAAAGAGAGCTTGAAATCAAAGGCGTGGATTTGAGAGCCAAAGGATGGAGGTGTGTTGCAGAGGAAGCCTCTCAGGTTTACAAAGATGTGGATGAGGTCGTCAAAATATCAGATTCGCTGGGCATAGGAAAACGCGTAATCAAGGTAGATCCCATTGCTGTGATCAAAGGGTAAAAAAATCTTTTGAGTCGCTTATAGGATTTGTTATATTATTCTCACTGGTTTTGGAGACCTGAGGTCAAAGCCTTTTTGTTTGAGGAGCTGGTATGAAAGTCATTTTGGCAGGTTACAATGTTGACAGCACGGTTATAGAGGAATTAAAGAAGAGAAGTCCTGAAAGGGGAGACGTCACCCCTGAGACTTTATCCGCTTCTTATGCACGGATATCCAGAGATCCCCGATCAGTGGATGAACTTCGTGCTCTGGCCCGCACTGAAGTGGAGAGAGCGCAGAAGTCCAACAGAACCATTATTTTTAAAATGGGCCATCATTCTGTGGCAGAGCATGCGGTCTTTAATTTTGACATTATCGGCATGAGCCGTTTTGCCATAGAGGAGGTTGAAAAATTCAGGCTGTGTTCTTATACGGAAAAATCCCAGAGATATATAAAATTGAAAGACGATTTCGTGATTCCCGAAGAGGTCAAAAAAGCAGGAAAAGAAGAAGTATTCATAAAAGTCATACGGGAACAGAATGACATGTATCAGAGATTGTACGAGAAGCTCAAACCCTATTTTTATGATAAATACTCTGATCTGGCAAAGGACAGGAAAAAGCATTCCCTTCTCAATGGCTGGGCCAAGGAAGATTCAAGATACATCGTGAGCCTGGCTACCGAGGGACAGCTGGGCATGACTCTGAATGCACGGAATCTTGAGTTCATGATCAGACGGTTTTCATCCCGTAAGTTAGCTGAATTAAGGGAATTCAATAAAAAGATCTATACGCTGGCAAAGAAGGTAGCGCCCTCAATTATTTTGTTTACAGAGCCGAATGACTTTGACGGAAAGACATACCAGGAAATCGAAGAAAAAGTCGGAATTGAAGACCGTACAGATAAGAAGAGTCCGGAACCTGTGTATCTTGTGGATTTGACCCCTGATGCTGATGCCAAGCTTGTGGCAGCCCTCATCCATTCTGTGACAAAAAAATCGCATAAAGAATGTATGAAACAGGCAAAAAACCTGGGAATGAAAGGAAGAAAAAGTATAATTAAAACAGCATTTAAGAACATGGAGTTCTACGATGCGGTGCTCCGTGAATTTGAGTATATTGATTTAACGTTTGATTTGATTGTCTCCGCCACATGTTTTGCACAGCTTAAAAGGCATAGGATGGCAACCTTGACCGCACAAAAATACGATCCTTCCCTTCATGTTATGGTTCCCCCTTCAGTCAAAGCAGTGGGAGCTGAAAAGGATTTTTTGGGCATCATTGAGAAAACAAATAAGGCCTATAAGGGCTTATCTCAGAGTATGGAGCTGGGAGCAGAGTATGTGTTGACAAATGCTCACAGACGGCGGGTGCTCATGAAAATGAATGCGAGGGAGTTTTATCATTTTTCGCGGCTGAGAGAGGATGCAACGGCTCAGTGGGAAATAAGAAGACTTGCCAATGAAATGAGTGACAAAGCAAAACAGGCCATGCCTCTCACTTTTATGCTCATAGGGGGCAAAGACCGTTATCCTGAAATATACAAATCTGTGTTCGGCCGTTTACCCAAGCTCAAACCCCCCCTCATTTATTCATAAAATATGTGAAAATCAGGTATGGCTTATACTCCTAACTTTCATCAGGCAAGCTGGTTCTTCAGCCCGCTGATCTTCCC
>CAZUXT010000007.1:78403-119903 GCA_964624145.1 uncultured Eubacteriales bacterium | reverse complement strand
CGAGGAACCATGCCCGCTCGCCTCCGGATGACTTCAGAACCACCCAGCCTGCCTGAAAGTCGAGATAATACAAGATTATTACTTATCTAACATGAAAAGCGCAAACCTTACGAAGTTCAGGTGTGGCTGAAGCGACATTGAAGATTTAGCCTTCGGATGAGGCTTTTTGAGGGAATCCGGCGAAGCCGGGCGACGAGTATGTCTGACCCACGAACGGGGGGAGTTACGCAGGAGCCGAGAAAAACGAAGGAGAATGGCGTTAAAAATCTGAAGGGAGCACAGGCCATACCTGAATTTCAGTATTTGACAATTAAAAAAAGGTTCATATGATTAAAATTCAGATGAATGAAAAAAAAATTGTTCGTAATGTCTTTTTCTGTACATTGGCCGGAACTGCTGTGTGGTTGATCTTGATTTTTTCAGCCCCCTATCTGAAAAGCGCAGATATTCCAGCCAGTGCCTTTATTTATTCCATTTTTGCCCCGATCTGTCACCAGAATCCGTCCAGATGTTTCACCCTCTTCGGTTATCCTTTACCGGTTTGCACCCGGTGTTTAGGGATATATTTTGGTTTTTTTCTGGGCACGATTGCTTTTCCTGCCATCAATGGTTTTAGGAAAGTAAAGGTCCCTGGAAATAAAATTTTTTTTATTTTCACAGCTCCGATCGTGATCGATACAGCAGGAAACCTGTTTCATTTGTGGCAAACCTCTGATTGGCCGAGGTATGTGATCGGGCTTATTTGGGGGACTCTTCTCCCCTATTATTTTATAGCCGGTTTTTCTGATTTGTTTTTAAGCCGGAAACATTTTTCTTGAAAAAACAGATCCAAACAAAATAGAATAGTAAAAACTCTTTAAAAAATCCTTTAATGAGGAGGCATAATGGAAGAACAAAAGACAAGCATGTTAGTACCTGCTCTTATAGGAGGTGGTATTGCTGGAGTCCTTTCTGGTATTCCCGTCCTGAACTGTCTCTGCTGTTTGTGGATCATCGGAGGCGGAATCATTGCCGTTTTTTTTCTTAATAAAGAGGCAACAAAGCCGCTGACCATGGGAGAGGGTGCCATTGCCGGAGTGTTTTCCGGTCTTGTTGCAACGGCCGTAGATTTTCTCATAAGCATTCCTTTAGCCCCGCTCAATGAAAAGTTAATAGCCAATATCATGGAAAGGATTGCAGAGTATGCTGAAGAAATGCCTGCAGGGTGGGAAACATGGATGGAGAGAGGAGCAGGTAGCACTCATATTTCTATGGTCCTGCTCGGAATTCTCATCAATGCTGTGATTTTTTCGGTATTAGGTGCGCTTGGCGGAATTATAGGAGTATCAATATTTAAAAGAGACAAAACGAAAAAAGGGGAAAAAGATGTTGTTGATGTTCCCGAAGAATCAAGAACTATTAAAGACGCAGATAATAGTTAATCCTGAATCGAACAAGGGCCAGACAGGAAAAAGATGGACGCGGATAAAGGAGGCTCTCAGTAGTTTTTTCAAAGAATTTAAATACGAGTTTACTGAAAAGCCGGCTCATGCTACTGAGATATCAAGGTCCGCTATCAAAAACGGAAGCGAATTGATAGTCGGAGTGGGCGGCGACGGAACAATAAATGAGATAGCCAATGGTTTTTTCGAAAACCACAAAATCATAAATCCCAAGACAACACTCGGAATCATTCCCAGTGGAACAGGTTCTGATTTCAGTAAAAGTCTGAACATACCGCAGGATCTGAATAAATCTATGGAGGTCATCACTCAATCCCAGTCAGATATCATTGATATAGGAAAAATCAAATACAAATCCCTTTCAGGGGAAAACGAAGAAATATTTTTCTTGAATATTGCTGACTTTGGTTTTGGAGGCGAAGTGGTTAAAAGAGTTGATGAAAAGAGGCTCAAGAGAAAGGCCTCGTCTTATTTGAGAACACTGATTTTTACTTTCATTTCTTATAAAAGTAAAAAACTGAAAATAAAAGTGGATGGAAAAGAATATCCAACTGATAATTATTTAATAGGAGCCATATCAAACGGAAGTATTTTTGGTAAAGGTATGAGAATCGCCCCTTATGCCCTCCTTGATGATGGGTTTTTTGATTTAATCCTCGTTAAGGGGATGGAAAAAATTGAGTTTTTTTTGAATGTATGGCGGATATATAGGGGAACCCATCTCTCTCATCCAAAGATCAAATTTTTAAGAGGCAAGAAAATAGAGGTTACTTCAGAAGAGGAAGAAGATGTTCTGATAGAAGCTGATGGAGAACTGATCGGAAAAGTCCCTGCTACATTTGAAATAGTGCCCAGTATTTTTTCTGTCAGGACAAACCTGAAAAGGAAACTGGAACCTGCTTAGAAAGAAACGAGGTTTTTATCTTTTCCGGTGTTGTAAATAAAGGAAGATATTGTTCGTGATAACGATTCTTCCGTTTTCGTCGTAATATTTGTATATTTTTGTCTTCCCGATAATAGACTTTTTCCCATACGAAGATTTTACCTTTTCTATATATTCGATTGTTTCTTCATAAGGGGGAATACCCTGATATTTCTTAACCGCTTCCTGGCCAGCATTATAGGCAGCCAGAACCAGATCAAGATTTCTCTGGTACAGGGATGTAAGGTCTTTGAGATACCTTGTCCCACCGAATATATTGTCTTCCGGGTCAAAAACATTAGTGACACCGTATTGTTTTGCAGTCGAAGGCATAAGCTGCATGAGTCCCACTGCCCCCTTTGGAGACACAGCCCTGGGATTGTAGTTGGATTCGGTTTTTATAATTGAATGGATCAAATCATAAGGGAGCCCGTATTTAACAGCAGCTTTGCTGATAATAGCATCGTATTTTCCCGAATAGGAACAAAAGGAATAAGGAGAAAAAGGAAAACAAACAAAAAAAGCCAGCACAGAAATGAGTAAAAAAACAATTTTCTTTTCTTTCATACCCATCCAGCCTGTTTTAAGTATAATAATAAAATACACATAAAATCAATCCCCTTTAGGGGTGATTTTAGTGTTTCAGTTGTTCTTTAATAAAAGAGAGCCCCTTTTTGACTGCCTGGTCCAGCTTATCAGGTTTGGTCCCTCCAGCTTGAGCAAAATCAGGGCGGCCTCCTCCACCGCCGCCTATTACCGGTGCTATTTCATCTATGATTTCTTTTGCCTTTAATCTATCCGTCAGATTTTCATTCACAACCGCAACTAAGAGGACTTTGTCATTGAATACCGTTGCCAGTATAATCACATCTGAATGGGATGTTTGTTTTAAATTATCCGCAAGATCCCTTAGCTCTGAACCATTCAGCCCTTCAATCTTTTTGGTCAGGACAGAAATTCCGTTTATTTGATGCGTTTTCTCTTCCTTTTGTTTGTTTTTTAGGTTTATCAACTTTTGTCTGAGAGATTTGCATTCCTTTTCTTTTTGTTTTATTGATTCCTGAAGTTTTTCTATATGATCAGCAAGCTCATTCCGAGATGCACTGAGAGACTCTTCTATTTCTGTTAACAGGCTTTCATTTTTTTGAACGTATCCCAATGCGGATTCTGATGTGACAGCCTCTATCCTTCTCATGCCAGCAGCAACACTTCCTTCCGAAATAACCTTAAAAAAACCGATTTCTCCTGTGTTGCGCACATGGACACCCCCGCAGAGTTCCTTGCTGAAATCTCCTATGGTTATGACCCTGACTTCTTCACCGTATTTTTCTTCGAATATGGCGACAGCTCCTTCTTTTATTCCCTTCTCCAGCGAAGTGACTTTTGTTCTCACGGGAATACAGTCCTGGATTTTTTCGTTGACCAGAGATTCCACACTTTTTATCTCTGAAGGGCTCAAAGGCGAATAATGTGTGAAGTCAAAACGGAGTTTTTCCGAAGATACGAGTGATCCTGACTGATTCAAATGAGACCCAACTATATTCCTGAGAGAGGCATGCAGAAGATGAGTAGCCGTATGATTTTTACTTATCGCTTTTCTTCTTTTTTTGTCAACCTCGGCATCAACGCTATCTCCGGTCTTCAGGGTTCCTGAAATCATTTTTATTTTATGAGATATGATGTCAGGTATCGGATAGTAGGCGGATTTTACTTCCGCAGAAAAATCAGGATTCTTTATGACCCCTGTATCTCCGATCTGACCTCCGGCTTCTGCATAAAAAGGAGTGACGGATAAGAACACTTCTCCTTCTTCACCCTGTTCTATCTTGTTGGCTTCGGCACCATGTTTCATAATGGCAAGCACTTTTGAATCCTCCGCGCTTTCTTTTTCATAGCCATTATATGTGACATGGAGATCCTTGAATTTTTCGTACTTTTTTCTTTTCTTGTCCTCAATATCGCCCTTCCAGGATTTTCTTGCTTTTTCTCTCTGTTTATTGAGTTCTTGAGTGAAACCGTGTTCATCTATTTTCATATCTTCATCTTCAGCAAGCTCGATGGAAAGATCTAAGGGAAATCCATATGTGTCATACAGTTTGAATAATTTATCACCGGGTATGGTATTTCTCTTTTTCTTTTTGAGTTCCCTGACATAAAGGTCAAATGTTTTGATGCCGGTGGAAAGAGTCTTTATAAAACGTTTTTCCTCTGATTGACAAACTCTTGAGATGTAATTAGCAGAGGAAATCAACTCTGCATAGGATTCCTTCATAATATCACAAACAACGCTGGTGAGTTTGAAGAGAAAGGGGTCTTTGAATCCGAATTTCTCACCGGCTCTAAACGCTCTTCTTATGAGCCTTCTGAGCACATAGCCTCTTCCTTCGTTTGAAGGCATGATACCGTCATTAATAAGGAAAACTATGGCCCGGATATGGTCAGCTATCTTCCTGACTGATATATTTTTTGTTATTTCATGAACTCCCTCTTTACCCGAAATTGAAACGATATGTTCAATGATCGGATAAAAAAGGTCGTTTTCGTAATTATCTTTCTTCTTCTGCAGTACAGTGGCAATGCGTTCAAGACCCATACCGGTGTCTATGGAAGGAGCCGGAAGGTCACTCAATCTTCCGGTTTCGTCTCTGTTATACTGCATGAAAACGAGGTTCCATAATTCAATAAAATCCTCACTCCCGGATTCGATCAATTCTTTCGCTTTTTTTTTGTTAAGGTCTTTGGCTATCTGGTAATGTATTTCCGAGCAAGGACCGCAGGGGCCTGTATCGCCCATACTCCAGTAATTTTCCTCTTTTCCCATATAAAACAATTTTTCATCTGAAATCCCTATGTTTTTTTTCCATATCCTGAACGCATCATCATCGTCTTTATAAACGGTCGCATACAGTCTTTCCGGATCGATCCCATATTCCTCTGTTATCAATTCCCAGGCGAATTCTATGGCTCCTTCTTTAAAATAATCACCGAAAGAAAAGTTGCCCAGCATTTCAAAAAAGGTGTGGTGCTTGCTGGTCTTGCCTACTTGGTCAAGGTCATTGTGTTTCCCACTAACCCTCATACACTTTTGGACCGAGGCAGCCCTTGTATATGTTCTTTTCTCAAGACCTAAAAATACATTCTTGAACTGATTCATACCCGCATTCGTGAAAAGAAGTGTCGGGTCATCCTTGGGAAAAAGAGAAGAACTTTTTACAATTTTATGACCTTTGGATGCAAAATAATCCAAAAATTTTTTTCTTATGTGTTGTGATCTCATTGAATGATTTTATGCTTGTTCCTCCTCTGTTTCTTCATCATAGGCCTCTCCCTTTTCTTTATTTCTCTGGGAAATCTCTTTTTCCATGTCTTCAATCGCTACATCTTGAGAAGAACGGATCCCCATCACCCTTAACTTGAAATTATCCGGGCTGGAAGAATACCTGAGACCCTGTTCGTAAGAGATGAATCCTTCTGTGTAAAGCCAGTACACGGATTGATCAAAGCTCTGCATTTTATACTGGGAGACTCCGGTGGCAATGGCGTCTCTGATAAGACCTGTTTTTTCTCTGTCGTTGATGCAATCTGAGATATAAGGCGTATTGATCATTATTTCCACAGCAGGAACCCTTCCGCTTCCGTCTTTTTTTGGAATAAGCCGCATCGATACCACCGCTTTCAATATGCTTGCGAGCTGCAGCCTTACCTGCCTCTGCTGGAACGGCGGAAAAATCGAAACGATACGGTTAATGGTCTCTGGAGCGTCAGTGGTATGAAGTGTGCTCAGAACCAAATGTCCGGTTTCGGCAGCCAGAAGTGCGGTATCTATGGTATCTCTGTCTCTCATCTCTCCGACAAGAATGATATCCGGGTCTTCTCTAAGAGAAGCTCTCAAGCCTCTTGAAAAAGAGGAAACATCCACTCCCACTTCTCTCTGGCTTATCATGCTTTTTTTGTCCCTATGCAGGTATTCAATAGGATCCTCAATCGTGATGATATTTTCTTTTCTTCTTTCATTGATGTGATCGATCATGGAAGCCAAAGTAGTCGTTTTTCCTGACCCCGTGGTTCCTGTAACAAGAACAAGACCTCTGGTTTCTTCAGAGATATCATCGATGACCTTGGGCAGATTAAGCTCTTTTATGGTCGAAACTTCCAGTGGAATGATCCTCAGAACAATGCCGTAAGAACCCCGCTGTTGGTATATGCTTCCTCTGAATCGACCGAATCCGGGAAGGCTGTAGGCAAGGTCCAGGTCATGTTCCTCCTTGAGTCTTTCTTTTTGATAGTCATTGGTTATCTGTTCGGCTAATTGTCTGGTTGATTCAGGAGTCAATTTGGGATAGTCAGTCATTGTATGCAGTTTTCCATGGATCCGGATGATTGGAAAATTCCCTGATTTTAAGTGAAGGTCAGAAGCATCGTTTTCAATGGCCAGTTTTAAAAGATCGTCTATGTCCATATTCCCCCCTTTATATTTTTTTTACCATTAATTTTACTTCTATTATACACATCAGCCTCTCTTTTTAATAGTGAGACTCCGTTTATTTCTATAAATAAGTCAGCCAGTTATATCTATCTTCTCTTTCGCCATTTATATATGCAAAAAATTCATCCTGCAGGATTTTTGTTACAGGTCCGATTTTCCCGCTTCCTATTTTTATTTTGTCAATGGTCCTGATTGGAGTTATTTCTGCGGCAGAGCCTGTAAAAAATACTTCATCTGCAATATAAAGCATCTCCCTGGGAATGGACGTTTCCTTTACCTCGATTCCCTGTTCTTTGGCGAGTTGGATCACTGAGTCTCTTGTTATCCCGGGAAGTATAGAGGAAGAAAGAGGGGGCGTGTGAAGGACTCCGTCTATCACGCAAAACAGATTTTCTCCACTTCCTTCGCTGATATGGCCTTCACTTGTGAGAGCGATTCCTTCCACATATCCGTCCAGCACAGCTTCCATCTTTATGAGCTGAGAATTCATATAATTGGCTCCTGATTTTGCCAGTGCGGGAAAGGTGTCCGGTGCCATCCTTCTCCATGAAGAAATCCTGACATCGACTCCGTTTGTAAGAGCTTCTTCTCCGAGATATTTTCCCCATTTCCATACCAGAATGGCAGTGACAATGGGATTTGACAGCGGATTGACCCCCAGAGTGCCGTATCCCCGGAACACAACAGGCCTTATATAGCATTCCTCATATTTATTTAATTTGATAAGGTCTATGATGGCTTGGCTCAGTTTCTCCTGGGGATAAGATATTTCGATTCGATACATCTTGCAGGAGTTATAAAGTCTTTTTGTATGGGCCTCCAGGCGAAATATAACGGTTCCTTTGGGAGTTTTATAGCACCGCAAGCCTTCGAAGAGTGAACTTCCATAATGGATGACATGTGAAGCAATATGAATGGTGGCATCTTTCCATGGTATTATATCTCCGTTCATCCATATTTTACTGTTTTCATCAAACGGACTCATTTGAAACTCCCTTTAAATTAATATTTATATTTATTGTGATTATGGGGTATATAAATACAACGGAATTATTCATATCATTTGATATTATGGTTTTGTGTTAAAAAATAATACTATCCGAATTATTGTTTCAAGTCAATTTTCCTCTCCGCAGTACGGGCACTTTTTTGACTTGTAAGGGAGAGGCCTCCGGCAATTCCAGCATAAAGAGTCTTTTCTGTTCTCTCGAGCCTCTATTCTTTTCCTAATATCCAAAAGTTCTGATTTCTCCACATCTTTTCCTTCAAACTGTTCCAGGTCTTTAATAATCTCCTCAGCACTTTGATACCTGTCTTCTATCTTAGAGGAAAGACATTTCATGATAATCATATCGATTTCTTTAGGAATCCGGCTGTTTTTTATTCGGGGAGGAGTGATTTTTCCTTGTTTGGCTTTTTCAAGTATCTTAAAGGGATCCGGATCAAAAATGGGAGGTCTCCCAAGAATCATTTCATAAAAAATACAGCCTATGGAATAAATATCTGATTGAAAAGTGGCCTTGCCCAAAAACTGCTCTGGTGCCATATATGGAGGGGATCCTATCCGGGTCGAGGCATAGGGAAGCTTATTCAACCAGGCTGATGTCCCGAAATCAGTAATTTTGACTTTGTCTTCGTCTTCAGAAATGATAATGTTTGAGGGCCTGAGATCTCTATGGATTATTTTGTTCTTATGAGCGTGTGAAGCAGCTCCTGCGATTTGTGTGATGTAATCTATTGTTTTTTCGTATTTGATAATTTTTTCTTTTTCGATTAATTTTTCTAATGTCTTCCCTCTTATGTACTCCATGACCATGTAAAATATCTTCCCTTCTTTCTCTGCTGAGATCATTCGGACTATATTGGGATGATTCAGGGCAGCCTGAAGCCTCGGCTCTTTCAGGAGCTTATAAATTTCAACGGACTGCTTGTGAGGGACCTTGATGGCCACTCTAATATTAAGCCAGGTGTCTTCCGCTAAAAACACAGCCCCGAAACCCCCGCTTCCGAGAGATCGTATGATCTTGTATTTTCCTACTTTCTGTCCTTGTATAAACATACCTGAACTATCCATAAATATGTGGCAGTGTTTTTATTATCATTTCTTTTCATCCATATGCAATGCTTAATCATGTCACGGATTCCAGAAGTGCGAGATGATAGTCACACACGAAATGGCGGCTGTTTCAGCCCTCAGGATATTAGGTCCAAGGCTGACAGCTCTATATCCATGTCGAACTATATCCTGTTTTTCTCTGTCTGTCCAGCCTCCTTCCGGACCTAAAAGTATAATCACGGATTGAGGAAATTTTTTCGAATTTTCCTTAAGGGATGAAAAAACAAAATCTTTCAAATATTCTCCTCCTTTTTCGTCTAAAAATATTTTTACATGGGCTTTTTTTATATCAAGGAATTTTTTTAAAGGAAGGGGCATTTCCATAACGGGAGGAGCCGGCCTTCGGCACTGCTTTGAAGCGGCAAGAATGATGCGGTCCCATCTTTTTATTTTTCCCCCAATTTTGTCAGAAATTTTCACAACAGACCTTTCAGCAACAACTGGAACAAAGCATGACACGCCCAACTCTGTGGATTTTTGCAGGATGAACTCCATAGCTCTGGATTTTACCAGTGAAGGAGCCAGGATAATTCTCATGCCGGATTCTTTTTGCAATCCGGTCTCTAAAATGGTCAGCGAGGTCTTTGATTCCTCTATTTTATCAATCCGGGCAAAGAAGTTCTCGCCTTTTTCTGTAAAAAGGAAGACTGTCTCTCCCCTCTTTTTTCTAACTACTCTGCTGAGATGATGGTGTTCACTTCCCGTTAACACAGCGCTGGGGAACTTGATCTGTTTTTTTTGAATGTAAAAGCGGTCTGAAGTCAATCTTGGCCTAATGAAAAAGATTTTTAATTTTATTCACAACACTGTTTTCTACAGAATCAAGTTTTTCACCTGTTGATTCTGCAAATTCTTTTAATATATCCCTTTGGTTTTTCTTCAAATTCGTAGGAGTTTCTATATTGACCTTTATATATAAATTTCCTTTGCGGTGGTTGTTTATGTTCTGCAAGCCTTTTCCCTTTAGTTTAAGTACTTTTCCAGGCTGGGTCCCACTCGGGATGTCTATGATTTCATCTCCTTCAAAAGTGGGTATTTTGACCTTAGCCCCAAGCGCTGCCTTGGGAAAGGATATTTTTATTTCACACAACAAATCACTGCCTTGCCTCTCGAAAAACTTATGTTTTTTGACTCTTATCAGAATGTAAAGGTCGCCTCTGGAGGCTCCCTGATCTCCGACTTCCCCTTCGCCGTGAATTCTCAATTTCATTCCGTCATCTACACCAGCGGGAATTTTAAAGTTTACTTTTTTCTTTTTCTTTATTTTGCCTGTACCGCCGCAGTGTTCACACGGATCCGTAATGATGGAACCTGTTCCTCCACATTTGTGACATGTTTGGATCAAAGAGAAAAATCCCTGCTGGTATCTTACCTTCCCTCTTCCCTGGCAGTAAGGACAATCCTTTTTTTTTGTCCCTGGTTTCATTTTAGAGCCCTTGCATGTTGGGCATGTTTCCGACCTGCTGATTTGGATTTCTTTATTAAGTCCTGAAGCTGCCTCTTCCAGGCTGATTTTTACCTCTACAACAAGGTCTCTTCCTCTGGCAGGATATCTTCTGTCCTTTCTTGATCCACTAAAAATATCTCCAAAGCCAAAGTTGAAAAAATCGCCCAATATATCTTCAAAACCCTGAAAGATGGAGGAGTTGAAACCCGAGAATCCGCTGAATCCCTCTCCTCTTAATCCTTGATGTCCATACCTGTCATAAATGTCTCTTTTTTCTTCGTCCATCAAGATGCTGTAAGCTTCGGCTGCTTCTTTGAATTTTTCTTCTGCCTCTGCATCCCCAGGATTTTTATCCGGATGGAATTGAATGGCTTTCTTTCTGTAGGCTTTTTTAATTTCATCACAGGTGCAGTATCTAGAGACTTCCAAGACTTCGTAATAATCACGCTTTGCCATTGTCCATTTCCTCTGCACTATCTCTGTCCTGTTCTTTTTTTGTTCTTTTTATGATTTTATTTAATTGTTCAGCAGAGAGTCCGGAGGATGGTTTAACCTCGATTCTCTGTTCTCTTCCGGTACTCATATCTTTTGCAGATACCTGGACCAGACCATCTGAGTTTATTTCAAATGTCACATCTATTTGAGGAATTCCGGCCGGAGCTAAACCAATACCGACCAAATTGAAAACAGCAAGGGATACATTGTCTTCCGAGTTTTCATTTTCTCCCTGCAGGACATGAATTTTCACTCTCCTCTGGTTGTCCTCTACTGTGGTAAAGGACATGGTTTTTTTAGTAGGTATTGTGGTGTTTTTCTCTATGATCTTTGTGTATCCTCTGTTTTCAGTCTCAATTCCCAAAGAAAGGGGGGTGACATCAAGAAGAAGTATCAAATCAGACATTTTCCTCTGGAGTATCCCTGATTGGATGGCGGCTCCCATGGCCACGATTTCCTCCGGATTGATATGTTTTATGGGTTGTTTTTGAAAGTATTCGGTAATCATCCTCTTTAACAGGGGCATTCTTGTCTGTCCGCCGACGAGTATGACTTCATCAATATCTCCCGGCTTCAGATGACTGCTGTTCAGGGCTTCATCTACATAAGGAAGTGATTTTTTCACAAGGTCTTCTGTCATTTTTTCCAGTTGACTCCTTGTGAGCGTCTTTTTAATATGCAAGGATCCTGATTTATGGGAAAAGATAAAAGGAAGATTTATTTCACTCTCAGTTGAAAAAGAAAGCTCTCTTTTTGCGTTTTCAGCAGCTTCCTTTATCCTCTGCAGGGCAAGCCTGTCAGAAATATCAATATTGTTTTTTTTCTTGAAATCGTCTTTAATCCAATCCACTATCCTGTTATCAAAATCTTCACCGCCGAGAAATGTATTGCCGCTTGTTGCGAGGACATTGAATACGCCATCTTCGATTTCCAATATGGATATATCAAAAGTGCCTCCCCCCATATCGTAAACAGCTACTTTTAAATTTTTTTTACTGTTCAATCCATGAGCAAGGCATGCTGATGTGGGTTCATTTATAACTCTTAAAATTTCTAAGCCCGCTATCTTTGAAGCATCTTTTGTAGCCTGGCGCTGGTGGTCATTGAAGTGAGCCGGCACTGTTATGATTGCCTTTGTTACCTTTTCTCCCAAATAGGACTGGGCACAGTTTTTTAAATACCTGAGAATGATAGATGATGCTTCCTGAGGACTGATGACCTTAGACTGAACTTCAAGCATAACATCTCCATTTTCCGCTTCGGTCAGTTTATAGGGAATTCTTTTTTTGAATTCTTCGATCTCTTCAGATTTGAATTTTTTTCCCATCACCCTTTTTATGGCATAGAGGGTGTTTTCAGGATTCGTAATGGCCTGTCTTAATGCTGTATTTCCTATCAGCATTTTGCCAGTGGTCGTGAAGCTTACAACTGAAGGGGTTGTGGTAAAGCCTTCCAGGTTTGGAATGACCCTGGGTTGGGCACCTTCCATAACAGCAATACAGGAAAAAGTCGTTCCTAGATCAATTCCGATGATATGTTCCATTTTCAGCCCTTCTTCTTGGGAACTCTAACTTTGACCAGTGTGGGCCTGAGAAGTCTTTGATGAATCATATATCCTTTCTGAATTACTTCGCTTACCGCCGGTTCCTTGACTTCATCTGATTCTTCTGACATTAATGCCTCATGAAAACGTGGATCGAATTTATCTTCCTCTAATTCGATTGGCTTTATGCCATGGCTTTTCAGTAAATTTTGGAGTTGTTTGTGAATGAGCTCGATCCCTTCTCTGAAATTCTTTTTATTATCTTCTCCTTTCTTTTCCAGAGCTCTGTCGAAATTATCAAGAATGGAAATGATTTCCCTGAATACATCGCTTAACGCATACTGGAAAAATTCGTTTTTTTCTTTTTCTGTTCTTTTTCTCAGGTTATCTTTATCAGCAGCTTCTCTTAAATACTGTTCTTTTAATTTTTTGTTTTCTTCTTCATATTGTTTTATCATGTTTTTGAGGTTTTCGATTTCCTTTTTTCCTTTTTCGGTTGTTTTCTCTTCATCTTTTTCGTCCTTTTCTGTTTTAGTTTTTTCTCCTTCTTCTTTATCAGTTAGATATTCTATTTCAATTTCACTGTTTTCCTTAACATCTGATGCAGTTTGGTTCTTTTTATTCATTTTTCCTCCTTACTGATTATGACTGATAGTCTGGCTGAGCTTCTTAGCCACAAGGTCGACAAGCGGAATGATTTTTTTGTAGGGAAGCCTTTTCGGTCCTAATATCCCCAGAGAACCCAGAATTTGGTTTTCAGTTCCATAATGAGACATAATTAAGGAACATTCAGAAATATCCGGGAACTGCAGTTCTGATCCTATCACCACTTTGACTCTGTCCAAACTTATGAAATCAGAGAGAAGTCTGGCAAGCTTGTTTTTTTCTTCAAAATTTCTAAATAAAGATACAAGTCTTTCCGTATCGAAAAGTTCGGCTTTTTCAAGGATCTTGGACGTTCCCTTTAAGTATATATGGGAAATTTTTTGGTTATCAAAATAGGCATTTAAAAACAGGCTTAATTTATGGATCGAATCTTCAAATTTGATCCGGTATTTAGGAACTTCTTTAATTAAATAGTCTTTTATGAAAGTAAGATTTTTCCCCTTAAAATTCAGATTGATGTATCGGGAAAATTTGTTTAATTCCTCCTGAGTCAGGGGTACGGATGTCATGACGATATCATTGAGTACAATATTTGAAGAAGTGATAAGAATGAGAAGGACTTTATCCTCCGCCAATCTAATGAATCTCAAATGTTTGAACTCGAGCTTTGAAATCTGCGGTGATATGACAAATCCCATATTATCTGAACAGTCAGATAATATTTTCGATGTTTTGTCCAAAAGGCTGTTGAAGTCATCACTTTCAATATCAAGGCTGTCCGAAGGAATATTGAAATCATAGTGAGACTCCAGTGTTTCCTTTAAAAGAAAGTTAACATAATATCTCAATCCCACGTCTGTGGGCACACGACCAGCTGCGATGTGCGGTTGTGACAGGTATCCTTTTTGTTCCAGCCTGGACATGATATTTCTGATCGTGGCAGAGGATACAGATACATTCTCATGTTCTTTGATCAAACCAGAACTCACGGGCTTTCCGACTTTAAGGTAGTTTTCAACAACTTTCCTTAAAATTTGCATGTCTTTATCTAGTTTTTTCATCTGTGTTTCTTTGTTTTTTATAGCATTAAAGGCTGAAAATTGTCAACTTGACATGAATAGGTCGACCTTTCCTTCCAGAAAGAGTGACAGGACTAATTGATCCTTATGCCTGCATAACCAACGACTTGATCGTAATCGCCGGTTATATCCCCTGATGTTTGGTATCGGATAAGTGTGGCTGTGGAGGCTCCGAGTTCTTTTGCAGCAATGATAGCTGCTGCTGTGGGCTGGAATCCACACATGCTGATATTTTCTTTTTTTACTGTATCGACCAATTTCTTAGGGTCGAGGTTCAGTATTTGTTGGATGGCTTTATGATCCTTGTTTTTTGCCACAACCTGTGTTTCCTGGTGACTCATATCAGTACTGGCTATGATGAGGGTATCTTTATGGAAATCTCTTATGCTTTTTGCTACAGCCTTTCCCAGCTCTTCCAGATCATCATAATCAGCATAATAGGAAATACACAGGGGAACGATTGTGAATTCTTTTTTGAAGAACTGTAAAAAAGGCAGCTGTACTTCTAATGAATGTTCTTTTGTATGGACTTCGTCTTCTTCGGTGACTGAGTCAGCGGTGCTGCTTATCATTTCCGACAGCTCCTCATTCACAGGAACATCTCCCAGAGGAGTTCGCCAGATTCCCTTTTTCATAATGGCGATCCGCGAATCCATGTACACATGGCAGGGTCCCAGTAAGATATAGTGTTCAGGAAGAATGGTCGAAGAATAGACAGAGCCTGCGACTTTGCCTGAATAAATATATCCCGCATGAGGGGAGATAATGCATCGAGCCTTGTTTTTTTTAGCGTTCACATCAATCATTTCCTTTAGCATCGACATAAGGCTTCCAGGGTCAGAAGGGTAAAAATAACCGGCTACATAAGGGTGTCTTATCATTTTATGATCCCCTCCTTTTATTCAATTTGTTTGTATGGGTTTCAAACTCGATCCCCAATTCCTTGAGTTCAGCAAGAACAGGTTTGTAAATTTCAGGAATGACAGGTATCTGGACTCCTGAGCTTTTTATGTCTCCGTTTAAGATATTTTTAGCAGCAATGGCAAGCGGAAGACCGACGGTTCTGGACATAGCTGAATCTCCGCCTGGGATGCCGAAATCCAAAAGAGTGGATACGATTTCCTGACTCTCCTTGTCTTTATATTCAGCGGTCAACCTGTGCTGCAAGACGATCATATCTCTCTCATCTTTTTGATAGTGCATCTTTTCTTCCATCATTGCCACGAGAACATCCAAAGGAGAGCCTTGTTTTAGGGGAAGAGCCTGTTTATTAAAGAATCCCAGCCAATCCATACATTGGATGAATAAGGAATCTTTTTTGAGTTTCAGATGGGATGCTAGATCTGATTTAATATCTGCTTTCTCCGGAATACCTGATGTTTTCCTTAGAAAATCCACCCTGTTTATCTTTTTCCAGTTTTCACTTTTTTCTTCAAGAAGACCTATTTTCCCTACCTGGTGCATGAAGGAACACCAGCCTTTGTACCTGAGAGTACCTCGAAGCATAGTTTTGGTTGAACGGACTCTATAGAGATCTATATAGGGAAGCGAATTTCTATTTGGATATCCCTCCAGTTCCCCCAATCCTTTTATATGAATGAGAGGCGGGTTTTGAAACATTTTTTCAGGAGGGATGCAGATTTTTTTATCGTTCAAGAGATATCGGGCTTGATTTTTGCCGGCTAACAACACTCCTAAGGGACTCCAGGAGAATTTATATCCGAATGGATTTGTATTGGCTTCAGGAGCCGGGATACCACCGCAGTAAGAGATAAAACTCGTGACAGTGCCGTTTCTGCTTTTTACACTATCTATGATCCTCATTGCCTCCATATGGTCAATACCAGGATCTAAACCCATTTCGTTAAGGAGGATCACTCCTTTTTGTTTTGCCTGAAAATCAAATTTTTTTATAGATTCGCTGGCATAAGAGGCTGTTAACATGTCTGTTTTGAGGTCAGTACAGTGCGCGGCTATTTCAGGATGAAAGGTGTAGGGAAGGATGCTTATGACAATATCAGCTTCTGATATCAAGGATCTTGTTTTTCCCTTATCCCTGATGTCAAGGTCAAGAGCTTTGGCATTGGATGATCCGGCAGCCAGGCTCTTTGCTTTGTTAAAAAATTGGTCTGCGATAATCAGTTTTATTTCAGATTGATTTGAAAGATATTTGACCAGCGGGGGGGCTACAGAACCTGCTCCTAATATGAGGACTTTCTTATTCATTATGATTCCCTTTTATATATTTTTCCATATATTTATAGTTTGGGGTGAGTTCGCCTTTGTATAAAATGACCGCTTTTTTTATGGGCTCTGGCATCTCACATTTATCAAATTTGGCTGAATAATCAGCTTGGGCGATCTTGGGAATGAAAGATTTTAAGGTTTTACTGAAGAAAACGGATGATTCAAGAGGGATTTCAGCCGGAAGGTTATCAATGCTCATAACGGCAACGCTCCTTCCTTGACCGTTGTTTCTTATTTTACCTTCTATGGGATCAAATAAGTAAGTGGGGTTTTCCGGAGTTGTGCTGTACTGAGTGCATTCTATAGAGCCATCAATATCGCAGGATATGTCTCCAATAATTCTGAGTCGTGGATTCTTCTGGGATTGGAACAGTGTCTTCAGGTCAGAATTTCTTATGAATTTCGGGTACTTGGGCTCCCAGTATATGCAGTTTATCAATACGGTCAAGTGTGTGAGATATTTTGAAAACCTGGACCGGTATTTTTCCGGATTTTTATAGTAATCCAATAGATCAAAAGGATTTTTATTATCCTTAGGTTCGACCATGTCTTCTTCTTTAAAAACGACTTTGTAAAGTCTGTTGTTTTTATGACCGCGGCTGTTCATGAAAGTATCCAGATCTTCAGCATTCACTTCTTTATGGGGAAGGATATCAAATATTTCCTGGGCTCCTTTAGATGTATGTCCGTATCCGGAAAATCCACAGACAAGGGGGACGAGATCTGAAACCAACCCCTTTTCTTTTATGACCGAACCTATTTTTTTGATCTGTTTTTTAGCCTCGCCAAGATGGCTGTACTGAAAAGGCTGTTTTATCTCAGAAAAAGGATTAGGAATGCCTTCTGTGTTCAATCTTTTTCCCAGAGCACAGAGCGTTTCGATCATACCTGACTGGCCGGCTTGAGTCCCGAAAAATATCAGCCTCCTCCCCTTTTCGTCTGTTATTTTTTCATAGTCTATAAGAGTGCATTTCTGTTGTTTCAACTTCCTTAACATAGGCATATTATGGGACTGTCCTTTTGCCGTATGAGAGAAAAACAAATATATCTTGTCCTTCATAATAAGATCTTCCGGGATTTCTTTTAGAGCCAGGATAACAGAGCAATGATTGATATCATTGGCCAGTTCGATTCCTTTATCACTGTAATCACTGTCTTTAAAGATACGTATTTGTGATGGCTGCACACAGATTTTTATTCCATACTTTTTTTTCAAATATTCTGCGTGAGAAGGAATCAATGGAGCTCTTTTCTCCCATTTGTTTTTGTCTTCTCTTCGGATGCATATAGTACATTTTGTGTTATTCATTGGTTTAAGTGCCTTTATAACATTTTATGATTTTATAAATATAACAAAAAAAATTATGTCACAATCCTTGGTGCCGGTCAATAAACAATATCGGGGAGGTTTAGATGGGCTTCTTCCTGATCAGGGGATAATTCTGGATATTGATTCCATTTGATTTTGCAGTGATTATTTTCGATAATAGAAAAAGCGATGAAATTTTTTAATACATTATCTGGAAAAAAAGAGATATTTCAGTCAATAAGAGCAAAAAAAGTCAATCTCTATACATGCGGGCCTACTGTCTATGACTACGCTCATATCGGTAATTTCAGAGCTTACATTTTTGAGGATCTCCTGAAAAGAGCTCTGATTTTTCTGGGCTACATGGTCAAACACGTGATGAACATAACCGATGTCGATGACAAGACCATAAAAAAAGCACAATCTGCGGGCAAGTCCTTGCGCGAAGTGACTGACAAATACATAAAAGCCTTTTTCGAAGACATCGACACTCTCAATATATCCAGAGCCGACCATTATCCGAGAGCGACTGAACATATTAGAGAGATGGCAGATATGGTCAAGGTATTGGTCCAAAAAGGATATGGATACAAAAAAAACGGTTCTTATTATTTTGATATTTCAAAGTATAAAGACTACGGAAAACTGGCAAAAATTAACAAAAATGAACTAAGAACCGGAGCAAGAATCGAGTCGGATGAATATGATAAGAAAAACGCACATGACTTTGCTTTGTGGAAAGAAAAAAAGCCCGATGAACCTTATTGGGAGAGTGAGATAGGGCCTGGAAGGCCTGGATGGCATATAGAATGTTCTGTTATGAGCACGAAATATCTCGGTCAGCCGTTTGATATCCACTGCGGTGGAGTTGATAATATTTTTCCCCATCATGAGAATGAAATCGCGCAGTCAGAAAGCTTTGCGGATAAAAAATTTGTCAATTACTGGCTACACTGCCATCATCTCACCGTCAATGGAAGCAAGATGTCCAAATCAGAAGGAAATTATTACACCTTAAGGGATTTAATCAAAAAGGGAATAGATCCCATGGTGATTCGTTATCTTCTTATATCGACCCATTATAGAAAAATGCTCAACTTTTCATTTGAGACTCTGGCTCAATCAGAGTCTTCTCTGGAAAGGATAAGGGATTTTATTCGTGAATTGAAAGACCGCTCTTTCGAACCGGGAAAAAATCCTTTGATAAAAAAGCTCATCAATCAAGCACAGACAGAATATGCAGAGAGCCTGGGTGATGATTTGAACATATCCATGGCTCTGAAAGCTGTTTTTGATTTCGTGAGAAAGACAAACAAGCTTCTTTCAGAAAATCAGGTATACACAGAGGATTCAAAGCTTATTGGATCTGCTTTTAAAAAATGGGATGAGGTTCTCGGGGTTCTTTCCGAAGACGAGGACAGAGAATTAGAGGCTTCCATAAAGAAGAAAATCGGGCAGAGGAATAAAGCCAGAAAAGAAAAAAATTATGCGTTAGCGGATAAAATAAGGGATGAACTGTATAAACAGGGAATCATTCTCGAAGACACCAAGGATGGTGTCCGTTGGAAAAAAAGATGAGAGGCCGCAGAAAAATCACACCTTATGACCTGGGAAAATTCGGAGAGCGGTTTGCATTTGATTATCTGGAGAAAAGAAAATATCAAATAATAGAAAAAAGGTACCGCCTTTTTAGAGGAGAGATCGATATCATCGCCTATGATAAGAAGGGGGCTCTTGTTTTCTTTGAAGTAAAAACCCGGAGAGGCCATCAGTTCGGACTTCCGGAAGAATCCGTGACATCCTCAAAGCAAAAGCAGATAAGAAAGATAGCTCAGGGATTTGTCTCTTTTAACAAGCTGGAAGGCAAGGAATGCCGCTTCGATATTCTGGCGTTAGACTATAGTGACACCAGGGGATTTAAGGTTACACATTTCAAGGATGCCTTTTAAAAATATGCTCAGAAACAAGAAAATGAAATTTGCAAAGATGTCAGCTACTGGTAATGATTTTATTCTTTTTGACAACCGGGATCAAGTGTTCAAAGGAGATGAGCAGCCTTATTTTCGTCATATATGCCAGAGACGTTTTTCCATAGGTGCTGACGGCGTCATACTGCTTGAAAAAAGCGAAACCGCTGATTTCAAATACCGCCATTTTAATTCAGATGGGTTTCCTGTAAAAATATGCGGCAATGGAGCCAGAGCTGTTTGCAGGTATGCCATTCTGAAAAAGATCACGGGAACAAACATGACCTTTGAAGTGGAAGGAGTTCCTTATAACGGATGGTGTTCAGAGGAGGAGGTAACCATTGATCATCCGGCTCCCATAGATATCAGGACACAGATCGGAATAGTCAATGAAAAGATATTTAAAGAGGGAGGTTCTGTTAGAGTAGGGGTTCCGCACCTTGTCATTTTCTCTGAAAACATTCAAAACATTGACATATCGAAATGGGGTCAAAAGTACCGCTTTCATCCTTTTTTTAAGGATGGGACCAATGTGAATTTCGTGCAGATCATGGACTCAAAGACACTAAAGATAAGATCCTATGAGAGGGGCGTTGAAGGAGAGACCCTTGCCTGTGGGACCGGGTCCATGGCATCAGCCCTGATCTCTCATCTGTCAAAAGGCTTAAAAATCCCGGTCACAGTCGAAACCAGGGGTGGCATACTGAGAGTCAGGTGGGATAAAGGATTCTCCAGGCTGTATTTAAGCGGTCAAGCCAGATTGATTTTTGAAGGTCAAATAGAGATGTGACTTTTAATCTTTCTTACTATGGATTCGTCCCTGCATTTTTTATATATTTGATCCACCTTTTCCTTTAAAACAGGATGGACCAAATCAGGAGCTATCTCCATAAGAGGGATCAGAACGAAATTTCTATGGATAAGCTCTTTGTGGGGAATCTCCAGATTTTTGTTTTTGATGACATGATCATCTGAAAGAAGGATATCTATGTCTATGGGCCTTGGATTGTTGATTCCATACAATGTTCTTCCCATGTCTTTTTCTATTTTTTTTATTTTTTTAATCAGGTCGTTTGGTGACAAACCAGTACTGACCTTTATCACTATATTCATGTACCACGGCTGTCTTGTGTTTCCGAAAGGCTGGGTTTCATATACGGATGATACTTTATGTATAGAGATACCATGACTTTTTAGTTTTTTCAAAGCTTGTGCCAGGTTTTTTTCCCTCTGTCCGAGATTGCTTCCCAGCCCTAAATAATATTCCATCTCACTGTTCTTAAAGGTTAACTTTCTATAAGTCCGAATCTTTTGAACACCCTTAATACAGATAAGGTCACCCATAAATGGTCCTCTATTTCAGCTCCTTTATAACCTGCTTTCCAAAATCCCTGAGGAAACTGAGTCCTCAACAACCATTCCAGAGAATTTTTAATTCTCTTCTGTTCGGTCGTATAGTTCAGTTTTGAAAGCGAGTCTAGAATGCTGAGTATATTTGTGGACCAAAAAGGATAAGATAGTTCTTTCCAGTAAATAGCACTTTCTCTCTCTTTGTATTTGTCTTTTTTATGAAATCTTTTCAATACCAGTTCAGCCGCAATTTTTGTGTACTTCCGGTTTATCCAGTTTTGGGAAGCTGTAAGGGCCCTCAGGACTAGCCCGGTGACAGCATGAGAATACGGTTTGGATTTATTTGCTTTTATTGGGGGTAATTTTTTGTCTGAATTTTGATCATAGCGTTTTTTGAACTCTGTTTCGCTTATTGTCTGATAAGGGATAGCCCACCCCCCGTCATCCTGCCTGTTTTTTATCAACCACTTGAATCCTTTCTGAACATTTTTGTTCTCTTCCATACCAAACCGGCACAGCATTTCCAACGATAAAGCATGATAATTGGGGGCGTATTCATTAGGAAAAACTCCTCTGAGATCGCCTTCCTTGCTCTGGGTTGAGAAAAAGAATTCCGCTGTTTTTTTAATTTCCCTATTTCTCCCATTGCATCCGTAATCATAGAGTTTTAATGAATTTCGCAGGGTCTCAATAAAATAATGAGTTTTTTCCCACTTCGGATGATCTTCGTATTTTTTTTGACACCATCCTCCGTTTGGCCTTTGGTCATTGATAATCCGTATTCTTGCGGCATATTTTTTTAGATTCTTGTATTCCCTGTCCACGGGAACCTCGAGAATATCCTTTTTTAACCAATACAGGATAGGAAGATTTCCTCTGGCCAGTAGGAATTCAATGGCTTTGTTTAGTCTTTTTTTCATAATAGTGTGTCCTAAAAACGATTATAATGAAATTAATCAATACCCTGATTGAGTATTATACAGAGAAACTCAAGCGGCTTATCATAGGGATTTCTGAATTGATGTTTTTCATTGTTGTTGATAAAAAGATTGTCTCCCTTGGTCACGATCACTTCTTTTCCTGAATCCTGGATAACAACTCCCTTCCCGTTTTCTATTCGGACAAGGTGTTCAAAGTCATGGGTATGATGAGGCGTGAATCCTCCGGGAGCAACAGTGAACCGCCTCATAACAATATTGTTGGACCCGTCATCGGGCCCTATCAAAACTTTTTTTTGCACATCACTCAGATTATCGTCCTCCAAGCGGTTGGGTTTTATATCTTCGTCTTTTTTTATGACCATCAACCTATTCTCCTTTTCCGGGACCATAAATGACCATGCCTGAATAGGTGCCGGTTAATTTACAATCTTTAACGGAAATCTTCCCGTTAACGATCACATATTCAAGTCCCTGGCTGTACTGATGAGGGTCAGAAAAAGTGGCCCTGTCCCTAAATCCTTCATAATCAAAAATAGCGATGTCCGCAAACATCCCCTTCTGGATCTTCCCTCTGTTTTTCAATCGGAATGCTTTTGCCGGAAGAGAAGTCATCTTTCGAACCGCATCCTCAAGGGTGATCACTTTTTTTTCTTTGACATAAAAACCTATAACCCTGGGAAAGGTCCCGTAGTTTCTGGGATGCGGAACCCCTTTTCCCTTTATTTGCACTTCTCCGTCTGAAGCATGCAGGGTATAGGGAAGTTTCATGAGATATTCAACATCCTTTTCATCCATCTGAAAAAATACACCTTGAGCGCCTCCGTTTTTCTGAATATCAATGATCAATTCAACTCCGTTGTCAATATTGGGCTCTTTGTCCTGCATGGTCAGAATTTCACTGAGATTTTTCCCCTGATATTCAGGATTTTTTCTGTATGTGGCTATATAAATCGTCTCAAGCTTGTTGATTCCTTTTGTGGAGCTCAAACGCCCCTGAATGATGTGCTTTTTTATTTTGCTGCGGATGTCTTTGTTGTTGAGCCTTTCCAGGAATTTTTTTGTTCCTCCTTCAAAAGCCCAGGATGGAAAACTGCTGGCAAATCCGGAGCTGGTGGCTGTGTAAGGATACTGGTCCAAATACACTTCAATCCCCTTCTGCTGGGCTCTTTCAACAGGCTCTGTTATCATTTCTGTTTTTCCCCAGACACTGTCGTTAGAAAGTTTGATATGGGAAATTTGAACCGGAATATCATTCATTTCTCCGACTTTTATGGCTTCTTCTATGGCCTGGGTGATGTGTTCTCCCTGGTCTCTCAAATGGGTGGCATAGATCCCTGCAAAAGGTTTGACAGCAGAAGCCAGTTCAACCAGTTCCTCTGTATCAGAATAAGTTCCCGGAATATAGGCCAGACCGGTGGAAAAACCAATAGCACCGGCCTTCATCTCCTCCTTTATCAGCTCTTTCATTTCCTTAAATTCTTCGGCAGAAGGTTTATCCATACGGTAGTTCATAACCTTTCTTCGTATGGTGTTGTGACCTATAAGAGAACCAAAATTAACGGATATGCCTTTAGCTTCCAGGGTCTCAAAAAGCTCTTTCAAGGGAAATTCATGGCCTCCGCAGTTACCCCCGATAACAGTGGTGACTCCTTGAAGGATGTAGTTATCCACTGTAGGCGTCCCTGATATTCCCCTATCACAGTGTGTATGGACATCAATAAATCCGGGTGTAACGATAAGGCCCTGTGCGTCAATTATGATATCTCCTTCAGATTCTTCAATAGAGCCTATAAAAGCAATCTTTTTTCCTGATATGCCGATGTCAGCCATGAACGGAGGACTGCCCGAACCGTCTATAATGGTTCCGTTTTTTATTATGATATGATAAGGAGTTTGAGACAGCCCCTGATTTGCAGGAATAAATAGATATAAAAGGGCACATATATTTATAAATCTAAAAATGGCTTTTCCAGCCATTCTAACCTCCTTAAATATTAAGAATTTATAAATTTTAATGCATATTACCGACTCATGTCAATTTATGTTAAAAAATGTTGATTTGAATTCAAGTTAAGTGTAGTTTATTAGATTGGGTTTATTTTGCATGATCCATAATAATCATTTTTTATATCATTATCAGGAGATCATAAATGCACGAAATCATCTATCTGGATAACGGATCTACATCTTTCCCCAAACCGGATGAAGTCTACACCTTTATGGATAATTTTTATCGCAATTTCGGTGTCAATCCCGGTCGATCAGGATATGACCTTTGTATAGAGGCAGGAGAGATCGTTGAGGGGACACGAAAACTTTTGACCCAATTTTTTAACGGAGACGATCCGAACCGGCTGTGTTTTACATATAATTCGACAGATGCATTGAATCTGATCATTTCCGGAATGCTCCAGAAAGGAGATCATGCGATCACGACCACCATAGAGCACAATTCGGTGTTAAGGCCTCTCTATCATCTATGGAAATTCAATGGAGTGGAGGTCGATTATATCCCTTTTGATAAAAACGGATTTGTTGACCCTGATGATTTTCCGAAGAAATTCAAGAAAAACACGAAACTTGTCGTGGTAAACCATGCTTCAAATGTTATTGGCACCATACAGCCTGTCAAAGAAATCGGAAGACACTGCAGGGAAGCAGGGATCCCATTTGCCATAGATTCTTCCCAGTCCGCAGGAAAAATCCCTGTGGATATAAAGGATTTGAATGTCGACGTGGTGGCCTTTACAGGACATAAATCCCTTCTCGGGCCCACAGGTATCGGTGGGCTGTATGTGAGAGAAGGGATTGAAATCAGGCATACTCGAGCCGGAGGAACAGGAGTGCGTTCGGCCGTCAAAACCCATCTTTATGAATACCCGTACCGTTTGGAATATGGGACCATGAATACCGTGGGGGTGGCCGGGCTTCATGCGGGCTTAAAATGGGTGCTCGACAAAGGTCTGGACAACATACACCAGCGTGAGATGAAGCTCACACGGCTTCTCAGAGACGGTATTAAGGACATAGATGGCGTGACCATGTACTGCCAGGATGACTTGAAAAATCACATTGCCATCCTTCCTTTTAACATAAAAGGTTTCGAAGCCCTCAACACAGGAACCATGCTTGATGTGGACTACAACATAGCCTGCAGAACAGGCCTTCACTGCGCTCCTTTGGTCCATGAACAGATCAACACTCTGGATATTCACGGGGCAGTCCGTTTCGGCATCGGCCCATTTAATACGGAACAGCATATTGAGACAGCGGTTCAAGCTGTGAGAGAAATAGCTGAGATACAAAAAAAATAGGATTTTACCCGGCCTCCTCTAAAGAACGACCGCCTGCCCCCCTCCCCCGCCGCAGCAAAATTTCTTTTCTCTGGCAACTTTGGGAATTTTTGTGCAAATGGATCATATGAATGTTTAAATACTTTTCTTTAGTTCAAGCTAATATTGTGATTTTCCTTTTGCGTTTTATCTTGAAAGGCTCACGGGTTTTCTTTAAAATATGAGAGTCTATCTTATAGAAATAAAAGGAGGATATGATGTCTAAGCCCGCACTTTTTACCATGATTATTTTGCTTTTGTATATACCGG
Source organism: uncultured Eubacteriales bacterium (assembly GCA_964624145.1). Classification (GTDB taxonomy): domain Bacteria; phylum Acidobacteriota; class Aminicenantia; order Aminicenantales; family Aminicenantaceae; genus WJMT01. The sequence goes on along the minus strand of CAZUXT010000007.1, from coordinate 94,351 downwards.
GGCTTCATGCAGGTCAGGATTTTGAGCAGGATGTCATCCAGACTTCAGAAGGCGAACTCAAAATGACTTTTATCGAGCACGGAACTCTGATGTTTGAATTTAACGGTATGGTAATCCATATTGATCCTGTAGGCCAATATGCTGATTACAGCACTCTGCCAAAAGCTGACCTTGTTCTTATCACTCACCATCACGGGGATCATTTAGATCTTAATGTTCTAAATATGATTTGCACGGAAGAAACCGATGTGATTCTGACTGAAATATGCAGGGAGCAGTTCGAAAAAGGGACTGTGATGGGAAACGGGGATGAAACAGAGGTCAGAGGAATCCACATCAAAGCTGTACCCGCCTACAATATCAAGCACCTCAGAAGCGGAGGCATCCCCTATCATATCAAAGGTGAAGGAAACGGATATGTTCTGGAGCTGGGTGACAAGAAAGTGTATATTGCAGGGGATACGGAAAACACCCCGGAGATGAAATCTCTGGAAAACATTGACATCGCTTTTCTGCCTATGAACCTTCCCTACACTATGACTCCGGAGATGGTGGCTGATGCAGCCAAAGCCTTTATGCCGAAAATCCTTTATCCTTATCACTACGGGAATACGAATCCCCAAGAATTAGTGGACCTTCTCAAAGACGTCGAAGAGATTGAAGTGCGTATAAGAGATCTGAGGTAATCACGGAGAATAAAGAAGATATTTCTTTCTTTGTTCTTTAAACAGAGAGAGTTCCTCATAATAGGAATCTGTGATTTCCCTGACTGAGGCTCCCTCAATCAACGCCCTTCGTATTTTATCTGTTCCCATTATTGTATCAAAATATTCTTCATGGAATTTAAAATGCCTGGGATATTCATCCATTATGGCTTTGATAATGAAAAGAGTGCATTCAAAAGGCTTGAATGCATCTCTGTCTGTGATATGGATCTGACAGCCGCCGCAGGTCTCCTCTTTGTATTTTGATATGACCGGCTTGAACCATGTTTCTCTAAATCCAACTCCCGGAAGCCCTAGGGAATTGAGAGAATCCGTAAGGCTTTTTGCCTCTATCCACGGAGCCCCGAAGAGCTCAAAAGGTTTTGTGGTTCCCCTCCCCTCAGAAACATTTGTTCCCTCCAGATAGACCTGACCGGGATAGACAGCGGCTGTATTGAGAGTGGGCATATTAGGGGATGGAATCACCCAAGGCAGGAACGTCTCATCATACCACATGTCTCTTTTCCATCCCTGCATGGAGATCACGGTAAGAGATGCTTTTTTTTCTAAAAAAGCATCATTGAAAAGAAGAGCCAATTCTCCCACGGTCATTCCGTGTCTCACAGGAATAGGATAGAGTCCCACAAACGAACTGACTTCAGGATACTCCAGCACAGGGCCTTCCAGATGGATGCCGTTTATAGGATTCGGACGGTCCAGAACAATAAATTCTATGTTGTTTTCAGCACAGGCCTGCATGCACAAAGCCATGGTAGCGATATATGTGTATATTCTGGTACCGATGTCCTGTATATCGAATATCATGACATCCAGTTTTGAGACCATTTCTTTTTCCGGGGCCTTTCCTATATCAGAAGTATCAAAGGAGCGCATGTACTCATCTATTTTATTGAGCATGCCTTCCTCCGGTTTCATAGTCTGGCCGTAAAGGCTGAATACCGGAAGTTGATAGATATCATCCATGTAAAAGGGAACATATTCTCCGGCCTGGGTGTTCCCTCTCACTCCGTGCTCAGGACCGTAAAGAGCTGTAAGATTGACGTCCGGATGGCTTTTAAGAAGTTCTATATCTGTTTTTAAATGTGAATCCACCCCTGTAGGATTTGTAACCAATCCTGCTTTTTTACCCTTGACGAGATCAGTATGTTTTTCCAAAAAGACTTCGATCCCGGGTTTCACTTTTTGCGGGTTCAATGCGTGCTCATTACTCGAGCAGAAAAAGAGGTTCATAACCGCAAATAAAACAAGAAAAAATATGTTGAATTTTTTCATTTTAAAAACCTTTGCACAGATTTATACAGGCAGACTAATGTAAAAGGCTGTTCCCTGCCCTGGTTTACTTTCAACCTTGATTGTTCCTTTATGTAAATGAGTGATATGTTTCACAATGGAAAGCCCAAGCCCTGTGCCTCCTACAGTCTTGGAACGGGATTTATCCACCACATAAAATCTTTCAAATATGCGCGGCATATCCTGTTCGGGAATTCCTATTCCTGTATCTTTAACGGAGATATCAATGTTCGAGTTCGTTTTTTTTGCGCGAATCCGTATGTTCCCTTCTTCAGTGTATTTCACAGCATTGTCGATAAGGTTTATGAACACCTGCTCCAGCTTAAAAGGGTCTCCTTTGATCGCAGGCATATTCTTTTCTAGGTCGATTTCGAGCTTCAGCTTTTTTTGTTCCACAGAGGGCTTAAAGATTTTCATGACTCTTAGGAGAAGGTCTTCTATGTTCACATTTTGTTTTTTGATTTTGAATTCATCGGATTCTATTTCAGAAATCAAAAGCAGGTCCTTTACTATGCTGATGAGCCTTTCTGTATTGCGTTTGGCCGTATCAAGATACTTCTTCTGCGTCTCATCCAGTCCTTCTATGGTTTCCAGATATCCCTTTATGGACGTGAGCGGAGTTCTCAGCTCATGGGATATATTGACGACAAAATCTTTTTTTATTTTCTCCAGGTTTTTTTCCGTTGTGATTTCATGAAAGGTTATCACAATCTCATTTCTCGTCTCCAGATAGTTGGCGCTGCACAGAAAGACTTTTTCATCAAGGACTATCTCCTCGATCTGGGTTTTGTGTTCCTTTTTTGACCTTGCAAAAATGTTTTTAAATTCCGATATCCGAATAAACTCCCAGTAAAACTGCCCCTCCGGGCTGCTGTTTTTTATGATGGATTTAAAACGGTCGTTACAGAAGATAATCTTCCCTGTATTATCCAGTGTTACGAGCCCCTCTTCCATAGTCTGAAGAATGCACATGAGCTGTTCTTTCTGGGCATTGAGATCGTCAAACAATTGGCTCAAACGCTCTGTCATGGAGTTAAAACTCTCGGCAAGTTCCCTCAGCTCTCCTTTTTCTTTTATGAGAACCTGGACATTCATTTCTCCGGAAGCTGTTTTCTGGGCAGCGTCTCTTAATTTCCGTATGGGCTTTGATATGTTTCGGGAGAGCACATAAGAAGCAAACAGAGAGAGTATTATCAGGGATAATACAATGAGGGCAATGTTTCTGCGGAGGTTTGAAAACCAGAAGTTTATTTCTTCAAAATAAAGACTGAGACGGAGCACACCTGATATTTCCCCCTTGATGGTCAGGGGAATCCCTATATACAGCATTTTTTCCTTCACAGTTCTGCTGAATCGGACAGATTTCCCTGTTTTCCCGGAATAAGCCCGTATAATTTCAGGTCTGTATCTGTGGTTCTCCATTTCCTTCGGATTTTTGTCCGAATCAGCGAGTACTGTTCCCTTAAGATCTATGACAGTGATTCTGGTGTTTATTTTTTCTCCCAAATCTTTGACATAGGAATCCAACTGACCGAAATTTTCTCCTTCATATAACCTGATGACCTCGGGCTGTATGGTGGTGCCCAGGTCTTCAAGTTCCTGAGCCAAAGTCTTCAGGTGAAATTTTTTTTCAAAAGCATGGGAGAAAACAAGGACCAAAAGGCCCAATGCCAGTACAATGAGTGCATATCCCCCGAATATTCTCAATAAAAAGGTCTTTTTCATGTATCCAGCTTATAGCCTACTCCTCTAATATTTTTAATCAATGCGCCCTGCTTTCCTAATTTTTTTCTCAGATGCCGTATATGGACATCAACGGTGCGGTCCAGAACGGCTTTTTCTCTCCCCCATAAATAATCCAATATTTTCTCTCTGGAAAACACCCATCCTTTTTTTGAAGCTAGCAGCTCGAGTATCTTGAATTCCGTTGTGGTTAGATCTATTTTTTCACCTTTCATGCGGACTTCATGTTTGGCTTTATCTATGGAGATGTCATCCCCTGCCTTTATTTCCACAGATTTCTGAATCTGCTCAGAGCGTCTTAACACAGCTTTGACCCGGGCTACAAGCTCTCTGGGGGAAAAAGGTTTGGTCATATAATCATCGGCTCCCAGTTCAAGCCCCAGGACCTTATCTATTTCCTCGCCTTTGGCTGTGAGCATGATAATGGGAATTTCCTTTGTTTCCCGCCTGTTTTTTAAATCTTTGCATATTTCAAGCCCGTCTATATCAGGGAGAAGCAGGTCCAGTATGATAAGATCAGGTTTTTTATGCGGTAAAGATGCATAAAATTTATTTCCCGATAAAAAGGCTTTCACTTCATACAGGGCTTTTTTTAAATGAATGCTGATAAGTTCAGCTATATCAGGCTCATCTTCCACAACCGCAATGAGTTTACTCATTATATCGGACTTTTTTGGTTAATTCTTAATATCAATGCCTCCGAAAACAGCCGTTGCTCTGACATACAGTGTTTCTTCAGGTTTTTCCGGAGTAGCCTTTCTTCGTTTATCATCCACTCCTCCGAAAATAGCACTGCTGTCCAGAACGACCTTCCAGTCTTCGGGAACATGTATATCAATGCTACCGAACAGAGCTGTCAATTCAACAGTCGCTTGGTTTTCGGCTAACCTAGCCTTATAAAAATCGAGCTCTATACCTCCGAAAAGAGCGGTTGCTTTTCCCCCTTTGAATTCCTCGGATTCGATTTGCCTTTTAATTCCGGAAAATATGATAAAAGCACCCAGGTCATCGTCTGTGATCTTAGGGACACCCCCTTTAAATCCCTTTGGTTTAAAAATGATCCATAAACCTATGCTGACAATCAAAAGAGGCCAGAGGATCTTCCAGAGATTGAATCCCAAAACATCCCAGTTAACCAGCATGAAGAAAGCACCGATAAGAATCAGTAAAAGACCGAATCCGTTATTCCTAAAATTTTGGTGGATAAGGTGCCAGACTCCAAGGAAAATCAGGAACAACGGCCAGTAAGTGGAAAAGAAATCCCCAATATCTAACTTCCCCAGGCTTCCGAGAAGAAAAACCAATCCAACTAAAATGATTAGTATTCCGGAAAGCACCCTGCCTTGATTTTCACTAGGCATGTTCACTCCTCCATATCGATTTGAGACCTTTAAAAATTATTTTACTTGCAAAGCCAGAGGGATACAACCGATATTTTCTAAAGAAGGGAGGCCTTTTGGCTCCTCGGGAGGGACTCGAACCCCCAACCTAGTGGTTAACAGCCACCCGCTCTGCCTATTGAGCTACCGAGGAGTGAAAGAACATATTTTATAGCAAAAAAGATAACGAAGCGCAACATTAAAAACGGTAACCGGCCTGCTTTACCTTTTTGCGGTAGTCATCACCTTCCATGGTCACCAGCTTGCACATCTCATAGATACGGGAACGGAGTCTCACTCCTATCCTGTCAACAAGGCTGTCTTCTTCTTTATTGAATGAGTTTCCTTTTTTAAAATAAGGGATCCTCTTATCTTCCTCTTCTTCTCCTCTGTCAAGGTAGTTCGATGTAAATAAAGTAAGCTTTTTGTGATTATACCGGTGATTTATGATGTAAAAGACAGTTTCTTCGACCCAGGGAGATGTTCTTTTTGCGCCCAGCTCGTCCAGAACCAAAACATTGTTGGCAAAAATGGGCGCGATCAAATCAGATTCACTCATGGAAGACTCTGAGGAGTAGCTTTTTTGTATGTTTCTGATCAGGTCCCTGAAATCGCAGAAATAACACTGGGCTGATTTGCTTTTTATCAGTTCGTTTATAATAGCTACGGCCAGGTGAGTCTTTCCGACCCCGCACGGTCCCTGAAAAAGCAAACCGATTTCCTGTACCGGGTAATTTTTAATGAATTTTTTTGAAATTTTAAGGGCATTTTTATGAGAAGGATTGTGGATTTCAAAATTCTCAAAAGTGCATTCCTCATATCTTTTGGGAAGATTAGCCTGTTTTATGAGGATTTTTGTCGTATTTTCAATATAGCAGGTGCATCTTTTGGCTACAGACTTCCCTTTTGCATCCGTTTCAAGCACCCAGCCGGTCCCGTCGCATTTAGGGCAGGTTTCTTGTTTCATTAGTTTAAATACCCTCTAAGCTGCTGCATCGTGTGAGATTTTGACAGTTTTGTTTTTGCCTTTTCTTCTATCTGTCTTATCCTCTCTCTTGTCAGATGGAGGATGTCACCGATTTCCTGCAGTGTTTTTGGCCTGTTGTCATCGAGTCCATACCTTAATTTTAACACAAATGCCTCTTTATCTTCCAGTTCTTCAAGCACATCTCTGATCTGCTCCTGTATGGCCCCTTTAATGATCAAATATTCCACTGAAGGTGATAAGGTATCCTGAATCTTATCCCCTATTTCTATTTCCTCATCATAATATTTATCACTTAATGAGAGATTCTTTTCCTCCAGGATCTCCAAGTCTTCCACATCCGCAATGCTGATATTCATTTCCCTGGAGATTTCTTCTCTAGTTGGATTCCTTCCAAAATCTTTTTTCAATCTCGCCCTGAGTTTTTTCATTTCCGAGACTTGATCTGATAATTTCTGCGGGATGTGATAAATCCTTGAATTTCTGGTAAGCGCATTAAATATGGCCTGCCTTATCCACCACACGGCATAGGAAATGAATTTGACATTCTTATCTGGATCATATCTCTTCGCCGCTTCAATAAGCCCTACGTTTCCTTCATTGATCAGGTCCAGAATACTCAGCCCCATACCTCTGTATTTTTTAACATAGGAGACCACGAATTTCAGGTTCGATTCGATCAGTTTTTTCAAAGCGTCCTGATCTCCTTTCTGAATCAGTCTGCCAAGTCTTTTTTCTTCTTCCTGTTCGAGTGGAGTGAAGGGGGCTATCTGGTTCAAGTAGAGCTTCAGATTACTGGACTGGTAATTTTTCGGGTATTTTCTTTTCATTTCATTTCCGGTTGTTTTTTGTTTGTTCTATTTTTATTATCTTTGTTTGGTTCAGCCTGACCAGAGAATCCTTTTTTATCTCGAATTCTTCATCTCTGCCTTCGAAAAACTCTATTCTTATATAGTTGAGAAATTCATTGACTTCCTTTTCTACCCTTTCTATATTTTTTCTCATATTTATGACTACTTCCACACCTGCCAAATTAACGCCCAGATCACGCGTCAGGTTCAGAATGAATTCCAGGCGCTCTAAATCTTCTTCCGAGTACAGTCTGGTATTGCCTTTACTCCTCGAAGGTTTTAAAAGGCCTTCTCTTTCATAAAGTCTTAATGTCTGTGGATGAACATTATATATATTGGCGACCGTGCTGATATGATAATATTTATTCTTTTTTTCATTTGTCGTGTCTTTTGCCATTCTATACTCCCAGACTTTCTCTTGGATTTTGGCCAGAAGCTTTTTCAAGCTCCTTCATGAGGCTTCGGATTTTTTCATCATGAAAAGAAGGAGGCACGATAAAGACTTCGACGAATTGATCACCATTGCACTTCTGTCCGATTTTCGGCGTTCCTTTTTCTCTCAACCTGAATTTTTGCCCAGATTTTGTCCCCGGAGGTATTTTTATGATGCTTTTCCCTTCAATAGTGGGAACGGTAATTTTGGCACCTAAGGTGGCCTCCGGCACTGTCACTGGGATTCTCACATATATATTTGAACCCTCTCTTTTAAAAAAAGGATGCGGCTCTACTTCAATGGTGATAAAAAGATCTCCCTGGGGCCCTCCCCTTTTTCCTGCATTCCCCCTTCCAGCTATCCTTACTTTTGAACCTGTATTGACCCCGGCAGGTATTTTGACATTGATAAGTTCGGATTTTCTTACCTGGCCTGTTCCGTGGCATTTGGGGCATTCTTTTCCTTTAGACACACCTTGTCCTCTGCATGAAGGACAGGTCGTTTGAAACCTCATGGCTCCTCTCTGCATAGTGGTGTATCCTGATCCTCCGCATACAGGGCAGGTCTGACTCCCTTTTCCGGCAATGGTTCCCTGCCCTCCGCAGTCAGGGCACGAGATCATACGGTTCAATTTGATGCGTGTTTTAATCCCTTTAATGGCATCATAAAACCCGAGCCTCATGGAATAAAGAAGGTTCTCGCCCCTTTCCGGACTCAAACTCGTTTGCTTTTGAGAAGAGCTGAAAATATTTTCAAAAAAGTTATGGAATGAAGATGAGCCAAATGGCGAATCATAACCGGAAAAATCAAATCCCTGGAATCCGGAAAAACCTTGCTGATAGGCTCCTCCCCCTGGTTCACGGTCCCCGACCACCCCGAATTGATCGTATTGTTTTTTCTTTTTGGGGTCTTTAAGTACGGAGTAGGCTTCCTGTATGTCTTTGAATTTGTTTTCTGCAGATTTGTCTCCTGGATTCAGGTCAGGATGGTATTTTCTCGCTAATTTACGGTAAGCTTTTTTTATATCAGCTACGGAAGCGCTTTTATCAACGCTTAAGATTTTGTAGTAATCTTTGGACATGACGGCCCTTTTCACATCAGGAACGGGAAATGCCCTGCTTCTTCCTTTTACGGATGAGCAGGACAATCCCGACATTCCTTTTATATGAATTCCCCTCATACAGCTGGCAAAGCTGTTTATCGGGAAAACATCCAGTTACTTATTTACTGTCTTTTTCATCTTCGTCAACAACCTCGGCATCAATGACCTCTTCATCCTCTTCGGATTTTTCCGATCCTTGTTCCTTTCCATCTCCGCCCTGTCCTGCTTGACCCCCCGCATCTTCTGCTTGCTGGGGTCCCCCTGAGGCCTGCCGGTACATCATCTCTGTGATTTTATGAGAGGCCTGAGTGAGTTTTTCTATAGATTTCTTTATGTGTTCAATATTGTCGCCCTCTATAGCTGACTTGGTGTTTTCAATCTCCGCCTGTAAGTTAGAAGCTTCTTTAGGGTCAATTTTATCCTTGTTCTCTCTTAATGTCTTCTCAAGATTATACACAAGATTATCTGCCTGGTTTTTTATATCAATCAGCTCTCTTCTTTTTTTGTCTTCGCCAGAATGTTTTTCTGCATCATTAACCATGCGTTCGACTTCATTTTCGTCAAGGCCGCTGTGTCCTGTAATGGTAATGGCCTGTTCTTTCCCCGTTCCTTTGTCTTTGGCAGATACATGAAGAATTCCGTCCGCATTGATATCAAAAGTCACTTCGATCTTAGGCACTCCTCTGGGGGCAGGTGGGATTCCATCAAGATGAAATCTTCCCAGGCTCCGATTGTCCTTTGCCATTTCTCTTTCTCCCTGAAGAATATGCACCTCAACACTGGGCTGATTATCTGATGCCGTAGAAAATATCTCTGCTTTTTTTGTGGGTATGGTGGTGTTTCTGGGGATCATCTTTGTGAAAACTCCTCCCAGTGTCTCTATTCCCAGCGTCAACGGTGTGACATCCAGGAGAAGAACATCCTTGACATCTCCGGACATAACAGCTCCTTGTATGGCTGCACCCGTTGCCACTACTTCATCCGGATTCACACCCTTATGGGGATCCTTTTCGAATAAATCTTTAACAAGCTCCTGTACTTTCGGAATCCGAGTGGAGCCTCCAACCAGAATAACTTCATTTATATCAGATGCTTTGACTCCGGCATCATCCAACGCCATTTTACAGGGTTCGATAGTCTTGTTGATTATGGAATCCATTAATTGTTCCAATTTGGAGCGTGTCAATTTGATCAGCAGGTGTTTTGGGCCGGAACTATCAGCTGTTATGAAGGGAAGATTAACTTCTGTCTCCAAAGTGCTCGAAAGCTCCATTTTCGCTTTTTCCGCAGCTTCTTTGAGCCTCTGAAGGGCCATTTTGTCTTTGGTCAGGTCAATACCCGATTCTTTCTTGAATTCCTTCACCAGCCAATTTTGTATTTCCTGGTCTATATCATCACCGCCGAGATGGGTATCTCCATTGGTGGATTTTACTTCCACAATGCCTTCGCCGACTTCTAGAATAGATATATCAAAAGTTCCTCCACCAAAATCATAAACAGCGATAGTCTGGTCGTTTTTCTTATCCAGTCCATAAGCCAGGGCAGCAGCCGTGGGCTCGTTAATGATTCTCTGCGCGTCAATTCCTGCGATTTTAGCAGCATCTTTCGTTGCTTTCCTCTGGCTGTCATTAAAATATGCGGGAACTGTGATAACCGCTTTTTCTATCTTTTCACCCAGATAATCTTCCGCTGATTTTTTCAGCTTTATCAGAATCATAGCTGATAATTCCGGCGGAGCGTATTTCTTTCCTTTAGCTTCTATTCTGACGTCACCGTTTGGGTCCTGTGTTACCTTAAATGGGACCTGCTTTATCTCTTCTGACACTTCTTGAAACCTGCGTCCCATGAATCTTTTTACAGAATAAATGGTGTTTTCCGGATTTGTGACCCGCTGTCTTTTTGCAACCTGCCCGACAAGTCTTTCTCCTTTGTCATTAAAGGCTATCACAGAAGGAGTGGTTCTCCCTCCTTCCTCATTGGAAATGATCACAGGTTTATCACCTTCCATAACAGCTACGACAGAATTTGTTGTTCCTAGGTCAATTCCTATTATCTTTGGCATTTGTTACCTCCAAGTTTCGATTTGAATTGAATGAGTGTATTTACGTGAGTAGTATAATATCTGAGTGTGTTAATGTCAAGTATATTTATAAGATTATTATAATAAATAAAAAAGGCCTGCCTTTTGAGCAGGCCTTTTTGTTTCTTCTTCCGTCTTATTTATCTGGGTCTATGATGAAATTCTCTTTCATTAAGAGTTGGACTTCTTCCCTAGCCTTTTTAATGGTTTTTTCCGCCATCTCATATCTTTTTTCTTTGGGAAGGTCTAACCGCGCGACTCCCTGTTCAATCGCCTTGGTTCCGACTCTTACGGCTTCTCTCGGGAAGACTTCCCACTGGTCCATGTTAGGTATTATATAGTCTTCATTGAGCCCCTTGTCCTCAGCGACCTGGGCGAGTTCTTTGGCTGCTTCTATGCACATTTCGTCTGTTATTTTCTTTGCTCTCACATCAAGAGTGCCTCGGAATATACCGGGAAATCCGAGTGAATTGTTAACCTGGTTAGGAAAGTCCGACCTTCCGGTTGCCACGATCCTTGCTCCGGCCTCTTTGGCTTCCCACGGCCATATTTCCGGGATAGGATTGGCTTCCGCAAAAACAATAGCATCGTCTGCCATGATTTCTATCCATTCTTTCTTTATAACCCCGGGTCCCGACTTGGATGCGGAAATCAGCACATCAGCGTCTTTCGTGGCTTCAGGAATCCCCCCTGTAATCCCCTTAGTGTTTGTTATCTCGCAAATATGCCATTTCTCCTTGTACTTTGCTTTGAGTGTATCTTTGTCTTCACGGTCTTTGTAAAGAATTCCCTTCGAGTCGACCTGAATGATGTTTCCTGCTGTGACTCCGGCTGAAATGATCAGGCGCCCTGTGGCTATATTAGCAGCTCCAGCGCCTATGAGTGCAACTCTTACATCTTTAATGTCTTTTTTGACTATTTTTAATGCGTTTATCAAACCCGCTACTGTGACGCAGGCAGTCCCCTGCTGGTCATCATGCCAAATAGGAATCCGGCATTCTTCACGGAGAGTATCCAGTATCTCAAAACATTTCGGATGAGACATATCCTCAAGATTTACTCCACCGAATGTAGGTTGGAGAATTTTTACAGTGTTTATGATTTCTTTCGGGTCTTTTGTATCAAGCATTATGGGGAAAGCATCCACTCCGCCTAAATATTTGTAAAGCAGCGCTTTTCCTTCCATAACAGGAAGACCAGCCTCAGGTCCAATGTCGCCCAGTCCCAGCACTCTGGTGCCATCTGATACAACCGCAACAAAATTTCCTTTATTTGTCAATTCATAAGCTTTGTCTCTGTCTTTTTCTATCTCTCTGCAGGGACTGGCCACTCCAGGTGTATACCAAATTGCAAAATCATTGACATCCCTGATCCTGCATTTTGGAAGAACCATGATTTTCCCTTTATAAAAAGGGTGCAGCCTCATTGCATCCTTTGAAGGCTCTTCAGCCTTTGCCAGGAGCTGTTCGACTGTAACTTCTTTGCTCATTTTATCGCTCCTTTTCTTCAGAGGCATACATAATAATGCCTCTTATTATAAATTTATTATATAAGAAATGCCTGTTGAATCTTGTTCTACGAGTCAATTATAAACTTAATCATACCTAAGTCAAGTCCTTATCTAAGTCAGGTTTTTAGCCTGGTATATTCATGATCCAAAGTTCTGAAATCTTTATGAAATTCAAGTATGGCTGAAGCGACATTGAAGATTTAGCCTTCGGATGTATGAATTTGATCATGGTATATTCACGAGCCGAGGTTGCTGCAGATGCGAGGCGCAGGGTATGAAGCTGTGGTCCTTCACCGCGAATGCCCTGCAACAATGCAGATGCTGTGAGATCGGCTCGCCTGTAAGGTAAAATCAGCCTGCATTAAATTTAAATACAAAACAGAAATAAAGAGATATACTTTGTTTGTTGACATAATGACATTAAAAGACAGTATATCATGAGATGGTAAGGAACATGTAGGCTGATTTTATGAATAGTCAGGATAGATGCTATCGGTGCAGAAAGCATCTTTCGCTGTCCGCCTGGTCAGGATTTTTTGTGGCGATCATTGATAAACCGAGTTCATCCGCCTTCTCAATGACAAGTTTATCGTTTATGGATCCAAGGGGAAAAACAATGGCTGTTATACCGCTTTTCGCTGCAAGTTCCACGACATCAGGAAAAGGCATGAAAGCATCGGATGCAAGAACACACTGATCCGAACCATAACCTCTTTTTGAAAGTCTGATAGCATCTTCTGCCGCATCAATCCTGCTTCTCTGTCCTGACCCGATTCCATGAACTTTATCTTTTCTCCCTATAACAACAGCATTTGATCTTGTGAAGCAGGCTACATTCCAGTTAAGAACAGCTGCCTCTATCTCATCTGCGGTCGCTTTTCTTTTAGAGACCACTTCCAATTGATCCCCGGATACAATCCTTGAGTCAAATCTCTTTTGAACAAGAAGGCCGCCTGCCACCCGCTTGAATTCAGTATTATTGTCTACACTGGGTTCATATAATGAAGCGCCCATTTTAACAATCCTTAGAGGTTTCCTGGTTGAGAGGACTTCCAGTGCTTTTTCAGTGAAATCAGGGGCGTATACGACTTCAATGACCCTCCCTTTTTCAATAATGACTTCAGCTAATTTTTCAGTTACCGTGTAACTGAAAACATCCACACTTCCGAAATTGGATAAAGGGTCGCATTGCCATGCTTTTGTATACACTTCTTCCGGTTCTTCTCCCAAAGCCACTCCACTCGGCATCTCATGTTTGATGAGCGCACATATTTTTTTGTCCTTATATATGGATGACAGTTTTTTGACCAGCCTCTGACCTAGATCCATATCACCCACATTAATGTAACTCAGGCCTTTTGTGCCTTCTTTAAGTATCTCCAGCGTGGACATATTGGGACCTGACGCTCTCTTTTCCTGATAAAAAGCAGCCGGATATCCCGGATTTTCTCCATACCTCATAGACTCTTTTTTAATGAAAAGGGTTTCCCCCATTTTAATTTTATCAGGAAACTCCTCTTCCACCTTTGTTCTGTACTGCTCCCTGGTTTGTTTATCAAATTTTCCCATCTCTTATCCACTCCTTTCTTGCCTGTTTATGATAGCGACATGGCTTTTCTCAAATTGTGATTGCTTGCAAAAAACACATGCCAGAGCTACTCTGAAGTCAGCTTGATTCGGGCCCGGCCTTAAGGAGTGATAGACAGACTGGGCTGTTTTATCAGCATTATTGAAGGGAAGTTCTATAGACACGGGTTCACCCTTAAAAGACGGCAGCGGGTCTGTTCTTTTGCCTTCATAAGTTGAAATATATCTCCCTTTTCCCGGAATTAAAGGAAACTCAAAAAAATTTTTTATCGAACAATTGTTTTCAGCCCTTTTTATGATGCACAGCGCTGCTTTCTTGCCATTGAGCACACACCCGCTTATTCTAGGCGTAAAGCTGGGTGCATCAGGCTCATAATCCCAGGATTCTAAAGATTCTGATAAAATATGAACGGGATTGTATGAGATATTTATGTTCTTATGAATGTCATTGGTTTGTTTTCCATTGCCGACCGCTATCCCTGTGCTGATTTGAATGGCAGGATATATGAGAAGGTCTCTGTCCCCTTTTCGAAGCTCTTCCTCATCCGTAGGCTTTATAAATATCTTTCCCTTGGAATACTCTATCTTCCTTGCCTGGCTTGAGGAAGAGCGGCCTGTCACAGCATACAGAATAATGACATGGCGATCCGAACAATCCTTCCCAATTATGATGATTCTTCCCGGATACGGCAAATTTTTAAGCTCTCTTCTTTTATCGTTCATTTTCTTTTAATGTGTACTTGTGTAAAAAAAATATCACAGTTTTATTAAGATATCAATTGAATAACTCAGGTTTATTAATAGTCAATTTTTATGTAGAATAAAAACATAATGAACAAATACAAACTTCCAATAAAAGCATACAAAAATCTGGAATTTTTAAACTCCAGAGATGCAAGAGTCATAAGGCTCTTAAGTGAGTACCTGGAACCTTTAAAAAGGCTCAGGGATTTTAAGATCAACAACACAGTTCTTTTCTTTGGATCAGCAAGAATAAGTCCGAAGAACAGTGATTCTAAACTCGTTCCCTATTACAAGGAAGCTGAAGAACTGGCTTTTAAGCTTGCCAAATGGGCCATTGACTTAAAGAAAAACGGTAAAAACTTTGTTATCTGTACCGGAGGCGGAGGCGGATTTATGGAAGCGGCTAATAAAGGCGCATTCAGGGCCGGCGGAAAATCGATTGGCATGAACATATCTCTGCCCGAAGAACAGCATCCAAACCATTATATTTCCCCCGAACTCGCCTTTGAGTTTCACTATTTTTTTATGCGTAAATTCTGGCTTGCTTACAAAGCCAGGGCGATCATTGCTTTTCCAGGTGGTTTTGGAACACTTGATGAAATATTTGAAATTTTGACTCTGGTGCAGACTGAGAAAGTATGTAAAGATAACATTTACATAATGCTTTATGGAGAAGAATACTGGAGAGAGATCATTGATTTCGAGGCTCTGGTCAAATACAAGACTATCTCAAGAAAAGACCTGGACCTTTTTCATTTCTCTTCAGATCCGGAGGATGCCTTTCTCATCCTCAAAGAAAATTTGATCAATCATTTATAACCATTTAAATTAAATTTCATCTCAAAAGGTGATTGATTCGCTCAGATTATTTTGCAAAACTATTTATAGCCATGAACCATAGAGGGAAGACTCAGTTTGTTTTTATGCTTTTTGCTGCGTTAATGATTCTCTTTTCTTCCTGCAGCCGGAATCAGTACGAAACCACTCCTACTGTCATAACAGGCCAAGCTTCCTGGTACGGACCCAAGTTTCACGGGAGGACCACTTCCAATCATGAAATTTTTGATATGTATGATATGACCGCTGCTCACAAGAGCCTTCCTTTCGGAACCTATGTTATGGTCACAAATCTTGACAACGGCAGGTCTGTGAAAGTAAGGATAAACGACAGAGGTCCTTTCATTAGGGGAAGAGTGATCGACCTTTCTTATGCTGCGGCAAAGGTTCTGGGTATGGTCGGCACAGGTGTTGTGCCTGCCCGCATTGAGATTCTCTCTGATATTTCCGTTGATGCGGATGGGCAGAGGTTTGCGGTCCAGGTAGGAGCGTTTGTGGTTAAAGAGAATGCAGAGGCCTTGAAGTCAAGATTGGACAAAAAATACAATAATGTCTATATATCACAATTCAAAACACCAAACAGAGTGTATTACAGAGTCAGATTGTATTTTGATTCCAGAAGCGACGCTCTCAAAACAGCTAAGAGTTTACAGAAACAGGAATTCGATGTGTTTATTGTGGA
>CAZUXT010000007.1:9782-78303 GCA_964624145.1 uncultured Eubacteriales bacterium | reverse complement strand
CTCTCAAAACAGCTAAGAGTTTACAGAAACAGGAATTCGATGTGTTTATTGTGGAATATAATGTTTAAAGGAGGTCCTATGAGGATATCAGCCGGTTTACTCATACTTGCTTTTATGCTGCTTATTGTTGGAGGCTGTATGGTTTCTTCCCCAAGTACAGCTCCCCCAAATCCAAAAAAAGAAATAAAGCCTTTGAAACCAGGTCCCCATTTTGTATGGATATTCGGACATTGGAAATGGAACGGTTCAAGATACATATGGATATCCGGACATTGGGCCAAAAATCCTGCTGGAAAAAAATGGGTCACCGGACACTGGGTCAAACGGAGAGGCCGCTGGATCTACATCAAAGGCCATTGGAGAAGGCACTAACAGGCCTCTCTTTTTTATAAAGGAAAGCGCATTCTTTAAGTCTGTTTTCTTTGCCATTGTTAACAGCAAATCGACTTCCTTTCCATAGGGAAGCGGCTCCGTACTCACCCTTTTTATTGATAGCATAAAAATTCAAACCAAAGGACGGATGTCCGTTCTCGTCAATATATCTCGGCCATAACTTTGCTTTTTCAGATATCCTGACAAGGGTTTTTATACATGCTTCCTCAGGAGAATGACCGTGACGCATGAATTCAACGACCGCATTGCTTGCGCATGTGAGGATGTTCGCTTCCCCAAGACCCGTGGATCCGGCAGCACCTATGTCATTATCAACATACAAGCCGGCGCCAATGATCGGTGAGTCACCCACTCTTCCGGGTATTTTAAAGAAAAAACCGCTTGTGGTCGTGACTCCGGCCAGATCTCCTTTTGCATCTAAGGCACAGCAGTTTATGGTTCCATAGGAATCCAGAGCTGCGCTCAGGCCAGCATCCGCTTTTTCAGATACGGACGGCAACCAGAAATCCGAATCCGAAAGCATCTCTTTTCTTTTCAACCATATTTCTCTCGCCTTATCAGTGAGAAGATTTTCCTGTTTAAAACCATGACTTTTGGCAAATCGAAGCGCTCCTTCCCCTACAATAAGGGCATGGGCAGTCCTTTCCATAACCAGTTTGGCGACCTTTGACGGGTTCTTTATATTTCTCAGACCGGCCACCGCTCCAGCATTATGAGTGGGTCCGTGCATGACCGATGAATCCAGTTCAACCACTCCGTCTTCATTAGGAAGCCCTCCGTACCCGACCGACATATCCTCTGGATCGTTTTCAACAATGTTCACTCCGGCTATCACGGCATCAAGGGGATCGCTCCCCTCAGAAATCATTTTCATGGCTTTATCAGTAGCTCTTAATCCGTTTGCGCTGGATATGACAAGTGGCCTATGCTGTATTTTTTCTTGAGGGATGATTTTTTTTGGACCTGTAATGAATGAAGCCGCACTAAGACTTATTCCTGTTTTAATGAATTTTCTTCGAGATATACTTTGAGTCATATTCTCTATCTCCTTTCCATTTTCAAATTACTTTATTTCCTGTATATTTTCAATGTTGGTTTGACAGGTCAATCATAGTTTAGTATAAGACTTTTTTTCAGACTATGAGAAACAAAGTCCTTTTTTCTGCCTCTCTTTTTCATTTCATAAATGACGCATCATCCGTAGCCATCCCCATGCTTTTTCCCCTTCTCTACAGCAAAGAATTTATTATCACAAATTACTCACAAATAGGGATACTCTCTTACCTGGGACTTTTTGTCACGTTTGTTTTTCAAATTCTCATCGTTAATTACTCCACAAATTTATCTTATAAGTCCATGCTTGTCATCAGTATATGTGGCATTTCCCTTTTTATATTTTTATTGACCTTTTCCCAATCATTTCTCCTTCTTCTGGTATTTTATGTTTCTATGAGAGTCTTTATGAGTTTTTATCATCCCCTGGGAGTTGCAACAATATCCCGAGCCCATCCGGAAAGCGCTCTTGATTCAGCTATGGGTATCCAAAGCGGATCGGGAAATTTTGGTGTGTTTGTAGCCTTTATTTCCGTAGGATATCTTGCCCAAACCTGGAACTGGAGATTCCCGCTTTACATTTGGGCTGGAGCAGGATTTTTACTGGGTATGGTCAGCTTTCTTTCAGTAAAAAAGATTTCAGGCCTCCAAGCCACATACAGAAGACCCGATTTATCCCTTTGGTTAAAGTCTCTGGCCCGCATGAAAAAGTATGTTTTGGGCATTTTTTTCGGAGGGAGCTGCTGGGCTACAACGGTTTATTATGCCCCTTCACTTCTGCATCATAAATTTAATGTACCCCTGGGAAAAATCGGAATATCCATGGCCTTGTGGATTGCATTCGGCACCTTGATGCCGTATCTTTTCGGGATTTTGTCCAGAAAATTAGGCCGCGGGCGTCTTTGTTTTATCTGCATGGCTGGAACAACCTTTTTTTCTTTTATTCTCTGGCTCAGTCCTGTTAAGGAAATGGCTCTTTTAAGTCTTCTTTTGTCCGGCTCTTTTCTGTTTTTGATCTACCCGGCACTCCAATCATTTACTGGATTGTCAGCAGAACACCACGACCAGGATATCGCTTTCAGCCTATTTGCCAACATACAAATGATCGGAGGCGCTGTCACAAGCCTTATATCAGGTTTTTTTTCTGACCTCTTTGGGATCAATGCGCCTTTTCTTTTGCTCGCAATAATAGGAGTGGTGGTATTGATCTATTATTTAAAGAATTCTCTCAGTGATGGGTCCTCAACCAGAGATTAATCCAGGCTGTTTAAAAGCATGATAAGGACAGAGTGTTCTCCTTCAGGGATTTTAAATTTGACCGATTTTCCTTTGAAAATTTCTTCAGCCTGATCGTCTATGGTCAGCTGGTATTTTCCCCTGGTTAAAAAATTCACTATGACTTTTCTGCTTTTAAGAGACTTTGTTTCAAACGATATAATATTTTTAGAATACAGAAAATGTCTTATTATGGCAGGTCCGCTCAAAATCAGGATTTTCTTTCCTTCTTCATCAAGCACGAGCTTGGAAGGAGCAATAAGTAAATCATAGTGTCTTCCTTGAATATATATCCTGGAAAGCTCCCCTTTCACTTCAGTATCCAGCATTCCGAACCTGAATCCTTCCCATGGAGTGAAATCAATATACTCTTCAAGGGATATGAGTGCGAGTAAAGGCCCCCAGCTTTGAAATCTCTTTCCACCGGGCTCTCCGGACCTTGAGTCAAAATTTTCAGGGCAAATCTGGTAGTTTTCCCATGTGCGCATAAATAAAGATGAACTTTTCCATGCAAATTCCGCGGCAATCGCATCAAATCCATAGGCTTTTAATCCCTGATACACTAAATAATTTGCAGGCGGCCAAACAGCACCTCTCCAGTACTGTTGATCATCAAATGCCGGGTTGTTTCTTGAAACAGTCGGGATGACATGTTCTCCCCAGAATTCTTTCTCATCAAGTAAATGGGCTATCATCTTTCTTGCCTGATCATCATCAGGAATTCCGGCTATAAGCGGGTAAAAGTTAGAGGCGGCTTTTTGTTCAGAAAAAGACCCGTTCCAGTATCTGTCAAAATAAAATCCCTCGCTTTCATTCCAGAGCTTCTGGTTTATCAGTGTTTTCATTTCCCTGTATTCATTCATATAAAATTTATATTCCCGGTTTATTTTGAGAACATTCGCTATCTGAGCCAAACAAAAAGCATCAAGAGCATAAAGGCAGTTTAGGTCAACACAGTTCATATTCAATGTCCCTGTTTGTTCCATGAAGGACGTGTTGTCCCAGTTTGGAAGGTCGTCCTGTCCTGATTCCCACATAGCGCGTTTTCTTCCCATCATATTTTTTTCCCATGAAGGAGGATCTTTTGAAACCAGCTCCGTATCTGAACCCCATTCTAAAAGGCCGTCCTGATTCCCGTCTCTCCGTGGGATACCCGTGCTGTTTTTATCTTTCCAGAAAGAGTGCCACTTTTTTAAATTCGAATACGATGATTCGAGAAGGTTCATATCTCCTAATTTTTGGAATATTTTATACACGACATAGGCTCCGACCGGAGGCTGTGAACGATCAGGAGTTCCTCCCGTTTCACTTCTCCAGTTAGGGATATTGCCGTTCGGGTATTGGGTCTGGAGGACAGATTCTAAGATATCCTTTGAATGCTTTGCACTTTCTATTGAGGTTTGAAGCGCATTGAAAAAAGAATCCCACTCAAACAGGGTCCAATTGTCTTGTGTCCCATCCTGCTTTGGATAGACCCATCTTCTTCCCGCCGGTATGTAATATCTGTTCTTCCCCGGTTGATAAAGGGTCATCCAGAAAAGATTGTTTGTAATGGCTCTTGACACTCCTTCGTAAAGTCCCTCTATTTTGATTCTTCTCTTCTCATATCTTTTTTCTTCCTCATCCAGTATAGAACCTATTGTTTTTGTGTTTTTATAACTCAGCAAACGGCTTCTCAGGCTTTGAACATTCTCTCCCACTCCGGCAGTAAAATAGATTTCTCTGCCCTTTTTTGATGGAAAGGATAAGATCAGTTCTTTTTCTGGTGAGCGTATTTGTTCCCCTTGAGTGTGGGGCCAGAAGAGATAATGATAGTTTTTTAGAGGAGAACTCAATCCGCTTATTTCTCCATCCTCTAAAAGAGAGTATTCTCCGTCAGTATCCCATGGAAAATAATGGACGATTTGTATCTCCACATCTTTTGGAACAGAAATCTTTCCTATAACCGTTTTCTCATCCTTTCTGGACCATTCCAGTATAAGTGTTTCGGACTTTTTGGAAGGCTTTTTCAAAATGGGAGTTTCTTCTTCTCTTCCTAAGGCAAGACCCAGATCTATTTTTATTCTTGCATAGGACCCATCAGGAGCTTGGGGACCTACCTCTGAAATGAGATAGTGAAGGTCCAATCCTTCTGCGGTTTTGTCTTCTTTTATGACACGAATTCTGAATGCAAAAGCATTTTTTATCTCCGGAACAAAGACAAGCCCCGCCCAATTTGAGGCATCCAGGGCACCTATGAATATTTTTTTCCATGGATAATATATTTCGGCAATAAGGTTAGGAACACAAGTGAGCACCATCACATAAACAAGAATCCATGCAAGCTTTTTGTTCATATTTCCTCTGTTAGAATAATTTACGTATTTTTTCGATTTAAATCAATTTTTTTATTCCCCCAATGTTTGGAACGAATACACAAACAGAACTAGAGAAACCTCATACTGAACCGGATTTTATGAAATTTTTCACACCATCTATGAAAATACCAAGCTCATCAAGAGTTGTGTAAATACTCGGAGTCACTCTCATCCCTGTAATGTTTTCCTTTCCTTCTTGTGGAGAAGGAATACCTACAGTGATGGTGTAGACTTTGAGTTTATCGAGAAGCTGCTGCTGCAGCTTTGTTATATCATCCTTTTCCAGGGAAAAAGTTCCTATGCCGCAGGATTGTACGGGATCATAAGAGGTTAAAAGCTTAACTCCGGGAAGCTGTTCGATCTCTTTTGCCCAATAATTTCTCAGGTATCTTAATCTTTCTTCTTTTCTTTCCCCGCCAATACCGTGATGAAAGGTCAGGGCGTCTCCGAGGGCTAGCTTGAGTGCTTCCGGCTGCGTGCCCACATGCTCGAATTTTCTGATATCATCACTGTCAGGATCTGGAGCCGGAAACAGAGGCCATATTTTCTTTATCTTATCTTTTTTCACATAGAGAAATCCTGTTCCTATGGGCCCCATCATCCATTTATGGAGATTGGCTCCATAAATATCACATTCGAGGTCTTTTTGCTTATAGACAAAGTGGCCGAATGAATGGGCTCCGTCTATGACCACTTCTATTCCATGTTTCTTAGCTAACCGGCATATATCCCTTACAGGGAATATCTGCCCGCTCAGGTTTGTTATGTGGCACAACAGGATGAGTTTGGTTTTCGGAGTGATATTTTTTTCGAAAAGATCCGTAAGAATGCCCATATTTTTTGGAGGGTACGGGAATGAGAACATATTGACTTTGATACCTTCTCTCATCTGGCGCTGATAAAGAGCGTTTTTCATTGAGGGGTAGTCATGAGTTGTGGTCAAAACCTCATCTCCCTGCTTGAGCTCCAATCCTAAAAGTGCGATCTGCATGGATTCTGTCACATTTCTCGTGAAAGCGATTTCCTCCGGTGAACATCCAAATGTGTCTGCCAGCCGTTTCCTTATGAGTTCTTTTCTGTGGCGAAGGATACGCCAGGAATTATGAGCAGGGGCTCCATTTGAGAAATCCATGTACCTTTTGACCGCATCTATAACGATTTTAGGGGCGGGGTGGACTCCTCCATTGTTGAGATTTATAAAACTTCTGTCAATATTAAAAGCCTGCTGGACATAAAACCAGAAGTCTTCGTCTTCAGCCACTTTTTTTGCGGGGATGTTTTTGACCTCCTTGATCTTTGAATTAAGTGCTGCCCGGGCATCTCGGTTTAACAGTCCGAAAACTCCAAGAGAACCGACACCTAATCCTACCTCCTTGAAAAACTGCCTGCGGCTTTTTCCCATTTTTACTCTCCTTTTATTTTTTTTGGATACATTATCGACTAACCTGGAATAAGTATCTAAAATATTTATTACTTTGTCCAATCAAGAGATCTTTTTTCTTTGGGGATTCTTCCATAGAAAAAATCATCCCCTTTTACAGACAGCTTCTGGAAGCCTGTGGATTTTGAGTTAGCGATTCTTATTATTTTATGCATAAAATTATTTGGTTTGCTGTAAGGACAGACGTAAATACATTTGGCACAGTCTGTCCCACATTTTCTCCAAAATTCGTAACATGCTTCCCTATTGATTATCCATCTTTCAGAACCGTTTTCTTCTCTCTTATTCCCAATAGGGATCGCTTTGGAAGGACAGTTTAAAGCGCATTTTTTACATATTTGACAAAAATTCTGGACTCCAAATACTTTTGGATTATCTGTAGCGAGAGGAAGATCAGTGGTTATGAGCCCCAGCCTTATTCTGGGACCATAATCTTCTGTGATCAAAATCCCCAATCTTCCAATTTCCCCAAGGCCGGCTTTATAGGCCAAAGGAGGAACAATGGCTTTATAATCGCTTCCTGCAAAGTGGGCTCTTGCAGAATGTCCTAATTTTCGAATGAAGTTTGCTGTGATGATTGAGATTTGGGCCGCTTTGACATACTTATGAGCGGTTTCAACAATAACTGGAGGTTTGGGAGACAGAGAAATGATTTTAAAGTCCATTTTTATGGCAAACACAACGGCGTATTTATGGCTGCATTCTATGGTCGAACCGTATGGATCAGGCCCTCTTCCCACATGAGAGTAAACATAAGATTGATCCAGCTCGCAGATCCCAGAGATGTCAGCTCCAAGGTATTTCAGAACATTTTTTACAAGGTGGGAGTTCACCTGCTTTCCCATGTCCATTTTTCCACTGTAAATATCAGCTTTTGTTCTGTTCAGCAGATATTCCAGAAAGTCAAACTCTGAGTCAGCCAAAGAAAAATTGATTCTATCTCTGGCCATATGATAGGATGTGAGTATATCTGGATTTTTTCTGATACGCTCATCTATATTCTTATATTCTTTTTTTCTTTTATAATATTCATGGTAACGATGAGATCCTTGTTTGAGGTCAAATCTTGAGAAGATAATGTCCCTTTCATCCCTTTTTCTCTGTTTTCCTGTTATTTTTATGCTGCTATTCGGTCTCGGAGAAAAAAGGAGAAATATTAAAAGCATGAGGAATAACAAAAAGAAGGCTCCAAAAATGATGTTTTTGATTTTTACAGGCAGCAATAAGAGAACTGCATTGAGAAACAATACCCCTAAAATAACGTGAAGGCTTCTCCAGAAAGCACGCTTTTCTTTTTCTACAGCACTGAATACGTTGAACACCAGTAAACCCATAAACAGCACGACAAAGGCAGATTCTCCCAGATAAAAGAAGATAGACATGGCTAAAAAATTAATCATAACAAGGGAACATGTCAAGAAAATCATTACATTCAGAATGGAAAGACAGAGGATGAGGTCTCCTTTAAAAGGGCTGGACCGGAGATGCTTCATCCAAATAAATTACTATTTACCTTATTCATTAAAATCAATATAATAAAAGTCGAAAAGATGATTAAAAAAAAATATCTTATTTCCCCTGGCCCCACCCCGATTCCCGAAAGCGTCCTGTCCGCTGCTGCTGAGCCCATAATCCATCATAGAACATCTGAATTTTCCGAGATTTTTATGGAGGTCACACGCGGTCTTCAATACATGTTCCAGACAAAAGAAGATGTATTTATCCTTGCTTCTACCGGTACCGGAGCTATGGAGGCTGCTGTAGTGAATATACTTTCCCCTGAAGACGAAGTGATTGTTTTAAATGGAGGAAAATTTGGAAACAGATGGTCCTGTATTTGCAGGGAATACGGCCTGAAAACACGGAACATAAAACTCGAATGGGGAAAAGACTATCCAAAGGAAAATCTCAGAGACGAACTTTCAAGCAGACCTGGTGTCAAAGCTGTGTTTACAACACTTTCAGAGACATCTACTGGAGCTGTCTATGATATTAAGGGATACAGTGAGGTCATTAAAGAGAAAGAGGGACTGCTCGTGGTTGATGGGATATCAGGCATAGGGGCTGTTCCCTGCCCTATGGATGACTGGAATATAGATGTTTTGATCGCTGGCTCTCAAAAGGCCTTCATGATCCCCCCCGGACTTTCGTACATAGCTTTCAGCCCAAAGGCATGGGCCTTTGTTGAGAAATCTTCGCTCCCCAAATACTACTTTGATGCCAAAGCGTCCAAAAAAAGCCTGGAGAACCGAACCTCGCCTTATTCACCTGCTATATCTCTCATCATCCAGCAAAAAAAATCTTTGGAAATGATAATGGAGATAGGGCTTGAAAAGCTCATAGAGCATCATAGAATACTCGGCAAAGCGACCAGAGCAGGAGTAACCGCTCTGGGACTCGAATTTCTGGCCGATAATCCGGGAAATGTACTGACTGCAGTGAAAACACCCAAAGGAATAGACGGATTCAAACTCATAGATATAATGCACAATAAATATGGGGTCTATATCGCCGGTTCCCAGGCGCCTCATAAAGGGGAATTTTTTAGAATTTCACACTTAGGATATATAGGCCGATTTGATATAATAACCGCTTTATCAGCGCTTGAAATGACTCTTTCAGAGCTCGGATATGAATGTGAATTCGGAGAGTCCATTAAAGCGGCTGAAAATATTTTTAAGGAGGATTTGTGATGAAAAAAGTATTAATATGTGATGCTTTGCACCCGGATGCCTTGGAAGAGCTTAAGTCGCTGTCCGAGTTTGATGTGACTGTAAAAACCGGAATGGACGAATCAGAACTTATAAAAACAATTTCTGATTATAATGTGGCTGTGGTGAGAAGCGCGACAAAGATAACAAAAAACGTTATCCATGCCGCTTCAAACTTAGAGCTTATTATTCGGGCTGGAATCGGACTTGATAATATCGACCTTAAAGCCGCTGAGGAAAAAGGCATTGCTGTGGCCAACACTCCCAAGGCTACCACT
Organism: uncultured Eubacteriales bacterium; assembly: GCA_964624145.1. GTDB lineage: Bacteria > Acidobacteriota > Aminicenantia > Aminicenantales > Aminicenantaceae > WJMT01. Next base: position 68,795 of record CAZUXT010000007.1, on the reverse strand, counting down.
ATTTCCGTAGCAGAGCATACTTTCGGATTGATGTTAGGGGCTGTGCGGTGGCACGGCAGGGGAAATCTGTCTATGAAGGAACACAAATGGGAGAAAAAGGCCTTGAAAGGCAGTGAACTATATGGAAAAACACTGGGCATCATAGGAAGCGGAAGAATAGGCCTTGCCGTAGCACAGAGGGCGATTGCCTTTGGTATGAAGGTCATTGCTTATGATATTGTCGACATTAAAACCGACCTTGATGTCAAACAGGTTCCGCTTGACGAGCTTTTAGAGAAGGCCGACCTCATATCCCTGCATCTGCCCTTGACTGAAGGCACAAAACACATTATCAGTGACGAAGAATTTTTAAAGATGAAACAGGGCGTTGTGATAGTCAATGCAGCCCGTGGAGGCGTGGTTGATGAAAAGGCCCTTTTAAAATCCATTAACGAAGGCAAAGTCAAAGCAGCGGCTCTTGATGTGTATGAGAAAGAACCCCCTGACAGCTTCGAACTGATAGATCATCAAAATGTCATCGCTGCTCCTCATATAGGAGCTGCCTGTGCCGAAGGACAGAAGAGAGCGGGACTGGAAGTCGTTAAAATTCTCAAAGAAAGATACTTATAGGTCAGATAGACCACAGATTTGAAACGATTGATAGAAAAATGATCTATCTTGACAATAACGCGACAACAAGAATCGATCCTCAGGTGTGCAAGAAGATGTCTGTGTTCCTCGAGCAGCACTTTGGAAACCCTTCCTCCCTCTATCCTGTCGGGAGAGATGCCAAAAAATTCATAACCGAAGCAAGAGAGAACATTGCTGAAGCAATGGGAGCAGAAAGAAGTGAGATCGTCTTTACCGGTTCCGGCACAGAATCAGATAATTTTGCCATAAAAGGTATTATGGAAGCTCATCCTGAAAAGAACGAGTTGGTCACTTCCGCGATCGAGCACCCTGCCGTGATTGAGACCGCTCTTTACATGAGAAAATCAGGGAAAAAAGTCACTTTTATTCCTGTTGATGAACACGGCATTGTTGATTTGGATATGCTTGAAAAAAAAGTGACACAAAAAACAGCGCTTGTGTCTATTATGCACGCGAACAACGAAATCGGTACACTGCAGCCCATAAAAGAAATTATTCATATAGCAAAAAAGAAGAATGTTTTGGTTCATTCCGATGCTGTCCAGACTTATGGAAAGATCGATTTCGATGTTCATAAGCTCGGTGTTGACCTGGTGTCCGTATCCGCCCATAAAATATATGGCCCTAAGGGAGTCGGAGCTTTATATATTAAAAAAGGTACTGAAATACATCCTTTTATTCACGGAGGCCATCAGGAAGGCAGATTGAGGGCTGGAACGGAGAATACGGCCGGTATTGTTGGCTTTGGAGAAGCGGCTCGAATAGCTGCACAGCGATTAAAGAAAGACAAGAAGAGACTTGACGGCCTTGCGGAACAACTCAAAAAAGGAATCGAGTCACATATTCCTGATATCAAATTCAACGGTTCAGAGAAAGAGCGCATAAAAACCACGGTTAACTTTTCTTTTCTCAGGCTGGAAGCTGAGGCTGTGCTGCTGGCTCTCGCTACCAAAGGGATCTTTGTTTCAACTGGCTCGGCCTGCAGTGAGGATTCGGATGAAGTCTCTCATGTTTTAACAGCCCTCAACCTTACTCCGGAACAGGCACGATCCTGTATCCGGTTTTCCATTGGCAGGTTTAACACGGAAGATGACATCAAAATCGTACTTGAGGAACTTCCGAAAATCATAGAAAACTTGAGGTCCATATCAGCCGGATCCGTTTAACCTGAATTGGTCAGGTTAATTGATATTTAACCTGGTCAAGATATTTCTTTCTTACATTTAGAAAAAACGAATGGTAGGTCTTTTCTCTAAAATCAGGATAAGTCCAGTCAAGGATCCTAATCTCCTTTTTCCCAAAGAGAAACTCAAGATGTCCGTATATCCCCTGCAGCAGGGGAATCCGGTGGGCAAAATCTTTGACTGTAGCCATTATTAGCGAGGAATCATTGATAACACCAGGATCTATATTCACAATGCGGTGAGGGCTTTGTAGCTTTGTTTTAATCTTCTCTTCAATGCGGTTAGTGGTCATTTTGATTTCACTCAATGTTTCTGGCGCTATCAGTGTATAAAAGCTTATGAATTTCCTCATCAAGGAAGCCTCCCCCATTCGTTTCGAATAGTAGTCTGTATAAGTGAAGGGGAAAATGTCACTTTCCATGTCTATAGGGCCGTACAGATTTACTAGCTCTTCCTGGGTTATAGAGAACACTTCCGGCTCCCCTGCCATGATTCCTATGATTAATTTCCTTTTTTTAAATGATTTTGGTTCGGCCATTTTCTTTTTGACCTGGATTATTCACAAGTCGAGGTTGCTGCAGATGCGAGGCACAGAGTGCGAAGCTGTGGTCCTTCACCGCGAGTACCCTGTAACGAAGCAGATGCAGCGAGATCGGCTTGCCTATATGGTAAAAAAATGGCGATTAAAATGAAAGTAAAAACAAACAAAAACATTTCAGTTGTCATTTTTTTAAAAAGCATGTAGTCCCTTGGAAGCAAAAAAAAATGAACATCGCCATTTTTTTATGAATAGGTCAGGTTAAATGAATTTTATCTAAATCAAACAAACAACTCAAATTTGCAAACACAAAATCCCATGGCCTTTGGCTTTAAATGGATAGACATTTTAACGTATATCTTTTATAATCATTCCCATTATGAAGTGGGTATATATCGAAGATCTTCCAAAGCATGAGAACCAACATGTGGAAATAAAGGGCTGGGTGTATAACAAGCGCTCCAGCGGAAAGATAAGGTTTTTAATCATCAGGGATGGAACCGGATATGTTCAGGGGATGATTTACAGCAAGCAAAAAGACAGCCCTCTTTTCGAAAAATTCAATAAGCTGACTCAGGAGTCATCTCTTCATATGAAGGGTGAAGTTAAAAAGGAAGAAAGAGCTCCGGGTGGTTATGAAATCAGTGTCAGCGACATTGATATCATACAGATAGCGGAGGACTATCCTATTACTCCAAAAGAGCACGGGACATCTTTTCTTATGAAGAACAGGCATCTCTGGTTGAGGTCAAGTAAACAGAATGCCGTTCTTCAAATAAGAACGGAACTCATAAAAGCCATAAGGGATTTTTTCGATAACAGAGGCTTCCGTTTAATGGATACGCCCATACTCACTCCAAGTGCCTGCGAAGGCACAACCACTCTTTTTGAGACAGAATATTTTGATCAGAGTGCTTATCTCAGCCAGAGCGGACAGCTTTATAACGAGGCCACGGCCATGGCCTTCGGAAAGGTCTATTGCTTCGGGCCGACCTTCAGGGCAGAGAAATCCAAAACAAGAAGGCATTTGATTGAATTTTGGATGGTAGAGCCGGAGATAGCTTTCGCTCAATTGGATGATATAAAAATACTAAGCGAAGACCTTGTTCTCTATCTGATCGAACGGGTGCTGGAAAACAAAAAAACAGAGCTTGAAATACTGGAGAGAGACACAAAACCTCTTGAGAGCGTAAAAAAACCTTTTCCAAAACTCACCTATGAGGAAGTCCTTAAGGAATTGAGGGAGAAAGGAAGGGAACTCAATTTCGGAGATGATTTCGGTGCTCCTGAAGAGACTTTGATATCCAAGATATTCAAACAACCTGTGTGTATCACTCATTTTCCTGCAAAAATAAAAGCATTTTATATGCAGCCTGATGACAAACGGCCTGACCTCGTTTTGGGTTTGGATGTGCTTGCTTCTGAAGGATATGGAGAAATCATAGGCGGAGGGCAAAGGATTCATGACATGAAGCTGCTTAAGGAGAGGATAAAAGAACACAATCTTCCGGAAAAAGACTACGAGTGGTATGTTGACTTAAGAAAATATGGTTCTGTCCCTCATGCGGGTTTCGGCCTTGGTATTGAGCGTACTGTAGCCTGGATCTGTAATATCAAGCATATTCGAGAAACCATCCCATTTCCCAGGCTCCTTTACCGCCTTTATCCTTGACGATGCCTTGTATTTTTACTGCAAACATCCGGAGACAGGAAATTTAGTCGCATATGCCTATGAGAAAAACAGCCCTGATCAACCTTGGTTGCGCCAAAAACCTTGTAGACAGCGAAGTCATGCTGGGTTATCTCGATGAAAAAGGATATAAAATAAGTACTGAAATAGATGAAGCAGATATCATCATCATCAATACCTGTGGATTCATAAACGAAGCAAGAAAGGAATCAGAATCCGCTATAAGGAAAGCGATCGAGGCAAAGCTAAGAGCTGAAGGTCAAAAAATGGTCATAGTAGCAGGCTGCTATGCTGAAAGATGTCCGAATGACCTGAGAACCAAATTTCCCGATGTGGACCGCTGGACCGGAGTCAAGGATTTTAACCATATAGCAGATATCGTAACAGGCAGATCTTTTAAGAAATCAGACAGGTGTTATTTATACGACCATAATTCCCCCCGGTATCTTTCAACTCCCCCGTCATGGGCTTATATCAAGATCTCGGAAGGATGCTCGCATAAATGTTCTTTCTGTGCGATCCCTCTCATTAAAGGGGATTACCGGTCCCGTCCCATTCCCTCCATTGTGCAGGAAGCTTCCCTGCTTGCTGATAAGGGAATCAAGGAAATAAATATCATTTCCCAGGATTCCACCTACTATGGCAGGGACATTGGTTTAAAAAACGGGCTGACTTTTCTTTTGCAAGAACTGACCCAAATAAAAAAAATAAAATGGATCAGAGTTCTTTATACTTACCCTGAAGAAATCAATGATTCCCTGATTGAAGTGCTCAATGAGCCAAATATCTGTTCTTATCTGGATTGTCCTTTCCAGCACTCAAACCGTACAATTCTAGACCGGATGAAAAGAGGTATGGACGGAACCCAGACTTTACGTCTTATGGAAAAAATGAGAAAAAAAATTCCTGATATTGCTTTAAGAACCACAGTGATCGTTGGTTTTCCAGGGGAAGAAAAAAAAGAATTTGAGGAATTAAAAAATTTTGTACGCGCGGCACAATTTGATCATTTAGGGGCCTTTGCTTATTCTAGAGAAAAAAACACAGAATGCTATGGACTCGGAGATCCGGTCAATTATGAAACAAAGATAAACAGACTGCGTGAGATCATGGATATCCAATCAGACAATTCATATAAAAAAAACAGAAAATATCTGGGCCGCCAGATGGATGTCATTGTTGAAGGACGGTTGGAAGAGGATCCGTCTCTTTTGGTCGGAAGAACGCAGTATCAAGCCCCTGAGGTGGATGGATTGGTCTATATCGACCTCATAAAAGACAGAAGTGATTTTTCAGGTAAAATTGAAAAATTCAAAATCACTGGCTGTGATGATTACGATTTATACGGAGAATGCACAACATGAAATTTTTTTCAAAGATGATATCCAGTTTTTTCGGGATCGGATTCTTTCCGGTCGCCCCCGGAACATTAGCGAGTCTGATAACTGTGCTTATCTACAAATACGTACTTTACCGGTTAACCTGGCATTTTATATTACCCTTATTTCTTGTTATCTATATATTAGGAGTGGCTGCTTCATCCAAGTATGTGGCTTTATCGGGAAAAAATGATCCCGGTGAGGTGGTCATAGATGAAGTACTGGGGCAGCTTGTGGCTCTTTTCCTTTTGAAACCATCCTGGATTATAGTTTTATCCGCTTTCTTCCTTTTTCGTTTTTTTGATATAATCAAACCCCTGTTCATCAAAAAGGCGGAAAAATTTTCCAAAGGATGGGGAATTATGCTTGACGATATCCTTGCTGGAATGTACACCAGTATTATCCTTAATATAGTTATCCTTTTAACATGAGAAAAAAAAGCAATCCAGTAATTGAGATCATCGCTGTCGGCTCCGAGCTTCTGACTCCTTATTATCAGGATACAAACTCACTGTATATCACATCCCGGTTAAACGACCTGGGATTTAAAGTCACTTTTAAGACCATAGTTGGAGATGACCACACTTCTTTGCTATCCTGCTTTAAGCTGGCTCTAAAAAGAGCGGATATGCTTTTTATCATCGGAGGATTGGGCCCTACCAGTGACGATATGACCAGAGAAGTTTTTGCAGAAGCATGGGGCAAAGAGCTGGAATTCAGGAATGAACTGCTGGAATACATAAAAAGCAGGTTTCAAAAAAGAGGCTTGATTATGACCTCTTCCAATAAAAAACAGGCTTTTGTTATCAAAGGATCTGAAGTCATTGAAAATAACGTCGGAACAGCCCCGGGGCTCTGGATTGAGGACTCAGGGATCACAGCCGTTCTTCTGCCCGGTCCGCCTGTAGAGCTGAAGACTCTGTTTGAGTCCGGAGTCATGCCCAGAATGGAAAAACACAGAAACGGGTTCAATGTTCGTAAAGTTTTGAAAATCACAGGGATTACAGAATCCAGCACAGAAACTCTTCTTTCGGATTTATATCCAAAATCCCCTGAAATCGAATTTTCAGTTCTTGCCTATCCTGGACAGATAGAAATTCATATAACCGGCCATTCTCCTTTTTCTTTTGAAAAGGCCGAAAGTGTGATCAATCCGCTTGTCAAATCATTAAAGGAGCGCTTAAAAATTTATATCTTTTCGGAAAATAATGAAGAACTGGAGGAAGTCATAGGAAAGCTGCTTCTGAAAAACAACTATACACTATCCACTGCCGAATCCTGTACCGGAGGGCTGCTGGGTCACCGGATTACAAACGTACCAGGCAGTTCAAGTTATTTTGTACAGGGAATCCAGGCCTATTCTAATAAAGCAAAAAGAGATCTGCTTGAAATCGATGAAAATGTGATCACCGAACACGGAGCTGTAAGTGCTGAAGTGGCTGGTTTAATGGCTGAGGGGATAAGAAAAAAATCAGGATCTGATTTTGGGCTGGCCATCACAGGAATTGCCGGTCCAGGAGGCGGCACCAGAGAAAAACCGGTTGGTCTTGTATTTACCGCATTATCCTGGAATAATGAAACAAAAGTGGATAAGAGCCAATTTTTAGGCACCAGAGGCTCCGTAAAGTCCCAGGCGACACAAAAAACAATGGATATGTTGAGAAGACATATTTTATTTAAGAACATTAAATCCATCAAACAGTGAAAGAATATTCCATGAGGACTTTTATTGCGGTTAAACTTGATCCAAGGATAAAAGAAAAGCTCAACAGCATGGTTATTCAATTCAAGAAAATAAGTTCAGGGATCAAGTGGGTAAGACCTGAGGCTATGCATATCACACTTAAATTTCTGGGGAATATAGAGAAACAAAAAGCTGACCAAATAACAGAAGTAATGGACCATATTTCTCAATATCACGAATCATTTCAACTGGCTTGTGTCGGAGCGGGGACATTTCCACAAAAAAGCAGAAATCCTAAAGTCATATGGGCAGGATTCAATGAATACCAATCTCTGAAAACACTCCACTCGGAGATAGAAACGGAACTGGAAAAAATTGGATTTTCAAGGGAAAAAAGAAGTTTTCATCCCCATTTGACATTAGGAAGAATAAAAAAAGGCCCTGCTCTTCACGATCTTTTTCCTGAACTTGAAAGGGCCGAACAAAAGGACTTCGGAGTCACAAAAGTGGATCGGATCACTTTATTTAAGAGCACACTGACACCATCCGGAGCCATTTATGATATACTTCACGAGAGCCAATTACAATGAAGATTATCTACGCGCTTTTATCATATTTATTGGGATCTGTCCCCAGTGGATATCTCATCTACCGGCAGATTAAAAAGCGTGATATCCGTAAATTCGGAAGTAAAAGCATGGGGGCTACAAACCTTCTGAGGCTCACAGACAAAAAAACCGCACTTCTGGCTGCCCTGTTCGATATACTCAAAGGATTCATTCCGGTCTTTCTATCCCTAAGATTGTTTGATGACTTAAATTTTTCCCTTTCCTGCGGTTTTTTAGCTGTTTTAGGGCATTGTTTCCCGTTATATATAAAGTTTAAGGGAGGAAAGGGTGTAGCCACCACCGCAGGAGTTTATCTCGCTCTGTCATGGCCTTCATTAGCGGTAGTCGCTGTCGTCTTTTTCATTACCATCGCATTAACAAAATATGTTTCTTTAGGTTCTCTTCTTGGCATCATGACCCTTCCGCTGACTGCCCTGCTTTTCGGATATGAAAAACAGCTTATCCTTTTTGGAGCGGTTCTCTTCCTTCTTATTGTCTTCCAGCACAGGGAAAATATTAAGCGCTTAATGCAGGGCAAAGAAAGAAAATTGGGAGAGAAAGAAGAATGATAGCAAGCATCATAGGAGGAGGAAGTTGGGGGAGTGCCTTCGGCATTCACCTTGGGCGGAAAGAAATTGAAACAAAACTCTGGATTCGGGAACCTGACATATATGATTCGGTCTCCATCCATAGAGAGAACAAGACATTTCTTCCTGGAGTTAAATTCCCCCAAACTGTTTCATTCCATAAAGATTTGGAGCAGGCCTTAAAAGGCACTGATATTGTATTCATTGCTGTTCCTTCAGAATACTGCAGGGAAATGTATGGAAAAATTGCTCCCTTTCTCACTAAAAACCAGATAATCGTGAGTCTGACCAAGGGGATTGAATACAAATCCCTGAAGCGCATGAGCGAGCTGATGCAGGAAATATTTGATCAGGAAATAGCATCAAGAATAGCAGTGCTGTCCGGTCCCAGTTTTGCGCGCGAAGTCTCGGAATCCAATCCCACGGCTGTGGTTGCCGCCTCAAAGGAAAGCACTGTCGCCCGCACTATACAGATTTTTGTTTCCAGTGAATTCTTTCGGGTCTACACTTCCGAAGATATACTTGGCGTCGAGCTTGCCGGTGCTTTGAAAAATATCATAGCCATATCTGCCGGAATATCAGACGGGCTTGGATATGGAAGAAATACACTGGCAGCACTCATAACCAGGGGAATAGCCGAGATAACGAGACTGGGAATTAAAATGGGTGCCAAGCCTGATACTTTTTCAGGATTAGCCGGCATAGGCGACCTGGTCCTTACCTGCACAGGAAAATTGAGCAGGAACAGATATGTCGGATTTGAACTGGGAGAAGGAAATTCCATTCAGAGTATTTTAAAGAAGATGAAAATGGTCGCAGAGGGCGTTACAACTACTCTATCGGCACGAAGGCTCGCTGAAGACTATGAGATAGAAATGCCTATATGTGAACAGATGTATGAAATACTCTACAAAAACAAAGATCCAAGACAAGCCCTTAAGGACCTCATGACAAGAAAATTAAAAGAAGAAAAAATATTTTAGATATGGGGGTTATGCAAATGAAAACAAAATCAATCGTCATCCTTATGGTATGTGTATTATTGTTATCCTGCGCCACGAGCCAGCAGAGGCTTCAAAAGAAGCGAGAGAAGGATCCAAACTATCAGTACAATCTGGGGATATTCTATATCAATAACGGACAGCCGGAGCTGTCACTGAAACATTTAGACAGATCTTTATTGCTTCAGCCGGATAACACACTGACGTTATTAGGGATGGGACTGGCACATACCATGCTGGGAAAATTCGAGGAAGCTGAAAAGAACTACAAAAAAGCCTTGAGCCTGGATCCCGGATTGGCGGAGGCCCATAATTATCTGGGTTCTGTGTACCAGGAAATGGGGATGCTGGATAAAGCCGAACAGGAGTTTCTTAAAGCTGCGACAAACGAAAAATATCATTCCCGGGAACTCCCCTACTATAACCTGGCGCGTCTTTACTTAGTAAAAGAGGATAATGAGAAGGCATTTGAATATATACAGAGGTCCCTTGAATTCAATGAAAATCTTGTTATGTCCCTTAATCTTAATGGTGTGATCTGTGAAAATTTTGAAAAATTCGAAGCCGCCATAGCTAGCTATAAAAGGGCGTTAAAACATGCTCCTGAGGAAATAAATATCAAATTCAATTTAGCAGGCGCCTATATGAAAATCGGTGATTATTATAACGCAGAGAAAATCCTGCTGGAGATCAAGCCTGCTGCAGAAGATCCTGAATTAAAGAAAAACATAGATAATTATCTTAAGATCATTGAAGAGAACAGGAAAAAATTTGACCCATCAGGTTCCTTCCTCCCATCCTTCTAAATATCTTTTTTGCTCGTCTGTCAAATGGTCTATCTCTATGTTCATGGCCTTTAATTTTCGCTGAGCTATATCCTCATCAATTTCTTTGGGCACCGGGTACACTTTATTCTTAAGGTCTTTTCCTTCTTTTGACAAGTAAGCCACACTCAATGCCTGGTTCGCAAAACTCATGTCCATAACAGAGGCAGGGTGTCCTTCTGCCGCTGAAAGATTTAAAAGCCGCCCGTCTGCAAGGAGAAATATTTTTCGTCCGTTCTTAAGAGTGAATTCCTCTACAAGCTTTTTGATATTTCTTTTTCGTTCCGATATCCTGGAAAGAGCCGGAATATCGATTTCAACATTAAAATGTCCTGAATTGGCAACAATAGCCCCGTCTTTCATCTTATTAAAGTGTTCTTCTGAGATAACATTCTTATCCCCGGTGACAGTGACAAAGATATCACCTATTTCAGATGCTTTCATCAAAGGCATGACCTGAAACCCATCCATAACCGCTTCCAGAGCTCTAAGGGGATCAACCTCGCAAATAATGACTTTTGCCCCGGCTCCTCTTGCTCTTATTGAGACTCCGCGGCCGCACCATCCATAGCCACAGACCACAAAGTTCGTACCTGCAATGAGTATATTCGTTGCCCTTAATATGCCGTCTATGGTGCTCTGGCCTGTTCCGTATCTGTTATCGAATAAATGCTTTGTTTTGGCATCATTGACCGCGATAATCGGATAATTCAGCACTTTTTGAGCGGCCATGCTCTTCAAGCGTATCACTCCTGTGGTCGTCTCTTCAGTCCCCCCTATGATGTCTTTTAACAACTCTTTTCTTTGAGAATGTATGGTACTGACCAGGTCGGCTCCATCGTCCATGGTGATCTGCGGCTTGTTGTCCAAAGCCTGATTTATGTGGCGGTAATAGGTTTCATTATCCTCCCCGTTTATGGAAAAAACAGGGATCTCATAAAATTTAACTAATGCAGCTGCAATATCATCCTGGGTGCTTAACGGATTGGAGGCAGTCAAAGCTACCTGGGCCCCTCCCTCTTTGATGGCTTCCATGAGATTAGCGGTTTCACTTGTGACATGGAGGCATGCGGAAATTTTTAACCCCTTGAGAGGTTTTTCTTTTTTAAATTTTTCTTTGATATCCGCAAGAACAGGCATAAACCTGGCTGCCCACTCCATACGAAGTTTCCCCTCCTCAGCAAAATTAATATCTTTTATATCGTAATTCATTTGACGCTCCTCTTGGTTGCGGCTGACATTTTTTATTCATAGTGACAAAAATCAAAGGCCGGCATCTTTTCTCAGTAATCCGGCCTTGTCTGTTTTTTCCCAAGGGAATATATCTCTTCCGAAATGCCCGTAAGCAGCGGTTTTTTTATAGATCGGATTCAAAAGATTTAATGTTCGAATCATTCCTTTTGGTTTGAGATCAAAATGAGATCTTATGAGTTCTTTGATCTTGTCTTCCTGGACCTTTGATGTCCCAAAGGAGTCCACCATGATTGAAACAGGTTCCGCTACTCCAATGGCATAGGCGATCTGGACTTCGATCCTATCTGCGATCTCGGCTGCCACAAGATTTTTTGCGATATAGCGGGCCATATAAGAGCCTGAACGATCGACTTTTGAGGGGTCTTTTCCTGAAAAACATCCTCCTCCATGGCTTCCGATGCCTCCGTAGGTGTCAACTATGATTTTACGGCCGGTCACTCCGGTATCAGCAAACGGTCCTCCTTGTTCAAAGCGACCCGTCGGATTGATATAGAATTTCGTGTCTTTATCCAGCATGTTCTCCGGGATAATTTCTCTGATCACTTTTTGCTCAATATCAATCTTTAAGTCTTTCATTTTTATACTTGGATCGTGCTGTGTGGATACCACTACCGCATCGATTCTCTTCGGCTTGTCTCCATCGTACTCAACAGTGACTTGAGACTTGCCGTCAGGACGTATATAATCCAATATTCCCTTGCGTCTTATCTGACTCAATCTTTTTACCAATTTATGAGCTATCATAATAGGAAGCGGCATAAGTTCTTTGGTTTCGTTGCACGCATACCCAAACATCAATCCCTGGTCACCAGCTCCCTGTTCATGGTCATTACTTTCATTAACTCCCATAGCGATGTCTGGTGACTGCTCGTGTATGGAGGATAAGACACAGCATGTCTCATAATCAAATCCATATTTCGGACTTGTGTATCCTATTTCTTTAACAGTATTCCTGACTATTTGTTGAAAGTCGCAGTACCCATCACTCGTTATTTCTCCTGCTATAAGGACAAGCCCGGTCGTAACGAGCGTCTCACATGCGACACGGCTGTTTGGATCCTGTTTTAAAAGGTCATCCAGGACCGCATCTGAGACTTGATCGCAAATTTTATCAGGATGGCCCTCTGTAACAGATTCAGAAGTAAATAGATGTACTCCGTCTTTGCTCATGACTTTAAAACTCCTTTCTGATATGAATCCAGTATTAAAATAAGGCTGAAGTAAGAAAAGACTCTAACATAATAATGACATTATTTCAATTATCTTCATGCTTCGGATATTTGATCCATAAAGAACACGATAGACCTTAAATTCCCGAAATAATTTTATTTTATGCGCATGAATTCTCCATAGAATTCTTTTTTGTTTCTTTTACCGGTAATATAAGAGGTTGAATTACGAATAATTTCATGATAATAAATAAGGCTTGCATGAAATGATCACACTTAAAGTCAAAAGCGAATTACAGGAACTAAAAAAAGTAAGGTCATTTCTGAGAAATTCGCTTAAAGAAAAAGACATTTCTGAGAAAGACTATTATATTATGGAACTGTCTCTGGTGGAGGTTTGCATCAATATCATCAAGTATGCTTATCCAAAAAAAAGAGGTGAAATTTATATCAAAAGCTGGATCAAAGAGAATAAAATTTTTTTTGAGATAAGGGATGACGGAATTCCTTTTGATCCGAGGACCACTAAAAAACCGGATATATCGGAAATAATAGAAAAGGAAAAAAAGGGAGGGTTTGGTGTTTTTCTCATTAGGAGCCTAATGGACAGTGTAGGATACAGACGTGAAAACAATCAAAATGTTTTAATTATGAATAAATCTTTTTAAACAAAGAAACGATTTTATTATAAAGGAGAAAAATTATTATGAACGGACTCATCCCCCCCCACAAAGGCAAACTTCTCCCTCTTCTTATTGAAGGTAAGGAATTAATAGAAAATAAAAAAAGGGCGGAATCCTTGACAAAAGTGAGGATGTCATCGCGTGAAACCTCTGACCTCATAATGATGGCCATAGGCGCATTCAGTCCTCTAAGTGGCTTTATGGTCGAAAAAGACTATAAAGAAGTGGTTGATCATATGCACTTGTCTGACGGAACCTTATGGCCGATCCCTATCACCTTATCAGTCACAAAAGAAGAAGCAAAAAATATTTCATTAGAAGAAAAAATCGCTCTTATAGACGATGAAAGCGGAGATCTAATGGGGATAATGAAGGTACAGGACAAATATAAATACAATAAAAAACATGAAGCAAAACAGGTTTTTCTTACAGAAGACGAAACGCATCCGGGTGTGAAAAAAGTATACACACAGGATGATGTTCTTCTCGGGGGTGAAGTCACAGCTTTTAGCGAAGGCCCCTATCCTGAACTCTATGGTTCCTATTATGCCCGTCCTGCTCAAACAAGGGAAATATTCAAAAAAAAGGGTTGGTCAACAATTTCTGCTTTCCAGACTAGAAATCCGATCCACAGAAGTCACGAATACTGCACAAAAATCGCCCTTGAAGTCAGTGACGGGATATTGATTCACCCGCTGGTCGGAAAGTTGAAAGCAGACGATATACCGGCAGAAGTCAGGATGAGATGTTATGAAGTACTTCTTGATAAGTATTATCCCAAGGACCGGGTTGTTCTTAAAGTATATCCTATGGAGATGAGGTACGGTGGCCCAAGGGAAGCACTGCTTCATGCGATTTTCAGACAGAATTATGGATGCAGTCACCTGATTATCGGGAGAGACCATGCCGGAGTGGGAAATTATTATGGGCCTTTTGACGCTCAGAAGATATTCACAGAAATCAAGCCTGGAGAACTGCATATCCAACCCCTGAATATTGACTGGACATTCTGGTGCCACAAATGCGACGGGATGGCTTCCATGAAAACCTGCCCTCATGACGAGAAGCACCGCATGCTGATAAGCGGTACAAAGGTAAGAGAGATGCTGTCAAAAGGCCAGATGCTTCCTAAAGAATTCAGCCGGCCTGAAGTCGCGAAAATTCTTATCGATTACTATAAAAAGGTGAATAACACCTAGGAGCTTTTGCAAGGAGAAAAGAATGACCATTCAAAAAGCGACCAATATCACATGGCACAAGGGAGAAGTTACGAAAAAAGACAGAGAGGGATTTCTTCGTCAAAAAGGTATTGTTATCTGGCTTACAGGATTATCAGGATCCGGAAAATCAACCTTAGCCCGCTCTTTGGAAAAAAGGCTTTTCCAGGAAGGAAAGCTGTCCTTTGTCCTCGACGGAGATAACATCCGGCACGGCCTTAACAAGAACCTGGCTTTTTCTCCTGAAGATAGAGAGGAAAACATAAGGCGCATAGGAGAGGTAGCCAAACTTTTTTCTGATGCCGGAATCATTACCATGACGGCTTTTATATCTCCCTACCGCAAAGACAGGGACAGGGCCAGGAAACTTCTGGATAAAGGGGAATTTATTGAAGTTTTCTTAAAGGTCCCTTTACAAACAGCTGAAGAAAGAGACCCAAAAGGTCTTTATAAAAAAGCAAGAGCCGGGGAAATCCAGGAATTTACAGGAATATCCGCTCCCTATGAAGAACCTTTGCATCCTGAAATAACCATAGACACCAGTAAAAAAGACATCAAAGAAAGTACGGACATTCTTTTCAATTACTTAAAAGAAAAATGTGTGATTTAAAACAAACAAAAACTTTTCAGTTGCCATTTTTGTTAAAAACATGTATATCCTTGAAAGCAAAACAAAAAGATGCGTATCGCCATTTTTTTATGAATAGGTTAGGTTAATTGACTTATTATTTTTGTTCTGATAAAAGCTTGTATACAGAAAAATGGAAATAAACCTTAGGGAAAAGCAAGGAATCACAGTCGTTGACATAGAGGGAGAAATAAGGCGTTCCGAAGCCTCAAACATTACGCTGCATCAAATCATAAAAAACCAGCTTGATAAAAACAATAAAAATTTTCTTTTAAACATGGACAAAGTTGAGTTCATAGACAGTTTCGGGGTTGGAGAAATATTAGCGAGTTACATCTCAACGCAAAATATAGGGGGAAGTTTAAAACTCACTAATATATCGACAAAGCTTTCTCTTGTTTTTCAGGTCACTATGTTATCTAAAGTGTTTGAAATATTTAATGACGAAGAAAAAGCATTGGAAAGCTTTTCAAAGGAATAGGCACGTTCTTTCTAAGCGGGGATCGTGGACGATCGCATGCGTAAAAAGCTTTTTTCCAAATTTATAAACATTGAGGCAGAGAAAAAAATAATATCTATTTACCTTTTCTTATATTTCTTTTTAATAACGTCACCTTTCACCATCATAAAGTCTGTTAGAAACGCCAACTTTATCGATAAACTGGGAAAAGATCGCCTACCCTATGCGTATCTACTGACAGCTTTGATCGCAGGAATCGTCGTTGTTCTGCACGCTAAATTCCAGGCAAAAATACCAAAGAAAAAATTAATTCTCTACAGTCTTGTCTTTTTTGCTGCAACCAATATTGTTTTGTTCCTCCTCTTTTTTACCGAGCTGGGGTGGCTCCCTCTGGCGAACTGGATATGGGTTAACATACTGATCTCTGTACTCATGACTCACTTTTGGTTGGTCGCCAACGAAGTGTTCAATCCAAGGGAAATAAGAAATATCATCGGATTTATAGGAAGCGGAGGGATCCTGGGAGGTTTGCTAGGAGGGCTGCTCACAAAATTCGCTGCAGGTACTTTTCTTTATGACTATCTGTTATTGATCTCATCTGTAATGCTTTTGCTGTGTGTGGTTGTTGTCAGTTTGATATTTAAAAACTATAAAGAACATCTACCAGAACAAAAACAGGCACCTGCTGCAAAAAAAGAAAATCCAAGCATGCCATCTGGAATAAGCTTTAAAACATGCATGGACAGTGTGAGAAAGAATCCATATCTTTCCCTCATGGCTTTGATCGTATCGCTTACTTTCATAGTGTCTGTGCTCATAGATTTTCAATACAACAGCATTATAGAAAACAATATTTCCGGAGAAAACAATCTTGCTTCATTCTACGGGCTTTTTAATGCCGGAGTGATGGTTTTTGCCTTTTTGATCCAGATCCTTATCACAGGAGGAATGATAAAAAGGTTAGGTATCAGAGGAACCCTGCTCTTTTATCCGATAGTGCTTATTTTTTTGTGTGCAGGAATCTTCTTTTTCCCTGTAATATTACTGGCTGTCTCCATTAAAGCCAGCGATAAAAGCCTTTCTTATTCTGTCAACCAATCCATTAGGGAAATTTTATATATTCCAGTGGATCCTGAACTCAGATACAGGGCCAAAATATTCATAGATATGTTTCTGCAGCGGTTCGCAAGAGGGATAGGAGCTGTTGTGGCCTTTGTTTTTATCTATCTCAATATTAAGGTGAGATACATAAGTTTAGTATCTCTCATCTTTATCATAATATGGATCGCAGTCAGCCTCAGGATCAATAAAGAGTATATCGATGTGATAAAACAAAACATACAAAGAAAATGGAAGCGGGCTGAAAAATCAGTTTCAGAAACGGTTGATTTGGATTACACAAAACTAGTGTTTGATACTCTGGAGAGCAGGAAAAAGAGTGAAATTCTTTATGCCATGCATGTTTTTGATCTTATACGACAGGATAAACTGACTCCTGAATTAGAAAGGATTATTTCTCAGAAAAAAGAAGAGGCTAAGGCGTCCTCTTTTGATGCCCTTTTTGGCGCAGAAGGAGGTTCATGGGCTTATACTGCAGAAGACAAAGAAGGCAAGGAGGACCTTAAAACTAACATAGATGAAGTGATGTCTTTGAAATCTTATCAGGAATTGATGACTAAATACACAGATAAAGTGATTGAAAAAAGCAAGGAAACCGAAATAGAAAAAATGGAAGTGGCCAAAGCCATCGGTCTCATGAATCCTGACTCACCCCTGGTTGATAAGCTCATACCGCTTATCAAAGACGGCTCCCCGGAGATATCAAGATATGCCATAGAAAGTGCGGCCAAACTAAAGAAGAAAAAATTCATCCCACTTCTTATAGAAAAAATTCAAAATCCAATAGTATCGGAAGATTCAATAGCAGCCTTAACAAAGTTTGGAAGAACAGCATTCCCTGATATGGAAAAAAGTCTTAATGATCCGGACAGCAGTATCCCGACCAAAAAAGGCATTATCAAAGTTTTATCCCGAGAAAGCAGTCAACAGGCTTATGATATCCTCATAAAATATCTAAAAAAGAACGATGCTGAACTCGAGGATGATATAATCGATTCACTTGATAAGATACGTTCGGAAAAACCCGATTTGTTTTTAGACATCAAGTTTATCAAAGTATACACATTAAATAAATTAAAAAGGCTGTCTCAATTAGCCGTCATTTATTCAGAGCTGAATGAATCTGAGAAAAAAGAAATATCCCATTCTTTAAGGGATATTTTTAAGCTGCTTGGCCTTATTTACTCTCATGATGATATGATGAAAGCCTACCAAAACATTAAAAGCAGCACGAAAAATTCTATGGCTTATGCTGTAGAACTTCTCGATAACACCTTGAGCAAGGAATTCAGAGACCGGCTCCTTCCCATTATCGAACAGGTTTTGCCTTGAACTTTTGTCTGTTCTTATATTATGCTTATTGGTACATTATGATTGAATGAAAAAAAGAACAAATCCATTATGAACTTAAAAAAATTAGTGATTTTTTGTCTTATGGTTCATTTTGTTCATATGGGATTTTCTCAAGTCAAACAAGCAGAAGAGCAAGAACCGTTCCCCTTTTCCGTTTATAATCTAAAAAACGGCCTCACCGTTATTCTTTCCAAAGATAACAGCCTTCCTTTGGTCTCTGTTGCCTGTGCCTATAAAGTGGGCTCGGCTTATGAGAAAAAAGGAAAAACAGGAATGGCCTACTTATTAGAATACCTTATGTTTATGGGATCAAGAAATGTGGGCCCTATGCAGCACATAAGGTTTATACACAGAATAGGAGGTGAATTCAACGCTGTCACCTCCAGGGACCGAACGCTTTTTTACCAAACCGTATCTTCAAACCAGCTCCCTCTCGTGCTATGGCTTGAATCAGACAGAATGAACTCTCTGAATTTAAACTATTCGAATGTGGAGGAGACAAAGAATTTATTGATAGAAACATTGAAGAACCAGAATAAGGAAGACCCATTCAGAGAAAGCCTGCTTGTTTTTGACCAACTGCTCTATCCGGACTTTTCGTACAACCATCCCGTAATTGGAAGTGAAGAGGATTTAAAAAGCATAACCCTAAAAGACGTTAGAGATTTTTACAATACATATTATAAGCCAAACAATGCTGTTCTCTGTATAACAGGAAATATCCATGAGGAAAACACACTCCAGCTGGTAAGAAAATATTTTAGCACCATCGATCCTTCAAAAAACATACCCCCAGCACCCTCTTTCAAAGGAGATCTCATACAGGAAAAATATGAACGAATCTCTGTAAACGAAGCCATTTCAACACCTGGTTTCAGGCTTGGCTATAGAATCGGTTCTCCTTACTCCAATGATTTTTATATTTTATCCATGATAGATTATCTGCTCTTTTCTGGAGAAAGTTCCCGGCTTTATAAAAGATTAGTGAAAAGAAATAAGCTTGCGCTGAGCATGAACGGCGGTATTGAAAAGAGAAGAGATCTTGCTGCATTCAAATTCTTTGTTCTTTCTAATAATGAAGCCACCAAAGAAATAGCAAAGAAAGCGTTATTTTCTGAAATAAACAGACTGAAATCATACTTGATTCCGGATCGGGAATTAATAAAGATCAAAAACATGTACAAATCAGACTATATGGAAAATTTCTATTCTCCTGAAAAAAGAGCTCTGTTTTTAATCCGGTATTACCTATCTGAAAATGACATCAGGGACTTAAAAAGAGAATTAAACAAATATTTAAGGATTAGTTCCCCTGAAATTGTAGGCATTATGAACAGATATTTTACAGAAAATTATATCCTGGTTGAGATGAGAGGCAAATGAAAACACATATCCGGCCGAGTAAAATCTGTGTTTGTGTGCTGCTCGGCTTGTTCATTCTGTCTTTTATGACTCCCTCTCTATCAGCTCAAGAGAAGTTCAGAAAAACCCCACCACTCCCCTATCCTTTGCCTGACCTGGATTTTCCTGCTCTTGAATCTTTCATGCTGGAGAACGGACTGCAGGTTTCAGTTGTTCAAAGGAAACCGCAGCCGTTTATTGATATACATCTGATAATCCTGACTGGAGAGAGTCTGTCGCCGGATGACCTTCCTGGTCTGGCAAGTTTTACGGCAAATATGCTTTTCAAGGGGGCTATAGGGCTCTCCGCTTCTCAGATCGAAGAACAAATTGAATATATCGGAGGTGATTTTTCCGTTTCAACGTACCCGGATTATTCTGTATTTTCCATAACCTGTCTTAATGAGTATTTGAATGAAGCGGTCAAGCTGCTGGGTCAGCTTCTCATCCAGGCCGACTTTCCAAAAATTGAAGTGAATAATGTTAAAAGAGACATGTTTTATAACATAGTGAGAAATACAAATCCAGAATTACTGGGGAGAAAACTGCTCTTCCAAATTATGTTTCGCAACCATCCGTACGAAAAATATGTGTTTAACAGCAGTGTCATAAAGAGGCTGAATAGAAAAGACTTATTGACATTCTATGACAAGTTTTTAATACCCAATAATGCCAGGCTTCTTATCATTGGAGATGTCAATCTCTCAGAAGTCACAAACATTACTGGTCAGCATCTGAGCCAATGGGTGAAGAAAAACGTTGAAACATATCACATCAAACCTCCGGCCCCCAAAACAAAACCGAAGATATGCTTTACAGACCTTACGAAGGCTGATGAAACCACTCTATTTATCGGATATATTCTTCCTAAAGAAAAGACTGAGGACTATTTCTCTTATCTGGTGTTCAACCAGATTCTGGGAGGCTCTCATATCAGCAGACTCATAATGAATCTTCGTGAGACCAGAGGTTATGCCTACTGGGCTTTCAGCGGAATAGAACTTTTTAAAAACTGTGATTTGTTTTATGTTAAAGCAAAGGTAAAAACAGAATATTTATATCCTTCCGTTACAGAGATATTAAGAGAAATAGGAAGTCTTACAATGAATAAGATTCCCAATCATGAGATAGAGCAGGCAAAGTCCTATTTAATAGGAAATTTTCCCATTCAAATCTCAGGACACAAGGAATTTTCCTTAAAAGCATCTGAAATACTGGCTCTGGATATGGAAGAGATTTACTGGAAAAATTATTATGAAAACATTATGTATGTTAACTCCAGTTCTGTATTCAAGGCACTTCAAAATATCGGATTTTTAAACCCTGTTGTCGTTATTGTTGGAGATAAAGACGTTGTGCTGGATCACATAAAGGATTTTGAGGAAGTGGAGATCTATGATAACGAGGGAATTTTTCAATACAAATTGAAAAAAGGGATAAAAAATGATTCGAGATAACAAAGCAATCTGATATAATATGTTTTTATAAAAAGAAAATTTATATACGGGGAGATGGGAATGAAAGAATCGAGAATAGGAAATAAAATCCTGAGATTAATAGAGGGAAATATTGCCCTTGTTGATGCGGAAGCCGTTGTCAATGCTGCAAACAAGTCGCTGATACTGGGAGGAGGGGTGGCAGGCGCCATTCGAAGTTTCGGGGGTCCTTCTATTCAGGAAGAATGCAATTCAATAGGTCCTATAGAAGTAGGTGAAGCTGTCATAACAGGTGCAGGAAACCTAAAAGCAAAATATGTCATCCATGCCGCAGGTCCCGTATATGGCGAAGGAAATGAGGATGAGAAACTAAAGAAAGCCACTCATAACAGTCTGGAATGTGCGAAAAAGAAAAAAATAAAAAGCATTGCTTTCCCTGCTATAAGTACAGGGATTTTTAGATATCCGATAAAACGCTGCAGTGAAATCATGATAAAAGTCTGTTTGGATTTTATGAAAAATAATGAATATCCCGATGAAATCATTCTGTGTCTCTACGGTGATAAATCATTTTCCGTTTTTGAAACAACACTCAATCATATTGAAAAACAGCTTGAATAATCCGGATTAATGGCCTCACATTTGTAAATCAGGTCAGTTATAATAAACTTGCTTATCCATATCATTTATGCAATTATTAAAAAAGTATTATATCTAAAAAATGATTGGAGAACATAAATGGCTAAAGAATTAAATGATTTGAAACCTTCTCTTTTATGGAAACATTTCCAAGAAATTTTAAGAATTCCCCATTGCTCAGGCAATGAAAAAGCGATCGGAGACTATATCATATCCGTAGCAAAACGTCTTAATCTTGATTACAAAAGAGATAAAATTGGAAATGTTGTCGTCTCAAAAAAAGCTTCCAAAGGCAATGAACATGCTGTAGGTGTCATCCTGCAGGGCCATTTAGACATGGTGTGTGAAAAAAATTCAGATGTTGAGCATGACTTTACAAAGGATCCCATAAAAACAGAAATAGACGGAGATTGGGTCAAAGCAAAGGGGACCACTCTTGGTGCTGATAATGGAATCGGAGGAAGTGCCTGCCTGGCAATTATGGAAAGCAATGACATCGCACATCCCCCTCTTGAATTCTTGTTTACTGTTGAAGAAGAGACCGGCTTGGATGGAGCCATGCAACTTACCGAAGGATCTTTAAAAGGAAAAAGACTTTTGAACCTGGACAGTGAAGATGAAGGGGAATTCACTATCGGGTGTGCCGGAGGAGCCGATACTCAGATTTTTGTTCCCTTTCATACAGAAAAAAAGAGCTGTGATGACGTATTTAAATTAAAGCTTTCCGGATTTAAAGGAGGGCATTCGGGAATTGATATAAACATGGGTAGAGGGAATGCCATAAAACTACTGTCACGTATCCTGTGGAAACTGTCAAAGAACCTTTCCTTTCAATTGTTTAATATCGAAGGAGGTAATCTCCGGAATGCCATACCAAGAGAGTCGGAAGCTGTCATAGGTATTAACTCCGGAGACAAGGACCAGTTCAAAAAAATCATTGAAGATGAGTTTAGTAAAATAAAAAGTGAATACAAGCCAATCGAACCTGATGCTCAACACTCATTTGAAAAATATTCAGATGATCCCGGTAAAGCCATAGTCCAAGATGAAAAAAATACAATTATCAATCTTATCCTGAGTCTTCCCCATGGTGTTGTTTCAATGCACCCCGAGATAGAAGGCCTTGTGGAGACATCCACAAATCTTGCTGTTGTCAAGACAAAGCAGGACAAAGTCCAAATTGTGTGCAGCACTCGAAGCTCCACGGCATCGGCCCTTGAGGCAACAAGAGATGCTATAAATGCCATAGCAGAGATGGCTGATGCTGAGATCGTCCGGGAACAAGGATATCCGGGCTGGAAGCCTAACCTTGAATCCGAACTCTTGAAAAAAATGAAAAAAGTATACACAGATACTTTCAACAAAGATGCCCATGTCGCAGCTGTTCATGCTGGTCTTGAATGCGGTATTATAGGAGAAAAATTTCCGGGTATGGATATGATCTCTTTTGGTCCGACGATCGAACACCCCCATTCTCCGGATGAGAGAGTTCATATTGGTACGGTTGAAATATTCTGGAAATTCCTTGTTAAGGTCTTGGCTGAGTTAACCTAACCTGCTTTCCTTTTTATTCCGGATTTACCTTTTTTAGTACCTTAACAGCCAAGGTTTTGTATCTGTCCGATGGAATAACCTTGGCTTTCTTTTCATAGGGAGCCTGCTCCGCTTTGATATATCCAAACAATGATTTTTCATAATCCAGGTAATCCGGTTTGCTGTATTCCTTATAGTCTGATGACGAAATATATTTTATCCGCAGAAGAGCTTTGAGCACTATCTCCATAGGCATTTCAAGATATCTTTTGAGCCTGATGATATCCTCAATCTTCATCTTCTCTTTTCGAAATTCTTTGTTTACAAACCATTTGATCCGGTCATCAGGGATTAAAAAATGGAGGGAGAATAAATGGGCGAACTTTTCTCTCGATGGATATAAGGGAAGATAGTCATCAACGAAAATATCGGTATTGTCTAAGATACAGATAAATTCTCTGTCTTTAAGATAATGGCAGTATTCGTGAGCTGCTGTTATGAGCTGCCTTGAATAACTTTGAGCTGTATTTATCAAGGCAAATCCTGCCTGATGCTCTTTAAAATAAACAAATGCTCCTGCTATTTCCACGCCTTTTTTTATGTTTTGTCTGAGAATACGGAGTCCGTTTGATTCAATCAGAGAGAACATATTCCTTACAGGCTGGGTTCCCAAACCAAGCCTTTTTCTTTCTTCATCTGCCATTCCTGCGGGTGAAGCACCTGAATAGAGAGGAGCTTCCTCAATAGGATTCATTAAAGTATTTTCCATATTCATGTATTCCCGACAGTATTTTCTAAAAGTCCTTAACTCGGACTTCATGTTCTTTGCTATCCCTTTATCTTTCATCATCATCTCAAAAGGATCTGGTTCTTCTTCTAAAAAATAGGATATGTTTTTATTCAAGTAATTTGATATTTTTTCAATAGAATCCAGACTTGGAAATCTTTTCCCTTTTTCAATGAGGGATATGAATTCACTTGATAAGCCTGTTCCTTTAGATACTTGTTCCTGTGTGAGGTGAAGAGATTCTCTCACACGCCTTATTTTAACTCCCAGATTTTTTAGCATCTGAATCCCCTTAGATTTTTTATATTCATAAGATATTTTATTGTCAACACTATTTTAAATATTTTCTGTATAAAATATCTTCCTATTTATAATAATATATTAAACTTGTTATTATTTCCACGAATCAATTATCCTGACTTATTCATACAAACGGACGCGCATAATTCAGCTTATGCCTGATTATGAGTTTTATTGACAATACGGTTGTGGTTTGATATAAAATTTTTGGGGTTGAAAAAATGAAAGACCCAATCAATTCAAAATCAATAAAACTAATAAACGAACAGTTAAAAAAAATTTTTTGCCAGTGGGAATACAGAAATTTCATAGATTTGCTTAATATTATTTATGAAGCTGTGTGTATTATAGATAAGGATCAGAGAATTTTATTCTGGAACAGATCTTTAGAAAAGCTCTCGGGAAATGAGGCCGAAACTCTTATCAATCAAAAATGCAAAAAAAACATTCTCATACAGGAACCCGGAGAAAAATTACTCACATGCTCTGAAATGTGCCCTGTGATACAGAGTTTTAAAGATAAAATTCCCAGGTCGTATAAAGTCTATATCCTCCATAGAGAAGGTTTTAGATTGCCTGCCTATATGGGAATACTTCCGATTGTCAACAAGAACAGTGCTGTAGACGCATCTGTAATCACTTTCCATGAGCACTCTCCAAAAGTGAGCATGCCTCACCTTACCCAGGAACTGCGGCATATGAATATGCTCGATTCCCTTACCAATATGGGAAACAGAAGATATATTGAAATGAATCTTGTTTCCAGATTGGAAGAGATGAAAAGATATGGGTTCCGGATAGGAATTTTGTTTTGTATTTTAGACAGAGTAAACTCAATAAAAGGAACCTACGGAACTGTGGTCAAAGACAAAGTCATTAAGATGATAGGGAAAACCATATCAAACAACATCCGCTTTTTTGAGTTTACTGGAAGATGGGAAGAAGATTCTTTTCTTGTTATCCTTAGCAATGTTGATTCTCATAAATTAGATCTTATTGCCAATAAATTAAGGCTGCTCGCCGAACAATCAAGCATACTCGTAGATGGCACCCTCATTCGTACAACTATTTCCATCGGAGGCGTTTTGGCTGAGTCTTCAAGCACAAAAGATTCTCTTATAAAAAAAGCAGAAAATTTTGCACATATAAGCCAGGAAGAAGGTCAAAACCGGGTGACTTTGAGCTCTGAAGAATACTAGCCTGACCTATTCATAAAAAAATGGCGATGTTCATTTTTTTGTTCTGCAGCAACCTCGACTTGTTCATCATCCAGGCTAATTAATATATATTTCTTAAAGTTTCTTTATGATTGTATTACAATTCGGAGATAAACTTGTTCCTTTATAGGAACAGGCCAAGTTATATGTGATCCTGTATAATGGAAAAGAATGATCTTATAAAGGCTTTCTTTAAAGCTCTGAAAATTTCTTTGAAAAATTATTCCATATATGACAGGAATCATCCCTCCTATAAAAATTCCATAAAGTTATTAAAAACCGAGCTGGACAGACTATTCAGTTTTTTTGACCGTTCCATTCAAATCGGATTTTCTCCGGACACCGTCTTTTTTCAAAAAGAGCCTCTCAAAAATGAAAAGCTGTATGCTGAGGTCGCGCATATATGCCATCTTCGAAAACTAAAGACTTTAGAAATAAAACCAGCAGTTACCTCAAATGAACTCGACGTGTTTTTGTCCAAACTCTTTCTCCCCAGAAAAGATATATTTAAAAGCGGCGGGATAAAAAAGCTTGTAGAGAAAGAAAGGATATCAAATATAAAGATCCAAGAGCTGGATTATTCTCAACTGTTAAAAGGAGAAGGCGAAGAGATAAAAGACCTTTGGACCTATCTTCTAAAAGAGGCGGCAGAGGAAGAAAATGAACAGAAAATGAAATATCTGGCGGATAATTGTGACCAGATTTATGATAAAGTCAGCGCTGAAGAGATTCTCATAGATGATGAACTGAGCGAAAGTTTTAAAAATTTCTTTTCTTACTTGAGAAAAAACAAAAAAGAACAGTATGTTTCGTTTTCAAAAAATCTAATAAAATCAGCTGTCAGCAGCAAACAAATTGCCTCAAAAGAAAAAATGGATAATTTAAAATTTCTCATAAATGATTTGAGTGAAAAAGATCTGGCTGCAACGCTTTGGGAAGAAATAACAAGTGAGGATGATTTTGATGACGTCAACTTTAAAATTTTTTCCAGTCTTATTGAAGAGGAAAAGCACCATAAAATCGCAGAATCGCTTTCCGAGGTTTTTAAGAGCAGCGCATCAGAAAAAGAAGATGAAAAAACCATCCGAAAAATAAATAACCTCTTATCCTGCACATCCAGTCCCTTCATATCTGAGATATACAAAGAATCACTCCAGTCTTTACTCAAAGATATGTCAGAAAAATCCAAAAAAGTGAGCTTCGATGAATCACACCTTAAGAAAAACTATCATTTAGTCCTCCTTAATATACTGGAAAAAGAAACAGACAAAAAAGACTCTTCCCGCTTGCTCAAGACTATTTTTGATGAATGGGAATACATAACCGAAAAGGAAGATATTGAATATTTGAAACAGGTTTATGAAACAATAGACGGAAAAAGGGATATTTTATCCCCATTATCAGACTTTAAAAAATTAGACTCGGCCATAATTGAATTCATAGAAGAGATGATTCTCAAAGGAGAGCTTTCCTTGCACTTTAACTATTTCATTGAACATATAGGCCGTAGCCTGAAAGATGAAAATAAATATTTGGAAAAAATCTTTACAGAAGAAGTCATCACTCCTTATATCTTGAAAGCATTTTTTCGTTTTTTTACAGATTATTTGTTTTATTTTAATGTTAATTTAGAACAAAGATCCAGTGATGATATGTTTCTTCAAAAGATTACAGAAAACTTAAGCCTCATAGATTCTCCGGTATCTTTGGTCACCCTTAAATTCATATTCAAACTCGGAACAAATACCATTCAAGTAAAGACATTGAAAGCCATGAGGAAGCTCACAGAGCATGATGATAACTTTCTCTTTCCTCTTCTTAAGAAGAAACCGTATGACCTGAAAAAAGAAGCCTTTGCACTTCTTTCCCGTAATGAAAACAGTGAACACAAGGCACTTGACCTGTTGTTTTCCTTTAGATCTCCTTTTGGTATCATGAACAAAAGGCTTCAAAAAAATATCCAGATCGTTGATGAGCTTGAGGCCAAATCAGCAATAAAGCACCTGCTTTCTCTGTCTGAAAAAAAATTTATGTGGAATAAAAACCTAAGAAACCATGCGCAGCAAGTATTGAGGAAATGGGATGATAGATAAAGTCAAAAAAGCCTTATTTGATTTTACTTCCGCTGTACAGGCAAGAAAATTATATTCAAAAGAACATCCTGAATATTTAAAAAATATTGAAAAAGCCTATAAAGGGATAAAGAATATCCTGAATACAAAAAACAAATTCATCATTGGAATAATAGACGATGAGTTAGCCTGGGAAAATGAAATTCTCTTTGATGTTTCCAGAAAAGTAAAATCCCTGTTGACCTATCTTAAGGAAAGAAACGTAGAGAAAATTATCTTTTTCCTCCCTCTGGAACAACGGGAACTGGATAATTTTATTTCATTCCTGTCCATGCCTGTAAAAGAGCTCACCGAAGATGCACAGCAGTATTTGATAGAGAACAGGATCAAAAATATCCAAGCTGGAAAAATCAAAGCTCTTTCTGAAAGGGAAAAGACCGGAGACAGATATTTGACTATAAAGGAACTGTACGAAGCGGCTTTTCAAAACTCAATAGAACTGGCAAGAGAATCAATATATAAGATTTTAGACAATAAAGATGTAGATTATCTGGATTTAAGATTCAATATTTCAACGCTTATTGAAAACTATGCCGGCAATTATAACGATACAGACCATTTAATTTCACTTAAGAACCAGGACATTCCAGCATTCATTCATCAGTTAAATGTAAGTGTCTTGTCCATGTTTTTTGCCTCTGAGCTGGGCTTATCCAGAGAAAGAATTATTGACATAGGCATTTCTGCTCTTTTTCACAATATCGGAGAAATAGCTGCATTCAAAAAAATGGAAAAAGATGATAGTGAATCCAGAGATCCCGAGTCTGCTGGAATAAAGGACTATGGAACAGCCGGCAGCAAAATCCTCCTAGAGTATAAAAACAGCCTGGGAATTTTGCCGACTGTTGTTGCATTTGAACACCCTTTCATCCGTGACAAAGCCTGTCCTGAAATAAAGTATTCTATCAAACCGCATCTTGCTTCCCGAATCATATCAATATGTGATGTCTATGACGAGCTTTTTCAAAAAAACCTATATGAAGAAGGCTTCTCTTTTGAAGATATTTTTAAAAATATGACAGAGAAAAAAAAGTATCGTTTTGATCCGGAACTGGTTGATCGCTTCTTTGAAATAATGGGTGTTTGGCCTATAGGGACCATCGTACTCTTAAATGACCAGAGAGTAGGATGCGTAAAAGAAGTAAACAAAAAGGATAAATTTCGGCCGGTTGTAAAAATCCTGTCACCTGAAAGCAAAAAAGAAATGACAGATTTAGCCAAAGAAGACAAAAAAATAAAGATTTTAAAATCTTTGAACCCTTTTGGAGAAGGCAAAAAATATTCTGATTTAATGAAACCCGAATAAGAAACTGCTTTTTGAAAGGGTATGAGATATGAAAAGAAGGGAGGTCATTGTCAGTTTGGGTTGTATGGCTTTAACAAGCCCTTTTTTATTATCCTGTAAAGGAGGAAAAGTTAAAATGAAAAAAGAAATCAAAACAAAAAACGCTCCTGAAGCCATCGGGCCTTATTCACAAGGGATAGAGGCCAACGGGATTGTTTTCGCGTCAGGTCAGATCGCCATAGACCCGGGAACAGGAGAACTGAATACGGGTTCCATTGAAGAGCAAACTCGCTTAGCTCTGACAAATCTCAAAGGAGTGATTGAAGAATCTGGGTGTACACTCGAAAATGTGGTCAAGTGTACTGTTTTCCTGGAAGATATGGACGATTTTTCTAAAATGAACAGTGTTTACAGTGAGTTTTTCAAGCACCCCTACCCTGCTCGTGCTGCTGTGCAGGTCGCCCGGCTTCCAAAAGACGTTAAAGTGGAAATAGAAGCCATCGCTGTCAAATAAATCGATTTTTTTAAAAAAATCACATATTTCCTTGATATTTATTGTCATTACAGTTATATAATAGGAGTATCCAGAAGAATTTTGATAGATCTTACCCATTATGAAAAAAGTACTGATTGTTGAAGACGAAGGTATTGTATCTCTGGATTTAAAAAGCACCCTTTCCAATTTCGGGGACATTGAATCTGAGATCGCATTTACCGCAGAAGATGCCATTAAGAAAATAAAAAAGAACAAACCCGACTTAGTGCTGATGGACATAGGACTTAAGGGTAAGATAGATGGAATCGAAGCAGCTAGAATAGTGATAAATGACCATAAAATCCCGGTCGTTTTTTTGACTGGTTTTGCTGACAGCAACACAGAAAAAAAGGCAAATTCTATCCCTCATTCCGGATATATGACCAAACCGGTCGATGAAGACAACCTGAAAAAAATAGTAAACGATATTTTGTTTTGAAATCTTTTTCAGTTATCATTTTTTGAATAAAAAAAAACAATGTCTATATATGAATTTAAATGCAAAACCTGCTCCTGAGACCTTTTCACTTTCTGTCCTTCTGCAATGATGAGAAGGCTCTCTTGACATTCCGTATCCCATAAGCATAATCTACCTCTCATGAGGACACAGATACGAATAGGTATTGACACGGGGGGGACCTTTACGGATTTCTTCATATATTCTGATGGAAAAATTCACATTAAAAAAATCCCCTCAACACCCAAAGACCCATCTGATTCTATCTTAAAAGGAGTTTCAGAATATTTAAAAAAAACATATTCCATCCGCATTATCCATGGTACCACTGTTGCCACAAACAGCCTTTTGGAAAGGACTGGCGGGCCTATTGTCCTCCTTACAACCAGAGGATTTGAAGATATCCTGTTCATAGGAAGGCAGACACGAAACAGACTTTATGCCCTTAAAGGAGAGATAAGAACTCCTCTTCTACCCCGTTCCCGATGTATCGGGCTTAATGAAAGAATTTCCTCCTCCGGTGAAATACTCATGAATATCACTGAAGAAGATATCGTGAAGACTGTCAAAAAAATAAAAGACATGAAGGCAAAAGCCGTGGCCATTTCATTCATAAATTCATATGCCAATGCTGAAAATGAAACAAAAGTACACAGGATTTTTGAAAAGGCTGGTTATCCTGTTTCCAGGTCAAGCGAGATTCTGCCTGAATACAGAGAATATGAGAGAACCGTAGTGACCACAGTAAACGCTTATTTAATGCCCGTCATAAGCCAATATTTGGCCAAGCTGGAAAAAAACTTAAAGAATGTATACCTTCGTATAATGCAATCGAACGAAGGCCATATATCAGCGGAAACCGCGAAAAAAGAACCTATAAGAACCGCTCTTTCAGGCCCGGCTGGAGGCGTGGTGGCTGCTTATTATGTGGGAAGAAAAGCTGGCTTCAACAAAATGGTCACTTTTGATATGGGAGGAACCTCTTCGGATGTATCTTTAATTGACGGAAAGATACAGAGGACGAATGAAAATAAAATAGGCGAATTTCCTATCAGACTGCCTATCATCGATATTAACACAGTAGGTGCCGGAGGAGGATCGATTGCCTCTATGGATAAAGGGGGTTCCCTGAGAGTAGGGCCCAGAAGTGCGGGAGCTGATCCGGGTCCGGCCTGCTATGGTAAAGGAAATCTTCCTACCGTTACTGATGCAAATCTGGTACTAGGAAGATTATCAGCTGAACACTTTTTAGGCGGACACATGAAAATTTTACCAGAAAGGAGTTTTGATTCCATCAAAAAACTGGGAGACAAAATAAACAAGTCCGTTTTAGAAACAGCATCTGGAATCATTAAAATCGCTAATGCAAATATGAGTAAAGCCATACGGGTTATTTCCATAGAAAGAGGTATCGATGTCAGAAATTTTGTTCTCTTTTCCTTTGGGGGGGCAGGGGGAATGCATGCCGCAGAGATTGCACTGGGACTCCAAATCCCTACTGTTCTGATTCCCAAAAATGCAGGAGTCCTTTCATCATTGGGCTTGCTTCTGGCTGATTCAACCAGAGATTATTCAAAGTCTGTGCTGAAAACCGTAGATTCTTTGCCCTCTGAAAGTGACCTCGATAAAGAATTTATCAGACTGGAAGAAAAAGCCTTAACCGACATGCACAAGGAAGGTTTTTCCAAGGAAAATATCGAGCTGAAAAGGTTCCTGGACCTCAGGTATTATGGACAGTCTTATGAAATAACCATTCCTTATATAAAGGGCTTTGCTTATCTTAATGACTTCCACAAATCACATGAAAAGTTGTATTCGTACAGCCATCCGGGTCGCCCTGTTGAAATCGTTAATGTCAGAACCAAAGCAGAAGGAAAAACACCTAAAATCAAATTAAAAAAAGTCATCGGGGGAAAAATCGATCCTGTAAAAGCCTTCATTAAGAAACAAAATATTTATTACAAGGGAAGACATAATGCTTCTCCGGTTTATGAACGTTCCCTCCTGGAACCCGGAAATAAAATTTACGGTCCGGCTCTTATTGTGGACTATGAATCCACAACATTCATTCCCATTGAATACGAAGCTGAAATCGATGTGTATCTGAATATCATTTTATCCGGAAAGGAAAAGCAACATGAGTCAATTTGACCCCATTGAACTTGAGCTTTTCAAGAATCTATTCATATCCATTTCAGAGGAAATGGGAGCTGTGCTGGAAAGGACTTCCCTGTCTCCGAATATCAAAGAAAGAAAAGATTTCTCATGCGCTCTTTTTAACAAAAGAGGAGAGACCTTTGCCCAGGGATCTCATATTCCGGTACATCTCGGTGCGATGCCGCTTTCAGTTCAGGCTTCCCTGGACTATGTAGATTTTGAAGAAGGAGATATGGTTATCTTGAATGATCCGTATAAAGGGGGGACTCATCTTCCGGATGTGACATGCATTTCTCCTTTTTTCAATGAGCACATACTTTCCTTTTTTGTTGCGAACAGAGCTCATCACTCTGATATTGGAGGAATGAGTCCCGGTTCCATGCCTCTGGCTTCAGAAATATTCCAGGAAGGCCTTATCATCCCTCCTGTAAAACTGATAAAAAAAGGAGAACTGGATAAGGACGTTCTCAACTTCATACTTGCCAATGTACGCACTCCTGAAGAAAGGAGAGGAGACATTACAGCACAGATCGCTGCAAACAATAAAGGCAGGGAAAGATTGGAAGAGACAATTAAAAAATACGGACTCAAAATCATCACTGAATACACCTCTCTTATTCAGGATTATACGGAAAAAATATTGAGGGAAACCATAAAAAGCATTCCGGACGGAAAATATGAGTTTTCTGATTATATGGATGACGATGGCATCAGTGAAGATCCAGTTAAAATCGCGGTCAAAATAACAATAAAAAGAGACCGGGCTATCATAGACTTCAGTTCTTCCTCGAAACAGGTATCCGGCGGCATTAACGCAAACTCGGCTGTGACCTACTCTGCTGTTTTGTATGTGTTCCGTTCCTTGGTGGAAGAAGACATGCCCTTTAACACAGGTCTTCTCAGGCCATTGACCATCATCACTCCGAAGGGAACGGTACTAAATGCCGAATATCCGGCGGCCACAGCAGGAGGCAATGTAGAGACCTCGCAGAGGATCGTCGATGTCCTTTTAGGAGCTCTTTATAAGGCAGCACCAAAAAAAATACCGGCTGCTAGCTCAGGAACCATGAATAATGTCACCTTCGGCGGTTTCGATCCGGAAAGAAAATCCAGATTTGCTTATTATGAAACCATTGGCGGCGGTATGGGTGCTGGATTTAACTATGACGGACTGAGCGGTGTTCATACACATATGACAAATTCTCTAAACACACCTCTTGAAGCCATGGAAAAATACCTTCCGCTTTACATCCGAAAATATGCCCTGAGATCCCATTCCGGAGGCCCTGGTAAAAACAGAGGAGGAGACGGAATCATCCGTGAATATAAATTCCGTGTTCCCACACAAATATCCATCATTTCAGAAAGAAGGAGATTTTCTCCTTATGGTCTTGAAGGAGGAGGGCAGGGAAAAAAAGGTGTGAACAGTCTGATCCGTTCGAATGGACAGAAAATAAAATTGGGTTCGAAAGTGAATTTAAAAGCAGATACTGGTGATGTACTTCACATAGAGACGCCAGGTGGGGGCGGCTATGGCAGGAAAGACTAGAAAAAGCCGCTTCGGACCCGGATTTCTGGTTACAGCCGCTTTTATAGGCCCGGGAACTGTGACCACCTGTTCCATAGCAGGTGCGGATTTTGGATATTCTTTAATCTATATTCTTGTCTTTGCCACAGCGACCACGATAATACTTCAAGAGATGGCCGGAAGGCTCTCCCTGGGATCAGGGCTTGACCTCGGTCAATCCTTGAGAGAATACCCCAGCAGTAAATTCGCAAAAATCATATTCATAAGCTTAACGATTTCAGCTATTTCCTTTGGCTGTGCGGCTTATGAAGCCGGGAACCTCATCGGAGGATCACTGGGGCTCGAAATGATCACTTCCCTACCCCATAAAATATGGGTCTTATTGATATCCGCAGCATCCATAGGCTTACTTGGATTGAAAAAATACCGAATCATCGAAAAAGCCTTAATATCATTGGTTTTTCTTATGAGCGCATCTTTCATCACAGCCCTCATCATAATAAAACCGAATCTCACTCTTATCTTAAAAGGATTGGTTCCTTCGCTTCCAAAAAATTCTCTTTTCATCGTGCTGGCCCTTATCGGCACCACTGTGGTCCCCTATAATCTTTTTCTTCACTCGTCTGCAGTAAAGAAAAAATGGAGGTCAAGAACTCATCTCAAAGATTTTAGAAAAGATTTGATCCTGTCCATTTGCCTGGGAGGTTTTATTTCCGCTTGCATCATTATAACTTCAAGTGTTGCCTTTTTCCAAAAAGGGATCCACATTGACAGCGGAGCCCAGATGGCCCAGCAGCTCAAACCTCTTTTCGGGCCTTTGACAAATTTTCTATTCGGACTTGGGTTTTTCGCTGCAGGCATGAGTTCAGCAATCACAGCGCCCTATGCTGCGGCATTTGCTTCCTCAGGCGTGTTAGGATGGAAAGAAGAGAACACAAAATCTTTTCGTCTGGTATGGATGGGAGTCATCTTAGCCGGTATTATCGTCTCCATGTTTGATTTCAATCCCATATCCGTTATTGTTTTTGCCCAGGTAGCGAACGGCATTATTTTACCTGTGGCTTCCCTGTTCCTTTTAATAGTGCTCAATGATAAGAAAAGAATGAAAGAAATGGCCAACGATTCCAAAAAGAATTTATTGGG
The DNA here is from genome assembly GCA_964624145.1 of uncultured Eubacteriales bacterium. Lineage (GTDB taxonomy): Bacteria > Acidobacteriota > Aminicenantia > Aminicenantales > Aminicenantaceae > WJMT01. The sequence continues at coordinate 34,237 of CAZUXT010000007.1, read as the reverse complement.
AATCGCGGTCATATCCATCGTATCCCTCATCGGGATATGGAATATAATCAAATTGTTCGTAAAATGATTGGGAGGGGACAGAACTCACTCTTTAAGAGCTAATTCAACCGCGGCCCGGGCATGAATGTCAGTAGTATCATATAAAGGGATATCATAATCTTCTTGCTTTACCAAGAGAGGAATTTCCGTACATCCCAGTATGACTCCTTCGGCTCCTCTTGATTTGAGGGATACTATAATTTCCTTGAATTTACTTTTCGATGCCTTGCTTATTTCTCCTTGAACCAGTTCATTGTATAAAATGTTATGGATGATTTTTCTCTGTTCTTCATCGGGAATAATTACTTCGATACCATGTGTTTTTGTTAACCTTCCCTTATAGAACTCCTGCTCCATAGTAAATCTTGTTCCGAGAAGTCCGACTTTTTTCTGGCCTTTTATCTTTATCTGCTCTGCCGTGACATCCGCAATATGCAGTAACGGAATAGTGATGCGGGATTCAATTTCCGGGGCCATCTTGTGCATGGTGTTTGTGCAGATGACGACAAAATCAGCTCCTGCTTTTTCAACTCTTTGAGCCGCATCTATCATGATGTCAGTCAGTTCATCCCATTGGCCTTTATGCTGGAGTTTTTCGATCTCTTCGAAATCGACTGAGTACATAACACATTTGGCTGAATGAAAACCTCCGAGTTTTTCTTTAACGGCCTGGTTCATAATTCTATAATATTCAAGGGAAGACTCCCAGCTCATTCCTCCTATCAATCCGATTGTCTTCATGTCATTTCTCCTGTTTTTTTTATCTTGGATTCCTTATGAGAAATACAGTATATACCAGGATGATGAACAAGTCGAGGTTGAAGAGAGCCTAATGAAATTCAGGTGTGGCCTGCCTTAATGGCAAAAAAATGCTCATCGCCATTTTTTTATGAATAGTGCAGGTACATTAAATGAGTTTAAAGTTGCAGAAAAATATATTATAAACATAATATCCGACATGGAAGAAAACAGACAGAACAAACAGAGCAAGCTGGTCCGTCAGCTCGGACTCTTTGATTCCACAATGGTGATGATGGGCATTGTCATTGGCTCCGGAATATTTCTAACCACGGGAATAATGGCAAAATCAATACCCTCAGCCCCTCTTATTCTTCTAGCATGGGTAGTGGGAGGGCTCCTTACTTTTGCCGGCGCTTTGACCTATGCTGAACTGGGAGCAGCCATGCCTGAAGCCGGAGGGCAGTATGTTTATCTCAAAAAAGCCTACGGCCCGCTGGCCGGATTTCTTTTTGGATGGATACTCTTCCTGGTGTATATGACCGGAGGCATAGCTGGCCTTGCTCTTGCCTTTTCTGAATACACAGGCCATCTCTTTCCTCCTCTTTCCACCCACAACATACTCTTTTCATTTGATATCAATTTCTTTCAAAAGCCCCTTACTTACTCTCTTTCTGCTGGCCAGCTGGTCGGAGTAGGGATCATTGCCTTTTTGTCTCTGTGTAATTTTTTAGGAGTGGGATTAGGAAAAGGGATCCAGAATTTCATAACCGTTGTAAAGATAGGAACCATTTGCACTATAATTATTCTTGGATTTGCTTTAGGAAAAAGCACGTCCGCAGACCTCACTTTAAATCCCACAGGGATGAGCCTATCCCAACTCGTTATCGGATTTGGAGTAGCCCTGGTCGCTGTGTCATGGGCTTTTGACGGATGGAATAACGTGAATTTTGTAGCCGGGGAGATAAAAAAACCGGAGAAAAATCTTCCCAAAGCGCTTTTTTTTGGAACTTTAGGAGTTACACTCCTGTATCTTCTTATAAACTTTATTTACTTATGCGCACTTCCCATCCCGGAAATGATAGGCGTGGTAAGAATAGCAGAGAAGGCCACCTCTTCTTTATTCGGGACTTCAACAGGAATTTTTATATCCCTAGCCGTCATAATATCCACGTTTGGCTCTTTGAACGGCTCTATACTGACCGGTCCACGAGTGTATTATGCTATGGCCAAAGACAGGCTGTTTTTTAAACAAATCTCAAAGGTACATCCAAAATTTCACACTCCGGGGGCAGCCATTCTCTTGCAGGCTCTATGGGCGTCCTTCCTGACTCTCCTGGGCTCATTCGAACAAATCTTTACATTTGCCATGTTTGCCGCCATTGCGTTTTGGGCAGCGGCAGCCGCTTCGGTTTTCACTTTAAGAAAAAAATATCCAATGATGAAGCGGCCTTATAAAACGTGGGGCTATCCCTTCATCCCTGCCCTATTCATACTTGCTTCCACGGGCATCCTTATTAACACCTTGATTGAAAAAACAGTCGAATCATCAGCAGGAATCGTTCTCGTTCTCCTGGGTATACCTGTTTATTATTACTGGAGACGAAAGGCATCCGCATCCAAACAAATTGACAGAGAAAAGAGAGGAGGTGTCAATGAACCTTTCAAATAAAACAACAGACTTTGAAAAGGAATACAGAAAAGCCCGGAAGAGAATACGTAAGTTTATAAGACGCACACCTTTAGAACAATCCTTTTATTTGAGCGAAATAATAAAAAGCAGAGTATTCCTTAAATTGGAAAATATCCAGATAACCGGTTCTTTTAAGCTAAGGGGCGCTCTGAATAAGATTCTATCCCTGAATGAGGAGCAAAAAAAAAGAGGTATTGTAACCGCTTCTTCTGGCAATCACGGAGCGGCTGTTGCCTATATAGCAAAAAAATTAGGCATCAATGCAACGCTTTTTCTGCCTTCTTATGCCCCGGGTGCAAAAATTGAGGCATTAAAATCATTTGGCCCTGAGATCAGGATTTTTGGAGATGACTGCCTTGAATCGGAAATGGCGGCCAAAAAAGAAGCCAGCGCAAGAAAGGCTTCCTATATATCACCTTATAATGATGGTCATATCATTGCGGGACAGGGAACCATAGGAATGGAGCTTCTGGAACAGATACCTGAAATGGATACGGTCATTATCCCTGTTGGCGGGGGAGGGCTCCTGTCCGGAATCGCAGGATATCTGAAAAATAAAATACCTGAGATCGAGATCATAGGAGTCCAGCCTGAAAACTCTCCTGTTATGGCCGAGTCCGTTAAAGCAGGAAAAATCATCAAAATGGAATCAAAACCAACCTTGTCTGACGGTACAGCTGGCGGAATTGAAAAGGATTCCATCACATATGACCTGTGCAAAAAATATGCTGACAAATTTGTTTTGGTGTCAGAGAAAGAAATCGCGAAGGCTCTGAAGCTCTTTATTGAAAAAGAGCATTATTTGATAGAAGGCGCCGCAGCTCTTACAGTAGCTGCTCTTATAAAGGAATCAGAGAAATTTAGAAATAAAAACATAGGCTTGATTATCAGCGGATCAAAAATAGACACCGCACAGCTCAAAAAAATTTTATAGAAGATTCTTACAGCACTTTTTTTAACTTTTTTTTCTCAATAACGACATGACCTTGATACGAAACATAGTTCATAAGTACTATGGCCCTTTCTCTCGGATTCAGTTCTTTTTTAAAAATCCCCTTTAATCCCTTCATGGCTCCTTCCATTATTTGCACTTCATCCCCTGCCTCAGGCTCGCTCCCGTATTTATCTAATTCAATAAATCCGTTGATTTCTCTTTTCTTGATTTCCTCTATGATTTTTTCTGAAACAGGAATAGGGCCCTCTTTGTTTCCGACGATCCTCTTGACGCCTCTTGTGTATTTGACTTTCTTATACTGACCTGGATGATCGAAACAGACAAACTCATATCCTGAAAAAAAGGGAAGTATTCTGTTTTCCTGTTTGTATTTTGGATTATAGACTTTAAAACCACCTTCATGAAACAGCTTTTCCACTTGAAACTCTTTCTTTGGCTTTGTGTTCAGCACAAACCAGTTTTCCATTCAATCACCCCTCGCTTTTTGCTTTTTCCGTTATTCTAAACTTCTGATAGTATTCCGGCCTACGGTCCATCAAAAAATACTTCTTGGCTGTGCATCGATGAACCTCATCCAGATCGCACTGAGCATAAAGAATGGAATCTTTTTCCTTTGGAGCCCGAGCTATGACGTTCCCTTCCGGATTTACCACAAATGACTCCCCAGCAAAAATCAATCTGTCTTCTTTTCCCACTCGATTCGTCAAAGCAGCAAAGTATCCGTTCTGAAAAGCAGCGACCCTTATTTCTGCCTCGAACATGCCTTCCGGCCATTCACCTTTAGCACCTGCCTGCGGGATCAGGACGATTTCTGCCCCGTTTAAGGCGAGATTTCTCATATACTCGGGAAAATGTCGGTCATAGCAAACAGCAATTCCAACCTTTCCTACGGCTGTTCTGTACACGAACTCATGAGAATTTCCAGGGGAGTAATAGCCCTTTTCATAAAATCCCATTCCATCCATTATATGGACCATTCTTACAACCCCGAGAATCTCTCCATTGGAATCAATCACAGGAGAAGAGTCATAAGTCTTGTCTCCATCCCTTTCGAAAAGATTCAGCACGGTCACGACTTCATATTCCTCCGCCAGTTTTATAAATATTTCAGTTATGGGACCCGGTATGGGCTCAGCCCTGTCAATATCTTCCGGGCTTGCCGGTTTCTGAGGAAGAAAATAAGAGAAACCCAGTTCCGCATAGGATATCAGTTGAGCTCCGTTTTCCGCTGCCTTTCTAAATGCACGGATTCCTTTTTGTATGTTATCCTCTTTGTTTCTGGTGAACGATTGCTGAATAAGGGCGATCTTCACTTTTTTCTCCTCTTCACAGTATTATCGACAATTTTTACTTTTGGCGCAAGTCAATCTGGATTATTTACAAGTAAATGAAATGAGAGATATAATAGGGAACCCTTCTGCGCTTAAGACAGTCTAAACTTTTCCCTTGTTTTATTTATGGTATCGTAAAGTTCGTATTCAGAGAAGGGTTTACTTATAGCATAAAACAAATCATTTCCTTTAATTCTTTTTAAGCTTTTTTCATCACTATAAGCTGTAATAAATATGGATGGGATATTGTATTTACTGTAGATTCTTTTTGCCGCGTGAATTCCGTCTATTTTCCCGCTCAGTTTTATATCCATAAGTATAAAATCCGGAGAGATTTTCGGGACTTTTTCTATTGATTCTTCCCCTGAAGAAATGATTCCCGACGCAAGAAATCCCATACTCTCAACAGTGTACTTTATGTCAAGGGCAATGATGATTTCATCTTCTACGATGAGAACACTTTCTTTTTTAAAAATAGATTTATTTCTCCTTTTTTATAAACATCCATTGTCTTTAGTCGGAAATGTAAGGAAAAAATTGATATATTTTATACTTTTAATTTTTAAAAAAACAGATTATGTTATATCATTTCAACATAAACAGTGATGTTGCATGGCTTTTTATAGGAGAGAGAGAATGAAAAAATCGATTCTAAGACTGTCCGTTTTTTTATGGGCCTCTCTAATTTTGGTTTCCTTGATGTTTCCCGCGGATACCGGAGAATTCGGTTTAAAAGATATTTTAAGTTACTCTTTTCCTTCAAACCTCCAGGTCTCCCCAAAAGCAGACCTTGTGGCCTGGGTCTTTAATTCTCAGGGGAAAAGAAATATTTGGATTGCAAGGGGCCCTGAGTACAAAGCAAAACCCGTAACTTCCTATAATGAAGATGACGGACAGGAAATAGGAGAGCTTGAGTTCAATCATGACGGCACCCTCCTTCTCTACGTAAGAGGAGGCGCTGAGAATAGAAGCAGTGAAAATCCAAACCCGACTTCCAATCCTGAGGGAGTTGAGCAGGCCGTATGGGCGGTCAATCTGAATAACGGGAGCTTATGGAGAATCGGAAGGGGTTCCTCCCCTCTTTGCTCTCCGACTGAGAACAAAATGGCCTTCGGCTATCACGGTGATGTGTACATTTCTGATATAAAAGAAGATTCTAGGCCCCGTTATCTTTTTAAGGCGAGAGGAAGAAATAGTGCTCAGGAATGGTCTCCTGACGGGAGCAAACTGGCATTCGTGAGCCAAAGAGACGATCACAGTTTTATTGGAATTTATGACTTTACGGAAAAATCAATAAGCTGGGTCGATCCTTCGGTGGGAAGAGACGGTTATCCGGTTTGGTCTCCCTGCGGGAAATACGTAGCTTTTATTCGCTTTTTGGGAGATACCGGCTCCTCTTTTCAAGGAGGGATAAAATTCAAGATAATGTTGGCTGATATACATTCCAAAAAAGCAACAACCATATGGGAATGCCCGAATGCCACTGGTGGTTTCGCTCAATACTATCCTTCAGAGACTCTGAGATGGGCTGATGACAGTCACCTGGTCTTTTATTCCGAACATGAGAAGTGGATGCATCTCTATTCCTTCTCATTAAAAAAGAACAAGCTCATTTCACTCACTCCCGGAGATTATGAAGTTGAAGACAGTTTCCTTTCTCTTGACAAAAAACAGCTTCTTTTTAATTCGAATAAAGATGATACTGACCGCCGTCATATCTGGTCTGTTCCTGTATCAGGGGGAAAATCACAGTGCCTTACTAAGGGAAATGGTATTGAATGGTCTCCTGTTCTAACTCCGGATAGCAAAGACTTGGTGTTTATCTGTTCATCAGCAACACAACCCGCAGCTCCTGCCTATAAGAAGCAGCTACAGGATGAATCAAGGCTTATGGCTTCCGAGCTCATTTCTGATGTCTTTTCATCAAAAAAACTTGTCAATCCTCAGCAAGTGGTAATCAAATCTCCCGATAACTACAAAATCCACTGCCAGCTCTTTGTGCCGAAAGACTCGAAACCCGGAGAAAAACAGCCGGCTGTGATTTTCATGCACGGAGGACCCATCCGACAGATGCTTTTAGGATGGCACATGAGAGGATATTATCACAATGCCTATGCCATGAACCAGTATTTAGCCAGCAGGGGCATTATTGTGCTTTCTGTTAACTACCGTTCCGGAATCGGATACGGTTATAATTTCAGAAACGCACCTGAACAGGGACCCAGAGGGGCATCAGAGTATCAGGATATCGTATCAGCGGGCCTTTACCTGCAAAGACGCTCGGATGTCAACTCCGACAGGATCGGTCTTTGGGGGGGGTCCTACGGAGGTTATTTAACAGCCATGGGACTGGCAAGGGATTCTGATCTCTTCTCTGCCGGCGTTGACCTCCACGGTGTGCATGACTGGTCTTTAAGAGGAAGGAGAAGAAATGGCGGCGGATGGGGCCTTTATGGAGAAGATGTCATGAATGAAGCTTTCAAGTCTTCTCCAGTAGCAGATGTTGAGTTTTGGTCTTCCCCTGTTCTTTTTGTTCATGGCGATGATGACAGAAACGTGGACTTCATCCAGACAACCGATCTGGTGCACCGCTTAAGAAAACTTGGGATAGCCCATGTCGAAACCTTGATCCTTCCGGATGAGGTCCATGGGTTTTTATGTCATTATAACTGGCTCAAAGTATACGCATCCGCGGCTGATTTTTTTGACCGGTTTCTTTCAAAACAAGAAAAATAACAAGGGATATGAATTCATTTCAATGCATCACAAAATAAAAAAAGGCCTCGTATTCTTTTTTCTTTTGTTTGTCCTTTTTTTGAACAGTCGTGTCTTTGCAGAAAAGAGGCCAAAAATCGGACTAGTGCTGGACGGAGGCGGTGCTCTCGGGCTTGCCCATATAGGCATCCTTAAAATGCTGGATGCGCATCAAATCCCTGTCGACTGTATAGCAGGAACCAGTATGGGAGGCATCGTTGCGGCTCTTTATTCTATGGGTTACAGCGGCAGGGAAATACAGGAACTCGCTGAGAACATGGATTGGAGCTCTTTTTTTTCCGATACTCCCAAAAGGTCAATACAGCCTTTTTTCCAAAAGAGACTCAGCGGGAAATATCAATTTGAATTCGGAGCTGAAGGCTTTGTGCCCACGCCACCCAGCGGCCTTATTTACGGTCAGAAAATCTCGCTATTTTTCTCTTCCCTCACAATCCCTTTCGAACATTTGAATGACTTTGATGAACTCCCTATTCCGTTCCGGTGTGTGGCGGTTGATTTGATCTCAGGAAAGGAAGTAGTATTGGGAAACGGCTCCTTATCCAAGGCCATGCGTTCGACTATGTCCATTCCTTCTGTTTTCAGTCCGGTGGACTGGAAGGATTATCTCTTGATAGACGGAGGGCTTTTAAACAATCTTCCCGTCAATGTGGCCAAGGAAATGGGAGCCGATATTGTTATTGCCGTAGACTTGAACAAACCATTTTATGAAAGAAAAGATCTTGCCTCCGCATTTTCTATCTTGGAACAGAGCATAAAAATCGTGGAGCTCAACCACTCCTTTATCAATGCATCTCAGGCTGATTTTGTGATCAAACCGGATTTGAAAGCGTATACAATGTTCGACTTTATTTATGAGGATAAATTAAAAGGGATTATAAAAGAAGGAGACAAAGCCGCTGAAAGGAGCTGGCCTGTATTGAAGGAGATGCTTGAAAAGCGGCAAATTCTGGAAAGTGAATATTTGAGCACAAAAAAAACAACGATTGACAATCCTGTCATTCAAAGCATACATATAAAGGGCCTCAAAACAATCCCGTATAAAGTCATCATATCCAAGCTGGAGATCGAAAAAGGCAGGCCGTTTGAAGCTGAGGAGCTGAAAAAAAAATTTCCTAAAGTAAGGCAAGACCTGAGGCTGAAAAGTCTGGGTTATAAAATCATTCCGGTCTCTTCTGATGAAGTCAAGCTCATTGTGACACTTGAAGAAACTGAAAATCCCATAGTAAAAAAGTTATCCATAACAGGAAACACAAATCTTTCAGTTCTTTTTATTGAAAGATTGTTCGGGCTTAAAAAGGATACCCGGTTCGACGAGCCCGAGATAAAGAATAAGATATTGAAAATGTACAGCCTTGGATATTTTACGAACATTCAATATGAAATCATTCCTATAGAAAAAAATGAAGTCAGACTGCATTTGTCTGTGAAAGAGTCAGAACAGAACTCTTATCATGTGGGAGTACGTTATGATGACAGACATAAGATAGTGGGTGTGGCTGCTTTTAATGCCAACAATGTTCTCTTTCCCGGACTCAGGTCTGAAAATGAATTTCAATTCATCGGTTTGACCCGTTTCCATTCGTCACTCTACTATCCCACACGCAGTTTTGCTGTTCCGGCTTATCCCTATTTCAATTTAGAATATAAAGATATACCGACTCATATCTTCGACGGCACGGGTCAAGTTCTGTTAAACTACAGAAACCGCAGTTGGGATTTGGGATTCGGAGCCGGATTTCTTCTTTCAAACACCATCAATTCAGAAATCGGGATCCATCAGGAATTTATGATTTTGAGAAAAGATGCCTCTGATATCGGAGACTTTTATTTCCCGGAATTAAAAGAATCACTCCGGAAAATCTGCGCTACTTTTACCATCGACACTCTGGATGATGTTCTGCTCCCCTCACAAGGTATGTATTTGAAAGCCGAATATGAAGCAAGCCTTAAAAAACTCGGCTCAGATAAAGAATATCAACTTTTCGGCCTGTCCGCTGATATGTATAGTACGTATAAGGATCACACTCTGAGGTTATATGCCTTTGTTGGCACGAGCTCCCATTCTCTTCCCTTATACAAATTTTTTAATAAGGGAAGGCCTTTGACATTTATCGGAATGGATTATGACCAGGTTTTTGCTAACAAGATTAAAATATTAAGGGTTGATTACCGCTATAACCTTAACAATCTGATTCATTTAAGATGCATGTCAAACATAGCTTTTGATGTTGAGAAACGCTTCCCTGAGAAAACATATTCACCTGAGATTTTATGGGGAGCAGGCCTTGGAATACAGGTTTACACACCTCTAGGAACTGCAGAACTCACCTACGGACTGGGAAGCAAAAGCTTTGCGTTCCCTAAAAAAACTCAAGATGTTCTGTATTTAACTCTGGGAACCAGGTTCTGATCTCATTTATCTTTTTCTTCTTTTTTTTTATCAGAATCCGGACTTCTTCTGCCAGCATCAAGATGGTCAAAGTTTAGAGCCGCATTAAAAAGGAGAGAAAAACTTCCGTGTGTTTCATGTCTCCACATCGGATTTATGGCAAAGAAAAGCACATGGCCTTTGCCTATGGAAACATCAATGACAGCCGGTTTGTTCTGGAGTTCTTCAGCACCTCTCATCATTCCGCTGATCAGGAGGTCTTCTTTTTTATCGAAACGGAGAAGGACTCGAACCTTTTGAAGGTCAGGAGGCATAAACAGGGCCATCAAATCCTTATACTCCGGAGGGATGCCAACTGCAGCCCCTTTGGCTTTTCCCCATTCATAGGGACGTCCCTGAATAACATCCGGATCATCTATTCCTCCTCTTCCACTGGCTCTGCCCTCTCCTCCTCCGCCAAACAAGGTGGAAAGGTCAGCTCCGCCGGTAAAAGCTTTAATCCCAGTTTCAAGGACCGGGGACCCGCTAAAATAAACACCTAATGTGTCATTATATCCATAGGTAACCGGGCTCATTTTATCTGTTATCTTCGCCTGCAACACAGAGCCTGACATTCTTAAGTTTCTGGTATTAACAACAGCCACGCTTTCCACTAATCCATAATCAATGGGAAGACTGGCATTGCTGGTTATGGGAATGAAAAGGCCACCGTTTTCAATGAAATTTTTCAGATGGACCACTCCTTCTATTCCCATACCACCCCGGATATCATCTATGGAGTCCGGACCGCCTAAGTTCGGATACTTTTCCGTTTTTTCCCACGGCACAGGTGTTTCACCTCCTACGCCGTTCACCAGCCTTTGTGCTTTTCCCAGCATAACCGGCGGGAAAATGATCACATCATAATTGTCTCTGAGGTCTTTTGTGTTTTTTATATCATGAACTGATATATATGAGTACGGAATACCGAGTCTTTCAAAAGAAAGACGGAACCATCCTTCGTTTTGAGTGGATATCCATGTATGAAGGATCGCTATGCGCGGAACAGCCAGCTTATGGCTTTTGACATCAGGTATCTCTTTAGTCCCACATGCTTTGAGGCCCCATCTTTTAACAGAGTCCTCCAGCCTTGAAAGAAACTCAGGATTGTCCTCATCCACAGGAATGATAAAAGCACCTCTGTTGAACGATTGTTCTTTGATCTTAAAAGAGCTTTCTGCGGCCAGAATTTCAAAATCCTTAAGGTCAAAACGCATTTTCATAAGCTCATTTTCAGCCCTATGGTTTATGACATAGGCTTTGGCTCTTTTTTTATTGATGACTTCTCCTTTGATTTGGACGTCCTCTGAAATAAGTTCCATTGGGACGTTCAGTATTTCCTGGTCAGTTATCCGTACTGTTTTAACATCATGAAGAGGTCCTAATGTCCAACCTGTGTCATCATAGGGTGATGGATCATTGGGATTGAAGTACTGCGTATCCAGAAGCATGTCAGCACACCGGCTGTATGGTTGATCCATTCTGATAACATAGCTCTGTGCAGGATAATCGGCTTTTTCGATCTCGAATTTTTCATCAGCTCTATGGACTTCCACTCCGTGTTTTCTCAATAAGTTGACAAGCCCGGCAGCAGCCAACGGTTTTCGTCCGTCCTCAGGAATCACCCACGCAACGGGTCCTTCTGTGACAGCTTTGGCAACCGAACGTTTGCTCTTTAAGTAGAAGTTATTCAGAAATTTCTTGTTGTTATCTGCGACATGCTTCAGCGCATACAAAAGCGCGCTCTGCTGGAGATTGATGTTGTTTCTGAAAGACCATTTGACCACAGGAAGAGGAGGATTCTGTCTGTACCAGGCCCGTTGTGACTGACCTCCGACCCTGCGAGTCAGTGTATCTGCTCCGGTACCTCCGAATGTTTCATAAAATTTTCCTATGGAATTGTGATACATGGCAATATAAAAGGCATAGCTGGGAGCCCAGCCATTGTAAAATCCGTGTGTCCAGACTCCGGGCACTCCCTGTTTGTTCATCTCCGATACTTCCACATGAGCTAATTCATGCCATTCATTGATGGTTATGGGATCCAGCCAGGCATTATAAGGTCCGGTTCCTGTTGATGTGTAAAGGTAAGGAACCGATTCATGAAGGTCATGCATGATAAAGGGATGCCAATCAAAATATGTATTTAAGAGATTTTGAGTGAGTTCGAGGGCCAGGCCGATGTTATCCCTGTTGTTGTCATGAGCCACATAATTGCCCCAGTAAACCAGGGGAATCGTCTTTTTATCATTGTGTTCTTTTTTATACATATAGGTGTCAACGTATCTGTCCCTGCCATCCACTTCCAAAACCGGAGTGATAAGAACTATGAGATTATCCCTTACTTTTTGATAGAAATCTGACTCGTCCACAGCCAATCTATAGGCTAACTCCATTAACATCTCCGGAGACCCGCACTCAGTAGAATGCAGTCCGCCGGTTATCCAGTAAACAGGAACCCCCTCGTTCAATAAATCTTGAACTTCAGAGTCATCGAGATTTCTCGGGTCCGCAAGCCGCGCTAATATTTCCTTTATCCTTTCTATTCTGTTTATATTCTTCTCTGACGACAACGCTGCTGTCGGCTGGTTCTTTCCTTCGTCAGACTTGCCTATTGAAAAAACAACCATCCTGGGACTGGATTCAGCCACTGCTTTTAAATATTTTTCTATTTCCCCAGTGTAATGAAGCACATCCGGTGCCCCGGCTATAACTCCCAGAATATCTTCAGGTGTGGGAACAGAATCCGAGGCCGGCAGGTGATTGACAAGTTCGGTCAGGAAAAAATCCTCGGTTGTGTGCTCTTTTATCTTCTTTGTGTAGTCTTCGTTAACGGCCTGTTGGAAAGACCGAACCGGAGAAAAGATCAAAAAAACCGCTGTTAAAATAAAAAAAGCTGATTTGATTGGTTTTTGTTTTACAATCATGTGTTTCTCCTTAAAAAAACCATTTTATTTATGAAAAAACAATGTGTAAAGGAATTTTAAAATAAACACATCTTTTCAGTACCAGTTGTGATGAACGGAAGAACTAACAGATCTGACTTTTCCTGTTTTATCGGGTTCAAGCTCTTTAACAAGCTTGATTCGGATCCGAATGTTTTCCTTTATATAATCCTTAATTCTTTTTCTGATGAGAAGATCCGTATCAGATTTAAACTCCTTGTCAGGAACAAGATATAAGATTATTTCATCACTGTTTTCCTGGCATACCCTCCAGTTCAATATGTTTCTTACGGGCTTCATTATCCCGAAGAAAAACATTGGTGACAAAAGGTCTCCGGAAGGCAGAACAATGAATGCATCTGATCTGCCTTCAATCAAATCCATAAGAGGAAAATCGATGCCACAGGAAGTGTCTCTGCCACTGAGCAAGCCTATGTCTTCCAAATCATACCTTATAAAAGGCATTGCATGTGAATAAAGATTTGTGATGACGATCTTTCCACGCTTCCCTGGGCCAGCAGGCTCGCCGTTGTTTATACATTCAACGATAACCGTATCCATATTTATATGGAATCCTTTACATTTATGGCATTCCCAGGCAATACATCCTGACTCAGCGGCTCCGTATAAATCTATGACTTCTTTTTGAAAAGTTCCAAAAATAGAATTCCTGCTTTCTCTGTCCAGCAGATCAGAGACCCCAAAAATATATTTGGGATTTATGGTTTCGAGATCATTTATCCTGCTGTATTCTGCCAGAAGTTTTAAACTTCCTGAATATCCATATAAGACATCCGGCTTATAAGAATTCAATTCTGTAAGCATTTCACTTGGTTGATTGAAAATTGATATCCCTTTGCTGCGCCATAACCGAAAATACTGGTACCATTTTTTCTTATTCGCTATATTGTGTGGACCTGTGATTTCCAGTCTTTTTTGCCAGGGCTTGACTCCATACACCAATAAAGGCCTGATCCAATTCATATTCAGCACAGAATAATCATTTTTTAAGTAAAATATTTCTAGGGGAATCCCGGTTGAACCGCTGGTCGTTATTCTCACACATGAAGACAGATCAACTTTTTTGGATGTCTTCTTTTCTAAAGACAGAGACTGTAATATTTTCTTTGTTGTGATAGGGATCTTACGGAGACTATCCGCATTTTCAATACTTTGTGGTGAAATATGATTCCTGTCAAACAGTTCTCTGTAATAAGGAACATTTTCATATGCATAAAAGATTAGGTTCTTTAGTTTCTCATTCTGTCTTGTTCTCAATCTGGAAAAAGATCTGTTCAAATTCTTTTTCATATGAAAATAATTTTTTATCTGATCATGGATCATTGGTCACATTTTATTCGGTCTGTTCCCAAATATTTTTTTTTAATAAAGAAAAACAGGTATTTCATTATATCCTTTTCGAACTCAAATCTGTTGAACGTGTTAGGAGGACATTTTTTACATTTACCTTTCATAAGAATGTTTCTGCGGTAATCAAGATTTTCTTTTTTAAAATATATTTTATACGCTGATTTCTCTTGTGTATTTCCCAGAGCTTTACTGTCTTTACAGTAGTATAATGTTCCATCTGCCCCCAAAATAGCCCCGAACATCAAATAATGACAGGAAAGAGTCCGTTCCGTACCTGATTGCAGCATATCGGCCATACAATGATATCTGTAAGCATGGTGTTGAAAAATACTCTTTGTTTCTGCTAGATCATACAAAAACTCGATGAGATATTTCCTGTTATCAGCTTTGACAAGTATGTTGTTCATTGATTCATTATTGAATCTTTCCCTTACCTCTCCCAGAGTGAAATTGAGATATATCCCCTCCTTTTCACACCATTTTTTTAGTTTATGAACATGCAACAGATTATAATTTGTAATGACACAGTTTACGGATAAGAAAAATTTGTTCTGTTTCTGTATTTTTTTCAATTCTCTAATCGTCTGTACGACTTTGGGAAAGGCGCCTTTAATTCCAGAAAGAAAGTCAAATCTTTTTTCCAGATCATGTAAAGACACGCTCACTGAGAAATGAATACCGCTCTTTTGGCATATACGGGAAATTTCTTTAACGTTTTTTAAAGCCCTGTCCGTTGGCAGTCCGTTCGTGTTCAGGGTAATGGTGTTCAGATGTGTTAATTTACGCACCATCAATCTGATAATTTGTGTCAGGTCTTTCCTCAGATTTGGCTCCCCTCCGTTTATATTCACAAATTCTATTTGACGGAACAAAGGATCACTCAATACATTTTCCAGATCATTCAGGGACATTTCAGAGACTTGTGAGCCTGTTTTCCAGATTCCGCATATCCTGCAGCGCATATTACATCTGTATGTTACATAAAGGCAGAGAGCTTTAATAAGAGGCGGTCTCGAGTCACTGTACAAATAATTGTATTTTATATTTTTTATGAGAAATTCATGGGGAAGCGGAATTTTCCTGAGGCTTCTGATGTTCTTAGCTTTCTTTATTAAAAAAATGTTCATATTTAAATTGTATTTACCCTCTTCAAAAAGACAAAAAAGCTTATTCGAACAAAGCGTCCGATAATCTTTTCATCCCGGATTTTCTCAACAATTCAAGAAAAAAATGCGGAATGTAATAATCAACAGGATATTTGAAGTACCTATTCTCCCATCTCCACGCGGCCACATTCCTAAGAATCTTTGCAAATAAGGGGAAAGACAGATCCTTCAGGTCTCTTCTTATTAAGCTTTTATAAAAACCCAAGAATTTTATCCTTTTATCATTATAAGGAGCTAGCCTTGACCTTTGAGCCCATTGTCTTGCCCATCCTTCCAGATTTTCGGGAGGAATAAAGCCATTTTCTTCGGCTCGTCTGCTCAAATCCAGGCCAGGCCAGGGGACGAAAACCCCAGGTGAACCAATAGACACGAATTCACTCTTCTTTTCCAGCTCATCCATAAAATCCAGTGTCATCTTCACATCATCCCATGTCTCCCCCGGAATCCCTACCATAAAATTCAGCAGTGTTTTTATTCTGTATTTTGAGCACAGATCCACAGCTTCTCTGATTTGTTCCACCGTTATGTCTTTTTTCATAATATCCAAAATTTTCTGAGAGCCGGACTCTGCTCCGATTCTCAGTTCTATGCATCCGTTTGAACTCAATTCTTTTACAAATTCCTCACCCCAATTGGCTATATAATTGGCTCTTATGGTTGCAGACCATTTGATATCAACATTACGGATAATATCAAGAACTCTGTTCTTATCGCTAAAAAAATTATCATCCTCAAAAATAACGGTTGACACATTCCTCTTTTTCCAGAACATGATCTCTTTTATGATCTTTTCAGGAGTCTGTGATCTAAAAACTCTTTTATTGACTGCCTGATTATAACAATACCCGCATCTCCAGGGGCATCCCCTGCTCGTATAAAGCGCTGTTACTCTCTCCTCGGAAAGCTTTGAACCTATTTGAGTGTAAAAATTTTTCCCGGAATAGATATATTTGTCACTGTCAAGCAAATGCCATGCCGGTGAATAGGCATCAAGATCTTTTATAAAAGGTCTTGACTCATTAAAGATAAGCTGTCCCTTACTCTTAAATCCGATCCCTTTTATGTTTTTTAATTCCATATGGCTTCTTTTTTTCGTTTTCAATAAACCGGCAAGCTCGACGACCGTCTCTTCCCCTTCCCCTATGGCAATGATATCAATAAAGTCATTCATAAGAGTTTGCTCCGGAAGTATTGTCGGATGAATCCCGCCCCACACAACCGGAGTATCGGCCTTCTTTTTTATTTCGATAGAAGCTTTTTTTGAATGATGAAGAGATAAATCCGTAAAACAGGAAAAGCCGATAAAAACAGGGTTTTCTTCATGTATTAATTCCAGCAATTTTTGGATATTCGCTTCTGTTCCCTGTTCATTATATAATCTCACCGTGAACCCGGCCTTTTCAAGGGAATCCCCTAAATAAAGCAGACTGAAAGGGGGGGCTATTTGGTGCGCTTTATCACGCCTTTCCAGTTTGACTAAAACGACATCGCTCATAATGAAATTCTTTTTATTTTATGTAACCAAGAGACCGGAGTTCTTCTCTGGTTTTATCATCCATTCTATTTTTTCGGATTTTCATCGATAGACGAACGCCCAAGTACAAATTAACATTCTCCAACATTTCCTTTTTCATATCATCAGCTTCTTCCTGTTTCAAATGGATTATATTGTTCCTTTCATCCTTGTCAACAACAAGGTCAAAAAGCTCGCCGCCTCTTCTCTGAAACACAGCTCTCCATACATAAATAAATCTCTTCAAATCAAACACACTCTCCCCTATGGGAGGATAAGTGTTGTATAAATAGGAATATCTGTCTCTGATCAAGCACTTCTGATTTTTAAGATGAGATGCTTCAGCGAGAAATGTCCTTTTTGGATAATTTCGGCCCTTCAGAAAAGGCATCAGGGATAATCCTTGAGCCTCAAAAGGGATTGGAATTTCCAATCCTTCCAGCAAAGTGGGATAAATATCAATAAGCCCTACCTGCATGAGTATTTCCTTCCCTTTATCAGGGAAAAACGGAGATTTCCAGATCAACGGCACTTTGAGCTGATGCTGATGGAGCGACCATCCGTGACCGGTTCCTCCATGTTCCCAGAATTCTTCACCATGGTCAGAAGTCACAATGATGATGGCATCTTCATATAAATTTTTTGATTTAAGATAATCAAGTATTTTCCCAAACTCTGTATCGACATTAAATATTTCAGCATCATAAAGAGCCCTCACATACGAAACATCACTGTCTGAGAGAGTGTAAAAAGCATTGGCTGTGATACGTTGGGGAAGAACCTTTCCTTTTTTCCGGTATTTTAAGAGTTTGCCATTATAATCTTTTACAAACATGTCTTCATGTTTTTCAGGTGGCATGTAATTATGGACATCATAACAGTGGAGGAAAAGGAAAAAAGGGATATCCCCACTCAAATTGTTCATCCATTCTATGGCTTTTTGGGCAACGGATATTATTCCTCCCCCAGAATCATCACAAACCTCAAAACCCTGATCAAAATTAAACACCGGTCCCAAAAGGGGGCCGTCTGTAAAGGCAGCGGTTTTGTATCCTGATTGTCTTAAAATTTCAGGCAAGGTGACCCAATACTCATCCAGCCGTTCAATATCACCTGTCCAAACATGAGATGTCGTGCATCCGTGTGAGGAAGGATGCAGAGATGTTATCATTGTCATATGTGAAGGAAGAGTCCATGAAGACTGACTGAGAACATTCCGGAATAAGAGAGAATCATTTGAAAGGGCATCAATATAAGGACTTGTCTTTCTTGGATTTCCATAACAGCTCAGTCCATCCTCTCTTAATGTGTCTATGGACAACATGATGATATTCAATTTTCTACCTGTATAAATTTTAGGATAGATATAATCACCATTACTCTCATAGTTTCTTTGGGCATTGAGACTTCTATCTTCAACTGTGCTTATTCGCTCGAGCGGATTATTCATTAATGACAGAATCACGAGAAAAATCCCTACTATGATGGATATCATTCTTAAAACTCTTTTATCAGATAATGAGAAGGAAAAAGGAATTATCCTATAAAATAGGATAAAAACAAGTAATCCCACAACGACGATTAGAGAGTTTACAGCATAACTTCTAAATTCTCTTGAATATCTCAAGACATTAAAATTTACAAATAAGAAGGCTGATACAAAAAGAACAAAGGCCAAAAAACCTGATAAATAGAATCCGAAATCACGGCGTTTTAACAAAGGTTTTTTCAAAATTTTGCGAAAAACACTGAGAACGCAAAAAGCTACTATAGATAAAACTATGAAATAGGTCCCAATACGACCAATCAGATAGCCAAAAAAAAGAGAAAAAGATAGATTATTGAAATCACGGGCGTAAAATAAGGAAAACAGGATACTTATCAAAAGACTGGTTGTAAGGGCAACCATCAGCCCAGCCATTAAAGAGGCAAAAAAACTGTTTTTCATGGTCATACATAGTATACTACACTATAAATATAGTGGGAAACACCTTATATAAAGGATATTATTTTCCCAAATAAGCAAAATAAAAATGGTTATTTTGATTATCAACACCCATTCAATATTAAACTCAGGTGATTCTGGAATCCTTCTGGCTCAGATCGATTTTCTTCAAACCCATTTCAAGAAATCTGACATCTCACTGGTCTCAAGGACACCTGCCCTTGATCAAAAGTTTTACAAGAACCTTGTTACAGAAATTTTTCCTCCGCTTTTACCTGCTCCGAGTGTATTCAAAGGAAAAAGGGCGCAGATTATTGAGTCCCTGAAGTGTTTGTTTTCAATCAAAAACAAAATCAGACTCTTAAGAAAAATTGAAAAATGTGACCTTATTATTAGTTCGGGAGGAGGATATTTTTGGACGAACCGGAAATGGATCCCTGGTCCTATGTTTTTTCAGAATTATATTCATGTTCGGATAGCACTGCTCCTGAAAAGACCTGTCATATTTTTCCCCCAGTCAATCGGCCCCTTTTACAATCGAATGGCTTCAAACATGATGTCCGGATTACTATCGCATAAAAAAACAATTAAAATATTTGCTAGAGAAATGATTTCATATCGATCGGCAAAAAAGCTCGTAAAAAAATCTGCAGATTTTAAGAAAATCGAGCTGTGTCCGGACACAGCTTTACTCTTGAGGGAAAAAACACTTAAAAACACAGCAGGTCCAGCGCAAGGAGAAAAGAGACCCATTATCGCATTAACCTTAAGAAAATGGGATTTTCCAGACTCAGGAAAGAAGCAAAAAAAAGATTATCATAAAAAATATCTGGCAGAATTGGAAAAATTCTGCCACGATTATTATTACTCCAAAGGGGCTAATTTTGTTATTTTCCCTCAATCTAGGGGACCCGGAAGTTTTGAGGACGACCGAATGATATCAAAAACACTCTTCTTAAGGCTGAAAAAAAATATTCCAGCACCACATCTTTTTTATCATGACCTGCCAGATGATTCCTCTCCTTATGCTATCATTGACCTGTTGTCCAGAGCAGATATTGCTTTAACCACAAGACTTCATTCCGCTCTATTCGCACTCGTTGCAGGGACTCCTGCTGTTTCTTTTGCCTACCAGCACAAGAGTAAAGGAATCATGAAAGAACTGGGATTCGAAAATTTTTGTTTGGATATAGAAAAAATCGATTCAAAAAAAATAAAAAGCATGGTGGCTTATACCCTGAAAAACAAAGATGAAATCCGCTCGATGATAGACAGTAAGCTTATAATAACGAGAAACATAATTAAAGACAGACTTATAGATTCCCTAAAACCGTTTCAGATCCAATGAAAGTACTTTTAGTCAATAAATTCTTTTTCCTAAAAGGAGGAACAGAGAGATCTTTTTTTGACACAGCCAGAATTCTTACCAGAAACGGTCATAAGGTCATTTATTTTTCCATGGCAAATCCGAATAACTTTGATTCTTCCTCTTCAGAATATTTTACAAAACACATCGATTTCACCCATCCTCTTTCTTTAATGGAAAAAATAACAGGAGCTGCCCATTTGATCTACTCAATTGATGCGAAAAAGAAAATAAAAAAACTTATAAAAGATGAACGTCCGGATATAGTCCATCTCCATAACATACATTCGCAGATATCCCCGTCCATCCTGACCGTATTGAAAAATGAAAATATACCTTCTGTGATGACACTTCATGACTATAAAATGGTATGTCCAGTCTATACGTTGTTTTTAAGGGGAAAAATTTGTGAACGATGTTCCCAAAAAAAATTCTATCATTGTTTTTTAAATAAATGCACAAAAGATTCTTATTTGAAAAGCCTGTTGAACACTCTTGAGATGTCTATCCACCATAATGTCATGCATATCTATGATCTCGTAGATGTATTTATAAGCCCGAGCCAATTTCTTATTGGCAAGTTAAGGAAAATGGGTTTTTCAAGGAGCATCTCCTATTTACCCAATCCCATTTTTCCGGATGAGTTCAGATGTTCTTATGAATGGGATAAAAAGACATTAATGTACTTCGGGAGATTGTCATATGAAAAGGGGCTTCATACCTTATTAAAAGCTGTTAAAGGTATTGATGCCGACTGCCAGATTCACGGAAAAGGACCTCTTGAACATGAGTTGAAAAAAATCAAACAAAAGGAACAATTGAATAATGTGACTTTTTACGGTCATTCCGGGAAAGAGAAAATAATGGAGTTCCTAAAAAAGGCCATGTTCGTGGTCGTGCCTTCTGAATGGTATGAAAACAGCCCGTATGCTGTTACGGAGGCATTTGCATCAGGCAAACCGGTTATTGGTTCAAGAATTGGAGGCATTCCTGAACTTTTGGTAGATTATGAGACCGGGTTGACATTTCAGCCCGGAAATGAAGATGAACTGAGAAGCCATATTCTCTATTTTCTCAATAATCCTGATAAAATACGGGAAATGGGCAAAAAGGCAAGAAAGTTGGCTGAAACAAAGCTGAATCCGGCAAACTTTTATAACAGATTATTCAGCATCTATGAAAAAATTTCTCATTAAATGAAAAAAATCGAAGCCTCCATAATTACGACATACAGATGCATGAACAGATGTAAAATGTGCTTTATATGGAAGAATCCCACCTCAGAGAAGGAAGAGTTCAAGCCCTCACTTCTGGAGAAACTTCCAGCTCTTTCTTTCTGTAACATAACAGGGGGAGAACCGTTTATCCGGGAGGATATTGACGATATCATTGGGATACTGAATAAAAAATCCGACAGGATAGTGATATCCACAAACGGATACCTCACAGACAGGATTCTGTCCGCAGCAAAACAAAACAAAAACATAGGGATTAGGATCAGCTTGGAAGGACTTGCTGAAAAAAACGACTATTTACGCGGATTAAAAAACAGCTTTGACCGCGGTCTCCGAACCTTATTAGAGCTCAAGAAGCTGGGATCAAAAGATATCGGTATTGCTGTAACGGTTTCTGATGAAAATGCTGATGATTTAACGGATCTGTACCACCTGTCAAAAAAACATAACGTCGAATTCGCCACAGCGGTTGTTCACAACTCGTATTACTTTCATAAATACGACAATGAGATAAAAAACAAAAATCATGTCATAAATCAATTCGAAAAAATAGTGGTAGAGCAGTTGAAAACCTGGAACATCAAGACCTGGTACAGAGCCTATTTTAACAAAGGTCTGATAAATTATGTGTTAGGAAGGGAGCGATTACTTCCTTGTACAGCCGGAACTGATATGTTCTTTCTGGATCCCTGGGGAGAAGTCAGGCCGTGTAATGGAATGGAACAAAGCATTTGGATAGACAGTTTCGGAAATCTGCACAACTCCTCTTTTGATGAGATATGGAGTTCTCAAAAAGCAAAAGAGATAAGAAACTCTGTCAAGAACTGTTCAAAAAATTGCTGGATGATTGGCACTGCAAGTCCGGCTATTAAAAGATTTCCTTTAAAACCAACCCTATGGGTCATTAAAAACAAGTCATTGAGCTTATTTGGATAGCCTGTCATGAAAATAGCGTTTATCGGCCAAAAAGGAATTCCAGTGACTTTCGGTGGAGTGGAGTATCATGTTGATGAATTAGCCAGAGGGCTAGCCCGTCTTGGACATGATGTTAGAGTCTATGTAAGGCCCTGGTATACAAAAAAAGGACTTAAAAGCTATAAAGGAGTGACGCTTATTCATGTCCCTACATTCAAGACAAAGCATATAGATGCTTCACTCCATAGCTTTCTTTGTTCCATCCACGCTCTATTCAAAGGAGTGGATATCATTCATTATCATGCCATAGGACCTTCATTTTTTTCCATAATCCCATATATCTTCAATAAAAATATTATATCAACGGTTCACAGACTTGACTGGGATTCAGAAAAATGGGGAATTTTCTCTAAATTTTTTCTTAAAATCGGAGAGCTGATATCCGTGAGTATTCCGGAAAAGACTATTGTCGTCTCAAAGGAACTCAAAGATTATTTTAAAAGCCATTATCAAAAAAAGACTGTTCATATTCCTCATGGGATATCTGTGCCTGAGTTTGCAGAGCCGGATATAATCAAACGAAAATACAATCTAAGCAGAAAAGACTATATATTATTCATGGGCCGCCTTTCCCCCGAAAAAAGGGTTGATTGGATTATAAGGTCATTCCTCCGGCTTAAGAAAAATACAGAGCTTTTAAAGGACATGAAACTGGTCATTGCCGGTGGTTCAAGTGCAACAAAAGGCTATATAAAAAAACTAAAAATTCTCAGCGAAAATAATCCGGATATCATATACACAGGGTATGTCACGGGAAAAGAAAAAGCAGAGCTTTTGAGCTCCGCCCTTATTTTTGTCCTTCCTTCTTATTTAGAGGGATTTCCCATTGTTCTCCTGGAAGCCATGAGTTATGGATTGTGCTGCCTCGTCAGTGATATTCTCCCACACAGAGAAATGATCAATAACAGAGTTAATGGCGCTTTTTTTGATTCAAAAGATCCTGATGACCTTACATCCACGTTAGAATCGCTCTTGTCAGAGACCGAGAATATAAAAATACTTGGTGTAAAAGCAAAAGCTCAGCTGAGCCAAAGACCTACCTGGGATAAGGTCGTCAAAGAGACGGAAAATATATATAAAACTATTTGATAAAAATCTGAAAGGCAAAATTAAGAAGGAGTTCCTTTTGAAACATGGTTGTAAAAAATAAACTCGGGCAGATTCTTTCGCAACGGCCGTTTTTTTTCATCTCTTCTCTGCTTATCAGATAGAACCGGATTGATTTTTTGTGCGTGCTTTCCAACTATAATCAGCGTTATAACCTGATATGGCTCAGGGATACCAAGTATCTCCTTTGTTTTTTTGGGGCTGAAGCCTGCAATAGGATGAGCGACCAGTCCGAGCTCTGTGGCTCTTAAAATAAGAAATCCCACACTCATCCCCAAATCAAATAGATGGTATTCCCTATCTCTGATAATACAGTCATCTTCTTTTTTACTGAATACAGCAATGATCATGGATGCTGACTGAGCCCACTCATTTCCTTCGGAGAGGGCCGAGTGCATCTTTTTAAGAGTGCTAGGCTCAGAGACAAAAACAAACCGCCAGGGCTGATTGTTAAAGCATGAGGGAGCGAGTCGAGCGCTTTCTGCTAAGTGATTGATTGTTTTTTTACTTATTTCAACATGTGTTAAAGAACGAAAGGCTCTCCTTTTTTGAATGGCTTGATTGACATTCATGAGTCCATCCTTTTGATTTTTTATTTGGAATCCAGATATGAGCTCTTGAATTCAACTACGGTCTTTTTGAGTTCCTCTACATTTGAGAGTTCCAGACTCTGCTTGGTCTTCATCGAGAGTACCAGTATTTTATGACACAATGATAACTGATTCATATATATTTGTTGTGCTTCAGGTTCTTTCTTCTCATTCATTTTTATGCGTTGAGTTAAAAAATATTGACTTATGATATGCTGTATTTCCTCTGCATGGTGTTCCTTATTGGTGATCCATCTCACTAATTGATTGTAATTAAGAGAAG